>NZ_DASVNN010000001.1:0-18268 GCF_036383835.1 Ramlibacter sp.
CTCGCCTTCGGCTCCGGGGGCAAACCTTAAAGTCGGATCCCGGCGCCGGGATCCGACTTTCAGGCGCTCGCCCCGTGATGCGGGCCCACACCGCGCACCGCCTGCCGCGACGCCGAGAGCTCTGCTTGATCGAGCAAGTCGTGATCCCTGTAGGGTGGGCAAGCTTTGCTTGCCCACCATGACGGCCCACGGGGAAACGGTGGGCAAGCGAGCTTGCCCACCCTACGGCCCTGGTCATGGCCGTGGCGGTGGCGATGGCAACGAATCAATGCGCCACCACCCTGCCCTGCTGCCAGCCCCCGTGCGGGCGGGGCCGGGGTCGCGCATGAAGGCATGGCGCCTGCGAGGACCGGGCAGGCGGACCAGCGCGGCTACGAGAGCGCGTAGCGCGTATCGAGCCGTGCGTACGTTTCTGGCTCGCGAAGCTGTTCGAGTCTGGAGTTTGCCCGCGCGCGGGCAAACTCCAGAGGAGTTCTTCGCGTGGCGGCGCCGGGATCCGACTTTCAGGTTTGCCCCCGGAGCCGAAGGCGAGGGGGACGCCGCCCCAGCGGGGCCACACCGCGCACCGCCTGACGCGACGCGCCCCGATGCTCAAAGCGGGAAGCGGTGCAACAGCACCGCCTCAATACCAATCCGGAGCGAACCCCGCTCACAGAAAGGTCACGAGCACGCCCCCGCCCCCTGTGTCACAATCCGCCCAGCTCCGGGGTGTACGCGGTTTTCGCGTGCTGAGATCCAGACCCGCGAACTTGAACCGGTTCAGACCGGCGGAAGGAGAGCTGCGAACCTGACCCCCAGGCGGGGCCAGGGGCGAACCCTTCGGAGCACCCGTATCTCGCTCGCGAAGGAGCTCCCTTGAATTCATCCGCAGCGTTCCGTTACCCGCGGGTCCTGTCCATCGCAGGATCCGACAGCGGCGGCGGGGCCGGCATCCAGGCCGACCTGAAGACCTTCGCCGCGCTCGGCTGCTTCGGCATGACCGCCATCACGGCGCTGACCGCGCAGAACACCCTCGGCGTGCGTTCCATCCACGCCGTCCCGCTGGACATCCTCACCGACCAGATCGACGCGGTCGTCGAGGACATCGGCATCGACGCCGTCAAGATCGGCATGCTGCATTCCGCCGATACCGTGCGCGCCGTGGCCGGCAGCCTGCAGCGGCACGGCCTGCGCAAGGTGGTGCTCGATCCGGTGATGATCGCCACCAGCGGCGCCGTGCTGATCGACGAACCAGCCATCGACGTGCTGGTGCGCGAGCTGTTCCCGCTGGCTGCGGTCGTCACGCCCAATCTCGACGAGGCCGCGCTGCTCGTGAAGCGGCCGCTGAACGACGAGGCCGGCATGGAAGCCGCGGCGCGCGAGCTGCTGGAGCGCGGCGCCAACGCCGTGCTGCTCAAGGGCGGCCACCTTCCCGGCGACACCGTCAGCGACCTGCTGCTCGCGCGCGGCGCGCAGCCGCTGTGGATGCGCGCCCCGCGCATCGCGAGTCCCAACACGCACGGCACCGGCTGCACGCTCTCGAGTGCCATCGCGAGCCACCTTGCGCTCGAGGCGGACCTGCCGACCGCCGTGGAACGCGCCCGCGTCTTCGTGCGTGGCGCGCTGGAAGCCGGGGCCCGCGTGCGCACCGGCGGCGGCAGCGGGCCGCTGAACCACGGCCACGCACCGCAGCCCATGCAACTGCTGCCGCTGCGATGAACCGCGAGATCGTCGACGCCGTGCTCGCCTTCCTCGCGCAGGACGGCTGCACCGACGCGGAGTTCGAAGCACTGGCGCTGCGCCTGTTCGCGGAGCAGCACGCGAACAACGCGGCCTACAAGCGCTTCTGCCAGTTGCGCGGCGCCACGCCGCGCACCGTGAAGAGCTGGCGCGACATTCCGGCCGTGCCGATCGCCGCCTTCAAGGAAGTCACCCTCAGCTGCACGCCGGCCGACAGCGCCGAGCGTGTGTTCATGACCAGCGGCACCACCCGCGGCGACGTGAAAGGCCGGCACTACCACCCGACCATCGCGGTGTGGGACGCCTCGATGACGCGCAACTTCGCCCAGCGCTTCATGCAAGGCAGCCAGCGGCTGCGCATGGGCATCCTGTTCCCCGACGAACAGGAGATGCCCAACTCCTCCCTCGCGCATTACCTCGCGATGGCGGTGCGAGACTTCGGCACGCCCGACAGCCGCTGGTACGTGAACCGCGACGGCCTGGACGCGGCAGGCCTGCGCGAGATGCTGCGCGCCGCCGAGCGCAGCGCCGAGCCCTGCGCGATCCTCGGCGCGAGCTGGAGCTTCGTGCACCTCATGGACGAACTCGCGGCGTCGGGCGAACGCTTCGCCTTGCCTTCCGGCAGCCGCATCCTGGATACCGGCGGCTACAAGAGCCAGTCGCGCGAGCTGCCGCTGGAAGAGTTCTACGTGCGGCTGGCCGCCACCTTCGGCGTGCCGCGCGAGCGCTGCATCAACATGTACGGCATGACGGAGCTGAGCTCGCAGCTGTACGACGATGGCAATGCCGTCGTGCCTTCGGTGAAGTCCGGCCCGCACTGGATCCGCTCGCGCATGGTGGACCCGCTCACCGGTCGCGACGTGTCGCGCGGCGAGCGCGGCATCCTGGTGCATTGCGACCTGGCCAATTTCAACTCCGTCACCAGCATCCTCACCGAGGACGTCGGGGTCGCCGTGGACGGCGGCTTCCTGCTGCTCGGGCGCGCCGAGGGCGCGCAGGCCAAGGGCTGCTCGCTCGCGGTGCAGGAGTTCCTGCAGGCCACGAAGCCATGAACCCGCCCTGGACCGCCGGCCACCTGCCGGGACTGCAGGACAAGGACGTGGCGTGGCACACGCTCGCGTTCGGTCCGCTGGCCGTCCGCGTTCCCGTGCTGCAGCCGGCGCAGTTGCAGGCCCTTGCGCGTCGCGTGAAGGAAGCCGGCGAGCGCGAGTTGAAGACGCTGCCGGTCTCGCGCATCGTCGAGATCGTCGATGCAGCCATCGCGCGCCTGCTCGATCCGCAAGACCCGTACCGGCGCGAAGCCGAACGTCTCCTGCCCGCGATCAGCGGCTACGACCCCGAGATGGTGAAGCTGGGGCTCAATGGCTTCCTGCAGACCTTCCGTGCGCCGCAGCTGCACCGCTTCGTCGCCGAGGACTTCCCCAATCCCAAGGTGCTGGACGAATTCCAGCCCGCGCTGAAGGGCGGCCTGGTGCGCGCCTTCGGTCCCGGCCTGCTGGTGCACAGCTGGGCGGGCAACGTGCCGGCGCTGCCGCTGTGGAGCCTCGCGTGCGGCCTGCTGGTGAAGGCCGGCACCGTCGGCAAGCTGCCCAGCGCGGAGCCGGTGTTCGCGACGCTGATGGCGCGGCTGCTGGCCGAGGTGCATCCGCCGCTGGCCGACTGCATCGCCATCGTCTGGTGGAAGGGCGGCGACGAGGACAGCGCGCGGGCCGTGTTCCGCGAAGCCGACACCGTGCTGGCCTACGGCGGCAACGAGGCGATCGCGCAGTTGCGCGCGCAGGTGCCGGTCACCACGCGCTTCCTCGGTTACGGGCACAAGCTGGGATTCGGCGTGATCGGCCGCGCGGCGCTGGATGCGCAGCGCGCGCCCGCCACCGCGCGTCTCGCCGCCCACGACATTGTGCGCTACGAGCAGCAGGGCTGCTATTCGCCGCACCAGTTCTTCGTGCAGCGCGGCGCGAAGGTGGCGCCGCGCGACTTTGCGCAGTACCTCGCGGCCGAGCTCGCCAACCTGCAGCAGCGCTTTCCGCGCCGCGCGCTGGCGCTGGAGGAAGCCGCGGCGCTCGCGGGCTGGCGGCAGTCGCGCGAGCTGCAGGCACTCGCCGGCGAAGGCGCCGAAGTGATCGGCGATCCGCACGCGGCCTGGAGCGTCGCCTACGGCGATCGGCCGCAAGCGCTCGCGCCCACCGGCGGCGGCCGCGGCATCCTGGTCTGCGCCATCGACCGGCTCGACGACGTCGTTCCGCTGGTGGCGCCGCATGCCGCGTTCCTGCAGACCGCCGGCGTCGCGGTGGAACCGCAAGAGCTGCTGCATCTTTCCGTGGCCCTGGGCCGCGCCGGCGTCACCCGCATCTGCGCGCTCGGCGCGATGACTTCGCCCGAAGCCGGCTGGCACCACGACGGCCGCTTCAACCTGCTGGACCTCGTGCGCATGGTGGAGATCGAAGCCGGCGCCGAACGCGCCTCCGACCTGCTGGCGCCCTATGCGCAGGAGCCGCGGCCATGAGCCTGCTGTCCCTGCGCGATGTCCACTTCGCCTTTCCGGGCTGGCCAGCCACGGTGACCGGCGCGAACCTGGAAGTGCAAGAGGGCGCCATCCATTGCCTCGTCGGCCGCAGCGGCTGTGGCAAGACGACCTTGCTGAAGCTCGCCGCCGGCCTGCTGCAGCCCGGTCGCGGCGAAGTGGTGTTCCGCTCGCGGGCGAAGGAACGCGGCCTGCCGGACATCGGCTTCGTCTTCCAGTCGCCCAACCTGCTGGAATGGCAGCGCGTGATCGACAACGTGCTGCTGCCGGTCACGTTGCACCGTCGCCCCACGGCCGAAGAGGCGCAACGCGCGGAGCAACTGCTCGCGCAACTCGGCCTCGCGGACCACGCCCGCAAGTACCCGCGCCAGCTCTCCGGCGGCCAGCAAAGCCGCGTCGCGCTCGCTCGCGCGCTGATCCTGCAGCCCTCGCTGCTGCTGCTCGACGAACCCTTCGCCGCGCTGGATGCGATCACCCGCGAGGAGCTGCAACGCGACTTGCTGCAGATGGCGCGGCAGCGAGGCACCACCGTGCTGTTCGTGACGCACGACATCGCCGAGGCCGTGTTCCTCGCCGATCGCGTCGACGTGGTCGAAGACGGCCGCATCGCGCAGGAGATCGCGATCGACTTGCCGGATCGCCACGCCGGCCTGCGCTATCGCCCCGACTTCGCCCAGCTCGCGGCACGCGTGCGCGCCGCACTGCACCTGGAGGCGGCTGCAGCATGAAGGCCCGCCTCGGATCGCTCCTGCTGCTCGCGGCGCTCTTGCTCGCCTGGGAGTTCGCCTGCCGCGCGCTCAAGCTGTCGGCGCTGGTGCTGCCACCGCCTTCCGCCGTCGCCCGATCGCTCTGGAACGGCCTCGCCTCCGGCTACTTCTGGCCGCACTTGCGCGCCACCGTGATCGAACTGCTGCTGGGGGTGCTCGCGGGCTGCGCCTTCGGCTTCGCCGCCGGCGTGGCGCTGGGCGAGCACGCCGGCCTGCGCCGCCTGCTGATGCCGTACGTGGTCGCCAGCCAGGTGATCCCCAAGCTGGCGCTGGCGCCGCTCTTCGTGCTGTGGTTCGGCTTCGGCATCACCTCCACCGTCGTGATCACCGCGCTGATCTGCTTCTTCCCGCTGCTGGAGAACACGCTGACCGCGCTGCAGCAGGTGCCGCCGGAGCGGCTGGAGCTGTTCCGCATGCTGGGCGCGAGCCGCGCGCAGACCTTGTGGCGGCTGAAGCTGCCCTCCGGGCTGCCCGCCATCCTTGCCGGCTTCCGCGTCGCCGTGGTGCTCGCCCTGGTGGGCGCCGTGGTCGGCGAGTTCATCGGCGCGAGCCAGGGGCTGGGCGCGCTCGTCATCGCTTCGCAGGGCACGATGGACACCTCGCTGATGTTCGCCGTGCTCGTGCTGATCGCCACGCTGGGCATGCTCGCCTACCGGGCCACGCTGTGGCTGGAGCGCCGCCTGCTGCTTCCCTTCACCCGTACGACCTGAGGAAAAGAGATGAACGACATCCGCCGCCGCACCGCGCTCGCCGCCCTGCTCGCCACGCCCTTCGCGGGCCACGCGCAAGGTTCCCGCCTCGACCGCATCACGGTCGCCGCCTGGAACAAGCCGATCACCGAGATGACGCCGTTGCTGGTCGACGAGGACAAGGGCTTCTACAAGGCGCAGGGCATCGACCTGCAGTTCCTGCCCGGCGCCGGCAGCGCCGATGCGCTGCGCAACATCCTGAGCGGCCAGGCCGACGTCGCCTTCAGCGATCCGCTCACCTTCTTCTCCGCGCTGGACAAGGGCGAGAAGCTGCGCGCGATCTACGACATCTATCCGCAGAACGTGTTCAACGTGGTCTCGCTGGTGAGCAGCGGCATCACCAGGCCCGCGCAGCTCAAGGGCAGGAAGATCGGCGTGTACAGCCTCGCGAGCGGCACGCGCCAGGGCCTGCAGGTGTTGTTGCACAGCGCCGGCCTCACCGAGGCGGACGTGACGGTGGTGGTGACCGGCCTGCTCAATTTCGCGCCGCTGATGCAAGGCCAGGTCGACGCCACCGCGGCCACCGACACCGGCCTGCTGATCGGCCGGCGTCGCGGCCTGCCCGATGTGAACGTGATGGAAGTCGGCAAGTTCCTGCCGATGTCGAGCGACCTGTTCGTGGTGCGCGAGGAGGTCTACCAGGCCAGGCGTGGCGCGCTGCAGCGTTTCCTGCGCGGCTATCGCGACGCGGCGGCCTGGATGATCGCCAAGCCGCAGGAAGCAGCGCAGCTGGCGGCCAAGCGCGCCATCGACGGCACCGATCCGGCCCTGAACCTCGAGATCATCAAGCTGCGCAACGCCGCGACCGTCTCCGAGCTCACGCGCAGGGACGGCCTCGGCACGCTCGACGTGGCCACGCTGCAGGCGGCGGCCGACACCTATCGCAAGCTGGGCCTCATCGGCAAGCCGCTGGACGTGCGCAAGGTGGTGAGCGCGGACCTGCTGCCGGGCCGCGCGGGGCAGCCGGGATGAACTTCGCCGGGCAAGTGGTGCTGGTCACCGGCGCGAGCCGCGGCATCGGCGCGGCGATCGCGCGCGCTTTTGCCGCCGAGCAGGCGACGGTGGCGGTGAACTACCTGCGCAACGCGCAAGCCGCCGCGCAGGTGGTGGAAGACTGCCAGCGCGCGGGCGGCGATGCCTTCGCGCTGCAGGGCGACGTCACGCAGCCCGACGTGGCCGCGCAGCTGGTGCAGCAGGTGGTCGACGAAGCCGGCCGCATCGACGTGCTGGTCAACAACGCCTTCCGCACCTACGCCTTCGATCCCGAGCAGCGCAGCAGCTTCGCCGACACGCGCTGGGCCGACTACCAGGCGCAGTTCGACGGCTCGGTCGGCGCCGCCTTCCATCTCTGCCAGGCCGTGCTGCCGCACTTTCGCCGCCGCGCGCAGGGCAGCATCGTCAACATGGTGTCGAACCTCGTCGAGAATCCGGTGGTGCCCTACCACGACTACACCACCGCCAAGTCCGCGCTGGTCGGCTTCAGCCGCAACCTCGCCAGCGAGCTCGGGCCCTTCGGCATCCGCGTCAACTGCGTCGCCCCGGGACTCGTGTATCCCACCGAAGGCAGCAGCGGCACCCGCGCGCAGTTCCGCGAGACGCTGATGGCGAGCACGCCGCTGCGCCGCCTCGCGCGGCCGGAGGACGTCGCCGGGCCGGTGCTGTTCCTTGCCTCGCCCTGGAGCGGCTTCATGACCGGGCAGGTGCTGTTCGTCGACGGCGGGATGGTGATGGCATGAGCGAACCCTTGCTGCTTTCCCTGATCGAAGCGCAGGCGCGTGCCGGCCTGCAGGCCGAGGCGCCGGTGGTGGCGCAGCGCCTGCGCGAGCAGGGCGTCGATGCTCTTTGCATCCAGCAGGCGCGCGGGAACCTCGACTGGCTGGAGACGCCGCACGCGCGCGGCTGGCTGGCGGGCGATCCGGTCGATGCGCAACGCCTGCGCGACGCTCTGGCGCGAGGCTTCGTGGATGCCGACGCGCTGATCCTCGCGAAGATGCGCGCGCCCTACGCATTGCCGCTGCTGTCCTGGGGCGAGGAGCCGCCGGGCGCCGCGGCCGCGGTGAACAGTGCAAGACGCCTGGACCTCTACGCCATCGTCGACACGGCGCAGCGCCTGCGGCAGGTGCTGGCCGCGGGCGCGCGCACCGTGCAACTGCGGATCAAGACACCGGCCACGCCCGATGCCGCGTGGCACGCGCTGCTGCGCGAGGAAGTGCGCCAGGCGATCGAAGACAGCACGCGCGCCGGCGCCGAACTGTTCGTCAACGACCACTGGCAGATCGCGCAGGAGCTCGGCGCTTACGGCGTGCATCTCGGGCAGGAAGACCTGCTGGGGCTGGGCGACGAGGGCCGCGAACGGCTGCGCGCGAGCGGCATGGCGCTGGGCATCAGCTCGCACAGCCTGTGGGAGCTGGCGCGGGCGCGCACGCTGTCGCCGCGCTACATCGCCTGCGGCCCGGTGTGGCCGACGACCACCAAGGACATGCCCTGGGTGCCGCAAGGCCTGGACAACCTGGCCTGGTGGTCCCGCGCCGCCGGCGTGCCGGTCACCGCCATCGGCGGCATCCTCGCGCCGCGCGAAGTGGAGGCGACGGCCAGCACCGGCACCGACGGCGTGTGCATCGTGCGCGGCCTGGGCGACGACCCCACGCAAACGCTGCCGGCCTTCGCGTCCGCGCTGCGAGCCGGTCGCGACCATCCCCTGGACCCCGTCCCGCAGTGGCCGCATCCGACGCTCCCGCGAGGCTGAGCGCGGCGCCGGCGCGGGCGCTGTTCCCGCTGGCCGCCTGCCTCGCCGTCCTCCTCTTCCTGGCGGCGCAGGTGCTGCTGGCCGGACCCCTCACGCGCGTGGACGGGCACATCACGGCCTGGCTGTCGCAGCATCGGCAGCCCTGGCTGACGCCCGTCATGCTGTTCGTGTCGGATGCGCACCAGACGGCGAAGCTGCTCGCCGCCACCGCCTTGCTGGCGATGGTCCTCGCGTGGCGCCGCCAGTGGCGCGACCTGCGCCTGCTCGCCGTGGTGCCCGCGGGCATGCTGCTCAACGTCGCGCTCAAGCACCTGTTCGCGCGTCCGCGCCCGGTGCTGGCCGAGCCGCTGGTGCAGATCACGACCTTCAGCTTCCCGAGCGGCCACGCGGTGGCCTCCACCGTGTTCTACGGCATGCTGTGCGCGCTGGTGTTCGTCCACGCGCGTTCGCGCTGGTGGCGGGGGGCCGCGGTGTGCGCTGCGATCGCGATGGTGCTGCTGGTCACGTCCAGCCGCGTGTACCTCGGCGCGCATTACCTCAGCGACGTGGTGGCCGGCGCCGCCGAAGGGCTGGCCCTGCTGTTGCTGTTCCTGCGCTGGGCGCGCCGCTGAGGCGCCGCTTCAGGCCGCGCGCACGCCGATCGCCTGGGCCGCGAACGGCGCCAGCAGGCCGACCACCTGCTGCTCCTCCGGCGTGGGCGCGCGCCGTTCGCGGAAGTAGGTGCCGAAGGTGCCCAGCACCCGCCCGCCCGCGTCCTTGATCGGCATGCTCCACGCGCCCGCGAACCCGAGCGCCATCGGCAGGTGCCGCAGTTCGGCCCAGCGGTCGTCGGCGGCAAAGTCGGGCGTCAGGACCACCTCGCCGGTCGCCGCCGCCGCGGCACAGGTGCCCACGCGCGGATCGGGCTTGATCCGGTCGATGGCATCGAGGTAGTCCGCCGGCAGGTTCGGCGATGCGCCGTTGCGCAGCAGGCCTTCGCCGTCGAGGACCAGCACGGAGGCGATGCTGCCCGGAAAGAGCGATTCCACCGTGCCGGCCAGGTGCGTGAGCACCATCCGCATCGGCTCCGCCTGCAGCAGCATGCGGCGCGCCGTGCCCAGGGCCTGTGCGAGCGCGGGGCGGTGCGGCGGAGCGATGAGGGGGAACTGTCCGAAGAGGACGGCGTCGGTGGGCATGGTGGCGTGCGAACGCGCGAGTATAGGCATGCCAACGATCCGCGGCCTCCGGGTTGTCGCCAATGGCTCCGCGGAAATGGCGAGGCTCAGCCGTCGAGCTCGGGGTAGTGGCGGAAGATGCCTTCCTCGTTGAAAGGCAGCCGCCGTTCGCTCGACAGGTAGGCGGCGAGGCGCCTGTGCCGCGGCACGCCGGCATGCAGCGCGCGCACGTGCGGCAGGCGGCGCAGCACGCGGCGCGTCGCCTTCGGCAATGCGTACAGCAGGCCGTCGACCAGCTGGAACAGCGAGAGGTCGGCGTAGCTGAGGCGCGCGCCGACCAGCCGCGGCGGATCGCGCTGCGCATTGCCGGCGTTGCGCTGCAGGATCGCCTCGAACCAGCCGAGGAACCTGGGCAGCCGCTGGCGGCGGAAGTCCTCGGAGCGGCGCAGCGCCTCCTTCTTCTGGTCCTCGTAGTAGAGCGCGCTCGCGACGGGATGGTGCAGGTCGTGCGCTTCCGCCACCATGTCGGCGATGGTCAGCTGGATCTGGTGCGTCCAGAGGCGATCGCGTTCGGCGGCGGGCACCAGCCGCAGGCGCGGGCCGAGGTACAGCAGGATGGCCGCGGTCTGCGCGACGACGGTCTTGCCGTCGACGAGGAAGGGGCAGGCGAAGGGCGGGCGCGCCACGGAGGCGTCTTCGAGGAAATGCATCATCGCCGGCAGGCCCCCGCCCGCGTGCGGATCGCCGCGGGCGACGTCGACGTAATCGGCGCCCGCGGCTTCGAGGGCGAGCCGCACGAACTCGCCGCGGCCCTGGATGCCCGGCCAATAGTGCAGTTGGTAGGCCATGCCCGCACTATGCCGGGCGCGGCCGCATCACTCCAGCTTCATCTCGCGGATCACGGGGCGGAACTGTTCCATCTGCCGGCGCAGGATCGCGTCCTGGTCCGCGGACGAGGAGCCCACCGGTTCGGCGCCGAGCTCGACGAGGCGCTTGGCGACATCGGGATGCTTCACGGCCAGGGCCACTTCGCGCTGCAGCCGCTCGATCACCGGCTTGGGCGTTCCGGCCGGCGCGAACAGGCCGTTCCAGCCTTCCAGTTCGAGGCTGGCGAAGCCGAGTTCGCGCACCGTCGGCACGTCGGGCAGCGCGGGGATGCGCTTCGACGCGGTGGTGGCGATCGCCTTCAGCGAACCGGCCTTGATCTCGGCCAGCGACGACGACAGCTGGTCGCCGCCGACCTGGATGCGGCCCGCGAGCATCTCCTGCTTCAGCGGCGCGGCGCCCTTGAAACCGACGTGCTCCATGTTCACCTTGGCGTCGCGCTTGAACGCCTCGCCCAGCACGTGCACCGCGGAGCCGGGGCCGGTCGAGCCGTAGTTGTATTGCAGCTTCGCGTCGGTCTTCAGCAGCGCCGCCAGTTCCTTCAGGTCCTAGGCCGGCACGCCTGGCGCGGCGGTCAGCACGAAGGGCACGTAGACGGCGATCGAGATGCCGGCGAAGTCCTTCTCCGCGTCGAAGGGCGAGCGCCTGGCGAGCGTCTGCGCCACCGACGACAGCGGGAAGGTGATGTTGTGCATCAGGATGGTGTAGCCGTCGGCCGGCGCCTTGGCCACCGCGTCGGCGCCGGTCGCGCCGCCGGCACCGGCCTTGTTCTCCACCAGCACGGGCTGCCCCATGCTGTCGGACATGCGCTGCGCCACGAGGCGCGCCACGATGTCGGTGGTGCCACCGGCGGGGAAGGGCACGATCATCCTGATCGGCTTGGAGGGAAAGGCCTGCGCCAGCGCGGCCGGCGAGGCGAGCGCGGCAGCCGCCGCGAACGTGGCCGCGGCAGCGGCCTTCCACCCTGATGCGAACGACTGCATTTCTTGTATCTCCGGAAGTTGGTTCTGCAGCCGACGGGGCTGCGCAGCCATGCTAGGGGCCGTTGGCATGCCACCGATGGGGGGATTCCCTGAAGGCCGGGTGCCACGGCTGCGCACGACGCGCGCCGCTAGAATCCCGAACACTGGAAGCGTGGCAGAGCGGTTGAATGCACCGGTCTTGAAAACCGGCGACGTTTCACGACGTCCGTGAGTTCGAATCTCACCGCTTCCGCCAGCGCCCTCAGGCCAGCGGCGCCAGTTCGCTGGGCACGTGGCCCGTGGCGAGCAGGTCGCCCAGCTGGCGCATCCCCATGTCGGCCTGAGTGCGCACGAGGACCAGCCGCAATACGATTCCTCGCAGTTCCCGCGCCTGCTTCCACAAGGTGAGCAACCCGGTCCCGGGCAGCGATGCGAGCACTTCGCGCGGGCGGGCGCACAGGCCGTTGGCCTCGCGTTCCACGGCGAGGAGGCGTTCGATGAGGTCGAACACCGGATCGTTCTCGGGAATGGACGCGGCCTGCTCCGTGGCCTGCCGCACGTCGGCGCTGATGGTGTCGGCCACCTGCAGGATCCACCAGGCATCGCGCTGGACTTCGCGCATCCGCCTGCGTGACACGCGCGCCATGGCGACCCACAGCAGCGCCAGCATCGCCGCCAGTCCCGCCGCGGCCGCGGCCGCGATTCGAGTCGAGCTCATGGCGGCGTCAGGGTCGGCTGATGTCGCCGAAGCTGGAGTCGAGCGGGCGCGGTCGCCGGTCGTGGCTGCGCCCGCCGGTCAGGCTCACCAGGGTCTGGCGCAATTCGGCACAGGGTTCCCGCTCCTGCAGGCTCGCCGAAGCGCATACGAGCACCGCGCGCAACAGGCTCACGTCCTGCAGCCACTGCCCTTCGAGCGCCTTGCGGATCTTCTTCTCGAACAGCGGCAGGCCGATCAGCACGCGCAGCGCCGTGATGCGGTCCCAGTGCGCGAGGCACACCACGACGTCGAACACGATCTTCCCCATCTGGCTGCCCACCTGCCGCACCTCGATGGCGACATGGCTTGCCGGCACGCCCCAGCGCGCGAGGTGCTGGGCGACGAGGCGCTGGTATTCGGCTTCCAGGCTGCCCGAGCCGTGCCCGAGATCCTGGTAGTCGGTGTTCTCCGCGCTCCGCCGCAGGCCGAAGCGCCAAGGCATCAGGTTCTTGAGGACGAGGCTCGGCACGATCTGACCCCCGGTTGTGGAACGTGCGGCCATCCTAGTCTGGCGCGTTACCAACCGTAACCGGCGGTGCGGCACAAAGTGCTCACCTCCCACGCCACACGCCGGGCGGTCGCGCCGGCAGAACGAACGGCGCGCGCCAAGTCGGAACTCTCCTACGCCTGCATCGGCGGCGTTCAGACGCCGTGCACCGCATTTTTCCTGCATCGTGTCGGAGCCCGTAGTGGGCCCTGTGCCGTTCCCGGAGGTTTTGTCATGGCAGTGCGTGTGTTCGTCGTCGAAGACCAGAAGCCGATGCAGGGACTGATCTGCGACCTGCTGGACTCCGTGGGTGGCTTCGAGGTGGTCGGCACCGCGAGCAACGAGACCGGCGCCACCGACTGGCTGCTGCGCCACAAGGGCGGCTGGGACCTCGCCATCGTGGACCTGCTGCTCGGCGAAGGCTCCGGCTTCACGCTGATCTCCCGCTGCAACAAGGACCCGTCCGGCGCCGTGCTGGTGTTCAGCGACTTCGTCACGCCCGTGGTGCGCCAGCGCTGCATCCGCCTGGGCGCCGACGGCGTGATCTCCAAGGCGCAGTTCGGCGAACTGCGCGCCTACCTGCAGGCCTTCCCCGGCCGCGTGCAGGAATCGGCGCTGGCCTGAGGTGCGCGCCCCCATGCCGGTGCTGGCCCGCAACAACGTGCACGTGGTCGGCGACGGGCCGCCGATGGTGTTCGTGCACGGCTTCGGCTGCGACCAGAACATGTGGCGGCTGCTGGCGCCGCACTTCTCCGAGCACTACCGCTGCATCCTGCTGGACCTCGTGGGCAGCGGGCAGTCCGACCTCGCGGCCTACGACCCGGTCAAGTACGCCACCCTGCACGGCTACGCAGCCGACCTGTGCGAGGTGCTGGCCGAGGTGACGACCGCGCCAGCGGTCTGCGTGGGCCATTCGGTCAGCGCCATGATCGGCATGCTGGCCAACCTGCAGAACCCCGACCAGTTCCTGGCGCAGGTGATGGTGGGTCCCTCGCCCTGCTACGTCAACGACGGCGACTACGTCGGCGGTTTCACGCGCGCCGACATCGACTCGCTGCTGGAAACGCTGGAAAGCAATTTCCTGGGCTGGTCCAGCAACATGGCCCCCGTGATCATGGGCGCGCCGGAGCAGCCCGAGCTCGCAGTGGAGCTCACCAACAGCTTCTGCCGCACCGACCCGGAGATCGCCAAGCAGTTCGCCCGCGCGACCTTCCTCTCGGACCATCGCGCGGAGCTGCCGCGGCTGCAGGCGCCGACGCTGGTCCTGCAATGCAGCGACGACCTGATCGCGCCGCGCTGCGTCGGCGAGTACCTGCAGCGCACCATCCCGAACTGCACCCTGCACGTGATCGAGAACGTCGGCCATTGCCCGCACCTGAGCGCGCCGAGCGCCAGCACCGAGGCGATCGAGCAGTTCCTGCGCGGACTCTAGCCATGGAGGCCAGCCCGCTCCCGGGGGCGCAGCAGCTGTACGAAGCGGCGCCCTGCGGCCTCCTGCTGGCGGACAGCCACGGGACCATCCTGCACGCCAATGCGACGCTGTGCGGATGGCTGCACTACAAGGCGCCCGAGCTGGTGGGCCACAAGCGCTTCCACGACCTGCTGGGGATGGGCGGGCGCATCTTCTACCAGACGCACCTGCAGCCGCTGCTGCGCATGCAGGGCTCGGTGGCGGAGGTGAAGCTGGGCATCCGGCGCCAGGACGGCGTGGAGATCCCGATGATGGTGAACATCGCCGAGCGCGGCTGGAACGGCCAGAACGTGCTGCACGTCGCGCTGTTCGTCGCGGAGGACCGGCACAAGTACGAGAAGGAGCTGGTGGCGCAACGCCAGCGTGCCGAGGACCTCGCGCGGCAGCATGCGCGCGACGAGGAGGAGCTCAAGGCCGCGCGCGCCGAAGCGGAAGACCGCGCCCAGTTCGCCGAGCAGCTGGTGGGCATGGTGAGCCACGACATCCGCAATCCGCTCGCCGTGATCCAGATGAGTGCCGCGCTGCTGGAGCGCGGCATCCAGCCCGAGCAGCAGAAGGCGGCGATCGGCCGCATCGGCCGCGCCGTGCAGCGCGTCCAGCACCTGATCGGCGACCTGCTCGATTTCACCCAGGCCAGGCTGGGCGGCGGGCTTTCCATGAAGAAGACGGAAGTCGACCTGCACCTGGCGCTGGCCGACGGAGTGGCGGAGTGGCAGGTCGCGTTCCCGCAGGCGGGCTTGCGCCACGAGCGCAGGGGCGAAGGAACCTGCCGCGCCGATGCGGACCGCATCGTGCAGGCGGTGGGCAACCTGGTGGCCAACGCGGCGGCCCACGGGACACGGGAGGCGCCGATCACCGTGCGCACCGAAAGCGATCCGCATGGCTTTCGCATCAGCGTCCACAACCGCGGCGTGCCGATCCGGCCGGAGCAGCTGCCGCGGCTGTTCGAGCCGATGGTGCGCGGGCAGGATGCCGGCAGCAAGGGCGTCGGGCTGGGGCTCTACATCGTGCGCGAGATCGTCCGCGCGCACGGCGGCAGCGTGGAGGCGAGCTCCACTGCCGAGGCAGGCACCACCTTCGTGCTGCGATTGCCCGCTGCGTGAAATTCACGCGTCTCGCCGCGGGCGTTCGCTTGTCCCGCGCCCTGAACGGGCGGCGTCCTACAGATGACGAGCGGGTCGCCGGAGAACATCGGCAACTACCGACCCAAATCCTCACCATGAACACGGAGCATGAACAGGCTGCGCCCGAGGAAGGCAACACCCAGCCGGCGGTGCAGCAACAGCAGCAGCAGCAGCCGGAGACCTCGGAGGGACACGGCGGCCAGGGCTCGGACAGCGCCATGAAGCAGATGCGCGTCTGGGAGCAGCGCCGCGCCAGCAATTCCGGCGGCAAGCGCCGCTCCGGGCCGAACTGAATTCCGCGCTCTCGAACGAAGCGGCCCATGGGCCGCTTTTTTTTTCGTCGCCCCCGCGCAGGCGGGGATCCAGCGTTTCAGGCCGCGGGCCGGTTCCACCCCGCGTAGGGACGCTGCGGCTCCTCGTCGTGCGAGCGGCTGTCGCGCGTTTCCTGCGCGGCCGGCTTCGACTGCAGCGACTTGGTGAGGTAGGGCAGCACGCTCTGCGCGCCCGAGCCCCAGCGCTGCCCGGGCGGCGGCAGCGTCGGATCCTGTTCGTCGGCGTTAGGGCTCGGCATGGGGCGTCCCGGCGGGCCAGAGTTCGACCGCGGCGCGGCGGATGAAGGAGGGATCGTCGTCCTGTCTCCGGTCCGCCGGATGCGAGAACAGCATGTCGCAATCGAACATCTCTTCCGAGCCTCCCAGCAGGTGCTCCTTCCAGCCGCCCTGGCGCAGGTGCTCGCAGAAGAAGGTCACCTGCCGGTAACCTTCCAGCACGCCCTTCGCGCACAGCACGCCGTCGCACAGGAGCCCGATCTGCAGGTTCATGCGGTGCGTGGTGGGCAGCAGTTTCGCCATCGCGAAAGCGTTCGCGACGATTTCGAAACCGGCCGGTGGTTCGTGCAACAGTTCCATCGCAGGCGAAACTACGTCCCTTCGTCCTGCAGCTGTGTAGGACGGAGCGCCGTCCCGGGTTACATCTGCTGACTACCTGGGCGAACGGCTGGGCTTCGGGTCAGCCCGGCTGGAGCATGCCCTTGCGCTCGATGAAGCGCACCACCTCCTGCAGGCCCTCGCGGGCCTTCAGGTTGGTCATCACGTAAGGCTTGTCGCGGCGCATGCGCTTCGTGTCGGCTTCCATCACACCGAGGTCCGCCCCCACGTACGGCGCCAGGTCGGTCTTGTTGATCACGAACAGGTCGCTCTTGGTGATGCCGGGCCCTCCCTTGCGCGGGATCTTCTCGCCGGCGGCCACGTCGATCACGTAGATCGTCAGGTCCGACAGTTCCGGGCTGAAGGTGGCGGCCAGGTTGTCGCCGCCCGACTCCACGAACACGACGTCGGCCTCGGGGAACTCGGCCAGCATGCGGTCGATCGCTTCCAGGTTGATCGAGGCGTCCTCGCGGATCGCGGTGTGCGGGCAGCCGCCGGTCTCCACGCCCATGATGCGTTCGGCGGGCAGCGCACCGCTCACGGTGAGCAGGCGCTGGTCTTCCTTGGTGTAGATGTCGTTGGTGATGGCGACCAGGTCGTAGCGGTCGCGCATGGCCTTGCACAGCATCTCGAGCAGGGTGGTCTTGCCGGAGCCGACGGGCCCGCCGATGCCCACGCGCAGCGGCGGAAGTTTCTTGGTGCGGCCGGGGATGTGGTGGACGGGATTCATGATCGGAACAGGCGGGAGTACTGGGTTTCGTGCTGCGCCGAGAGGATGGCGAGCATGGGGGTGAAGGATTGGCGGTGCTCGTCGTCCAGGGTGGCGGCATGGTCGACGGCGGGCGGGATCTCGTGGGCGAGCCGCGCCAGGATGCGCTGGCCGGCCGACTGGCCGAGCGGCACCGACTTGATCGCGGCCTGCATCATGTTCTCGGCCCACGAGAAGGCGTAGGCGAGGGCGATGTGGCGCGGGGAGGCGCCGGATTGCCTCGCGGCGAGGGCGAAGGCCACGGGATACGTGCGCGTAGGCTGGGGTGCAACCCCAGCTTCCGCGCGCGTTGCCGGGGTTGCACCCCAGCCTACGGACCTTCCCCAGTCCAGCAGCGATTTGCCCATCTGCTCCGTCTGCTGCCGCAACTCGCTCGTCTCCCGTGTCTGCCGCACCCACGCATCCAGCGCTTCGGCCCGGCCGGGATCCTTCGCGACTTCCGCGACCACCGCGAGATCCGCGCGCGCCAGGCTTGCGTGCAGTTGCGCGACCAGCCAGTCGCCGGCCGTCGCTTCGTCGCGCACGAGCCCGGCTTCCACCGCCGCCTCCAGCCCTTCCGAATACGAGAAGCCTCCCACCGGCAGCGCCGGCGAGGCGAGCCACATCAGCCGCAGCAGTGCCGCTTCAGTGAGGGGGGTGTCCGTGTCCGCCATGGTCGTGGCCGTGATGCCCGTGCGCCGCCTGTGCGCCGTAGGCGCCGCCCTCCGGCTCGAAGGCCGCGTTCTCTTCCTTCACGATCAGGTGCATGGCGCGCAGCATGTCCGCCAGCACGTGGTCCGGCTCGATCTTCAGGTGGTCCGGCTTGAGCTCGATCGGCACGTGCCGGTTGCCGAGGTGGTAGGCGGCGCGCAGCAGGTCGAAGGGGCTGCCGTGTTCTGCGCAATGCGTGATCGTGAGCACAGGCTGCGGCGCGGCGATCACGCGCACCATGGAGCCGTCTTCCGCCACCAGCACGTCGCCACCGCGCACCACTGTGCCGCGCGGCAGGAACACGCCCAGCGAACGGCCCTGCGAGTCGGTCGCGTCGAAGCGGCTTTTCTGGCGCACGTCCCAATCGAGTTCGACGGTCGCCGCGCGTTTGAGCAGCACGGGGGCGAGGCCGTGGCCCTGGGAGAGGAGTTTGGTGACTTGAATCATGTGTCGATGACAGCGCGTGTCGCCCTGTAGGCTGGGGTGGAACCCCAGCACCGCGGGCGCGCTGGGGTTCCACCCCAGCCTACAGTACGCG
>NZ_DASVNN010000002.1:0-55074 GCF_036383835.1 Ramlibacter sp.
CCCGAGGCCCAGGTGGCTTCGAGCAGCACGTCGACGAAGGGCTCGTTGACCGGCCGGTCGCTCGCGAGTTGCAGGAAATAGCCGCCGCTCGGGCGGCGTTGCAGGGTGATGTTGACGCCGCCCAGCGCGGGGCTGAATTCCAGCCCGGCGTTCTTGAACGCCTGCGGCGCGGCGATGTTCGCCTTCAGCGAGGAGATCTCTTCCGGGGTGATCTCCGGAACGTCGATCTCGGCGCGCAGCGGTTCGCCCAGCGCCGATTGCACCTGCACGCGGCCAAGCGCGAGCGCCAATGCATCCGGGGAAGCCAAGCCGAACGTGACCGCTGCCGCCAGGGCCAGCGTAGACAGCCGAAGCTTCGGAAGACTCATCTGTTGCGGCGTCCCCACTGCTCGTTTGAGAGGCAGTCTTGTTCTCTTCATGCGGCCCATTGCCTGAGGCTTAAATCGAAAAAGGACCATAACAGCAACGTCTTAGACTGACAAGCTGAGACACCGCTTAACGTCTGTGGAACGCTTGCACACAGCTTGATGCCGACGTCCTTGTTGTCCCGCGACAACGAGGTGTAACGCGGCGCTACAACCGCGGATGTCAAGAAAAAAGCGCCGCTGGGGCGGCGCCCGGCAGGTCGTCAGGCGTCCAGCAGGATCCGCAACATGCGGCGCAGCGGCTCGGCCGCGCCCCACAGCAGCTGGTCGCCGATGGTGAAGGCGCCGACATACTCGGGACCCATCGCCAGCTTGCGGATGCGGCCCACGGGGATGTCCAGCGTGCCGGTCACGGCCACCGGAGTCAGGCCCTGCAGCGTGGCTTCGCGGGTGTTGGGGACCACTTTCGCCCAGGGGTTGTCGGCCGCGATCATCGCTTCGAGGTCCGCCACCGGCACGTCCTTCTTCAGCTTGAAGGTGAGCGCCTGCGAATGGCAGCGCATCGCGCCCACGCGCACGCAGAAGCCGTCCACCGGGGTGCCGGGAGTGCCGAAGCCCTCGCCCTGGCCCAGGATCTTGTTGGTCTCGGCGCCGGCCTTCCACTCCTCGCGCGAGGTGCCGTTGCCCAGGTCCTTGTCGATCCAGGGGATCAGCGAGCCGCCCAGCGGCACGCCGAAGTTGGCGGTCTCGTCGCCGGACATGGACTGCTGGCGCGCCAGCACCTTGCGGTCGATCTCCAGGATCGCGGACTTGGGATCGTCGAGCAGTGCGCGCACTTCGGCATTCAGCGTGCCGAACTGGGTGAGCAGTTCGCGCATGTGCTGGGCGCCGCCGCCGGACGCGGCCTGGTAGGTCATGCTGGTCATCCACTCGACCAGGCCGGCCTTGTACAGCGCGCCCACGCCCATCAGCATGCAGCTCACGGTGCAGTTGCCGCCGATCCAGTTGCGGCCGCCCTTGCCCAGGGCGTTCCTGATCACGGGCAGGTTGACGGGGTCCAGGATGATGACCGCGTCGTCCTTCATGCGCAGGGTGGAGGCCGCGTCGATCCAGTGGCCGTTCCAGCCCGCCGCGCGCAGCTTGGGGAAGACCTCGGTGGTGTAGTCGCCGCCCTGGGCGGTGATGACGATGTCGCACTTCTTCAGCGCGTCGATGTCGAAGGCGTCCTTGAGCGTCTTCTCGTTCTTCGCCTGCGCCGGGGCCTTGCCGCCGGCGTTGGAGGTGGAGAAGAACACCGGCTCGATGAGGCCGAAGTCGCCTTCGGCCTGCATGCGGTCCATCAGGACCGAGCCGACCATGCCGCGCCAGCCGACGAGGCCGACCAGCGGTTGTTGTCCGTTCGTGAGTTTCATCGGTGCGCGCCTTTCAGTTTGAATCTGGTCCCCCGGCTCGTCTGGGCCGGGGGAGGGCGCGACGAACCGGAGCTTGCTAGCTCTTGGTAATCGTCTTCTTGGTGATGGCAGCCACGACCGCGTCGCCCATTTCGCGGGTGCCGACCTTGCGGGTGCCATCAGAAAAGATGTCCGCCGTCCGCAGGCCCTGCGACAGCACGTCCTTCACCGCGGACTCGATCCGGTCGGCGGCCTGGGGCTGGTTGAGGGAGTAGCGGAGCATCATGGCGGCAGACAGGATTGTAGCCAAAGGATTAGCAAGCCCCTTGCCGGCGATGTCGGGGGCGCTGCCGTGGGACGGCTCGTACAGGCCCTGGCTGGACGCGTTCATGCTGCCGGAGGGCAGCATGCCGATCGATCCGGTGAGCATCGCGGCTTCGTCGGAGAGGATGTCGCCGAACATGTTGCCGGTGACCACCACGTCGAAGGACTTGGGCTGCTTCACCAGCTGCATCGCGGCATTGTCCACGTACATGTGGTCCAGCTTCACGTCGGGGTACTGCTGGCCCACCTCGCTGACGACGTCCTTCCAGAACTGGAAGGTCTCCAGCACGTTCGCCTTGTCGACGCTCGTGACCTTCTTGCTGCGCTTGCGCGCGGCCTGGAAGGCGACGTGCGCGATGCGCTCGATCTCCGGGCGCGTGTAGCGCATCGTGTCGAACGCTTCCTCGGCGCCGGGGAAGTTGCCGTCCGGGGAGGTGCGGCGGCCGCGGGGCTGGCCGAAATAGATGTCGCCGGTGAGCTCGCGGATGATCAGGATGTCCAGGCCCGCCACCAGTTCCGGCTTCAGGCTGGAAGCGTGCGTGAGCTGCTCGTAGCAGATCGCCGGGCGGAAGTTCGCGAACAGGCCCAGGTTCTTGCGCAGGCCCAGGATGGCCTGCTCGGGGCGGAACTGGCGCTCCAGCTTGTCGTACTTCCAGTCGCCCACGGCGCCGAACAGCACGGCGTCGGCCGCCTTGGCGAGCTTCAGCGTGGCCTCGGGCAGCGGGTGGCCGTGCCTGTCGTAAGCCATGCCGCCGACATCGGCGAATTCCAGCTCGAACTTCAGGTCGAGGACCTTCAGGACCTTGACGGCTTCGTCGACGATCTCGGTGCCGATGCCGTCACCGGGGAGGACTGCGATTTTCATGGGGAGCTTCTTCTTATCCGTGGAGGGTGTGGGTCAGCCACGGCTTGGTGGCCAGGCGCTCGGCTTCGTAGGCCTTGATCTTGTCGGCCTGGCGCAGCGTGAGGCCGATGTCGTCGAAGCCGTTCAGCAGGCAGTAGCGGCGGAAGGCCTGCACGTCGAACGGGATCTCCTCGCCCTGCGGCTTGACGATCACCTGGCGCTCGAGGTCCACCGTGAGCTCGTAGCCGGGGAAGGCGGCGACTTCGTCGAACAGCTTCGCCACGGTCTGCTCCGGCAGCGCGATCGGCAGCAGGCCGTTCTTGAAGCAGTTGTTGAAGAAGATGTCGGCGAACGACGGGGCGATCAGGGCGCGGAAGCCGTACTGCTGGATCGCCCATGGCGCGTGTTCGCGCGAGGAGCCGCAGCCGAAGTTCTTGCGCGCGATCAGCACCGAGGCGTTCCTGTAGCGCGGCTGGTTCAGCACGAAGTCGGGATTCGGCTTGCGGGTGGCCGGATCGGAGTCGGCTTCGCCGTGGTCCAGGAAGCGCAACTCGTCGAACAGGTTGTCGCCGAAGCCGGACTTGGTGATCCGCTTGAGGAACTGCTTGGGGATGATCGCGTCGGTGTCGACGTTCTCGCGGTCGATGGGCGCGACGAGGCCCTTGTGGACGACGAATTTTTCCATTACTTCTTCGCCTTCTCTTCGATCTTGTCGCCGACCTTCTGCACGTCCTGGCCGAAGCCGCGCATCGTGTTGCAGCCGGCCAGCAGCAGGGCAAAGGCGACCAGGGTGGCGGTGGTGATGGCTTTCATGGGTTTCTCCTCAGGCGAACTGCCGGACGTCGACGAAATGGCCATGGACCGCGGCGGCGGCCGCCATGGCGGGGCTCACGAGATGCGTGCGGCCGCCGGCACCCTGGCGGCCCTCGAAATTGCGGTTGCTGGTGGAGGCGCAGCGCTCGCCCGGGTCCAGCCGGTCGGCGTTCATCGCCAGGCACATCGAGCAGCCCGGCTCGCGCCATTCGAAGCCCGCGGCCTTGAAGATCTGGTCGAGGCCTTCGCGCTCGGCCTGTTCCTTCACCAGGCCCGAGCCCGGCACCACGAGGGCGGCCTTGATGTTGGGCGCGACCTTGCGCCCCAGCTTCTTCACCACGGCGGCGGCTTCGCGCATGTCCTCGATGCGGCTGTTGGTGCAGGAGCCGATGAACACCTTGTCGACGTAGATGTCGTCCATCGGCTTGCCGGGTTGCAGGCCCATGTAGCTCAGCGCGCGCTCGATCGCGTTGCGCTTGTTGGCGTCCTTCTCCTTGTCGGGATCCGGCACGCGGCCGTCGATGGTGGTGACCATCTCCGGCGAGGTGCCCCAGGTCACCTGCGGCACGATCTGCGCGGCATCGAGTTCGACCACGGTGTCGAACTTCGCATCGGCGTCGGAGAAGAGCGTGCGCCAGTAGGTCACGGCCTGCTCCCACTCCACTCCCTGCGGCGCGAGCGGACGGCCCTTCACGTACTCGGCGGTCTTCTCGTCGGGCGCGACCATGCCCGCGCGCGCGCCGGCCTCGATCGCCATGTTGCACACCGTCATGCGGCCTTCCATCGTCAGGCCGCGGATCGCGGAGCCGGCGAACTCGATGGTGTAGCCGGTGCCGCCGGCGGTGCCGATCCTGCCGATGATGGCCAGCACGACGTCCTTGGCGGTCACGCCGGGAGCGAGCCTGCCCTCGACCTTCACCAGCATGTTCTTCGCCTTCCTGGCGAGCAGGGTCTGCGTGGCCAGCACGTGCTCGACTTCCGAGGTGCCGATGCCGTGCGCCAGCGCGCCGAAGGCGCCGTGCGTGGAGGTGTGCGAGTCGCCGCAGACGACCGTCATGCCGGGCAGCGTCGCGCCGGACTCCGGGCCGATCACGTGCACGATGCCCTGGCGCTTGGACAGGAAGGGGAAATAGGCCGCCGCGCCGAATTCGCCGATGTTCTTGTCCAGCGTGGTGACCTGCTGCTTGGAGATCGGGTCGTCGATGCCGTCGTAGCCGCGCTCCCAGCCGGTGGTGGGCGTGTTGTGGTCGGCGGTGGCGACCACCGAGCTGATGCGCCACACCTTGCGGCCCGCTTCGCGCAGGCCCTCGAACGCCTGCGGGCTGGTCACTTCGTGCACCAGGTGGCGGTCGATGTAGAGGATGGAGGTGCCGTCTTCCTCGGTGTGGATGACGTGCTCGTCCCAGATCTTGTCGTAAAGCGTGCGTCCCATGGGAGATTCCTTTGGTGAAATTCTATGCGGCGAGGAGTTCGCCCTTTTCGGCGCGCTCCCGCAGGTGGTCGACCAGCAGGCGGGCGGTGAGCGGCAGCGTGGAGAAATCGCGCGCGACGAGGCGGATGTCGCGCGTCGCCCAGGCGTCGGTGAGGCGCACGCACTCCAGGTCGCCCACGCCGTGCATCAGCGTGAAGGCGCGGCGCGGCATCACGCCGACCCCCAGGCCGTTGTGGATCATGCGGCACATCGCGTCGAGGCCGGTGACGTGGATGCGCAGGCGGATGCTGCGCCCCGCGGCGGCTGCGGCTTCACGCATCGCGAGGTAGATGGAACTGTTGGAGTGCAGGCCGACGTGGTCGAACTCCAGCGTGTCCTCGAAGGCCACGGCCTCCTGCTTCGCCAGTGCGTGGCCGCGCGGCACGATCAGCACCAGCTCGTCGTGCCGGTAGGCAAGGGTCTGCAGTTCGTGGCCGCCGGCGGAGGACACGTTGCAGATCCCGAGGTCGGCCGCGCCTTCCTGCACGGCGCGCAGCACCTCGGTGGACAGGTGTTCCTCCAGGTCGATCTTCACCTGCGGGTGGTCCTGGCTGAAGGCGCCCAGGTCTTCCGGCAGGAACTGCACGATGGCGGAGATGTTCGCGTGGATGCGCACGTGGCCACGCACGCCGTCGGCGTACTCGGAGAGTTCCGCCTGCATCTTCTCCAGGCTGAACAGGACGGAGCGCGCGTGGTGCAGCAGGCTCTCGCCGGCGGGCGTGAGGTTCACGCCGCGCGTGTGGCGATACAGCAGGGGGGTTTCGAGCGTCGCCTCCAGGTCCGACAGCCGCTTGCTCACCGCGGATGCCGCGATGAACTCGCGTTCGGCGGCGCGGCCGATCGAACCCAGCTCGCAGACAGCCACGAACAGCTGCAGCGAGGTGAGGTCGATCCGGCGGGCGAAGGAACGTTCGGAGGGGCGCATGGGGCACAGGGCATCGCATCCCGCGATGAC
Source organism: Ramlibacter sp. (assembly GCF_036383835.1). Lineage (GTDB taxonomy): Bacteria > Pseudomonadota > Gammaproteobacteria > Burkholderiales > Burkholderiaceae_C > Ramlibacter. The sequence goes on from NZ_DASVNN010000002.1 coordinate 6,164, forward strand.
TTGGGCCCATTTTCCCTCAATGCGGGGTTTGCCGTCATCGCGATCGGCGATGCCCGCTTTCGTCGTTCCCGCGAAGGCGGGAATCCAGGGCATTCAAGGAAAAGCCGCCCGCGGGCGGCTTCCTGGATGCTCTGGGTCCCCGCCTGCGCGGGGATGACGTCAGTCCCGCGCCGCCAGCCAGCGGTTGGTGCGCAGCGCCAGCAGCGTGCAGAGCGCGCCGGACAGCAGGTACAGGCTCACCGCCACCAGCCCGTATTGCGCCGACAGGTACAGCGCCACCAGCGGGGCGAAGGCCGCGCCGATGAGCCAGGCGAGGTCGGTGGTCAGGGCCGAGCCGGTGTAGCGGAAGGCCGGCAGGAAGTTGGAGGCCATCGTTCCGGCGGACTGGCCGTAGGACAGGCCCAGGAGCACGAAGCCCGCCAGGATGAAGGCGTCCTGCCCGAGGTCGCCGCCGCCCAGGAGCCAGGGCGCGCCGAGGCTGAAGATGCCGATGGCGGTGGCGAGGGCGCCCAGGGTGTTGCGGCGGCCGATGCGGTCGGCGATCCAGCCCGAGACGGGCACGGCGACGATGGCCAGCAGGCCGCCCGCGAGCTCCACCCTCAGGAACTGGCCGATCTCCTGCTGCGAGTACAGGTTCACCCAGGACAGCGGGAACACCGTGACCAGGTGGAACAGCGCATAGGAGGCCAGCGCCGCGAAGGCGCCGATCACCACGTTGTGGCCTTGCTGCGTGAACAGTTCGCGCACGTCGCAGGGCTCCAGCTCGTTCGCCTCGAGTTCGCGCTCGTATTCGTGCGTCACCACCAGGCGCAGGCGGGCGAACAGCGCCACCACGTTGATCGCGAAGGCGGCGAAGAAGGGGAAGCGCCAGCCCCAGGCCACGAAGTCGGCGCTGGAGAGGTTGCCCCACAGATAGGCGAACAGGCCGCAGGCGACCAGGAAGCCGATCGGCGCGCCCAGCTGGCCCAGCATGGCGTACCAGCCGCGGCGACGCGGCGGCGCGTTCAGCGCCAGCAGGGAGGGCAGGCCGTCCCAGGAGCCGCCGAGGGCCAGGCCCTGGCCGACGCGGCACAGGGCGAGCAGGGCGATCGCCACGAAGCCGGCGCTGGCGTATCCGGGCAGCAGCGCGATCGTCACGGTGGAACTTCCGAGCAGGAACAGCGACGCGGTCAGCTTGACCCCGCGGCCGAAGCGGCGCTGCACCGCCATGCCCAGGAGCGTGCCCACCGGCCGGACCACGAAGGCCAGGGCCAGCAGGGCGAAGGCGTACAGCGTGCCGTCGAGGCGGGAGGCGTTGGGGAAGAAGACCGCCGGGAACACCAGCACCGAGGCGATGGCGAAGACGAAGAAGTCGAAATACTCCGAGGCCCGGCCGATCACCACGCCGACGGCGATGTCGCCGGGGGCGATGCGCGCTGCTTCGGGAGAGTTGGCTGGGTTGGCGCCGTGGGCGCCGGTCAGGGGGGAGGACAGGGGGTTCAGGGAGGCGGTGGCTGCGTGGGACATCGGACTTCGGGAGCGGGAACGGGGAACCTGCGGGGGAGGGTGGGACAAAATGTCCAATGTTTGACCTGCCTCAATAAGGATACATTCGCGCTCGAAACGCAATCCGCGTTTACCCCAGCGTGTTGTCATCCTGATGCCATTCCCTGCCTTCCGCCATCCGCTCGCCCGCCTGGGCGCACTCGCGGCCCTGGCCCTCCCGCTTTCCGGCTGCAACTGGATCGTCATGAAGCCGCACGGCGACATCGCCGTGCAGCAGGCCGACCTGATCGTCACCTCCACCCTGCTGATGCTGCTGATCATCGTCCCGGTGATCGCGCTGACGCTGTTCTTCGCGTGGAAATACCGCCAGTCCAACACCGAGGCGACCTACACGCCCGACTGGGACCACTCCACGCGGCTGGAACTGGTGATCTGGGGTGCGCCGCTGCTGATCATCATCGCGCTGGGCGCGATCACCTGGATCTCCACCCACAAGCTGGATCCCTACCGGCCCCTGGACCGCATCGACGCCCAGCGCGCCGTGCCCGCGGGCCCGAAACCGCTGGTGGTGAACGTGGTCGCCATGGACTGGAAGTGGCTGTTCCTGTACCCCGAGCAGGGCATCGCCACCGTCAACGAACTGGCCGTGCCGGTGGACAGGCCGGTCGAATTCCGCATGACCGCCTCCACGGTGATGAACACCTTCTACGTACCGGCGATGGCGGGCATGGTGTACGCGATGCCGGGCATGCAGACCGAATTGAACGCGGTGATGAACCGCATCGGCACCTACGAAGGCCTGTCGGCCAACTACAGCGGCGAGGGCTTCTCGGGCATGCGCTTCAAGACGCTGAGCCTGTCGGATGCCGATTTCGCGGGCTGGGTCGAGGGCAACCGCAAGGGCGGCGAGGCGCTGACCCGCGCCACGTACCTGCAACTGGAGAAGCCTTCGCACAAGGATCCGGTGCGCCGCTACGCGAAGGTCGACGAGGGCCTGTACCAGGCGATCCTCAATCGCTGCGTCGACGGCAAGAAGATGTGCATGAACGACATGATGGCCATCGACGCCGCCGGCGGCGGCGGCAAGGGCAACGTGGGCGGCGTGCACCGCGAGTCCACCGCCCGCGGCGAGCGCACGGTCGTGGCCGCCTTCTGCACGCCCGACAACCCCCTGGGCCTGCCGACCACCTCCCCGTCCGCCCTCGCATCGCAGTAAGAACATGACATTGACGGAACTGATCTTCGGCCGCCTCGGCTGGGCGTCCATCCCCTTCCACGAGCCGATCCTGATCGCGACCTTCGCCGGCGTGGTGCTGGGCGGCCTCGTGGTCCTCTTCGGCCTCACGAAGTACCGCCTCTGGGGTCCCCTGTGGCGCGACTGGATCTGCAGCATCGACCACAAGAAGATCGGCATCATGTACATGGTGCTGGGCATCGTGATGCTGCTGCGCGGCTTCGCCGACGCGGTCATGATGCGGATGCACCAGGCCATGGCCTTCGGCGACAACGCCGGCTTCCTGCCGCCGCACCACTACGACCAGATCTTCACGGCGCACGGCGTCATCATGATCTTCTTCGTGGCCATGCCGCTGGTCACGGGCCTCATGAACTACCTCGTGCCGCTGCAGATCGGCGCGCGCGACGTCGCCTTCCCCTTCCTGAACAACTTCAGCTTCTGGATGACCACCGGCGGCGCCGTGCTGGTGATGATGTCGCTGTTCATCGGCGAGTTCGCCACCACCGGCTGGCTGGCCTATCCGCCGCTCTCGGGGATCCTCGCGAGTCCGGGAGTCGGGGTCGACTACTACATCTGGGCCCTGCAGGTCGCGGGCGTGGGCACGACGCTCTCCGGCATCAACCTGATCGTGACCATCGTCAAGATGCGCGCGCCCGGCATGAAGATGATGAAGATGCCGGTGTTCACGTGGACCTCGCTGTGCACGAACGCGCTGATCGTCGCCACCTTCCCGATCCTCACGCTGACGCTGGTGCTGCTCTCGCTGGACCGCTACGCCGGCACCAACTTCTTCACCAACGAGCTCGGTGGCAACCCGATGCTCTACGTGAACCTGATCTGGATCTGGGGCCACCCCGAGGTCTACATCCTGGTGCTGCCGGTGTTCGGCGTGTTCTCGGAGGTGGTCGCCACCTTCAGCCGCAAGCGCCTGTTCGGCTACGCCTCCATGGTGTACGCCACGGTGGTGATCACGATCCTGTCCTACCTGGTGTGGCTGCACCACTTCTTCACCATGGGCTCGGGCGCGAGCGTGAACTCGTTCTTCGGGATCACGACCATGATCATCTCGATCCCGACCGGGGCGAAGATCTTCAACTGGCTGTTCACCATGTACCGCGGCCGCATCCGCTTCGAGGTGCCGATGCTGTGGACGGTGGGCTTCATGATCACCTTCGTGATCGGCGGCATGACCGGCGTGCTGCTGGCGGTGCCGGCGGCCGACTTCGTGCTGCACAACAGCCTGTTCCTGATCGCGCACTTCCACAACGTGATCATCGGCGGCGTGGTGTTCGGCATCTTCGCCGGCATCAACTACTGGTTCCCGAAAGCCTTCGGCTACAAGCTCGACGACTTCTGGGGCCGCGTCTCCTTCTGGTTCTGGCTGGTCGGCTTCTGGGTCGCGTTCACCCCGCTGTACGTCCTGGGCTTCATGGGCGTGACGCGCCGCGTGAGCCACTTCGAGGATCCGTCGCTGCAGATCTGGTTCCAGATCGCCGCCGTGGGCGCGGGCCTGGTGGCGATCGGCATCGCGGCCTTCCTGGTGCAGCTGGTGGTGAGCTACCTCAAGCGCGAGCAGCTGCGCGACGTGACGGGCGACCCGTGGGGCGCGCGCACGCTGGAGTGGTCCACCGCCTCGCCGCCGCCCGACTACAACTTCGCCTTCACGCCGGTGGTGCACGACACCGACGCCTGGCACGACATGAAGCAGCGCGGTGCCCGGCGCCCGACCGCCGGCTTCAAGCCGATCCACATGCCGAAGAACACGGGAGCCGGCTTCATCATCGCGATGATCGCCACGGCGATGGGCTTCGCGCTCGTGTGGCACATGTGGCTGGTGGCCGGCATCGCGTTCGCGGTGATGATCGCCGCCGCCGTGATCCACACCTTCAATTACGACCGCGACTTCCACATCGAGGCCGATGAAGTGACGCGCAGCGAGGACGCGCGCACCCGCGCCCTGGCGGCGGCCTGAGGAAACAATATGTCCACTGCCACGATGACCGCGACCGGCGCCGCGCCGGTGTTCTACGACGACGGCAGCCACCATCCGCAGCAGGGCACCCTGCTGGGCTTCTGGCTGTACCTCATGAGCGACTGCCTGCTGTTCGCGGTGCTGTTCGCCACCTACGCCGTGCTGGGCGGCAGCTATGCCGCCGGCCCTTCGGGCGCCGACCTGTTCGACCTGAAGCTGGTGGCGGTGAACACGGGCCTGCTGCTGTTCTCGTCGATCACCTACGGATTCGCCATGGTCGGCATGCAGCACGGCCGCAAGACGCACCTGCTCGCCTGGCTGGCGATCACCGGCCTGCTGGGGCTGGGCTTCCTGGGCATCGAGCTCTACGAATTCGCGCACCTGATCCACGAAGGTGCCGGCCCGCAGCGCAGCGCCTTCCTTTCCAGCTTCTTCGCGCTGGTGGGCACGCACGGCCTGCACGTCGCCTTCGGCACGCTGTGGCTCGGCGTGCTGATGCTGCAAGTGCGCAAGCTGGGACTCACGCACGAGAACAAGCGCCGCCTCATCTGCCTGTCGATGTTCTGGCACTTCCTGGACGTCGTCTGGATCGGCGTCTTCACCTTCGTCTACCTGATCGGGACCCTGCGATGAGCACCCACGATTCCCACGCCGAAGCGCACCACGACGACCTCGGCTACCACGCGACGGTCAAGGGCTACGCCATCGGATTCGTGCTGTCGGTCGTGCTGACGGCGATCCCGTTCTGGCTGGTGATGACGGGTGCGTTGCCGAAGCAGGCCACCACGTTCATCATCGTGGCCTTCGCCGCGGTGCAGATGGTCGTGCACATGATCTACTTCCTGCACATGAACGCCAAGGCGGAAGGCGGCTGGTCGCTGCTGGCGCTGGTGTTCACCGCGGCGCTGGTGGTCATCATGCTGGCCGGCTCGATCTGGGTCATGTACCACATGAACACGAACATGATGCCGGTGGACGCCCACCAGATGCGCAACATGCCTTGACGGCCATGGATCCGGTGCAAAGCCCGCGACGGCGGGGGCTGATCGCGGTGATGCTCGCCGCCTTCGTCCTCGCCTGCGCGGGCTTCGTCGCATTGGGACTCTGGCAGGTCGAGCGCCTGGGCTGGAAGGAAGCGCTGATCGCGCGCGTGGAGCGCAACGTGAACGCGGCGCCGGCGCCGCTGCCGGTGCCCTCGCAGTGGCCCGCGCTCACGAAGGAGGACGAGTACCGGCGCCTGCAGGCCAGCGGCCGCTATGACTTCGACCGCGAAGTCCTCGTCGCCGCCAATACCGAACTCGGCGCCGGCTTCTGGGTGCTCACGCCACTGCGCACGCGCGAGGGTCCGTGGGTGCTCGTCAACCGCGGCTTCGTCCCGCCGGAGCTGCGCACGCAGGTGCCGCGCGGCGTGCCGGAGCAGTCGGTCACGGGCTTGCTCCGGTTCACGGAGCCGGGCGGCCGGCCGCTGCAGAAAAACGATCCGGCCGCGGGCCGCTGGTATTCGCGGGACGTCGCTGCCATCGCCGCGAAGCAGGGGCTGCAGGGCCCGGTCACTCCCTTCTTCCTCGATGCCCGCGCGGAGCCGGGCGCCCGCGACTGGCCGCGCGCCGGCCTCACCGTGCTGCAGTTCCGCAACCATCACCTCGTGTACGCGCTCACTTGGTTCGCGCTGGCCGCGATAATGGCCGCCGCCATCGCCTACCTGCTGCTGGACGCCCGGCGCGCCCGCCGGCTCGCGAGGGACCCATCCCGTTGCTGACGCAAGCTCCCGATTCCACCCTCCTGCGCGCCGAGGCGGGCACGGCGCCCGATCGCCTGGCCCACCGGCGCAACCTGATGCACCTGGTGGAGCTGCGCTGGATCGCGGTGGCCGGCCAACTGCTGACGATCCTCGCGGTGCAGTACCTGCTGGCCGTGCCGCTGCCGCTGCGCGAGATGCTGACGCTGCTGGCGGTGCTGGCCCTGTTCAACCTGGCGAGCTGGTTGCGCACGCGGCTGGCGCTGCCGGTGGTGAATGCCGAATTGCTGGGCGGCATGCTGGTCGACGTTGCCGTGCTCGCGGGCCAGCTCTATTACTCGGGCGGCGTCACCAATCCCTTCATCTTCCTGTTCCTGCTGCAGGTGGCGGTGGCCACGATCCTGCTGCGGCGTCCCTACGTGTGGGCCATGGTGGCCGCCAGCGTGTTCGCGTTCGGCACGCTGACGATGTGGCACTGGCCGCTGGCCCTGTCGGGCCTGCCGACCTCGGACCTGCCGGTGCACTACGTGGGCGGACTGCTGCTGTGCTTCGTGCTGAACGCGGCGCTGCTGGTGATCTACGTCGGACGCATCTCGCGCAACCTGCGCCAGCGCGACGAGGCGCTCGCCAAGCTGCGCCAGCGCGCCGTGGAGGAGGAGCACATCGTCCGCATGGGCCTGCTCGCCTCCGGCGCGGCGCACGAGCTCGGCACGCCGCTGGCGACGCTGGCCGTCATCCTGGGCGACTGGTCGCGCATGGCGCCCTTCGCCGGCGAGCCCGAGCTGCGAGAGGAGATCGAGGAGATGCAGCGCCAGATCGCCCGCTGCAAGGCCATCGTCTCCGGCATCCTCAGCTCCGCCGGCGAGACCCGCGGCGACCACCCCGAGAAGACCACGCTGCACGGCTTCCTGGACGGCACGCTCGCCGAGTGGCAAAGCACGCGCGCCGCGACGCTCGACTACCGGCGCGAGGGCCCCGACCTGCCCATCATCTCCGACACGGCGCTGCGGCAGATGATCGGCAACATCCTCGACAACGCGCTGGAAGCCGCGCCGGGCGCGCCGCTGCGCGTGCGGGCGGAATGGGACGAGGACACCCTGACCCTGCGCGTCCGCGACCGCGGGCCGGGCTTTCCGGACGCCATGCTGGAGCGCCTGGGCACGCCCTACCAATCGAGCAAGGGGGCCCCGGGCCGCGGATTGGGCCTGTTCCTGTCCGTCAATGTCGCGCGGGCGCTGGGGGGACAGGTCGCGGCGCACAATGTGAACGGGGGCGCCGAAGTGACGATCACGCTGCCGCTGGCCGCCCTCACGCCGGAAGAGGAAGACCGCGACGATGGACGCTGAACGGGACCTGCTGGTCGTCGAGGACGACGACGCGTTCGCGCGCACGCTGCAGCGCTCGTTCGAGCGGCGCGGCTACCGCGTGCTGCGCGCCTCCGGCCTCGAGGGCGCGCGCAAGCTGCTGGAGGAGCATGCGCCGGCTTACGCGGTGGTGGACCTGAAGCTCGCCGCCGGCGACTCGGGCCTGGCCTGCGTGCAGCTGCTGCACGAGCACGACCCGGAGATGGTGATCGTGGTGCTGACGGGCTACGCCAGCATCGCCACCGCGGTGGAGGCCATCAAGCTCGGCGCGCGGCACTACCTGGCCAAGCCGGCCAACACCGACGACATCGAAGCCGCTTTCACCCGCTCCGAAGGCGATGCGGAGGTGGAGCTCACCGAACGGCAGACCAGCATCAAGACGCTGGAGTGGGAGCGCATCCACGAGACGCTCGCCGAGACCGGCTTCAACATCTCCGAGACCGCCCGCCGGCTGGGCATGCACCGGCGCACGCTCGCGCGCAAGCTGGAAAAGCAGCGGGTGAAATGAAGGCGCTCGCGGCGCTGCTGCTGACGCTGGCGGTGGTCGGCGGGGCAGCCGCGCAGGAACGCCGCAATGCCTTCGACGATCCCTTCCTGCCGGTGACCTCCGCGCTCCCCGGCTGCCCGGTGCCGCGCGGGCCCGGCTTCACCGAGGACGAAGTGCGCAAGGAAGCACATGTGCGCGCCCAGCACGGCACCAGCTGCTACCGCGCGGGCCGCTGCCGGCTGCCGAACTCCTATCTCTACGACAAGGAGATCGTCCCGCGCGTTCAGCAGTACCTGCGCATGGACGGACGCTTCGACGACACCAGCGTGTGGATCCTCGGCGAGCGCCGGCTGGTCACGCTCATGGGCTGCGTGAGGACGGCGAAGCAGAAGGAGGAGATGGAGAGGGCGGTGCTGCTGGTGGACGACGTGATGGGCGTCGTGAATCACTTGATGGTGGGGACGGGGGAAAAGCCGAAATACGAGGTGGCCAGGTAACTGCTTAGGGTGGGCAAGCTTCGCTTGCCCACCATCGACGGCCGCGCGGCGGGCAAGCGAAGCTTGCCCACCCTACAAACAACGACCAGGCCAACAAAAAGGCCCGCCGAAGCGGGCCTTCCAGGACGCAAAGCCGGATCAGCGCTTGCCGATCGGCTGCACGTCGCGCTTGGTCGCGCCGACGAACAGCTGGCGCGGACGGCCGATCTTGTACTCGGGGTCGGCGATCATCTCGTTGAGCTGGGCGATCCAGCCGACCGTGCGGGCCAGCGCGAAGATCGCGGTGAACAGCGAGACGGGGATGCCGATCGCGCGCTGCACGATGCCGGAGTAGAAGTCGACGTTCGGGTACAGCTTGCGGGAGACGAAGTATTCGTCCTCCAGCGCCACCTTCTCCAGGGCCATGGCCAGCTTGAACAGCGGGTCGTTCTGCAGGCCCAGTTCCTGCAGCACTTCGTGGCAGGTTTCGCGCATCAGCTTGGCGCGCGGGTCGTAGTTCTTGTACACGCGGTGGCCGAAGCCCATCAGCTTGATGCCGCTGTTCTTGTCCTTCACCTTGGCCACGAACTCGCCGATCTTGGCCACGCCGCCCATCTTCTGGATGTCTTCCAGCATGTTGAGCGCCGCCTCGTTGGCGCCGCCGTGGGCCGGGCCCCAGAGGCAGGCCACGCCCGCCGCGATCGCCGCGAACGGGTTGGTGCCGGAGGAGCCGCACAGGCGCACCGTGGAGGTGGAGGCGTTCTGCTCGTGGTCGGCGTGCAGGATGAAGATGCGGTCCATCGCGCGCACCAGCACGTCGTTGGGCTCGTACTCCTCGCAGGGCGTCGCGAACATCATGCGCATGAAGTTCGACGTGTAGTTCAGCGAGTTCTTCGGGTACACGTAGGGCTGGCCGATCGTGTACTTGTACGCCATGGCCACCAGCGTCGGCATCTTCGCGATCAGGCGGATCGCGGAGATCTCGCGGTGCTCGGGATTGTTGATGTCGGTGCTGTCGTGATAGAAGGCCGACAGGGCGCCCACCAGGCCGGTCATCACGGCCATCGGGTGCGCGTCGCGGCGGAAGCCGCGCAGGAAGAACTGCATCTGCTCGTTGACCATCGTGTGGTTGGTCACGCGCGAGACGAAGTCCGTCTTCTGCTGGGGGTTGGGCAGCTCGCCGTACAGCAGCAGGTAGCAGGTCTCGAGGTAGTCGCAGTTGGTGGCCAGCTGCTCGATCGGGTAGCCGCGGTACAGCAGCTCGCCCTTGTCGCCGTCGATGTAGGTGATGGTGGACTGGCACGACGCCGTCGACATGAAGCCGGGGTCGTACGTGAACATGCCGGTCTGGGCATACAGCTTGCGGATGTCGATCACGTCCGGGCCGATGGTCCCGTTGTAGACCGGCATCTCGACGCTGGGGCCGCCGTTGCTGAACGACAGCGTGGCCTTGTTGTCAGCGAGTTTCATAGGTTGTCCTCGAGTGGTATTTCAATGCCCATGTCCCGTGGATGCGGCCTGCGGCGTGCGCAGCATCCCGAGCACTTGTCTCACGTCCGGCCGATCCAGTGCGCCGACCGGATCCTTGCGCCGCAGCAGCAGGTCCAGCAGGTCGTTGTCGGCCAGGTCCATCAACTCCCCGAGCGCGTTCGCCTGGCCTACGGTCAGGGTCGGCGCGTAGCGGTCGAAGAACTTCTCGATGAAGAGATCGTTCTCGAGCAGGCCGCGGCGGCAGCGCCAGCGCAGCTTGCTGAGGGCCCTCTCGTCGAGCAGTGCTTCGTCCATTGTGTCCTATCGGCTCAGACCGCGCGCCGGACCATCAATTCCTTGATCTTGCCGATGGCCATCGTCGGGTTGAGACCCTTCGGGCAGACGTCGACGCAGTTCATGATGGTGTGGCAGCGGAACAGGCGGTACGGGTCTTCCAGGTTGTCCAGCCGGTCGCCGGTGGCCTGGTCGCGGCTGTCGGCGATGAAGCGGTAGGCCTGCAGCAGGCCGGCGGGACCGACGAACTTGTCGGGGTTCCACCAGAAGCTGGGGCAGCTGGTCGAGCAGCTGGCGCACAGGATGCACTCGTACAGGCCGTTGAGCTCCTCGCGCTCCTCGGGCGACTGCAGGCGCTCCTTCTCGGGCGGGATGCTGTCGTTGACGAGGTAGGGCTTGATCGAGTGGTACTGCTTGAAGAACTGCGTCATGTCCACGATCAGGTCGCGGATGACCGGCAGGCCCGGCAGCGGCTTGAGGACGATCGGGTCCTTCAGCGTGAGCAGGTTGGTCAGGCAGGCCAGCCCGTTCTTGCCGTTGATGTTCATGGCGTCCGAGCCGCACACACCCTCGCGGCAGGAACGGCGGAAGGCGATGGTGGGATCCTGGGCCTTGAGCTTCATCAGGGCGTCGAGCAGCATGCGCTCGTTGCCCTCCAGCTCGATCTCCACCGTCTGCATGTACGGCTTGGCGTCCTTGTCCGGGTCGTAGCGGTAGATGTGGAAGGTGCGCTTTTGCATGGTTGTCCGTGTCCTGAATCTAGGCTGGAATGAAGTCCGCAGAAGTACGTAATCAGAAGGTCCGCACCTTGGGCGGAACGCTGTCCACCGTCAGGGGCTTGAGCTTCACCGCCTTGTAGGCGAGGCGGCTGCCTTCGCTGTACCACAGCGAGTGCTTCATCCAGTTGGCGTCGTCGCGGCCGAGCGGCGAGACCGGGTCGTCCGCCGGGCGCTCGTAGTCGCTCACCGTGTGGGCGCCGCGGCATTCCCTGCGGGCGGCGGCCGACACGATCGTGGCCTGCGCGGCCTCGATCAGGTTCTCGACTTCCAGCGCTTCCACGCGCGCGGTATTGAACACGCGCGACTTGTCCTTCAGGCCGATGGACTCCACGCGCTCGCGGATCGCCGCGATCTTGCGCACGCCTTCGTCCATGCTGGCCTGCGTGCGGAACACGCCCGCGTGCTGCTGCATGGAGGCGCGGATGTCGTTGGCGACGTCCTGCGAGTATTCGCCCGAAGCGGCGTTGTCGAGGCGGTTCAGGCGCTCCAGCGTGCGCTCGGCGGCATCGGCGGGCAGCGGCTTGTGCGCCTTGGTGCGGCTCGCGAACTCGACGATGTGGTTGCCGGCGGCCTTGCCGAACACCAGCAGGTCCAGCAGCGAGTTGGTGCCCAGGCGGTTGGCGCCGTGCACGCTCACGCAGGAGCACTCGCCCACGGCGTACAGGCCGTTGAGCGGGCTGCTGTCGCTGCCGTCCTTCTGGATCACGACCTGGCCGTGGATGTTGGTCGGCACGCCACCCATCTGGTAGTGGATGGTGGGCACCACCGGGATCGGCTCGCGGGTGATGTCGACGTTGGCGAAGTTCACGCCGATCTCGTACACCGAGGGCAGGCGCTTGTGGATGGTCTCGGCGCCCAGGTGGTCGAGCTTGAGCAGCACGTAGTCCTTGTTGGGACCGCAGCCGCGGCCTTCCTTGATCTCCTGGTCCATCGAGCGGGAGACGAAGTCGCGCGGAGCCAGGTCCTTCAGCGTGGGCGCGTAGCGCTCCATGAAGCGCTCGCCGTTGCTGTTCAACAGGATGGCGCCTTCGCCGCGGCAGCCTTCGGTGAGCAGCACGCCCGCGCCGGCCACGCCGGTCGGGTGGAACTGCCAGAACTCCATGTCTTCCAGCGGGATGCCGGCGCGCGCCGCCATGCCCAGGCCGTCACCGGTGTTGATGAAGGCGTTGGTGGAAGCCTGGTAGATGCGGCCCGCGCCGCCGGTGGCCAGCAGCACGGTCTTGGCGTGCAGCACGTGCAGGTCGCCGGTTTCCATCTCCAGCGCGGTCACGCCCACCACGTCGCCCTCGGCGTCGCGGATCAGGTCCAGCGCCATCCACTCCACGAAGAAGCTGGTGCGGGCCTTGACGTTCTGCTGGTACAGCGTGTGCAGCATCGCGTGGCCGGTGCGGTCGGCCGCGGCGCAGGCGCGCTGCACCGGCTTCTCGCCGTAGTTGGCCGTGTGGCCGCCGAAGGGGCGCTGGTAGATCGTGCCGTCGGGGTTGCGGTCGAACGGCATGCCGAAGTGCTCGAGCTCGTACACGACCTTCGGGGCCTCGCGGCACATGTACTCGATCGCGTCCTGGTCGCCGAGCCAGTCGGAGCCCTTGACGGTGTCGTAGAAGTGGTAGTGCCAGTTGTCTTCCGACATGTTGCCCAGCGAGGCGCCGATGCCGCCCTGCGCGGCCACCGTGTGCGAGCGGGTGGGGAAGACCTTGGACAGCACGGCCACGTTCAGGCCGGCCAGGGAGAGTTGCAGCGAGGCGCGCATGCCGGAGCCGCCCGCGCCCACGATGACGACGTCGAACTTGCGCGTCGCGATGTTCTTGGTGGTGTATGCCATGTTCCTTAAACCCTCCAGAGCACCTGGATGGCCCAGCCCGCGCAGCCCAGCAGCCACACGATGACCAGGATCTGCAGCACGAGGCGGATGCCCACGGGCTTGACGTAGTCCATCAGCACGTCGCGCATGCCGACCCACACGTGGTACAGCAGGGCGACGATGGTGGCGAAGGTCAGCGCCTTCATCCACTGCGGATGGAAGATGCCGGCCCAGTTGTCGTAGCCGATCGGGCCGCGCGAGAAGATCACCTGCGCCAGCACCACCAGGGTGAACAGCGCCATGAGGACGGCGGTGACGCGCTGCGCGAGCCAGTCGCGCATGCCGTAGCGGGCGCCGACGACGGTGCGGCGGGAGCCGTAGTTGACTTCCATTTCTTTTTCTCCGGGGATCAGTACAGGCCGAACAGCTTGGCGCCGAGGACGACGGTGAGCAGCAGGCTCGCCGCCAGCGTGAACACCGCGGAGCTGGTGCCCCAGCCCTTGCTCACGGCCTTGTGGCTGACGTCCATCCACACGTGGCGCACGCCGGCGATGAAGTGGTGCAGGTAGGCCCAGATCAGCGCCAGCGCCACCAGCTTCAGGATCACGCCGCCCGCGCCGGCGTTGAACGCGTTGCGGAAGCGCGCGAACGAAATCTCGGACGACACCGAGGTGTCGAACATCCAGATGATCAGGGGCATCAGCACGAACATCAGCACGCCGCTGACGCGGTGCAGGATCGACACCCAGCCCGGGGCGGGCAGCCGGTAGGTGGGCAGGTCCTTGAAGGCGTTGATGTTGCGGAATTCCGGCCGCGGCTTGGCGAGCTCTGTCATGCGGGGTTTCTTTCGGTGGGCAGGCGGAGGGTGCGGGTGATAGGGGACAACCCTAGATTCTATTTCAGCGTGAATGGCGGGCCGACCGAAGCGGTCAGCTCAATTCGTTGCGGTAGTGGTGGCTGTCGGTGCGATAGAGCCCGCGGCGCAGCTCCATCGGCAGGTCGTTGTAGGTGAAGGAGAGCCGCTCCACCGAGAGCAGCGGGGCGCCGTCCGCGACCGCCAGCAGCGTGGCCTGCTGCGCGTCGGCCGCGACGGCGCGGATCTTTTCTTCGGCGCGCACCATGCGCACGCCGAACTCGAGTTCGAACAGGACGTAGGTCGGCCCCTGGTGCTCCGCGAGCTGCTCCGCGGTCAGCCCCTTGAAAGCATTGCCCGGCAGCCAGATGTCTTCCAGGATGGTCGGCACGTCGCCGAAGGAGAGCACGCGGCGCACCTGCACGACCGAGTCGCCGGTGCGCAGCTGCAGTGCGCGCGCGACCTCGGCGCTGGCGCGCACGCGCCGGCATTCGAGGATGCTGCGCTGCGCCGGGCCTTCGTCGCCGCTGTCGGGCACGAGCTTGAGGAAACGGTAGCGCACGTGCTGCTCGGCGTGCGTGGCGACGAAGGTGCCCTTGCCCTGGCGGCGCACCACCAGGTTCTCGGCGGCGAGTTCGTCGATCGCCTTGCGCACGGTGCCCTGGCTCACGCGGAAGCGCGCGGCCAGGTCCATCTCGCTGGGGATCGCCTCGCCCGGCTTCCATTCGCCGGCCTGCAGGCTCTGCAGGATCAGCCCCTTGATCTGCTGGTACAGCGGGCTGAAGGCCGGCGTGGCGGCGGACACCGCGTCGGGCGCGGCGGAGTCGAAGGAGGAGTGGGGCGGGGCCATCGGCGGGCGAGGCGGCAGGGGCCGTCTCGGGTCCGCATCATATCTTATATAAGACATAAGACAAATTGACCCTGCGGGTTTCTCCGAGTACACTCCCGCGCTGTCCCCGCCGGGCCACGCCTTTCGCGCTCGCGCCCCTCGCCGACTCCCATCGCATTCCATTCCATTTCGGAGATTCCCATGAGCAAGAAGCCCGTCCGCGTAGCCGTCACCGGCGCCGCCGGCCAGATCGGTTATGCCCTGCTGTTCCGCATCGCCTCCGGCGAGATGCTGGGCAAGGACCAGCCCGTCATCCTTCAGCTGCTGGAGATTCCCGACGAGAAGGCGCAGAAGGCCCTCAAGGGCGTGATGATGGAACTGGAAGACTGCGCCTTCCCGCTGCTGGCCGGCATGGAGGCGCACAGCGACCCGATGACCGCCTTCAAGGACACCGACTACGCGCTGCTGGTCGGCGCCCGTCCGCGCGGCCCGGGCATGGAGCGCAAGGACCTGCTGTCCGCCAACGCGCAGATCTTCACGGCGCAGGGCAAGGCCCTCGACAAGGTCGCTTCGCGCAACGTCAAGGTGCTGGTGGTCGGCAACCCCGCCAACACCAACGCCTACATCGCGATGAAGAGCGCGCCCAGCCTGCCGCGCGAGAACTTCACCGCCATGCTGCGCCTGGACCACAACCGCGCGCTGTCGCAGGTCGCCGCCAAGACCGGCACCCAGGTCAAGGACATCGAGAAGCTGACCGTGTGGGGCAACCACTCGCCCACCATGTACGCCGACTACCGCTTCGCCACCGTGAACGGCAAGGCCGTGAAGGACCTGATCAACGACCAGGTGTGGAACAAGGACACCTTCCTGCCCACCGTGGGCAAGCGCGGCGCCGCCATCATCGAGGCGCGCGGCCTGTCGTCCGCCGCTTCCGCGGCCAACGCCGCCATCGACCACATGCGCGACTGGGCCCTGGGCACCAACGGCAAGTGGGTCACCATGGGCATCCCGTCCAACGGCGACTACGGCATCCCCAAGGACGTCATGTTCGGCTTCCCGGTCACCACCAAGGACGGCAAGTACGAGGTCGTCAAGGGCCTGGAGATCGACGCGTTCTCGAAGGAGCGCATCGACCTCACGCTGAACGAGCTGCAGGAAGAGCAGGCCGGCGTCGCTCACTTGCTGTGAGCTTGCCTGGTCGGGCGTTGAGCGTTGGGCGTTCAGCGTCCACTCTCAACGCTCAACGCTGAACGCTGAACATGCATCCCAGAGACATCCTCCTCGGCGCCCAGGCGCGCACCGGCACGCTGCCGGTGTGCGACCACTACAGCGGCGTGGAGGCGCGCATGCGCAAGAGCCTGCAGCTCCAGGAGGAGATGGCGCAGGAGTTCGGCGCGTGCGTGTTCGACGTCACGCTCGATTGCGAGGATGGCGCGCCGGTCGGCGGCGAGGCGGAACATGCCGCGCTGGTGGTCGAACTGGCGCTCGGCGCGAAACCGGATGCGCGCGTCGCGGTGCGCGTGCATCCCGTCGACCACCCGGCCTTCGAGCGCGACATCGAGATCATCGCGGGCCGCGCCGGCCAGCGCCTCGTGCACGTCATGCTGCCCAAGGTGGAACGCGCCGAGGACGTCGAACGCGCCGCGCGCGCCCTCGACGCCGCCGGCGCGAAGGACCTCCCGCTGCAGGGCCTGATCGAATCCCCCGCCGCGGTGCACCGCGCCTTCGACATCGCGGGTCACCCGCGCATGCAGTCCCTCAGCTTCGGCCTGATGGACTTCGTGTCGGCGCACGGCGGCGCCATCCCTTCGGAAGGGATGGGCGTGCAGGGCCAGTTCACGCACCCCCTGGTGGTGCGTGCCAAGCTGGAAATATCGTCCGCGTGCCATGCCCACGGCAAGGTGCCGTCGCATGGCGTCGTGACCGAATTCAAGGACAAGGCGGCTTTCCGCGCCGCGGCGTCGCGTGCAGCCAACGAGTTCGGTTACACGCGCATGTGGAGCATCCACCCTGACCAGATCAGGGCGATCGTGGAAGTGTTTGCTCCCAGCGCCAACGAAATTCACAAGGCGTCACAGATTCTTCGCGGTGCCGAGGCGGCGAACTGGGCACCGATCAGCTTCGACGGCAAACTCGAGGACAGGGCGAGCTACCGCTATTACTGGCAGGTGCTGGAGAGGGCACACCGGACCGGCAGGCAGCTCCCCGACGAAGCGCGCGCGTGGTTCGCGCGTCAACCAGTCCGAGGAGAGACGTCTTGAAGAAATTTGCCTTTGCAGTCCTGTTCGCATCCATCGCCGGCGTTGCGCTGGCCCAGGCCCCGGCCCCGGCGCAGCAGCCCGCCGCCAAGCCGGCCAAGTCGAACAAGCCGGAATCCGTGAAGAAGGTGGCGGCGCCGACCAAGCGCCAGGCCATCGAGGAAGCCACCCCCACGACCGAACCCGATCCGCGCATCAAGCTGTCGGAAGCGCAGCTGGCGATCGCCAGGACGGTCTACACCGGCGAGATCCAGTGCGAGCTGGGCGAGAAGGTCTCGATCAAGCCGATGAAGCGCGAAGGTTTCTTCTTCGTGTCCAAGGGCGTGAGCAAGTTCGTCATGCATCCGGAAGAGAGCCGCACCGGCGCGATCCGCCTGGAAGACCCGGTGCGCGGCGCGCTGTGGCTGCAGCTGGCCAACAAGTCGATGCTGATGAACCAGAAGGAAGGCAAGCGCCTCGCCGACGAATGCAAGAGCCCCGAACAGGTGGCCTATGCCAAGAACATGAAGCCGGTGAACCTGCTGGAACCCGGCAAATGAAGCCCCATTGAACGGAGAACCCCATGTTGCAAGCCTACGTTGAACACGTTGCCGAGCGCGCTGCGCTCGGCATCCCCCCGCTGCCGCTGACCGCCAAGCAGACCGCCGACCTGATCGAGCTGATCAAGGCGGCCCCGGCCAAGGAAGAAGCCTTCCTGCTGGACCTGCTGACGAACCGCGTGCCGCCGGGCGTGGACGACGCGGCCAAGGTGAAGGCGAGCTTTCTCGCGGCCGTCGCGCATGGGGACCTTTCCGTCAAGGCGATCTCGAAGGCCAAGGCGACCGAGCTGCTCGGCACCATGGTCGGCGGCTACAACGTCAAGCCGCTGATCGACCTGCTGGACGACGCGGAAGTCGCGCAGGTCGCCGCCGACGGCCTGAAGAAGACGCTGCTGATGTTCGACTACTTCCACGACGTCGCCGAGAAGGCCAAGGCGAACAACGCCTTCGCGAAGCAGGTGATGCAGTCGTGGGCGGACGCCGAGTGGTTCACGAGCCGCCCGGAAGTGCCGCAGAAGATCACCGTCACCGTGTTCAAGGTGCCCGGTGAAACCAACACCGACGACCTGTCGCCCGCCCCGGACGCCTGGTCGCGCCCCGACATCCCGCTGCACACGCTGGCGATGCTGAAGAACAGCCGCCCGGGTGCCGCGTTCAAGCCGGAGGAAGAGGGCAAGCGCGGCCCGATCGCCTTCGTCGAGGAACTGAAGAAGAAGGGCCACCAGGTCGCCTACGTCGGCGACGTGGTCGGCACCGGCTCTTCCCGCAAGTCCGCCACCAACAGCGTGATCTGGGCCACCGGCCAGGACATCCCCTTCGTGCCGAACAAGCGCTTCGGCGGCATCACGCTCGGCGGCAAGATCGCCCCGATCTTCTACAACACGCAGGAAGACTCCGGCGCGCTGCCCATCGAAGTGGAAGTGGGCAAGCTGGAGATGGGCGACGTGATCGACGTGCTGCCCTACGAAGGCACGATCGAGAAGGACGGCAAGGTCATCGAGCGCTTCGCGCTCAAGTCCGACGTGCTGCTGGACGAAGTGCGCGCCGGCGGCCGCATCAACCTGATCATCGGCCGCGCGCTGACCGCCAGTGCGCGCCAGTTCCTTGGCCTCGGCGCCTCCACCACCTTCCGCCTGCCCAAGCCCCCGGTCGATTCCGGCAAGGGCTTCACGCTGGCGCAGAAGATGGTCGGCCGCGCCTGCGGCCTGCCGGAAGGCCAGGGCATCCGTCCCGGCACGTATTGCGAGCCGCGCCAGACCACCGTGGGCAGCCAGGACACCACCGGCACCATGACGCGCGACGAACTGAAGGACCTGGCCTGCCTGGGCTTCAGCGCCGACATGGTGATGCAGTCCTTCTGCCACACCGCGGCCTATCCGAAGCCCGTGGACGTGAAGACGCACCGCGAGCTGCCCGCGTTCATGAGCAACCGCGGCGGCGTGTCGCTGCGCCCGGGCGACGGCGTGATCCACAGCTGGCTCAACCGCCTGCTGCTGCCCGACACCGTGGGCACCGGCGGCGACAGCCACACCCGCTTCCCGATCGGCATCAGCTTCCCGGCCGGCTCCGGCCTGGTGGCCTTCGCGGCCGCCACCGGCGTGATGCCGCTGGACATGCCCGAGTCGGTGCTGGTGCGCTTCAGCGGCAAGATGCAGCCCGGCATCACGCTGCGCGACCTGGTGCACGCGATCCCCTACTTCGCGATCCAGCAAGGCCTGCTGACCGTCGCGAAGGAGAACAAGAAGAACATCTTCTCCGGCCGCATCCTCGAGATCGAGGGCCTGCCGGACCTGAAGGTGGAACAGGCCTTCGAACTGTCCGATGCCTCCGCCGAGCGTTCCGCCGCCGGTTGCACGGTGAAGCTGAACGACGCGCCCGTGCGCGAGTACCTGCAGTCGAACGTCGTCCTGATGAAGAACATGATCGCGCAGGGCTACGCCGACAAGCGTTCGCTGGAGCGCCGCATCCAGGCCGTCGAAGGCTGGCTCGCCAAGCCGAACCTGCTGGCCGCCGACAAGGACGCCGAGTACGCCGCCGTGATCGAGATCGACATGGGCAAGATCACCGAGCCGCTGCTGTGCTGCCCGAACGATCCGGACGACGTGAAGCCGCTGTCGGCCGTGCAGAACACGAAGATCGACGAGGCCTTCATCGGTTCGTGCATGACCAACATCGGCCACTTCCGCGCGGCGTCCACGCTGCTGGAAGGCAAGCGCGACATCCCGGTCAAGCTGTGGGTCGCCCCGCCGACCAAGATGGACCAGGAGCAGCTGACCAAGGAAGGCCACTACGCCAACTTCGGCAGTGCCGGCGCGCGCACCGAGATGCCCGGCTGCTCGCTGTGCATGGGCAACCAGGCGCAGGTGAAGGAAGGCGCGACGGTCGTGTCGACCTCCACCCGCAACTTCCCGAACCGCCTGGGCAAGAACACGCAGGTGTTCCTGTCCTCCGCGGAGCTGGCTGCGATCGCGTCCAAGCTGGGTCGCCTGCCGACGGTGGCGGAGTACCAGGCCGACATGGGCGTGATCAACGCCAACGGCGCCAAGGTCTACCGCTACATGAACTTCGACCAGATCGAGGAATACGCGGAGACGGCCAGGGAAGTGACGGTCTGACGACCGCGGCTGCATGAAGAAAGCGGCCCGCGGGCCGCTTTCTTCATTGGCGCCGGAGATCGCGGCGCGGCGCGGGCGGCGCGCCCATGACCGTGGTGGCCGGGCTGGCGGAGGTTGCCGCACTCGCAGCGACGCCGGAGCCGCCCGTGCCGTCGCCGGTCCCCGCGCCGGTGCCGCCGGCCGAGCCACCGCCGCTCGCCACGCCAACGCCACTGGCACCGTTGCCGCCCGCGCTACCGCTGCCGCCATTGCCGCCGCTGCCACTCCCGCCGCCCCCGATGCCCAGGCCGAGCGCCGCCCCGAGATCGGCGCTGATGGCCGCATTGCTGCCTGAAGGCGAGGCGAGGTTGCTGCCGGCCGTCGCGCCGACGCCGGTGGCGCTGCCCCGGCTTCCGAACGAAAGGCTTGCGGCGGCATTCGTGCCGGCGGCCGTACCAGCCCCTGTGCCCGCGCCGACACCGGCGCCCACACCGGCGCTGGCACTGGTGCCGCCCGCGCCGACGCCTGCGCCGACACCCGCGCCGACGCCGCCGACGCCCGCACCGGCCCCTGCGCCCGCGCCGACACCACCGCCGCCCGCGCCCACGCCGGCCCCGACACCCGCGCCGACACCGCCGACACCGCCGACGCCCGCCCCGGCACCGGCGCCCGCGCCGAGCGCATGGGCGGACGAGGCCAGGACCGCACCGGCGGCGAGTGCCGCGAGCAAGCGCGCGGTGGACCTGTTTTTCTTCGTGTTCATGCAACTGCTCCTGTCGTTGAAAGAGGAGCATGGTCGGCGGCGCACCGTTCGGGAAAGGTGGCACGGGCGCCTACGCGCGCGTGCGTCGGCGCTGGCGCCGCGCTGCGTGTAACACGCCCGATGCCGTGGCTGGGCCAACGGAATTACGAACGAGGTTTCCAGATCCGGCCGCGCGCACGGTCCGAGGCGTCACAGGGTGTGAGCGAAGGGTCGCCGTTTTTCAATCGTGACAGCGGCGCGTTCCGTTCAATTTTTCATGCTTTCGCCGCTTGCCCGCCCGCGCGCGGCCTTCCGTGCTCCGGAAATGGGAGCGGCACCCGCGCGCATGCACTAGCCGTTAGCATGCGCCACGGCCTTCAAAGGTAAAACCCAATGTTTCGTTCCTTCTTCCTGAACCGCCGCTGGTTCGCCTGGTCCATCCTGGGGACCATCCTGATCCTTGCCTCGGTGTGGTACCGCGTGCAACTCGACGTGCGGATCAACGAGTGGTTCGGCAGCTTCTACGACCTGCTGCAGAACGCGCTGTCCAAGCCGGGCAGCATCACGCTGCCGCAGTACTGGAAGGAGATGTCCACCTTCCTGAGCATCGCGATGATCTACATCACGGTGGCGGTGCTGCTGGAATTCTTCGTCAAGCACTACGTGTTCCGCTGGCGGACGGCGATGAACGACTACTACATGCAGTTCTGGCCGCGCCTGCGCGCCGTCGAGGGCGCGGCGCAGCGGGTGCAGGAAGACACCATGCGCTTCGCCAGCATCATGGAAGGCCTGGGTGTCGAGCTGGTGCGCAGCGTGATGACGCTGGCGGCCTTCCTGCCCATCCTGTGGACGCTGTCGGAGAAGATCACTGCACTGCCCGTGATCGGCTCCATCCCGCACTCCCTCGTCTGGGTCTCGATCTTCTGGTCGGTGTTCGGGACGGTGCTGCTCGCCGTCACGGGCATCCTGCTGCCGGGCCTTCAGTTCCAGAACCAGCGCCGGGAAGCAGCCTACCGCAAGGAGCTGGTGTACGGGGAAGACGACGCCAGCCGCGCCCAGCAGCCGGTCGTGACCGCGCTGTTCCAGGAAGTGCGCCGCAATTACTTCAGGCTGTTCTTCCACTACCTGTACTTCGACGTCGCGAAGTGGACGTACCTGCAGGCCAGCGTGCTGGTCTCGTATGTCGCGATGGGGCCGACCGTGGTGGCTGGCGTCATCACCCTGGGCGTGTTCCAGCAGATCGCGCGGGCGTTCGACAAGGTCACCGAATCGTTCCAGTACCTCGTGATGAGCTGGAGCACGATCGTGGAGCTGCTGTCGGTCTACAAGCGGCTGCGGGCGTTCGAGAGCCGCATCCATGAGGACGCGGACGCGGCCCCGCCGGACGATGGGTTGGTGCCGTTGAATCCGTGAGGTGGAGGCGGCGATCGGCGGGGTTCGGTGCTTCGCACGCTCACCGCCGCCCTACAAATTCGCGAACGTCCGGTGTTCGTAGGTCGGGGTGAGCGGCGAAGCCGAACCCCGACGCCTCACCCCGACAACTTGCGCAATGCTTCGCCGGTGGCCGCGTCCGCCGGAAAGAACGTCTCCAGCGCCAGCTCCTGCAGCGTCACGTCCACGGGTGTGCCGAAGATCGTCGTGGTGCTGATGAGGCTCAGCACCCCCGCCTCGGTGCGCAGCCGGAACGGCATCGCGATTCCCAGCACTTCGCCTTCCAGCCGCGTGGCGTCCGCATCCTCGCCCGCCGGATAGCCGCGCAGCTCCTGCAGCAGCGCCTGCAGGTCGCTGTCGGCGGTCGCCTGGATCTGCTGCCGCAGCCGCTCGAACAGATGGTGCCGCCACTGCCCCAGGTTGACGATCCGCGGCGCCAGGCCTTGCGGATGCAGGCTCAGCCGCAGCACGTTCACCGGCGGCTGCAGCAGTGCGGCGTCCACGCCGGCCAGCAGCGGCAGGACCGTCGCGTTATGCGCGAGCAGGTTCCAGTGCCGGTCGACGGCCAGCGCGGGGTAGGGCTCGTGGCTGCGCAGGATCAGCTGCACGGCTTCGCGCGCGGTCGCCAGCGCGGGGTCGTCCAGCGGCCGCTCGCGGTACATGGGCGCGTAGCCGGCGGCGACCAGCAGCGCATTGCGTTCGCGCAGCGGCACGTCCAGCCGCTCCGCCAGCCGCAGCACCATTTCGCGGCTAGGCAGCGACCGGCCGGTCTCCACGAAGCTCAGGTGCCGGGTGGAGATGTCCGCCTCGCTTGCGAGGTCCAGCTGGCTCATGCGCCGGCGTAGCCGCCATGCGCGCAGATGCTCGCCGAACGGACGGACGCGGGATGAAACAGGCGGGGACGCGGTCAGGGCGAGGTCCATGCCGGCATCCTAGAACGGATGAGACGGTACTTCCATGACCTCCGAGGTCATGGAATCCAACGCCGAAGCGTCTCCGGCAGCGTTCCTGTCATACTGTCAGCTCGACAATAAAACATCGCCGTCATTGTCTTCGCGCTTCGAGTACCGGCCGGATATCGACGGACTTCGCGCCATAGCGGTCCTGGCCGTGATTGGATTCCACGCGTTCCCGGAAGCCGTGCGAGGCGGCTTCGTCGGCGTCGATGTGTTCTTCGTGATTTCCGGTTACCTGATTTCCGGAATCATCCTGAAGTCGCTGGATGAGCGCTCCTTCAGCCTTTCAGGGTTCTATTCCCGCCGGATCAGGCGGATCTTTCCTGCGTTGATCCTTGTCCTCTCGGCCTGCCTGATCGCGGGGTGGACCTTCCTGTTTGCCGACGAATACAAGCACCTCGGCTTGCATGCCGCCGGCGGGTCCGTGTTCGCTTCCAACTTCCTTTTGTGGAGCGAGGCCGGCTATTTCGACCAGGCTTCCACCACGAAGCCGCTGCTCCACCTCTGGTCGCTCGGGATCGAGGAACAGTTCTATCTGGCTTGGCCCCTGCTGCTCCTCGTCCTCTACCGGATCGGTTCGCGCTGCGTTCCGTGGGCGATTGCCGGCATCGCCTTCTCTTCCTTCCTTGCCGGCGCGATCACCGTCGATTCGAATCCGGTGGCAGCCTTCTACTCTCCGGCGCCCCGGCTCTGGGAGTTCCTTGCCGGCACCGCCCTGGCGGCCAGGTCCGATCGCATCGATCGCTTCTTCGGAACGCGGTCGCGCAATTTGCGGTCGGCCGTCGGCATTGCGTTCATCGCCACGGCCATCTTCGTCTTCGACACGGAGTACGCTTTCCCGGGCTGGTGGGCGTTGCTGCCGGTCGGGGGCGCATTCCTCGTCATCTCTGCCGGCGCCGGGCAGGGAGCGAACAGGACCCTCCTGTCCACACCCCTCCTCGTCGGCATCGGCCTGATCAGCTATCCGCTGTACCTCTGGCACTGGCCGCTGATTTCCTTCGCGTACATCGCCGAATCCGGTCATCCCGGCGTCGTCTTGCGGAGCATGGCCGTCGCGGCAAGCTTGTTCGCGGCCTGGCTGACCTATCGATTCGTCGAAACGCCAGTCCGCCACGGGCCGAATCCAAGGGTTCCGCTTCGCCTGGTCGCATTGGTTCTGACGGTTGGAGGTGCGGGCTTCCTGGTCAGCCATCTGGACGGAATCCCGACTCGCGGATCCCTTCAAGCGCAACATTTCGACCTGGAGAAGATCGGCAAGGAGCGACTCGCCTCCATGCGAGCCGGGTTCTGCCATTTCCATTTGCCCGAAGACACCTTGGCGCGGCGCGCGATCGGTGACTGTCTGGCCCTGGACGATCACCGGAAGAACATCCTGATCGTGGGGGATTCGCACGCATTCGACCTGAGGACGAGCCTGAGCCAAGCGTACCCGGAGGTCAATTTTCTCCAGGTGACGGGGTCGGGTTGCACTCCGATCGAATCGCTCTACACGGACCGGACGGATCGCTGTGGAGACATCGTCCGTCACGTCAAGTACGGCTACAAGGATCTCACCGCACTCGACGGAGTCATCCTGTCGGCCAAATGGTCCCGCAATTTCAGGTTGCTGGCCGAGGACATCGCGCATTTCCGGTCGCTCGGCGTCCGCGTCGCGGTCTTCGGGCCCACG
This sequence comes from Ramlibacter sp., assembly GCF_036383835.1. Classification (GTDB taxonomy): domain Bacteria; phylum Pseudomonadota; class Gammaproteobacteria; order Burkholderiales; family Burkholderiaceae_C; genus Ramlibacter. The sequence goes on from NZ_DASVNN010000002.1 coordinate 31,138, forward strand.
TTCGAGTTCACGGGCGACGTGCCGAAGATCCTTGCCCGCCAGCCGTCGCACAAGCCCAATGTCATGCTGGTCTCCTATCTGCGCGAAAGCCCGCTCAAGTTGGACTCCGAAATGGAGAACTTCTTCAAGAGCATCGGCGTGAGCTACGTTTCCAAGATCAGGAACCTCTGCGCCGACGGCATCTGCCCTGCGCTGGACGACACCCGGCAACTGCTGGTCATCGACTACGGCCACTGGAGCGTGGAGGGCGCGAAACACTATGGAAGCCTGTTTCGAAAGCACCGCGTGCTGGAAAAATGGCTGCAAGCCGCCGACGACTGATCCGGTTCGCCGGTGCGCCCTCCGCTCCTCCAGGGTTGGGCGGGCGCGCAACCCGGCATCTTGTATGCTGGCGGGTCCGGCGCAGCCGCGCCGATGCTGCACAGAACGAGCCCAGACCTTCCGATGACCCGCGTTTTCAACTTCAGCCCCGGCCCCGCCACGCTCCCCGAACCCGTCCTGCGCAAGGCGGCCGAGGAGATGCTGGACTGGCATGGCTCCGGCATGTCGGTGATGGAGATGAGCCACCGCGGCAAGGAGTTCATGTCCATCTTCGCCGAGACGGAAGCGACGCTGCGCGAACTGCTGGCCATCCCTTCCGGCTACAAGGTGCTGTTCATGCAGGGCGGCGCGATCGGCGAGAACGCCATCGTGCCCATGAACCTGATCGGCGCCACCGGCCGCGCGGACTACGCGCTCACCGGCGACTGGTCGAAGAAGTCGTACAAGGAAGCGAAGAACTTCGGCCAGGCGAACGTCGCCGCGACGGCCGAAGGCGCCAAGTTCACCGCCATCCCGAAGCAGTCCGAGTGGAAGCTCGATCCCGGCGCCGCCTACGTGCACATCTGCTCCAACGAGACCATCGGCGGCGCGCAGTTCCACTGGACGCCCGACACCGGCAAGGTGCCGCTGGTGGCCGACATGTCCTCGGACATCCTGTCGCGCCCGATCGACGTCTCCAAGTACGGCCTGATCTATGCCGGCGCGCAGAAGAACATGGGCCCCTCGGGCCTCACCGTGGTCATCGTGCGCGAGGACCTGCTCGGCCATGCGCTTCCGATCACGCCCTCGGCCTTCAACTACAAGGTCCAGGGCGACAACGACTCGATGTACAACACGCCGCCGACCTATGCGATCTACATCATGGGCCTGGTGCTGCACCACGTGAAGCAGATGGGCGGCATGAAGGCGGTGCACGAGCACAACCTGGCCAAGGCGCGTATCCTCTACGACTTCCTGGATTCCAGCAGCTTCTACCGCAATCCCATCGCGAAGGAGGACCGCTCGATCATGAACGTGCCGTTCTGGCTGAAGGACGCCGCGCTCGACGAAGCCTTCCTCAAGGGCGCGCAGCAGCGCGGCATGATCCAGCTGAAGGGCCACCGCTCGGTGGGCGGCATGCGCGCCTCGATCTACAACGCGATGCCGATCGAGGGCGTGCAGGCGCTGGTGAAGTACATGAAGGAGTTCGAAATCCAGCATGGCTAGCGGTCCTGCCTTCGAGGTGTTGGTGTTGAACCAGATCTCGAAGGTCGGTCTGGACCGGCTGCCTGCCGGCCGTTACCGCACGGGCAAGGACTTCCCCGCGCCCGACGCCATCCTGGTCCGCTCCGCGGACCTGCACGGGATGGAGATCCCGCACTCCGTCGCCGCCATCGCCCGCGCGGGCGCCGGCACCAACAACATCCCCGTGAAGGCCATGAGCGCGCGCGGCGTGCCGGTCTTCACCGCGCCCGGCGGCAATGCCAACGCCGTGAAGGAGCTGGTGCTCGCCGGCATGCTGCTGGCCGCGCGCAACCTCTGGGGCGCGCAGCGCTTCGTGCAGGGGCTCGACGCGCAGCAGCCCGGCCTGGACAAGGCGATCGAGGATGGCAAGAAGTCCTTCGCCGGTTTCGAGCTGTGCAACCAGACGCTGGGCGTGATCGGCCTGGGCAAGGTCGGCTGCCTGGTGGCGGATGCCGCGATCAAGCTGGGCATGCACGTGCTGGGCTACGACCCGGAGATCACCGTCGAAGCGGCCTGGAGCCTGCCCTCGCAGGTGCAGCGGGCCACCAGCGTGGAAGACGTGCTGAAGCACGCGCGGCTCGTATCGCTGCACGTGCCGCTGGTGGATGCCACGCGGCACCTGGTGCACGCGCAGAACCTGCGGCTGATGAAGCACGACGGCGTGCTGCTGAACTTCTCGCGCGAAGGCGTGGCCGACGATGCCGCCGTGGTCGCCGCGCTCGAAGCCGGCCGCCTCGGCGCCTACGTCTGCGACTTCCCGCACCCCGGCATCCTGGGCCACCCCAAGGTGATCGCGCTGCCGCACCTCGGCGCCTCGACGCGCGAGGCCGAGGACAACTGCGCGATCATGGTGGTGGACCAGCTGCGCGCCTTCCTCGAGGACGGCCACGTGCGCAACGCCGTCAACTTCCCGCAGGTGGACATGGGCCGCGAGTCGCCCTACCGCCTGGCCATCGCCAACGCCAACGTGCCCAACATGGTGGGCCAGATCTCCACCGCGATGGCGAAGGCCGGCCTCAACATCCACAACATGGTCAACAAGTCGCGCGGCGAGATGGCCTACACCCTCGTCGACGTGGACAGCGCGGTGGCCGGGCCGGTGCTCGCGGCCATCCGCGCCATCGACGGCGTGCTGTCGGTGCGTTACCTCCCCGTCAGCCCCTGAGCCACCGGGCCGGCGCGTTGGCGGCACAATGCCGCAAAGCAACAACGAGAGGTCGGAATGACGAACGCCTTCGCCCATACCCTCCAGAGCTTCAAGGCCGGCATCGGCCGCAGCGGCAGGTTCTACTCCCTGCCGGAGCTCGCGAAATCCTTCCCCAACGTCCGCCGCCTGCCGATGTCCCTGCGCATCGTGCTCGAGTCGGTGCTGCGCCACTGCGACGGCCGCAAGGTCACGGCCGAGCACGTCGAACAGCTCGCCAACTGGCAGCCCAAGGCCGAGCGCACCACCGAGATCCCGTTCACGGTCGCGCGGGTGGTGCTGCAGGACTTCACCGGCGTGCCGCTGCTGGCCGACTTGGCCGCCATGCGCAGCGCGGCGCAGCGGCTCGGCAAGGACGTCAACCGCATCGAGCCGCTGGTGCCCGTCGACCTGGTGGTGGACCACTCGATCATGGTCGACCACTACGGCAAGAAGGACGCCATCGACCTCAACATGAAACTGGAGTTCCAGCGCAACCGCGAGCGCTACCAGTTCATGAAGTGGGGCATGCAGGCCTTCGACACCTTCGGCGTGGTGCCGCCCGGCTTCGGCATCGTGCACCAGGTCAACCTCGAATACCTGGCGCGCGGCATCCACCAGGGCGAGGACGGCGTCTGCTACTTCGACTCGCTGGTGGGCACCGACAGCCACACGACCATGATCAACGGCGTGGGCGTGGTCGGCTGGGGCGTGGGCGGCATCGAGGGCGAGGCCGCGATGCTGGGCCAGCCGGTGTACTTCCTCACCCCCGACGTGGTCGGCTTCGAATTCACCGGCCGCCTGCGCGAAGGCTGCACCGCCACCGACCTCGTGCTGACCGTCACCGAGCTGCTGCGCAAGCACAAGGTGGTGGGCAAGTTCGTCGAGTTCTTCGGCGAAGGCACGCGGAGCCTGGCGGTGCCGGACCGCGCGACGCTGGGCAACATGGCGCCCGAGTACGGCGCCACCATGGGCTTCTTCCCGGTGGACGAGCGCACCATCGACTACTTCGAAGGCACCGGCCGCAGCCGCGACGAGGTGAAGTTCCTCGAGGCCTACTTCAAGGCGCAGGAGATGTTCGGCGTGCCGATGCCGGGCGACGTGGACTACTCGCAGGTGATCAGCCTCGACCTGGGGACGGTCACGCCCAGCCTGTCGGGCCCCAAGCGCCCGCAGGACCGCATCGAGATCGGCAAGGTGGCGAACACCTTCACCACGCTGTTCTCCAAGCCGGTGGCGGAGAACGGCTTCAACAAGGCGCCCGAACTGCTGCACACGCGGCACCTGGTCCACCGGCCCGGCGTGGAAGAGGGCGTGCGCACGCCGGAGAATCCGCCCGCGCCGATCGCCGCGCCGCGCTTCGAGGTGGAGATGGAGGCCAACAAGCCGACGCTCGCGGCTTCGCACGCCATGTCGGTGCCGCACGTGGAAGTGGGCAACGTCACCATCGGCAACGGCGACATACTGATCGCGGCCATCACGAGCTGCACCAACACCTCCAACCCCGGGGTGATGCTGGCGGCGGGCCTGCTGGCGAAGAAGGCAGCGGAGAAGGGGCTGCGGGTGAAGCCGCACGTCAAGACCTCGCTGGCGCCCGGCTCCCGCATCGTCACCGAGTACCTGCGCGAGGCGAAGCTGCTGCCCTACCTGGAGCAGCTGGGTTTCACGCTGGCGGGCTACGGCTGCACGACCTGCATCGGCAACTCGGGCGACCTCACGCCGGAGATCAACGAGGCGATCGGCCAGAGCGACCTGGTGTGTGCCGCGGTGCTTTCGGGCAACCGCAACTTCGAGGCGCGCATCCACCCGAACATCAAGGCCAACTTCCTGGCCAGCCCGCCGCTGGTGGTGGCGTACGCGATCGCGGGCACCGTGCTGAAGGACCTGATGACGGAGCCGGTGGGGCAGGGCAAGGACGGCAAGGACGTCTGGCTGGGAGACATCTGGCCCACCAGCGACGAGGTCCACAAGCTGATGCGCCACGCGATGAATGCCAAGGCCTTCCGCGAGAACTACGACAAGGTGAAGAAGGAGCCGGGCGCGCTCTGGCAGGACATCGAGGGCGCATCCGGTGAGACCTACGACTGGCCGAAGAGCACCTACATCGCCGAGCCGCCCTTCTTCGAGGGCTTCACGATGGACGTGCCCGGTGGCGACAGCGCCGGCACGGCGGCAGGCGAGCCGGTCGCGATCCGCGACGCGCGCATCATGGCGCTGTTCGGCGACTCGATCACCACCGACCACATCTCGCCCGCCGGCTCGATCAAGGACACCTCGCCCGCCGGCAAGTGGCTGCTGGAGCACGGCGTGACGAAGCCCGACTTCAACAGCTACGGCTCGCGCCGCGGCAACCACGAGGTGATGATGCGCGGCACCTTCGCCAACGTACGCATCAAGAACCTGATGTTGCCGCCGGGCGCGGACGGCTCGCGCGAGGAAGGCGGTGTCACGCTGTTCCGCGACGGCGATGCCCAGCCGAAGAAGATGTCGATCTACGACGCGGCGATGAAGTACATGGCCGAAGGGCGCTCCACCGTGGTGCTGGCCGGCGAGGAATACGGCACCGGGTCCTCGCGCGACTGGGCCGCCAAGGGCACGCAGCTGCTCGGCATCAAGGCGGTGGTGGCGCGCAGCTTCGAGCGCATCCACCGCAGCAACCTGGTGGGCATGGGCGTGCTGCCGCTGCAGTTCCAGGGCGACACCAGCTGGCAGTCGCTGGGCCTCACGGGCGAGGAGCTGATCGACATCGAAGCCGACCCGCAGCTGCGGCCGCAAAGCCAGGCAGCGATGATCATCCGCCGCCCGGATCCCGGATCGGAGTCCGGGACGGGCTTCTCCACGCAGGAAGTGAAGCTGACGCTGCGCATCGACACGCCGATCGAGGTGGACTACTACCGGCACGGCGGGATCCTTCCTTATGTCTTGCGCCAGCTCCTCGCTTAAGTGACACGCGAGCTCCTGGTCGCGGGCGGAGGCATCGGGGGCCTCGCCGCGGCGCTGGCCGCGCGGCATGCGGGCTGGGAGGCGCGCCTGTTCGAGCAGGCGGAGGCCTTCTCGGAAGTCGGCGCCGGCGTCCAGCTCGGGCCCAACGCCACCCGCATCCTGCGCGAATGGGATTTGCTGCAAGGCGAGTTCGCGCGGCAGCTGGTCGCGCCGGCGCGCCTGCGCGTGCGCGATGGCGCCGACGGCGGCGAGCTCGGCACGCTCGCACTCGGCGACGCGATGGAGCGGCGCTACGGCGCTCCCTATCTCACGGTGCACCGCGCGGACCTGCACGCGGCGCTGCTCGCGGCCGTGCAGGAGGACGGCACGCGCCTGCATCCGGGCTGCCGCGTCGAGGCCCTCGAACAGAAGGAAGCGGGCGTCGCGGTGCGCACCACCCGCGCGCGCGGCGTCGAAGGCGAGGCGCTGGTCGCGGCCGACGGCGTGTGGAGCGCCCTGCGCGCACAGGTGGTCGACGACGGCGCGCCGCAGTGGACGGGGCACCTCGCGTATCGCGCGTTGGCGCGGCAGGCGGACCTGCCGCAACGCCTGCGCAGCGACGAGGTGACGGTCTGGCTCGCGCCCCGCATGCACCTCGTCACCTATCCCGTGCGCGGTGGCGACTGGCTCAACGCCGTGTGCGTCGTGCAGGGCACCCAGCCGGGCGACCCGCGCGACTGGGACCAGGCGGCCACGCAGGCGCAGCTCGATGCCGCGCTCGGCCCCGTATGCAGCGCGGCACGCGAACGAATCGCGTCCATGCCGTCCTGGCGCTTCTGGGTGCTGCACGATCGTCCGCCCGTGAAGGGGCCCGAGGCGATGGCGCGCGGGCGGGTGGCCCTGCTCGGCGACGCCGCGCATCCCATGCGGCCCTACTTCGCGCAGGGCGCCGGCATGGCGATCGAGGATGCGCGCGAGCTGCAGCGCGTGCTGGCGGTGGCGGACGATCGCTACGTGGACGTGCCGACGGCGCTGAAGCGCTACGCCCTCAATCGCTGGGAGCGCGTGGCGCGCGTGCAGTCGCTGTCGCGCCGCAACGGCACGATCTTCCATGCCACCGGGCCGCTGCGCATGGCGCGCAATGCGGCCATGCGCACGCTCGGCGAACGCCTGCTGGACCAGCGCTGGCTGTACGGCCGCTGATCACGTCTCCGTCGCCAGCGGAGGCCGTTCGGGCTCCGCCGCGTTGACGCGCATCCACTCGATGAAGTCCGCCACCTCCGCGCGCTGCAGGTGCCGTGGCGGGCACACGAGGAAGTGCGCCTGCACCTTCAGGCACCAGCGCTCGTCGAACAGCTTGCGCAGGCGTCCCTGCTGCAGGTGGCCCGCGGCAATGGAGGCGCTGTCGAAAGCCACGCCCAATCCCTGCACCGCCGCATCGAGCGCCATCGAGGTCCGGTCGAAGCGGTAGGCGTACTGGCCCGGAGCGAACTGCACGCGCCGGCTGCGGAACCAGTCGGGCCACTGCGCGACGTTCACCGCCGACTGGATCAGCGGAACGCGCAGCAGGTCCTCCGGCTTCTCGATGCCGTGCCGCGCGACGAACTCCGGGCTGGCCAGCGGCTGGATGCGCTCCTCGAACACCGGCTGCACGTGCAGGTGCGGCCAGTTCGGCACGCCGTAGCGGATCTCGATGTCGACCTGGCCGCTGGCGAAGTCCGCCGGCGTCGCCGAGGACGACAGCGTCAGCGCGATGCCCGCGTGGCTGCGCACGAAATCGGCCAGCCGCGGCATCAGCCACAGGCTCGCGAAGCTGGGGCTCGCATGGATGTGGAGCACGTTGCGCACGCCCTTGCGCGCGTTGTCGGTCGCGGCGCCGATCGCGTCGAGCGCGGACGACACGCGCGCCATGTATTCGCGGCCCGCTTCGGTCAGCGCGATGTTGCGCGCGGTGCGCTCGAACAGGCGCACGTCCAGCAGCTGTTCGAGCTTCGCGATCTGGTGGCTCACCGCCGACGGCGTGAGGTGCAGCTCGCCCGCCGCCGCGCTGAAGCTCATGCGGCGCGCGGCCGCTTCGAAGGCGAGCAGGCAGCTCAGGGGGGGAAAGGACGATCTCACAGGGTTAACCCTTTATGAACGGGATTCACTCATTGCTGAAGAACTGTCGTTTGTCTTCAAGCGTCCCGGTCTCCATAGTTACCCCCACTCCGACCCACCCACGTCACTTCAAGGAACCGAACCATGCTGCTCGCAGACCGCGTCGCCCTCATCACCGGAGGCGCCGGCCCCAACGGACTGGGCTTCGCCACCGCGCGCGCGCTGGCGTCGCAAGGCGCCCGCGTCGTCATCACCGACCTCGAGGCCGCGCGCCCGGCCGAGGCCGCCGCCCGCCTCGGCCCGCAGCACGCCGGCCTGGTGGCCAACGTCACCGTCAAGGCGGAAGTCGAGGCCGCGGTCGCCCGCGTGCTCGAACAGTTCGGCCGCATCGACATCCTCGTGAACAACGCCGGCATCACGCAGCCGCGCAAGACGGTGGACATCAGCGACTCCGATTACGACGCGGTGCTCGACGTGAGCCTGCGCGGCACGCTGCTGTGCTCGCAAGCCGTGATCCCCGCGATGCAGAAGCGCCGCAGCGGCTCGATCATCTGCATCTCCTCCGTCTCCGCGCAGCGCGGCGGCGGCATCCTCGGCGGCCCGCACTACTCCGCCGCCAAGGCCGGCGTGCTGGGACTGGCGCGCGCGATGGCGCGCGAGCTGGGACCCGACGGCATCCGCGTCAACTGCATCGCGCCCGGACTCATCCTCTCCGACATCAACAAGGACAAGATGACCGACGAGCGCAGGGCGGAGATCGCGCAGACGATCCCGCTCGCCCGCATCGGCGTGCCCGCCGACGTCGCCGGCGCCTGCCTGTTCCTCGCCAGCGATCTCTCCGGCTACTGCACCGGCATCACGCTCGACGTGAACGGCGGCATGTTGATCCACTGAGTTCCTCTTTTTCCCTTCCTTCCACGACAACAGGAGACAAGCCCATGAAGCGCAGAAACATCGCCTTGCTGCTCGCCACGCTGCTCGCCACCGGCGGCGGCGCCATCGCGCAGGCCCCGACCAAGCTCACGCTCGGCCACGGCGCCGCGCCCGGCAATCCGCGCCACGAAGCGGCCGTGCTGTTCGCCGACCGGGTGAAGGCCAGGACCAACGGCCGCATCGAGATCCAGGTCGCGCATTCCGCGCAGCTGGGCGACGACGCCGCGATGATCACGGCGCTGCGTTCCGGCACGCTGGATATCTCCGCCAACAGCCAGGGCGCGATCGCCAACGTGGTGCCCGAGTACTCGGTGCTGGGCCTGCCCTTCCTGTTCGCCGACGCGCAGAAGGCCTGGACGATGCTCGACGGCCCGGTCGGCGAGGACCTCGCCAAGCGCACCGCGTCCAAGGGCATGGTGGTGCTGGGCTACTGGGACAACGGCATCCGCCACGTCACCAACAGCAAGCGCTCCGTCAAGGCGCCGGCGGACATGAAGGGCCTGAAGATCCGCACCCCGCCCGACACGATGACGGTGGACATCATGCAGGCGCTGGGCGCCGACACGCAGCAGATCAAGTTCGCCGAACTGTACGTCGCGCTGCAGCAGGGCGTGGTCGACGGCCAGGAGAACCCGTTGGCCAACATCGCGTCGGCCAAGCTCTACGAAGTGCAGAAGCACCTCACGCTCACCGGCCACAAGTACGAGGTGACGCCCTTCGTGATCAGCAAGCGCACCTGGGACCGCCTGGGCGCGGCCGACCAGAAGGTCTTCACCGAAGCCGCCGCCGAAGCCACGCAGATGCAGCGCAAGCTGTCGAAGGAAGCCGACGAGAAGCTGGTCGCGGAACTGAAGGGCAAGGGCGTGCAGATCGACACGGTGGACCGCAAGGCCTTCGTGGACGCGACCAAGCCGGTGTACACGAAGTGGAGCACGGGCCCCTCGGGCGACTTCGTCAAGCGCGTCCTCCAGCAGGCGCAGTGACGGGAAGCGGCCATGGCCTTGCTCAAGTGGATCGACCGCGGCATCGCCGCGGGCTGCCGGTGGGTGCTGTACCTCACGCTCGGCGTGGTGTTCGCCATCCTCACGGCGAACGTCGTCCTGCGCTACGTCGCGGGGACCAGCCTGGCGTCCGCCTCGGAACTGCCGGAACTGCTGTTCCCCTGGATGATCATGGCGGGCGTGGTGCTCGCGGCCCAGCACGGGTCGCACATCGCGGTCGTGATCCTCACGCAGAAGCTGGGCGCCGCGCGCCGCTGGGTGCTCGCGGGCGGCTCGCTGGTGGTGGCGATCCTTTACGCAAGCCTGGCCGTCGCCGCGTGGCCCGTGCTGCAGATCGCGGCCGACGAACGCACGCCGATCCTGCAGGTGCCGGGATCGGTCAGCGTCGGCTGCCTGGTGCTGGGCTTCGCGGTGCTGAGCCTCGCGACGCTGTGCAAGCTGCCCGAGGTCTGGGCCGGCTCCGAAGTCCCCCACGGCCACGCGGACCCCGACGTCGCCGCCGCCCACCAGGGAGCCTGACATGACCGGCCTCATCATCGTGCTGTTCATCGGCACCGCGCTCCTGTCGATCCCGATCGCGCACGCGCTCGTCCTCGCCTCCGTCGGCGGCCTGCTCCTGATCGACCGGGTGCCGGTGCACCTGGCGATCGAGCAGATGCTCGCGCAGACGCAGAGCTTCCCGCTGATCGCGATCCCCTTCTTCATGATGACGGGGGCGCTGATGGTCAGCGGCAAGCTCGGCCAGAGCCTCGTCAACCTGCTGTCGATGATGATCGGCCGCGTGCACGGCGGGCCGGCCCAGGTGGGCGTGCTGTCGTCCACCATCTTCGGCGGCGTGTCCGGCTCCGCGGTGGCCGATGCCTCCGCGATCGGCTCGATGCTGATTCCCTGGCTGAAGAAGATCGGCTATCCGGCGCCGTTCGCGGCCGGCACGCTGGCCGCTGCCGCCACCATCGACATCCTGATCCCGCCGTCGATCCCGATGATCGTCTATGCGCTGGTCTCGGGCGCATCGATCGGTGCGCTGTTCGTCGCCGGCATCCTCCCGGGCCTCTTGATGTGCGCGGGCTTCATGGCCGTGTGCTACGTGCAGGGCCGCCGCCGCAACTTCCCGCGCGACACCACGCCCTTCGAATGGGCCGCCTTCTGGAAGCAGCTGGCGCATGCGGGCCCGGCGCTGCTGATGCCCGTGCTGATCATCGTCTTCCTGCGCTTCGGCATCGCGACGCCCACCGAGGTGAGCGTGATGTCCACGCTGTACGCGCTGCTGGTCGCCGGCGTCGTGTACCGCGACCTGACCTGGGCCAAGCTGCGCCAGGCGGCGATCGAGGCGGGCATCTCCACCGGCGTCGTGCTGCTGATCATCATGGCCTCGAGCGTGGTGGGCTGGATCGTCACCTACGAGCAGCTGCCCGCGGAATTCACGCGCTATGCCAAGGAAGTGCTGCAGTCGCCCTGGCTGATCATCCTCGCGATGAACCTGATCATGCTGGCCACCGGCATGTTCATCGACCTGCCCGCGGCGGTGCTGCTGCTCACGCCCATGTTCGTCCCGCTGGCCCAGGCCGTCGGAATGGACAACGTGCAGCTCGGCATCATGATGATCGTCAACCTCTCGATCGGGCTGTACCACCCGCCGATCGGCACCACGCTGTTCATCACGAGTTCGATCGCCAAGGTGCGCATCGGCGACGTGGTGAAGGAACTGATCCCCTTCTACGTCGTCGCGATCGGCCTCTTGCTGGCCTTCGCCTACCTCCCCTGGCTCACGCTGCGCTGAGCCTCTCCAACAAGGATCTCCATGTCCGAGCTATCGACACTCGCGGAGCGTGCCTGGCGCATCCGCCGCTACGCCCTGCGCATGGGCGAGGTGCAGGGCCAGGGCTACATCGGCCAGGCCCTGGGCTACGCCGACGTGCTGGCCGTCGCCTACGGCCACGCGCTGAAGTACCGCGCCGACGACCCGCAGTGGGAAGGCCGCGACCGCTTCCTGCTTTCGCACGGCCACTACGCCATCGCCTTCTACGCCGCGCTGATCGAGGCGGGCATCATTCCCGAGTCCGAACTCGAGACCTACGGCAGCGACGACAGCCGGCTGCCGATGTCGGGGATGGCCACCTACACACCGGGCATGGAGATGTCGGGCGGCTCGCTGGGGCAGGGCCTCGCGATCGCGGTGGGCATCGCGCTGGGTCTGCGGCAGAAGCGCAATCCCGCCTTCGTCTACAACTCGATGTCCGACGGCGAGCTCGACGAGGGGTCGACCTGGGAAGCGGCGATGGCCGCGTCGCATCACGGCCTGGGCAACCTGGTCTGCATCGTCGACATCAACAACCAGCAGGCCGACGGTCCGTCGGGCCATGTGATGGGCTTCGAGCCGCTGGCCGACAAGTGGGCGGCCTTCGGCTGGCACGTGCAGCGCGTCGACGGCAACGACCTGCCGTCGGTGCTCGCGGCCTTCGATGCCGCGCGCACCCTGCGTGACGCGAAACCGCGCGTGATCCTCGCCGACACCCTCATGGGCAAGGGCGTGCCCTTCCTCGAACAGCGCGAGAAGAACCACTTCATCCGCGTCGACCCGCCCGAATGGCAGCAGGCCATCGCCCACCTCGACCAGACCCGCAGCGAAGGAGTTGCGCGATGAGCACCGCCACGGAAAAGAAGCCGCGCCTCACGACGTCGGCGATGATCGCCTCCATCGCGTCGGAAGGGCAGCGCGTGAAGGCCGCCCCCTTCGGCAAGGCGCTGGCGGAACTGGCGCGCGAGCGCAGCGACATCGTCGGCCTGACCGCCGACCTCGCCAAGTACACCGACCTGCACCTGTTCGCGCAGGCGCACCCGGACCGCTTCTTCCAGATGGGGATGGCCGAACAGGTGCTGGTGGCCGCCGCGGGCGGCCTGGCCAAGGAGGGCTTCACGCCCTTCGCCACCACCTACGCCGTGTTCGGCACGCGCCGTGCCTTCGACTTCATCCACCAGGTGGTCGCCGAGGAGAACCTCAACGTCAAGCTGTGCTGCGCGCTGCCGGGCCTCACCACCGGCTACGGTCCCAGCCACCAGGCCTGCGAGGACCTCGCGCTGATGCGTTCCATCCCGAACATGATGGTGATCGATCCCTGCGACGCGCTGGAGATCGAGCAAGCCGTGCCCGCGATCGCGGCGCACCAGGGTCCCGTCTACATGCGCCTGCTGCGCGGCCAGGTGCCGCTGGTGCTGGACGAATACGACTACCGCTTCGAACCGGGCAAGGCCAAGCTGCTGCGCGATGGCAAGGACGTCCTGCTGGTTTCCTCCGGCCTGCTCACGATGCGTTCGCTCGAAGTCGCGAAGGCGCTGGCCGCCGACAGCATCGACGTCGGCGTGCTGCACGTGCCGACCATCAAGCCGCTGGACACGGCCACCATCCTGCGCGAGGCGCAGCGGCCGGGCCGGCTGGTCGTCGTCGCCGAGAACCACAGCGTGATCGGCGGCCTCGGCGAGGCGGTGGCCACCGCGCTGCTGGAAGAGGGCGTCGCGCCGCGCTTCCGCCGCATCGCGCTGCCCGACGCCTTCCTCGATGCCGGCGCGCTGCCGACGCTGCACGACCGCTACGGCATTTCCACCGATGCCATGAGCGCGACGCTCAGGAAGTGGCTGCGCTGACATGGGCAAGCACGAACTCTCGCCGCTGGCCAACGCGATCCGCTTCCTCTCCATCGACGCCATCGTCCGCGCCGGGGAAGGGCACCAGGGCGTGCCCTTGGGTATGGCCGAGATCGCGACGGCGCTGTTCATGCGGCACCTGAAGTTCAACCCCGCCGATCCCGCGTGGCCCGACCGCGACCGCTTCGTGCTGTCCAACGGCCACGGATCGATGCTGCTGTATTCGGTGCTGCACCTCACCGGCTACGCGGGCTTTCCGATCGAGGAGCTGCAGCGCTTCCGCGAGCTGGGCTCGCACTGCGAAGGCCATCCCGAAATCGATCCGGCCAACGGCATCGAAGTGACCACCGGTCCGCTCGGGCAAGGCATCGCCAACGCGCTGGGCATGGCCGTCGCCGAGGCCTGCCTGCAGGCGCGCTTCGGCCCCGAGCTGGTGAACCACTACACCTATGCCTTCGTCGGCGACGGCTGCCTGCAGGAGGGCGTGGGCCAGGAGATGATCTCGCTGGCCGGGCACCTGCGGCTGGGACGGCTGGTCCTGTTCTGGGACGACAACCGCATCACCGACGACGGCAGCACCGAACTGTCGATCAGCGAAGACGTGGCGCAGCGCTTCCGCGTGGCCGGCTGGCACGTCGCCGAAGTGGACGGCCACGATCTCGAGGCGGTGTCGCAGGCCATCACCGCGGCGCGCTGGGACACGCGTCCCTCGCTGATCGCCTGCCGCACCGTGATCGCGCGCGGCATCGAGCGCCTGCAGGGACAGCGCGGCGGCCACAGCGGACGATTGCATCCGGCCGACGCCGATGCGGCGCGCAAGCTGCTGGACTGGCCGCATGCGCCTTTCGAGGTGCCGCGGGACATCGCGCAGGCGTGGCGCGATGCCGGCCGGCGCAGCCAGGACGAGTACGAAGCGTGGCAGTCCCGCGTGGCGGCACTGCCGGCGGCGCAGCGCGCCGAGTTCCGTCGCGTGCTGGCGGGCGAACTGCCGGCGGGCTGGCGGGGGGTGCTGGAGGAATACAAGCGCCGCGCCGTCGACGCCGAACCGCCCCCCGGTGGCATCCTGGTCTCCGCCGAGATCAACGACCTGCTCACCGAGGTGCTGCCGGAGCGCATGGTCGCCTGCGCCGACCTCGAGGCGCCGATGAACCACAAGCGGCGGCTGAAGGCCTTCACCGCCGACGAGCGCGGCGGCGCGTACGTCCACTGCGGCGTGCGCGAGCACGTGATGGGCTCCATGGCCAATGGCATGGCGGCGCACGGCGGCGTCATCCCCTTGAGCCTCACCTACCTGGCGTTCTCCGACTACGAGCGGCCCGCCATGCGCATGGCGGCGCTCATGGGACTGCCGGTGAAGTTCGTGTTCAGCCACGACTCGATCGGCATCGGACGCAACGGGCCCACGCACCAGCCGGTGGAGATCCTGGCTTCGCTGCGCGCGATGCCCAACATGCTGGTGCTGCGGCCGGCGGATGCGGTGGAGGCCGCGGAATGCTGGGAGGTCGCGCTGGAACATCGCGAAGGCCCGTCGACCCTGGTGTTCGCGCGGCAGACGCTGCCGGCGGTGCGGCGGTCGCACGTGGCCGAGAACCTGTCGCGCCGCGGCGCCTACGTGCTGGCGGAAGCCGTCGGCGGTTCGCGCGCCGTGACGCTGCTTGCGACCGGATCGGAAGTGGCACTGGCGGTGGAGGCGCGCACGCGCCTGCAGGAAGAGGGCATCCCGACCGCCGTCGTCTCGATGCCCAGCTGGGAGTTGTTCGATCGGCAGGATGCGGCGTACCGCGCTTCGGTGCTGCCGCCGGGCGGCGTGCGCGTCGGCGTGGAGGCCGCGCTGCGCTTCGGCTGGGACCGCTACCTGGGTGAGCGCGGCGGCTTCGTCGGCATGACGGGGTTCGGTGCCTCGGGGCCGGCGGAAGCGCTGTACGAGAAGTTCGGGATCACGCCGAAGGCGATCGTGGGGGAGGCGAAGCGCTTGCTGGCTGCGGCGTGAATGGTGGGCAAGCGAAGCTTGCCCACCCTACGGCGCATACGACATCCGGGCCTGCGTTCCCTCGTAGGGTGGGCAGCTCCGCTGCCCACCATCCCCTTCAGAGGTCCGTCCGCAACTGCCAGATCTCCGGAAACAACACCACGTCCAGCATCTTGCGCAGGTAGCTCACCCCGCCCGTGCCGCCGGTGCCGCGCTTGAAGCCGATGACGCGTTCGACGGTGGTGACGTGGCGAAAGCGCCAGAGGCGGAAGGCGTCTTCCAGGTCGGTGAGTTCCTCGCCGAGCTGGTAGAGGTCCCACTGCTGCTGCGGGTTGCGGTAGACGGTGAGCCAGGCTTGTTCCACCTGCTTGTTTGCGGCGTACGGCTGGGTCCAGTCGCGTTCGACATGCGATGCCGGCACGGCCAGGCCGCGCCGCGCCAGCAGCCGCAGCGCTTCGTCGTACAGCGACGGCGCCTCGTAGGCCGCACGCACGATCGCCAGCCGCTCGGCGTGGTGCTCGTGCGGCTTCAGCATTTCCGCGTTCTTGTTGCCCAGGCGGAACTCGATGCAGCGGTACTGCCAGCTCTGGAAGCCGCTGGAGCTCGCGAGGTAGGGCCGGATCGCGCTGTATTCGGGCGGCGTCATGGTCGCCAGCACGTCCCAGGCGTGCACCAGCTGCTCCATGATGCGCGAGACGCGCGCCAGCATCTTGAAGGCCGGCGGCAGTTGGTCGCGCGCGAGGCAGTCGATCGCCGCCGACAGCTCGTGCAGCATCAGCTTCATCCAGAGCTCGCTGGTCTGGTGCTGCACGATGAACAGCATCTCGTTGTGATCCGGAGAGAGCGGCTTCTGCGCGTTCAGGATCGCATCGAGCTGCAGGTAGTCGCCGTAGCTCATCTCGCGGCTGAAATCCAGCTGCGGCTTCTCGGCGTGGACGATGTCCTCGGGTTTGCGGCCCATGGTTCAGGTCACCGCTTGCTGCCGGTGGAATTCGGGCCGCTTCCATTCGCCTTCGGCGAGCACCTGGCGCAGGTGTTCGACGGCGTGCCAGACGTCCTCGAAGCGCAGGTAGAGCGGCGTGAAGCCGAAGCGCAGGATGTCGGGGATGCCCGCGCGGAAGTCGCCGATGACTCCGCGTGCGACAAGGGCCTGCACGATCGCGTAGGCGCCTTGCTCGCGCGTGAGGCACACCTGCGAGCCGCGTTGCGCGTGCGCGCGGGGCGTGGCGAGACCCAGGCCGTGGCCGGCGCAGCGTTCTTCCACCAGCGCGATGAACAGGTCGGTGAGCGCGAGCGACTTGCGCCGCAGCGCCTGCATGCCGCCGTGCGGTTGCGCCGCGAGCACCGTGTCGAGGCCGCATTCCAATGCCGTCATGCTCAGGATCGGCTGCGTGCCGCACAGGTAGCGTGCGATGCCCGCGGCCGGCCGGTAGTCGGGCGTGAAGGCGAAGGGCGCCGCATGGCTCCACCAGCCGGAGAGCGGTTGCCAGAAGCGGTCCGCGTGGCGCGGGTGCACCCACACGAAGGCCGGCGCGCCCGGGCCGCCATTGAGGTACTTGTAGCCGCAGCCGATCGCGAAGTCGGCGTCGGCGCCGCGCAGGTCGACTTCGACGGCGCCGGCGCTGTGCGCGAGGTCCCAGATCACGAGCGCGCCCGCCGCGTGCGCGGCGCGCGTGACCGCCGCCATGTCGTGCATCGCGCCGGTGCGGTAGTTGACGTGCGTGAGCATCAGCACGGCGCTGCGTTCGTCCAGCGCGTCCGCGATCCCTTCCGCTTCCACGAGCTTCAGCTCCAGTCCGCGTTCGCGGCAGAGACCTTCGGCGATGTAGAGATCGGTGGGGAAGTTGCTGCGCTCGCTGAGGACGACGCGACGCTGCGGCGCGTCGGCGGCGGCGATGGACAAGGCGGCGCTCAGCACCTTGAACAGGTTGATCGAGGTGCTGTCGGTCGCGACGACTTCACCCGCGCCGGCGCCAATCAGCGTGGCGATCCTGTCGCCCAGGCGGCCGGGCATCTCGTACCAGCCGGCGGTGTTCCAGGAGCGGATCAGGCCCCCGCCCCATTCCTCGCGCACGGCGCGGGCCACGCGATCCGGCGCGGCTTTCGGCAGCGGGCCCAGCGAGTTGCCATCGAGGTAGATCACGCCTTCGGGCAGCGTGAACAGATCGCGCAGGCCATGCAGCGGGTCCTGCGCATCCAGCGCACGGCAGTCCTGCAGGGTGGTCATGGCAACTCCCTGAGGACCGCACGCACCGGGGAGGCGTCGGCCGTCATGTGCTTCAGGGGCAGGGCGATCAGCTCGTAGTCGCCTTCCGGCACGTCGTCGAGCACGAGGTTCTCCAGCACGCGCAACCCGAGCCGGCGGATCGCCTGGTGGCTCTCCAGCGACTTGCTCTCGGCGGGATCGATGCTGGCCGTGTCGATGCCGACCAGCCGCACGCCGGCATCGGCCAGCCGTTCGATGGTCTGCGGCGCGAAGGCGGCGAGCTGCGGATCCCAGCGGTCCACGGGTGCGCGCATGTAGGTGCGCACCAGCACGCGCGGCGGCAGGTCGGGCAGCGCATGCGCGAGGTGCTGCCATTCGACGAGAGGGCCGCGGGCGATCGCGTGGATCACGCGGCAGCGTCCGAGATAAGGATCGAGATCGAGCGTGCCGACGGCGGCACCTTGCGGGTCGTAGTGCAGCGGGGCGTCGGCATGCGCGCCCACGTGCGGCGACAGCGTCAGCGTGCTGACGTTGACGGGGCAGCCGGGCGCGATCGTCGCGGCCCACTGCTGCCGGTAGGGCGTGTCGCCGGGAAAGACCGGCGCGCCCGCCTGCACCGGCGGAGAGATGTCCCAGAGGCGTCGCATGCGGCGCAGTGTGCGCCGCGTGCGCAGGGCGTGGTGTCGGTTGGTTCCAACAGCCCGCGAAATCCCTTCAGGCTTGAAGGATCGCGGAATCCAGGGGCGGCAGGCCGTGCCGGGCGCGCGCTCTCTCGCAGCCGTCACTGCCGGGCTCGAGTTCGCGGCAGGGGCCCGGCCGCCACTCGTAGATGCCGCAGGCGGCGCGCTCGCCGATCCTGCCGGTCAGCGCGGCGCAGCGGGTCGGCACGTGGTCGGTGCCGCGCATGCGCCAGGTGCTGTCGGTCACCTCCACGGCCAGGCCGGAAGGCACGTGGCCGCCCATGTCCTCCATCTCGTAAACGGAGAAGTCGACGCGGAAGGCGGCGCAGCAGGCGCCGCAGCGCAGGCAGGGGTGGTCGCTGGAAACTTGTGACATAGGAACGTCAACCCGAGGCGTGGCGGCCGCGTTGCGGCAGGACTGTATATGAATACAGTGCAACGCCACTTCCCTCAGGAGGATTCAATGGAACTGCAGATCGCGCGCCAGATTATCGACACCCTGGCCCAGGGCATCCATCCGGTCACCGGCGAAGCCATGCCGGAAGACAGCCCGTACAACGCGCCGCCGGTGATCCGGGCGCTCCACGCCATCTCCCGCGCGCTGGAAGGCGCCGTCGCGACGCCGGCTGCCGCGCCCGAGCCGGCGCGCCGCCGCGCTCCGCCGCCCAATGCGGGCAAGGCGTGGACGGGCCAGGAAGACGCCGCGCTGGAGACCGCGTTCGACGCCGGCATCCCGCTCAAGCAGGTCGCGCAGGAACTGGGCCGCACGCCGTTCGCGGTGGAGCAAAGGCTGGTGAAGCTGGGGAAGATCGAGGCGCCGGCGGGGGGAGGGCGGTATGGGGCGAGCGCGGCGAAGAATTAGGGCATTCGTCATTCCCGCGCAGGCGGGAACCCGGAAGAAAGCGGTGCAAGGCGCCGCTCTCCGGAGGCCCTGGGTCACCGCCTGCGCGGGGATGACGAATCAGTCGGTCACCCGTCCCAGCAGCAGGAATTCCATCAGCGCCTTCTGCACGTGCATGCGGTTCTCCGCCTCGTCCCACACCACGGACTGCGGGCCGTCGATGACCTCGGCCTCGACTTCCTCGCCGCGGTGCGCGGGCAGGCAGTGCATGAACAGGGCGTCGGGCCTGGCCACGCGCATCATGTCGGTGTCCACGCACCAGTCGGCAAAGGCCTGGCGGCGCTGCTCGTTCTCGGCTTCGAAGCCCATGCTGGTCCACACGTCGGTGGTCACGAGGTCGGCGCCGCGGCAGGCTTCCATCGGGTCCTTGAACACGCGGTAGCTGTCGCCGCTGCGGATGCCCGCGATGTCCTGGTCCACCTCGTAGCCGCTGGGCGTGCTCACGTGCACGGTGAAGCCCAGCAGCTCCGCGGCCTGCAGCCAGGTGTTGGCCATGTTGTTGCCGTCACCGACCCACGCCACCACGCGGCCCCTGATGGAGCCGCGGCGCTCGATGAAGGTGAAGATGTCCGCCAGGATCTGGCAGGGGTGGAATTCGTTGGTCAGGCCGTTGATCACCGGCACGCGCGAGTGCTCGGCGAAGCGCTCGATCTTGTCCTGGCCGAAGGTGCGGATCATCACGAGGTCCACCATGCGGCTGATCACGCGCGCGCTGTCCTCGATCGGCTCGGCGCGACCGAGCTGGCTGTCGCCGGTGGTGAGGTGCACCACCGAGCCGCCCAGCTGGTACATGCCGGCTTCGAAGCTCACGCGGGTGCGCGTCGACGCCTTCTCGAAGATCATCGCCAGCGTGCGGTCCGACAGCGGGTGGTACTTCTCGTAGGCCTTGAACTTGCGCTTGATCACCGCGGCACGCTGGAAGATCCACTCGTGCTCCTCGGTGCTGAAGTCGCTGAACTGCAGGAAATGCCGGATCGCCATGGTGTCGTCGCTCATTCCGCCAGGAACTGCCTGACCAGCGGCGCGAGGATCGCCACCACGTCGTCGGCCTGCTGCTCGGTCATGATCAGCGGCGGCAGCAGGCGCACCACGGTGTCCGCGGTCACGCTGATCAGCAGTCCCGCTTCGGCCGCGCGCTGCGTGAGCACGCCGCAAGGCTTGGTCAGCTCCATGCCGATCATCAGGCCCTGGCCGCGGATCTCGCGCACTTCCTTCAGGCCGCCGAGTTCGCGGGCCAGGCCGCCCTTGAGGTGCGCGCCCACGCGGGCCGCGTTTTCCAGCAGGCCGTCCTCTTCCATGATGCGGATGGTCTCGACGCCGGCGCGCATCGCGAGCGGGTTGCCGCCGAAGGTCGTGCCGTGGTTGCCGGGCTGGAACACGTCGGCCGCGCGCGGCCCCGCCACCACCGCGGCGATCGGCACGCCCGAGCCGAGGCCCTTGGCCAGCGGCATCACGTCGGGCACGATGCCGGCCCACTGGTGCGCGAACCACTTGCCGGTGCGGCCCATGCCGCACTGCACCTCGTCGATCATCAGCAGCCAGTTCTTCTGGTCGCACAGCTCGCGCACCTTCTGCAGGTAGTCGATGCGCATCTGGTTGATGCCGCCTTCGCCCTGGATGGTCTCGAAGAACACGGCCACGACGTTCCTGTTGCCGTCGGTGGCGGCCTTCAGCGCGTCGATGTCGTTGAGCGGCACGCGGATGAAGCCTTCCACCAGCGGCTCGAAGCCCTTCTGCACCTTCTCGTTGCCGGTGGCGGACAGGGTGGCGATGCTGCGGCCGTGGAAGGCCTTCTCGTAGACCACGATTTCCGGCCGCTCGATGCCGCGGTCGTGGCCCCACTTGCGCGCCAGCTTGATCGCGCCCTCGTTGGCCTCCAGGCCGGTCGAGCCGAAGAACACGTTCTTCATGCCGGAGAGCTCGACCAGCTTGGCCGCGAGCTTCTCCTGGTTGGGCACGTGGTAGTAGTTGCTGCCGTGGATGATCTTGCCGAGCTGGTCCTGCAGCGCCGGCACCAGCCTGGGGTGGTTGTGGCCGAGCGTGTTCACGGCGATGCCGGCCAGCGCGTCGAGGTAGCGCTTGCCGTTGACGTCCCAGACGTAACACCCGTCGCCGTGCGACAGCGCGATCGGCAGCCGCCCGTAGGTGTTCATGGTGTGGGGCGACGCCGCCTCGATGTGGGCCATGGCCAGCTTTCCTCTTCGCTTGGGCACAAATGAAATCGGCTCAACCAGGTGAGCCGCTGGAGCACGATTGTAGGCACACGCATTGCGTGCTTTGTTTGAGAATTCCGCATCACACCGATGCGGCGACGACAGCCCGCCGACAGCTACGCCGGGTTCAATCGGGACTTAACTCTTATATAAGATATAATACTTGTGCGGTGCAGCAAGGCCGCCCTGCCGACCCGCGCGAGACAGCACCCATGGTTTCCAGCCACGCCAAAGAAGTGTTCATCTGGGGCATCACCCAGGAGGGACGCACCTTCCGCCCGAGCGACTGGGCCGAGCGGCTGGCGGGCGTCATGAGTTCCTTCCGACCGGGCGGGGCACAGCCCGGGAGCCACCTGAGCTACTCGCCCTGGTGCGTGCCGATGGTGTGCGCCGGCGTCAAATGCGTGGTGGTCAACCGCGACCTGCGCAACCACGAGCCGATGGCCTGGGACTTCGTGCTGAACTTCGCGAAGGACAATGAACTGCAGGTGAGCGAGGCTTGCCTGCTGCCGGAGCAGGCGAAGTAACCCGTCATCCCCGCGGAGGCGGGGATCCAGAGCATTGCAGGAAGCCGCCGCTGGCGGCTTTCTTTTTGGGAGCCCTGGATTCCCGCCTGCGCGGGAATGACGGGGAGGGCGGCGGGAATGACGCGGGCATGAAAAAACCGCCCGAAGGCGGTTTCCCATTTGCTTTGCTGGCAGCGCACCCGGTTCAAACGGCGCGGACCTCGCGGCCCGCGGGCTGACCCGACGTTAGGTCTTAGGCGGCCGCGGCCTGGAGGCCTTTGACCTTGGCCGAGAGGCGGCTCTTGTCGCGCGCGGCCTTGTTCTTGTGGAAGATGCCCTTGTCGGCCACCGTGTCCACGATCGCCTGGGCCTTGGCGAAGAGTTCGGTCGCCTTGGCCTTGTCACCCGCGGCGACCGCCTTCTCGACGTTCTTCACCGCGGTACGGTATTTGGAGCGCAGGGACGTGTTCGCTGCGTTCAGCTTGACGTCCTGGCGGGCGCGCTTGCGGCCCGACGCCAGGCGCGGGTTCTTTTTCTTGGGTTTTCCAGAAGCCATGTGTATGTTCCTTCAGTGTCTGAGGATGTTGCCAGCAAAGCCCGCGATTATAGCCCGCTGTCTTTTCCCCTGCCGCCGCGAGGCCCGCGCGCGAACCGCAGGGCTACACTCGCGCCGGTGAGCCTGTTCAAAGCCGCCTCGACCGTCTCCGCCCTGACCCTCGCCTCCCGCATCACGGGCCTCGTGCGCGACGTGATGTTCGCCTCCTTCTTCGGGGTCTCCGCGCTGACCGACGCGTTCTACGTCGCCTTCCGCATCCCGAACCTGTTCCGCCGCATCTTCGGGGAGGGCGCCTTCAGCCAGGCCTTCGTGCCGGTGCTGGCCAGCGTGCGCACCACCGACGGTGACGCCGGCGCCAGGAACCTGGTCGACCACGTCTCCACCGTGCTGCTCTGGACGCTGGTGCTGCTGTGCATCCTGGGCGTCGCCGGCGCGCCGCTGCTGGTCTGGGCCCTGGCCAGCGGCCTGCGCCACAACCCGCACGCCTACGACGCCGCCGTGCTCATGACGCGCTGGATGTTCCCCTACATCGGCTTCATGTCGCTGGTGGCGCTGGCGGGCGGGATCCTGAACACCTGGAAGAAGTTCGCGGTCCCCGCCGCCTCGCCGGTGCTGCTGAACCTGGCCATGATCGCCTCCATCGGCCTGGCCGCGCCCTGGTTCCAGCGCCTGGGCATCGAGCCGATCTACTCGCAGGCGATCGGGGTCATGGTGGGCGGCGTCCTGCAGCTCGCCATCCAGATCCCGGCGCTGCGCCGCATCGGCATGTGGCCGCGCCTGGGCATCGCGCTGTCCAGCCTGCGTGCCGCCTGGAGCGACCCGTCCACCCGCAAGATCCTGGGCCTGATGCTGCCGGCGCTGCTGGGCGTCAGCGTGGCGCAGATCTCCCTTCTCATCAACACGCAGATCGCCTCCTACCTGCCCGCGGGCAGCGTCAGCTGGCTCAACAACGCCGACCGGCTGATGGAATTTCCGACCGCGCTGCTGGGCGTGGCGCTGGGTGTCGTGCTGATGCCGCAACTCGCGGCCGCGCGCGCCAGCCAGGACGAGGAGCGCTATTCCGGCATGCTGGACTGGGGCCTGCGCCTGGTCGTGCTGCTCGCGATCCCGAGTTCGGTGGCCCTGCTGGTGTTCGCGGCGCCGCTGGTGGCGACGCTGTTCCACTACGGCGCCTTCAAGGACGGCGACGTCGGCCAGGTCGCCTTCGCGCTGGCCGGCTACGGCACCGGACTGCTGGGGCTGGTGGCGATCAAGGTGCTGGCGCCCGGCTACTACGCCAGCCACGACATGAAGACGCCGATGAAGATCGCGGTCGTGGCGCTGGTCGTCACGCAACTCCTGAACGTCGCCCTCGTGCCCTTCCTGAAGCACGCAGGCCTGGCGCTGTCGATCGGCCTCGGGGCGCTGGTCAACGCGGGCAGCCTGCTGGTGGGCCTGCTGCGCCGGGGCACCTACAAGCCGCGACCGGGCTGGCTGCTGTTCGGCCTGCAGGTGATCGCGGCGTCGGCCCTCCTCGCCGTGTTCCTCACCTGGGCGGCCCATGCCTTCCCGTGGACCGCGTGGCGCATCGAGCCCTGGAAGCG
>NZ_DASVNN010000003.1:0-25886 GCF_036383835.1 Ramlibacter sp.
AGTGGACCTGTCGAAGGAACAGGAAGCGCCGGCGCGTCCCGGAATGATGCTGGTGCAGGCCGACGGCATGGACCACCTGGAAGCGGGCAAGGACGGCAACAACGGCGACGACGGCGATCCCTTCCCGGGCAGCAGCAACACCACGAAGCTGCTCGATGCCGGCGTGATCAGCACCAGCTTCCCCGAAGGTCCACCCTCGGGCGTGCGGCTGTCCAACATCAGGATCGATGCGGCCGGCGTGGTGACGGTGGACGTGCGCATCGGACTGGCGCCGATCAAGTTCAAGGCGCCGGCGGCGAAGGCGAAGGTGGTGGACGATCCACGGCTGACGCTGCCGGGCCTGCTGGCGAAGAAAAAGAAGAAGCCGGCGACGAAGACGGTGCGTCCGCACGCTTCGCGCCTGTAGAGGGTCATTGGCCGACGAGGAACGCGCGTCAGTCGCTTCGAATGCGTACTAACCCTGATCAAAAGATGGATCGGCTTTTGATCCACGTCAAATATACTTAGACGTCGAAGCATTTGACCGCTTTCGCACCGCACCTGCCGGCGCGCCGTGCAGAGCTACCTCACGCCACAAGGAACCCCTTCATGCGCCTCGTCCGCCGCACATTCCTCTCCGTCGCTCTTGCCGCCGCCGGACTCGGCGCTCTGCCGAGCGCAATGGCCCAGAGCTATCCGTCGCAACCGGTGCGACTGGTCGTGCCTTACGCGGCTGGCGGGCTGCCCGACACCGTGGCGCGCATCATCGGCCAGCGACTCACCGAAACGCTGGGCCAGGCATTCGTGGTCGACAACAAGGCGGGCGCGGGCGGCGCGGTGGCCGCGGCCGCCTTGGCGAACGCGCCCGCCGACGGCTATACGTTCATCGTGACGGATGGACCGATGCTCGCCATTCCGCCGTTCGTCACCGCCAAGCCCGCGTTCAATGCGCAGAAGGACTTCGTGCCTGTCTCGCTGGTCGGGATCGCCCCGCTGTACCTGGCCGTCAATTCGAACGTCAAGGCCAACACGCTGGACGAACTCGTCGCGCTCGCGAAAAGCAAGCCGGGATCGCTGAACTACGGCTCTGCCGGCCTGGGCAGCATCCACCACCTCACGGCGGAAGCCATGCAGCAAGGCCTCGGCATCAAGCTCACGCACGTGCCTTTCAAGGGCAGCGGACAGTCCGTGCCCGCCATGATCGGCGGCCAGGTGGACATGATCCTCGGCTCGCCGCCGGCGCTGATGGGATTCGTGAAGAACGGCAAGGCGAAGCTCCTTGCGATCAATTCCGCGAAGCGGTCCGCGCAAACGCCCGATGTACCCGCGCTGTCCGAGAAGATCCCGGGCTTCGACTTCGCCTTCAACGTGGTCGTCCTCGCCAAGCCCGGCACGCCCGCCGAGGCCATCAACAAGGTCAACGCGGCGATCGCGAAGGTGGTGAAGATGCCCGAGGTGGTCGAACAGCTCTCCAAGGCGGGCGTCGACCCGGTCGGAGCCTCCGTGCAACAGACCTCGGTCGCCCTGCACGCGGAGATGCAGCGTGTCGCCGGAGCGGCGCAGCACGCCGGCCTGAAGCCGGAATAATTCGCGAACGGCCGGCGACGGGGCATGGACGCCCCGTTTTCGCGCCACTATACTTAGCCTCCTAAGTTTTTCGAACCATGCAAGCCCCACCCCAGACCCCGGAAGCCGCGACCTGGCGCGACGACCTGCGGCTCGGCTTCGCGCCGATGGACGCGACGCACGAAGAGTTCCTGGCGCTCGTGGACGCGCTCCTGGCCGCACCGGACGCCGCCGTCGCCGAAGCCCTCGCCGCCGTGCACGCGCACACGCGCGAGCACTTTGCCGCGGAGGAGCGCTGGATGGACGAGACCGGATTTCCGGCCGCCGGATGCCACCGCGACGAACATGCGGCCGTGCTGGCCAGCATGGACGGCGTCGGACGCAAGGTAGCCGCCGGCGAAGTGGAAGCGGCGCGGCGGCTGGCCCGGGCGCTCACGGAATGGTTCCCCGGCCACGCGGACTACCTGGATTCCGCGCTGGCGCACTGGATGTGCAAGAAGACCCTGGGTGGCAAGCCCGTGGTGCTGCGTCGCAGGAAGGTCGAATCGCCGGCCGCCGCGGCAGCCTGATGGAATCCCTGGAGAGAGATCATGTTGACTCACGAAGAGAACGAACTGCTGTGCCGCGTGGAGGGCGATGCCCCGATGGGGCGGATGATGCGTCGCCACTGGACTCCCGTGTGCCTGGGCGAGGAAGTCGGCGAAGCTGACGGCGCGCCGGTGAAGGCCCGCGTCTATGGCGAGAACCTGGTCGTCTTTCGCGACAGCGACGGGCGCGTCGGCGTGCTGGACGAGTCGTGCCCGCACCGTCGCGCGTCGCTGGTCTACGGCCGCAACGAGGAAGGCGGCCTGCGCTGCCTGTACCACGGCTGGAAGATGGACGTGGACGGGAACGTGCTGGAGATGGTCTCCGAGCCGGTTTCCAGCGGCCTGGCGGAGAAGACCAAGCACAAGGCGTATCCCGTCAAGGAGTGGGGCGGCATGGTCTGGGCCTGGTTCGGCGCGGCGGATTCCGTTCCCGAATTCACGCCGCCGCCCTGGGCGCCGACGGCCAACGTGCGCGTGAGCATCGCCAAGGCGATCCTGCCCTGCAACTGGGCGCAGGTGCTGGAAGGCGCAATCGATTCCGCGCACAGCTCCAGCCTGCACTCCTCCGACATGGTCCCCGCGCGCGTCGACAGCGCCGGCGCGACGGACAAGCTGTGGCTGCGGCCCTCCACCGACAAGGCGCCGCGCCTGCAGGTGCAGCAGGCCGGCTACGGCTTCCGCTACGCCGCCCTGCGCCGTCCCATCAAGGACGCCACCACCAGGGACTACGTGCGCTCGACCGTGTTCGTGGCGCCCTACTCCGTGCTGATCCCGCCGAACAACCTGTACAACGTGGCGAACGTGAACGTTCCAATGGACGACACCAGCACGGCGTTCTATTTCATCGCCTGGGGCGATCCGGCGCAGACGCCCGAGACGGAAACCTGGCGCAAGTTCCTGCGCCAGACCGTCGGCGTCGACCTCGACGCGTACTACCGCCCACTGCGCAACCAGGACAACCGCTTCTGGCAGGACCGCCAGGCCATGAAGGCGGGCAACTTCACCGGCATCACCGGCTTCCCGAACCAGGACATCGCGATGTGGGTGACCATGGGCACGATCGCCGACCGCACGCACGAGCGCCTGGGCGCCAGCGACCTGGCGATCGTGGAATTCCGCAAGCAGATGATCGACGCCGTCAGGAATTTTCAACGGGGCGGTCCCGTCATCGGCACCGGCGAACTTGCGATCCCGCGGACGGTGTGCTCGTTCCAGGCCATCGTCCCGAAGACGACCGACTGGCGCGACTTCGCGATTCGCCCCGTGCTCGCCGGCGGCGCGGACGATGCCGGGGAAATGGAACCGTCGTACTCCGTGCAGAACGCCTGAGGCAGCCATCCATGTCCAAGCTCCAGCTCTCCGTCGCCATGGGCGACTACGACCGCACCCGGGCGCTTTTCGACGGGCGCGTGCAGATCGACGGCGTCGATCCCGTCTACATGCTGCTGAACCCGGAGGAGATGTTCTTCCGCTCGATGCGCAGCCGCGACTTCGACATCACCGAGCTGTCCTTCTCCAGCTACCTGGTGAAGCACTCGCGCGGCGAATGCCCCTACATCGCGGTGCCGGTCTTCCTTTCACGGGCCTTCCGCCACACCTCGCTGTATGCGCGCCGCGACCGCATCTCCCGCCCCGAGGACCTGAAGGGCAAGCGCATCGGCCTGCCCGAGTACCAGCTCACGGCCAACGTCTGGGCGCGCGCCATCCTGGCCGATGACTACGGCATCCACCCGGAGGACATGACCTGGGTGCGCGGCGGCATCGACACTCCCGGCCGCCCGGAGAAGATCAAGCTGGACCTGCCGCCCGGCGTCAGGGTGGAAGCCGCGCCCGAGGGCACCACGATCTCCGAGCTGCTGGATCGCGGCGAGATCGACGCCTTCATGGGCCCGCGCCCGCCGAGCCGCCACATCCTGCAGAAGAACCCGAACATCCGCTGGCTGTTCGACGACCCCACGGCCGTCGCCAAGGACTACTACAAGCGCACGGGCGTGTTCCCGATCATGCACATCGTCGCGATCCGCAAGGAGCTGGCCGCCCAGCATCCCTGGCTTCCGAACGCCGTGTTCAAGGCGTTCAACCAGTCCAAGGCCGCCGCGCTGGAGCTGCTGTCCGACACCTCGGCCACCAAGGTGACCCTGCCCTTCGTCGAGGAGCAGCTCAAGGCCGCTCGCGACACCATGGGCGAGGACTACTGGTCCTATGGCGTCGGCCCGGCGCGCCGTACGCTGGAGACCTTCGTGCGCCATCACCATTCGCAGGGGCTGTCGCCGCGGCAGGTTGCCGTGGAAGAACTGTTCCATCCGTCCACGTACGAGAGCTATAGCATCTGACCGCAAGGTCGCCCGCACGGACGACCTTGCCCGAGCCTCCGCCATGATCCTCCAGACCCATGCCGACACGCAGATGCCTCTGCGCGTGGCCGCCATCACCGATGTCGCCGAGGGCATCCGCAGCTTCGAGCTGGTGCAACCCGACGGATCGGAGCTGCCCCCGTTCACGGCAGGCTCGCACGTGAAGGTGCAGACGCCCAACGGGCTGCTGCGGAAGTACTCCCTCTGCAACGATCCGGCGGAACGCCACCGCTACGTGATCGCCGTCAAGCGCGACGACGGCGGCCAGGGCGGCTCGCTCAGCATGCACGACGAAGTGCAGCTCGGACAGACGCTGCCCACGTCCGTGCCGGACAACGCTTTCCCGCTCGTGGAGAACGCCCGCTCGTACGTGTTCATCGCCGGCGGCATCGGCATCACGCCGGTCCTGTCGATGATCCGTTCCTTCGGCGAGCTGCCCCCGGCATCCTGGAAGCTCTACTACCTGACGCGCTCCCCGGAAACCACGGCCTTCCTCGAGGAGCTGAAGGAGCCGGCGCTGAAGCGCAACGTGGTGATCCACCACGACCTGGGCGACCCCGAGCGTGCCTACGACCTCTGGCCGGTGCTGGAGAAGCCGAACGCGGGGCATGTCTACTGCTGCGGCCCCAAGGGCCTGATGGAATCCGTGCGGGACATGAGCGGGCACTGGTCTCGCAGCAACATCCATTTCGAAAGCTTCAACGAAGGCGGCGGCGTCAAGGCCGACGACAAGCCCTTCCAGGTGAAGCTGGCGAAGTCAGGGCGGGAATTCCAGGTTCCCGTGGGCAAGTCCATCCTGTCGGTGCTGCGCGAGCACGGTTGCGATGCGGCGTCTTCCTGCGAGAGCGGAACCTGCGGCACGTGCCGCACCGCCCTGCTCGAGGGAGAAGCCGACCACCGCGACATGGTCCTGTATCCGGAGGAAATGGAAAGCCAGATCATGATCTGCGTCTCGCGGGCCAAGGGCGAACGCCTGGTGATCGACCTGTGAGCAGCGCACCGGTCCGTTTGGGCGTGGTCGGGCTGGGGCGGGCCTTCACGCTCATGCTGCCCACATTCCTGGCCGACCAGCGCGTGCAACTCGCCGGCGCGTGCGACCCGCGTGCCACCGCGCGGGAACAATTCCAGCGCGACTTCGCCGCGCCTGCCTACGGCACGCTCGAGGAACTCGCGCGCGACCCGTCCATCGAAGCGCTCTACATCGCCAGCCCGCACCAGTTCCACGCGGAGCACACGCGCATCGCGGCGGCGCACCGCAAGCACGTCCTGCTGGAAAAGCCGATGGCGCTCAGCCTCGACGAGTGCGACGCGATGATCCGGCAGTGCCGCGAAGCGGACGTGCGCCTGATCGTGGGGCACTGCCACAGCTTCGACGCGCCGTACCTGCGGGCTCGTGCCATCATCGAAGGGGGCACGCTGGGTCGCGTGCGGATGATCCACGCCCTGAACTACACCGATTTCCTGTATCGGCCCCGTCGGCCCGAGGAATTGCGAACCGCCGAAGGGGGCGGTGTGGTCTTCAGCCAGGCGGCGCACCAGGTCGACGTCGTCCGCTTGCTGGGCGGGAGCGAGGTGATTCGGGTGCGGGCGGTGACCGGGGCATGGGACGCCGAGCGGAACACGGAAGGCGCCTACTCGGTGCTCCTGTGGTTCGCCAACGGCGCTTTCGCCTCCCTCACGTATAGCGGCTATGGCCACTTCGACTCGGATGAGTGGTGCAACTGGACCGGCGAGATGGGCCATGCCAAGAACCCGTTCGAGCACGGAGGCGCACGCAGGCGCCTGCGGCAGATCGGGACTCCCGGGGAAGAGGCCCGGCTGAAGAACGAGAGCACGTACGGCGGGCCTTCGTACAAACCGCCCGCCGCTGCCTCGACGGCCTGGTACCAGCACTTCGGGCCCATCGTCGTCTCGTGCGAGCGCGGAGATGTCCGGCCGCTGCCCGATGGCGTATGCCTCTACGGCGACGATACGAAGCAGCACGAGCCCCTGGCCCCGCCTGCGGTTCCGCGGTCCGAGGTCATCGACGAGCTCGTGGCCGCCCTGCGCGACGGCGTGGCGCCGCTGCACGACGGCCCCTGGGCCCGCGCCACCCTGCAGGTGTGCCTTGCCATCCTCGAATCCGCGCGCGAGAACCGTGACGTATCCTTGAACGCATGAACTTCGAACAGAACGAAACCCTGGAGCTCACTCGCGCCCGCAACGTGCGTGACGCGCTCGCGGAAGACATCGGCCGCGTGGACTGGACCGCACAGCTCGTGCCGCAGCAGCATCATGCTCGCGCCCAGGTGGTGGCCAAGGAAGCCGCTGTCATTTGTGGCCGGCCCTGGTTCGACGACTGCCTGCTGGCGCTCGATGCGGCGGCGCGCGTGCACTGGAATTGCGAGGAAGGCGATGCCGTCGCGACCGGGACCGTCGTCTGCACCCTCGAGGCGAACGCCCGCGCCTTGCTGAGCGCCGAACGCGCGGCGCTCAACTTCCTCCAGATGCTCTCCGGCGTGGCGACACGCACGCGCGAATACGTGGACGCCATTGCCGGCGCCTCCCCGAACCCGAAAGGCTGCCGACTCGTGGACACGCGCAAGACATTGCCCGGCCTGCGGCAGGCGCAAAAATACGCCGTGCGCGTGGGAGGCGGCAGCAACCACCGCATGGCGCTTTGGGACGGCATCCTGATCAAGGAGAACCACATCGCGGCAGCCGGCGGGATCGGGCCCGTGCTCGCACAGGCACGCGCGCTCCAGTCCGGTGTGGACATCCAGATCGAAGTGGAAAGCCTGGACGAGTTGCGCACCGCCCTGGCGAACGGCGCCACGAACGTGCTGCTGGACGACTTCAGCATGGAAGACGTGCGTGCCGCGGTCACGCTGAACGCCGGGCGCGCTGTCCTCGAAGTGTCCGGCGGCGTCGATCTGAAGACGGTACGCCAGATCGCAGGCACCGGCGTGGACCGCATCTCGATCGGCAAGCTGACCAAGGACGTGCGCGCGATCGATCTCTCGATGCGCGTCACGGGCTGAGCATCCAGCATGTCCAAGGCGAGATGCCCAGCCACCTGGAAGGTACCGGCGCGCTTCACACCGGTGGTGTTTGCCTTCTTCATGTCGGTGCTCGTCGCGTTCGTGATGAGCGTCGCAATGACGGCGATGAACACGGGGCTGCATGGTGGGTTCCTGCTGCGCGTCCTGCGCAACTACGCCGTCGCATGGCCGGTGGCATTTGCAAGCGTGCTGGCCACGCGCCCCCTGGTACTCAGGCTTGTCGCCCTGACAGTGGACGGGCCGAGGCCGTGAGCGCGGTCGATCTCCCGATGCGCGTCACGGACCGGGGATTCAGGCCTCCGGCTGCGGCTCCGGGCCGAGCGCCTCGTCGCGCGCGAGGTTGTCCAGCATCACCAGCAGGCAGCGTCGCGTCGTTTCGATCTCGCTTTCCTTCAGCCCGCGCATGGCGACCGCGTTGACCTCCTCGGCCATCGGTACCAGCTTGCGCTTGAGCGCCTTGCCCTTCGTGGTGAGGAAGACGTAGATGTTCTTCCGGTTCTCCGGGAGCCGCTCTCGCGTGAGGTAGCCGAGCTCCTCCATCGCGCGCAGGGCCACGACGGTGGTGGGCTCCATCACGCCCGCCTCGTGGCTCAATTCCCTCTGCGTCAGCCCGTCCTGCTCCCAAAGGATGCGCAGGAAGGCCCAGTGTCCGAGCGAGACCCGTTCCGCAGCCAGGCGCGCCTGCAAGGAGCGCAGGAAGCTGCGCGATGCGTCCTTCACAAGGTGCGCCATCCGGTCGTTGGGGACGGCGTGATGCCAGTGCTTCAGGATGCGCTGGGAAATCTCTACTTCGCGGTCCGCAGCTGAACGAGGCATCCCCGAATTCTGCACCATGAGACAGGACATTTGCCGCGAATGGCGAAGCGTCCGGTTCGCCGAACCCCGACGCCCTACTGCCGCGGAATCTTCGCCCGCGCGATCACGTCGCTCCAGCGCCGGATCTCGCTGGACAACAGGTTCCCCAGGTCCTCCGGCGTGCTCCAGCGCGCTTCCACGTTCTGGTCGGCGAGCTTCTTCTTCAGGTCCGCACTCGCCAGCGCCTTCTTCAATTCCGCATTCAGCCGCAGCACCACCGGCGACGGCGTCTTGGCCGGCGCGGCCAGGGCGTTCCACGACGACACCTCGAACTTCGCCAAGACCCCGCCCGATTCCGCCGCCGTCGGCACGTCCGCCAGGCCCGCGGGACGCGTGTCGCCGAAGGTCGCCAGCGCGCGCAGCGCCTTGCTCGTGATCTGCGGCCGCATCGGCGCCAGGATCTCCACCGCGGCATCGACTTCGCCACCGCGCAGCGCGGTGATCACCGCCGGCGTGCCGTTGAAGGGGACGGTCTGCGCCTGGATGCCCGCGGTGGACTTGAACAGTTCCGCCGCCAGGTTCTGGGTGCTGCCGATCGCCACCGTCGCGATGTTCAGCTTGCCGGGATTGGCCTTCGCATACGCGAGCAGGTCGCCGAGCGCATGGAATTTCGAGTTCTCCGCCACGACGAGCGCGATGTCGAAGGTGCCGAGCAGCGAGATCGGCGCGAAGTCCTTGCGCGCGTCGAAAGGCAGCTTCTTGAACAGGCCTTCACTCACCGCGGTGCCGTTGCTCATGAGGAGCAGCGTGTAGCCGTCAGGTTCCGCCTGCGCCACCAGCGAACCGGCGGTGATGCCGCCCGCGCCGGGCCGGTTGTCGATCACCACGCTCTGACCGAGCTGCTCCGAGAGCTTCTGCCCCACGGCGCGCGCCGTGAGGTCGGCGACGCCGCCGGCGCCGAAAGGCACGACGATGCGGATCGGCTTGTTCGGCCAGTTGCCTTGGCCTTGCGCGGCGAGCCACGGCATTCCGATGGCGGCGATCACGCCGCCGATGGCCAGTCTGCGATTGCGGTTCATCCGCCTATCGTGCCACACCCAGCAGTCGGTCCAGCAGCTCGGGCGCGGAGCGCAATGCGGCGGCGGTGTCGGCATGCACCACCGTTCCATGATCCAGCACGATCGCACGGTCGGAGATCGCCAGGATCGCCTGCGGATGCTGTTCGACGATGATGGCCGACAGCTTTTCCTCGCGCGTGATGCGGGCGATGGCGCGCAGCAGCTCCTGCACGATGATGGGCGCGAGACCTTCCAGCGGTTCGTCCAGCAGCAGCAGCCTGGGGTTCACCACCAGCGCGCGGCCCATCGCCAGCATCTGCTGCTCGCCGCCGGACAGCTGCGTGCCCAGGTTGCCCTTGCGCTCGGCCAGCCGCGGGAACATCTCGTAGACGCGCTCCGGCGTCCAGCGGCCGGGACGCTGCACCGCGGCGAGGTTCTCGTGCACGGTGAGCGACTTGAAGATGTTGCGCTCCTGCGGGACCCAGCCGATGCCGGCCGCGGCGCGCTCGTGCGAAGGCAGCTTGTGCAGCGGCACGCCGCCGAGCGTGATCGTGCCGCCATGCTGGCGCGTGGCGCCCGCCAGCGTGTCGATCAGCGTGGTCTTGCCGGTGCCGTTGCGACCGAGCAGCGCCAGCGTCTGGCCCTCGCCCAGCGCGAAGGAGACGTCGTTCAGCACCACTGCCTCGCCATAGCCGGCGCGCAGCTTCTCGACCTGCAGCAGCTCAGACATGGGCGGCCTCCGCAGTCGCGTGCGCGTGGGTGTCGTCATGGCCCAGGTACACCGCCTTCACCTCCGGGTTGTTGGCGATCTCGCCGGGCGAGCCTTCGGTGAGCACCGCGCCGTTCACCAGCACCGTCATGCGGTCGGCGAAGCTGAAGACGAGGTCCATGTCGTGTTCGATCAGCAGCACCGACACGTCGGCCGGCAGCGCGGCGACGGTCTGCAGCAGCTCCTCGCGCTCGCCCGGGGGCACGCCGGCGACGGGCTCGTCCAGCAGCAGCACGCGCGGCTCGCAGGCCAGCGCGATCGCGATCTCCAGCAGGCGGCGCTTGCCGTAGGCCAGGTGCTCGGTCTTCTGGCCGGCGACTTCGGCGAGATGGAACTGTTCCAGCAGTTGCCGGGCGCGCTCCGCCACCGCCGCATCCTTGCCAAGCGGCTGCCACCAGCGCGCGCCCTGCCCCCGATGCTGCGACACGACCAGCGCCAGCGTCTCCAGCGGCGTCATCGACGCGAACAGCTGGTTGATCTGGAAGGTGCGCACCATGCCGCGGCGCACGCGCTGGTGCGGGGCGAGCGAGGTGATGTCGCGGCCTTCCAGCGCGATGCGGCCTTCGGTGGCATCGAGCACGCCGGTCAGCAGGTTGATCAGCGTGGTCTTGCCGGCGCCGTTGGGGCCGATCAGCGCGTGGCGCGCGCCGCGGTGCAGGTCGAGCGAGACGTTGTTCGTGGCCGTGATGCCGCCGAACTTCTTCACCAGTCCCTGGCAGGACAGCACGATCTCGCTCATGCGCTCCTCCGGAACCAGGTCCAGGGCTTCAGCAATCGGTCACGCCCCGCCAGCACCAGCACGACCAGGAACAGCCCCAGCCAGAAGGTCCAGTACTGCGGCGTGATCTGCGACAGGAAGTCCTGCATCAGCTTGAACACGATGGCGCCGGCGACGCCGCCATAGAGCCAGCCGACGCCGCCGATCACCACCATCAGCATCACGTCGGCGGAGCGGTGGAACTCGAACACGTCGATCGAGGCGAAGCCGGAGGACTGCGTGAACAGCGCGCCGGCGGCGCCAGCGATCGCCGCGGCGATCGTGTACACGGCGATCAGGCGCGCATGCACCGGGATGCCGATCGCCATCGCGCGGAGCCGGTTGTCGCGGATCGCCTTCAGCGTCGCGCCGAAGGGCGAGTGGACGATGCGGCGCGCCACGAAGAACAGGATCACCAGCACGGCCAGCGAGTAGTAGGCGGCGACCTGGCCCTGCAGGTCGAACTCGAACTTCCCCAGCACCGGCTTGAACATGAGGCCCTGGATGCCGTCCATTCCGCCGGTGAGCCAG
The DNA here is from genome assembly GCF_036383835.1 of Ramlibacter sp. GTDB lineage: Bacteria > Pseudomonadota > Gammaproteobacteria > Burkholderiales > Burkholderiaceae_C > Ramlibacter. Next base: position 11,438 of record NZ_DASVNN010000003.1, read on the forward strand.
TCCAGCTTGTTGGCCAGCTCGAACAGGATCAGCGCGATGCCGAGCGTCACCATCAGCCGCGTGAGGTCGGTGCCGCGCAGGATGGTGAAGCTGGCGAGCAATCCGAGCACGGCGGACGTCGCCATCGCCACCAGCAGGCCGATGTGCGGATCCGGCGTCACGTGCTTGCACAGGAGCGCCGCGGTGTAGGCGCCGAAGCCGAAGAAGGCCGCGTGTCCCAGCGACACGATGCCGCTGTAGCCCAGCACCAGGTCCAGCGAGATCGCGAAGAGCGCGACGATCGCCACTTCGTTGACGATCAGCGCATGCGAGGGCAGCAAGGCCGGCACCGCAAACGCCGCCAGCCAGAACACGATCTCCCAGGGCTTGATGCGGCTGGCGCGCAGCAGCGTCGATTGCGCTCCGCTCATGCCTTGCCCCCTTGCCGCACGAACAGGCCGTTGGGCCGCCACAGCAGGATCACGATCATCAGCGCGTAGACGATGAAGGCGCCCAGCCGCGGGACGTAGTACTTGCCGGCCACGTCGGCGATGCCGAGCAGCAGCGCCGCCAGCAGCGGACCGGTGATCGAGGAGGTGCCGCCCACGGCCACCACGATCAGGAAATAGATCATGAACTTCAGCGGGAAGGACGGGTCGAGTCCCAGCACCTCCGCGCCGAGCGCGCCACCCAGCCCCGCCAGGCCGGAGCCGAAGGCGAAGGTGGAGAGGAACACCACGTTGACGTTGATGCCCATGCCGGCGGCCACGCGCTGGTCATCGACGGAGGCGCGCAGCCGGCTGCCGAAGCGCGTGCGCGCCAGGATGTACTGCAGTCCCACCGTGAGCGCCGCGCACACCGCGATGATGAACAGGCGGTAGTGCCCCATGCCCAGCGAGCCGATCTCGGTGCGGCCCTTGAGCCACTGCGGCAGGTGGATGATCTGCTGCGTCGAACCGACGTAGTAATCGACCGCCGCCACCGACATGAACACCAGCCCGATCGAGAACAGCACCTGGTCCAGGTGCGGCTTGCGGTACAGCGGCCGGTACAGCGTGCGCTCCAGCACCGCGCCGAGCAGCGCCGCACCCAGGAAGGCGGCCGGCAGGCTGACCAGGAAAGGCACGTCGAGCCGCTGCATCAGCAGCACGGTGATGTAGCCGCCCGCCATGGCGAACGCGCCGTGCGCCAGGTTGATGAAATTCATCAGGCCCATGGTCACGGCCAGCCCGACCGCGAGCACGAACAGCAGCATGCCGTAGGCGATGCCGTCGAAGAGGATGGTGAGCATCTGGAGGTTGGGCGTTCAGCGTTCAGCGTTCAGCGGGGAACAGCCGTCGGCGTCCACGCTCAACGCTGAACGCCCAACGCTGAACCTCACTTCGCCTTGCCCGGATCCTTCACGTCCTTGATCACGTCGAACTCCACGTTCCACAACTGGCCGTCCTTCTTCTCCACCTTGCGCAGGTAGATGTTCTGGACGACGTCGCGGGTCTGGGCGTCGATGAAGACCGGGCCGCGCGGGCTTTCGAAGATCTGGCCTTTCATGGCGCCGAGCAGCGCTTCGCCGCCGCCCTTGCCGCCGGTCTTCTTCAGCGCTTCGTAGATGACGCGCATGCCGTCGTAGCCGCCCACGGCCATGAAGTTCGGGCGCAGGCCCTTGTTGGCCTTCTGGAAGTCGGCCACGAACTTCTTGTTCACCGCGGAGGGGTGGTACGTGGAGTAGTGGTGCGAGGTGACCACGCCCAGCGCGACGTCGCCCATGTCATTGAGCTGGTCGTCGTCCGTCACGTCGCCGGTGCCGATCAGGCGGATGCCGGCCTTGTCCATGCCGCGCTCGCCGAACTGCTTCATCACCGCGGCGCCCGCGCCCGAGGGCACGAACACGAACAGCGCGTCGGGCTTGAGGTCGCGCACCTTCTGCAGGAAAGGCGCGAAGTCCGGGTTGCGCAGCGGCACGCGCAGCGTCTCGGACACCTTGCCGCCGTTGAACAGGAAGCGGTCCTTGAAGAACTTCTCGGCGTCGAGGCCGGGACCGTAGTCGGTGACCAGCGTGACGACCGTCTTGATGTTGTTCTTCGGCGCCCAGTCGGCCATCGCCACCGCGGCTTGCGGCAGCGTGAAGGAGGTGCGCACCACGAAGGGCGAGGCTTCGGTGATGCTGGACGTCGCGGCGGCCATCACCACCAGCGGCGTCTTCGATTGCGTGGCGATCGGCGCGACGGCCAGCGCCGAGGGCGTGATGCCCATGCCGGCCAGCACGTTCACCTTCTCGTTCACCACCAGTTCCTGCGCGAGGCGGCGCGTGACGTCCGGCACACTGGTGTCGTCCTTCACGATCAGCTGGATCTTCTTGCCGGCCACGGTGTCGCCGTTCTGCGCGATCCACAGCCTGGCGGCCGCTTCGATCTGGCGGCCGGTGGTGGCCTGCTGGCCCGTCATCGGCAGGACCAGGCCGATCTTGAACACGTTGTCCTGCGCCAGGCCGAGGCCGCTGGCCACCAGCAGGCCCGCAGCCATGGCGGCGTGGAGGAAGGTTCTTTTCTGCATGACGACGGTCTCCTTCTGAATTTGCTGCGGATTCTGGTGGCGCGCTTCGCGCGCGCAAGCCCGGCGGGAACTCTAGCAGTTATAGCCATCTGCAATAGCGCGCCCACGGCGATCGCGATCGGTGCATTCAACCGCGCTGGCGGATCAGGCGCACGCCCGGCATCCGCTCCGGGTGCGGGCCGCGCACGGCCTCGCGCAGGTTGCGTTGCGCGAGGCGCGAGTGCTCCCGCATGATCGCTTCGGCCCGCGCGCCTTCGCGCCCTTCGATCGCGTCGAGCACCTGCCGGTGCTGGTCCTGCGCCACCACCAGCATGTCGCGCGCCTTGGGCGAATTGGCCTGCACCACCACGAAGCCCGAAGGCGAGGCGAAGGGCAGGCTCACCACGCGCTCCAGCTCGCGCACCAGCACCGGGCTGCCGGCCATCTCGGCGAGCAGGGTGTGGAAGCGCTGGTTCAGGCGCACGTACTGCGTGAAGGCGTCGTCGTCGAGCGCCGGTTGTTCCAGCAGGCAATCGACCTCCTCCAGGCAGGCGCGCGCCTCGGCGAGCACCGCGTGCTCCACGCCGCGCTCGGCGGCCAGGCGCGCGGCGAGACCTTCGACGGTGCCGCGCAGCTCGATCGCATCGGCGACGTCGCGCTCGGAGAAGGTGCGTACCGCATAGCCGCCATTGGGCAGCGCCTCCAGCAGGCCTTCCTGCTCCAGCCGCATCAGCGCGGCGCGGATCGGCGTGCGCGAGACGCCGAGGCGCTCGACGATCGCCAGCTCCGCGATGCGCGAGCCACCGGGCAAGTCGCCCGACAGGATCATCTCGCGCAGGCGCAGCTGCGCCTTCACGGCCTGGGAGCCGCCGGATTCGTCCTGCGGCGCGAGGGGCAGGCGGGCGCTCATGAAGGGTCTGCTGTATACATTGCGGGCGATTAGAGCGAAGCAGCGGGCCATCGTCAATCGCGGATTCCAGAGGCAAACACGAAGTAGCTCAGGGTTAACCCTGAATCATCGATGTATACAGCGCGAAGGCCCTTGCCTATCATCGGCGCCTCTTGCCGCCTTCGAGTTCTCCATGTTCCCCAAGAACGCCTGGTACGTCGCCTGCACGCCCGACGAGATCGACGACAAGCCGCTGGGTCGCACCATCTGCAACGAGCGCATCGCCTTCTACCGCCGCAGCGACGGCCAGGTGGCGGCGGTGGAGGACTTCTGCCCGCACCGCGGCGCACAGTTGTCGCTCGGCTCGGTGTGCGAGGGCAACCTGGTGTGCGGCTACCACGGCCTGGTGATGGGATGCGACGGCAAGACCGTCTCCATGCCCGGCCAGCGCGTGCAGGGCTTCCCGACGATCAATGCCTATCCCGTGGTGGAGCGCCATGGCTTCGTATGGGTATGGCCTGGCGAGGCGGAACTGGCCGACTCCGCGGCGATCCACCACCTCGCGTGGGCCGAGAGTCCCGACTGGGCCTATGGCGGCGGGCTGTACCACATCGCGTGCGACTACCGCCTGATGGTCGACAACCTGATGGACCTGACGCACGAGACCTACGTGCACACCGGCAGCATCGGGCAGAAGGAGATCGACGAGGCGCCGGTGACCACGAAGACCGAGGGCGAGCACGTCATCACCAGCCGCTTCATGCACGGCGTGATGGCCCCGCCCTTCTGGCGCGCCAACCTGCGCGGCAACGGCCTGGCCGACGACGTGCCGGTCGATCGCTGGCAGGTGTGCCACTTCCATCCGCCGAGCCACGTCATGATCGAAGTGGGCGTGGCCCACGCCGGCAAGGGCGGCTACGACGCACCGGCGAAGGACAAGGTGTCTTCCATCGTGGTGGACTTCCTCACCCCGGAAACCGGGACGAGCATGTGGTACTTCTGGGGCATGGCGCGCAACTTCGCCGTGAAGGACACCAACCTCACCGCGCAGATCCGCGACGGCCAGGCCAGGGTGTTCGCCGAGGACACCGCGGTGCTGGAGGCGCAGCAGCGCAACCTGCAGCGGCATCCCGGGCGCCGGCTGCTGATGCTGAACATCGACGCCGGCGGAGTGCAGTCGCGCCGCATCATCGAGCGCAAGGTCGCCGCGGAAGATCCGCGCCGGCTGGTGGCCTGACGCCATGACGCAGATCGCCGTCAAGGTCCTGGGCAAGAAGCAGGAAGCGCTGGACATCGCCAGCTTCGAACTGGTGAAGCCCGACGGCTCCGCCCTGCCCGCCTTCAGCGCCGGCTCGCACATCGACGTGCAGGTGCCGGGCGGGCCCACGCGCCAGTACTCGCTGTGCAACGACGCGGCGGAGAACCACCGCTACCGCATCGCGGTGCTGCGCGACGCCGCCTCGCGCGGCGGCTCCACCGGCATGCACGACACGGTGCGCGAAGGCGACACGCTGCTGGTCAGCGAGCCGCGCAACCACTTCCCGCTGGTGCACGCGGACAGGCACCTGCTGTTCGCGGGCGGCATCGGCGTGACGCCGCTGCTGGCGATGGCGCAGCGGCTGTCGACGATCGGCGCGGAGTTCACGCTGCACTACTGCACGCGGTCGCGGGAACGCACGGCGTTTCGCGACGAGATCGCGGCGTCGGCGTATGCGCAGCGGGTGAAGTTCCATTTCGACGACGGGCCGCCTTCGCAGAAGCTGCACCTGGAACGCGCGCTCGGCGCACCCGAAGCCGGCACGCACGTCTACATCTGCGGCCCGACCGGCTTCATCGCCTTCGTGCTGAAGACGGCGGAAGGCCTGGGCTGGAGCAAGGAGCAGATCCACCTCGAATATTTCGGCGCCGAACCGCAGGACACCCACGGCGACCGCGCCTTCCAGGTGAAGATCGCCAGCAGCGGCGAGGTGTACGACGTCCCGGCGGACCTGTCGGTGGTGCACGCGCTGCAGGCGCACGGGATCGAGATCATGACGTCGTGCGAACAGGGCGTGTGCGGGACGTGCATCACGCGCGTGCTGCAGGGCGAATGCGATCACCGCGACCTGTATTTCACCGACGCGGAAAAGGCGAAGCAGGACCAGTTCACGCCGTGTTGTTCGCGGGCGAGGAGTCCGTTGCTGGTGCTCGATCTGTGACCGCCGTCATTCCCGCGAAGGCGGGAATCCAGGGCATCCGCATTGAAAGCCCTGGCTCCCCGCCTGCGCGGGGATGACGAATACCATTCAAACCCTCACCGAGAGACCCCACCATGATGCACCTCCCCGCCCGCTACGACCACGTCGGCAGCTTCCTGCGCCCGCAGTCCCTGCTCGAAGCCCGCGCGCAGAAGGCCAAGGGCGAGATCACGCCCGGGCAGCTGCGCAAGGTGGAGGACCAGGCGATCGCCGAGATCGTGAAGTTCCAGCAGGACGTCGGCCTGCACAGCATCACCGACGGCGAGTTCCGCCGCACCTACTTCCACATCGACTTCCTCGAGCAGCTCGGTGGCGTGAAGACGGACATCCCGGTCACGATCCGCAAGCCGGACGGCACCGAGGAGCTCGCGCCGCCCGTGATCCGCGTGATCGACAAGGTGCGCCATGCCAAGGACATCCAGAAGGCCGACTTCGAGTACCTGACGTCGCAGGTGGCCCTGGGCCGCACGCCCAAGGTGACGATCCCCTCGCCCACCATGCTGCACTTCCGCGGCGGCCGCGCCGGCATCAGCAAGGACGCCTATCCGGAGCTGGACCCGGTCTTCTACGACGACGTGGCCAGGGCCTACGGCGACGAGCTGCGCTCGCTGCACGACGCCGGCTGCCGCTACGTGCAGATGGACGACACCAACCTGGCCTACCTGTGCGACGAGAAGATGCGCGAAGCGGCCCGCCAGCGCGGCGACGACCCCGACGAGCTGCCGCATCGCTACGCCAGGTTCATCAACAAGGTGGTCGCGCAGAAGCCGCAGGACATGCTGCTGGCCATGCACCTGTGCCGCGGCAACTTCAAGAGCACCCACGCCGCGGCCGGCAACTACGAGCCGGTGGCCGAGGCGCTGCTGAAGGAGATGGACATCGACGCGTACTTCATGGAGTACGACGACGCGCGCTCCGGCGACTTCCGCCCGCTGCGCTACCTGCCCAAGGGAAAGACGGTGGTGCTGGGCCTGGTGACCACCAAGTTCGGCCAGCTCGAAGACAAGGACGACCTGAAGCGCCGGATCGACGAGGCCGCCCGGTACGCCCCCATGGAACAGCTTGCCCTGTCGCCGCAGTGCGGCTTCTCCAGCACCGTCCACGGCAACAACATCGCGGTGGAAGACCAGCGCAACAAGCTGCGGCTGGTGATCGAGACGGCCCGCGAGATGTGGAACGTGGACTGACCCTTCCGTCATCCCCGCGGAGGCGGGGATCCAGGGCTTCCGAAAAGCGCCGCGCCCGCGGCGCTTTCCTTTTTTGGGACAATGCCCCCATGCCCAAGGTGTTGCTGATCGAAGACGACGACGCACAGCGCTTCGTCGCGAGCTTTGCCCTCCGCAAGGCGGGCCACGAGGTGCGCGAGGCCCCGGACGGCCCCCGCGGGGTGGCCGCCGCGCGCGAAGAGCTGCCGGAAGTGATCGTCTGCGACGTGATGATGCCGGGCATGACCGGCTACGAAGTCGTCGCCGAACTGCGCAACGACCCGCAGCTCAAGACGGTGCCCTTCATCCTGCTCACCGCCATGTCCGACCGCAAGCACATGCGGCAGGGCATGACGGCGGGTGCCGACGACTACCTCACCAAGCCCTACCGCCCCGACGAGCTCTGCGAGGCGATCAACGCCGTGCTGGCACGGCGGCAGGGGCAGGAGGAAGCCTTCCGCAGCTCCATGTCCGGCGCGGTGGAAAGCGCGCTGGAAGAGCAGAAGGAGACGCTGACGCGGCGCTACGAGCACCAGTTGCAGCGCGAGATCAACGCCCGCTGGACCCAGGCCAACGCCTCCAGCGACTTGCATTACGAGAACGCCTTCGTGCTGGTGGCCGACGTGCTGGGCGCCGGCGGACGGGCCCAGCAGACCGACCTGGTGGAGCGCGTGAAGCAGGCACAGCAGGCGGCGCGCGATGCCTTCTACCTGTTCGGCGCCACGCAGGTGGTGCCCTATGGGCCGCTGCTGGTCGGCGTGTTTTCCAGCGATGCGTCCAGCCTCACGACGCCGGCGGCCGTGCGCGTCTTGCGCGCGGCGCTCGCCTTCCTCAAGGGCGCGCCGCGCGACCGCCAGGTGACCGTGGCCCTGCACCAGGGCCCCGTCGCGCTGGTGGCCAATACGGATGGCCTGCACGGCGACCAGGGCCATGCGCTGGTGCCCGGCGCCACCATGGACACCGCGGGGACGCTGGAAGCCTTCGCTTCGGGCAGCGGCTGGCGCCTCGTCGCCTCCGAAGCCATGGCCGGCACCTTGGGCGACAGCGCGACCGCGGGACGGCGCGCCCAGACCGCCGACGGCGAAACGGTCGTCGAGATCACGGGCCTCGCGGTCACTTGAGGGCCGGGCGGGCGGCGCGCAGAATGGCGCGGCCACTGCAGGAGCCCGCCATGTCCCTTCCCCTGCTCACCCGGCGTCCCGTGCTGGCCGCGCTCGCGGCCGCCGCCCTGCCCGCCCTTCCCCCGGCCCATGCGGCCAACACGATGCAGTCGTGGAAGCTCGCGACCTCGCGCCGCACCGGCATCCACGACGTCGCGCCCGCCCCCGACGGCGGCGTGTGGTTCAGCGCGCAGGCCAGCGGCCACCTGGGCTGGTTCGAGCCGGGCACCGGCCGTACCGAGCTCGTCGCGCTCGGCACTGGCTCGTCGCCGCACAGCGTGATCCAGGGACCCGACCGCTCGGCCTGGCTCACCGACGGCGGCCAGAACGCCATCGTGCGCGTGACCTGGCCGCAGCGCGCCGTCACGGTCCATCCGCTGCCGCCGGCCACGCCCCACGCCAACCTCAACACCTGCGCCTTCGACGGCGACGGCGACCTGTGGTTCACCGGGCAGGCCGGCTGGGTCGGCAAGCTCGCCGTGCGCACCGGCCAGGTCACGGTGAAGGAAGCGCCGCGCGGCCGCGGACCGTACGGCATCTGCACCACGCCCGCGGGCGAGGTCTGGTGGTGCTCGCTGGCCGGTTCCTTCATCGCGCAGATCGATCGCAGGACGGGAGACTCGCGCGTCGTCGAGCCGCCCACGCGTGGCCAGGGCGCGCGGCGCGTCTGGAGCGACAGCCGCGGCCGCATCTGGGTGGCCGAGTGGAACAGCGGCCAGCTCTCGATGCACGATCCGTCGGCGAACAGCTGGCGCGCGTGGCGCGTGCCCGGCAACGGACCGCAGGTCTATGCGGTGTACGTGGACGAGCGCGACACCGTCTGGTGCAGCGACTTCGGCGGCAACGCAGTGTGGTCCTTCGACCCGCGCGGCGAGAAGTTCGAGCGCCACGCGATGCAGCGCGACAGCGCCAACGTGCGGCAGATCCTGGGGCGCAAGGGCGAGGTGTGGCTCCCGGAGAGCGGCACCGAACACATCGCCGTGATCCGCACCTAGCGGCGGCTACCGGGGCAGCTTGGCCCGCACGCGGTCGATGTCCGGCTGGAAGAACTCGTCGACGCCCTCCCGGATGAACGCGAGCCAGTGGTCGATGGCGAGCCATTGCTCCGCTGTGTAGGGCGTGGCGGGCTTCCAGCGATGGTCCGCATCCAGCGCGAACACCAGCGCGTCGGTGGCGTCGGAGCGATCGTCGGCCAGCGCGTGCAGCAGCCAGGCCGGCAGGTAGTACTGCTTGGCGGCGTCGGAAAGCAGCGGCAAGTCCCAGACGTGGCCGCGCAGGACGTCGTCGGGCAGCGCGGTCGCCGCGTGCGGAAACAGGTCCGCCGCGAGCGTGTCGCACTCGCAGCAGCGGTGCGGCGCGATGGCATCCTGCGCCGGCCTGGCAACACCTGCGAACGCGGCGAGGATCTCGCCGCGCAAGGCTTGCGCGCCGGCTTCGTTCAGCGGCGGTCCTTCGGCCGGTGCTGCTGCGCGATCGTGCGGATCCCGTCCTGGCCCAGCGCCGGCTGCAGCACGCGCTGGTTGCGCGCGCGCAGGGCCTCGGCCGCCTGCGGATCGAAACGGCGGTTCACGTAGTTGGCCGCCTTCTCCTCGGGGACATCCTGGTAATACTCGGACCAATTGCCCATGTGCAACCTCCCTGTGTACGGCGAAAGCTTACGGCCAGGCGTAGCGGCGAGGCAATAAGCAGGTCGCTGATGCGCAACAGGGGGGAGGACGAGTGGTGGGGGAGGACCGACGAGCGTGGTGTTTCGGATCGAGCCTGAGACTCCGCGGCGTGGACGCGGCCCCTTCGCATCCCGCGTCCCCTTCGAAAGTCGGGACTTTAGGAACCATCGTGACGATGTTCATGCCCGACGAGTATCGAAACGAAGGGATGCGAGGGCAAGTACCGTACGGGAAGCCGGTCGCCGACGTTCATCCGCACGCCGCCATCGAGCCTGCGCGTGACGGTCAACGGCTTCCGTGCTCCCTTGGGCAAGTACGTGTACGTGACCTCGGTGGAGGCGTAGCGCCCGGTGTGGACTTCACATTTCAGCACCTGCGCCTCCGCCAGTTCGCCGTGGGCGATGAGGTGCGCGTTCGCCCTCCTCCGCCCGGCCCGGTGAAGGCCCCAGATCACGAGGGTGGATGCGATGCCGACGGCAGCGAACCAGATTCGATAGTCCATGCGTTCAGTCGGGTTCCCGGTCAACGTCTCGCGGCGAAACGTCACGAGCGAATGCCGCAAGCCGGCTTGCCGGCGATAGCGCTCACTTGAGCACTTCCGTGCGCATGCGGTCTTGCAGCCGATGCGCCAGGAAAACCGCGAGCGCCAGGCATGCAGGCACGATCAGCGCAATGGTCAGGATGGTGATCACGGCTCCGCCATTTCATTCCGCGCCCGACCGCAAGGCCAGCAGTCCCTCAGCGACCCGCTTGGAGACGCCTGCGATCCGTCGTTTGAGTGCGATGAACATCTGTGTTTCGGGCACGAACTGGAGCCACGATAACCGAATGCGCCGACGGCAGCCAGCGCCCATCCCGCGCGATGACCAGCCGCTCTGAGCCTCTTCCCGTATTCGAGGGACGTCGGTTGTGATTGTCAGACGCGCACTGCGGTGTCCGTTGTCCTGGCGGAACTGAAACGAACGATCTCCGGTACGCCTGTCGCGGCATGGGTGCTCTGCGACGGGCGTCCGGGTCGACGCTTGTCAGCCCCGCTCGCCTCGCGCGCGCTGCGCTGCCCTATCCAGGATTCGCTTCGTCATGCCCCTCCTTGCCGAGTTCATGGTGAGAACTCCAATCAGCACCATCGTCTGCTTCGAAAGGGAAGTAGAGCTCGTCTGATTCCGGCGCATAACAGTAGTTCAGGCCGAGTCCCGACATGATCGCCCGGATCGCTGGAGGGCGAGAGTAGACATCGATGTCCATCAAGGTCTCGTTCGGCCGGCCGAAGAGCGAAATTTCAAACGCATGCTCGTCGCCGTCAAAAGGGCCGGAGGCAAACAGCATACGATCCGAGCTCCTCCAGCGGAGTCCCGACAGAACACGTTCGAGGTCAGCTCTGACCTCCTCCCGGCTGCCTAGCGGTTCGCGGTGCTCGCGATCCCAGGTACGCATGGGCCCAAGTCCCTCGACGGCGCGGAAGAGGCTGAGGCGGAACGGCATGGCGTTTTCTGATCGCGTTGACGTGAGGAGACCGACTCGTTAGACGTCACCGCTTCAGCAGGGACGAGTACATCCGCAATGCAGCATCGAACTGCAGTGCAGTCCAAGTGCCCCCTTGTACTCGGCCAGGAGCCAGCCCGCCGATAGCGAGAGGAGAACGAGAAGCGACCAAAAGGCAATCCGTAACCTCCTCTGGCCCTTGGCTCTCTCTCGGGCGGTCTCCCGAGAAGCTCGAAACCGGAGCGTCCTTGCCTTCCAGTCTTCCACGGAGTCGTAGCGCTTGAGCCTTTCACTGTACACGCCGGCGCCAAGCGAGGCCGCGAGTTCAAACATGGCTTCGACCAACTCCTCCGGAGGATCCTGCGCATGAATGAGACCGTACGGGGTTAGCCAAAGAGGTTTGCGAGTCCCCACCAGAGTCACGCGCTGCTGCGACACCCCGCGTCGATTCACGTGTTCCAAAACTGAGAGGCGCGCACAACTGCTTGCGGCCGCCAACCACTCGGCCTCCGAGATAGGCTCGTCCTTGAAGCCTGGCCGTGATACGTAGACATGGAAGCTCATGCGGTCCGGACAAGATGGCTTGCCGTTTTGGGGAGGCCCGCCTCCATGACTATCGTGGGTTGCGCACCTAGGGTGTGCCGAGCCACAAGGCAGTCCGTCGAAGCGGCTGCAAGTTCGTCAAGGAGGCGAGCCATGCGCAAATCTAGCACTCTGTATGTTGGATTGGATGTCCAGAAGGACAGCATCGACATGGGTGTTTGCGACGCGCCACGCAATGCCGACGTGCAGCACCTGGCCACGGTGGCGGGCGGCTGCGAGGCGGTGCCCAGGCCTTGCGCCGCCAGATCAGCCTCGGGCGAAAGCTGCACATCGTGTGCGACTGCCTCAATCTCGCCCGGCTAGCCCGCTCGGGCGAACTCTCGCCAGTACGCGTGCCCGACGCCGGGGACGAGGCGGTGCAGGGTCAACCGTCGCACACGCACCCGGCTCCGTCGCGTTCTCTCCGCGGCACTTGCAATCTGCACATATCCGCGATGCTCGGAGGGAAGGTCCCCTTGTCGCAACGTTTCCGAGTCGACCGATCTGTCAGGCCGCACCAACTCGAACCTCCCGTAGCGGACTGCCGCCGTCCAAGAACAGACGCCCGCCCTTGCGCAGGGCGCTCGCGATACGGACCATTGCTGCCTGTTCGATCTCCGGATGGCGTCCATCCAGCGCCCCAACCCGAACGGCGAACGCAATGTCATAGGGTTCCTCGCCCGGAGCAAGTTCCAAGTCTTCAACTGCCACGAGGCGAAAGCTCAGGCTACCCGCAGCGATTTCTGCCGCGGATCCCGCTAGGGCCTGGGTGATCGCCTTCTCGGAGCGGTCGATGCCGAGTACGTGGCCTCCTCCAACACGCTGGGCAACCGCCCGAGCTGCTGCGCCAGGGCCGCAGCCGATTTCCAGAACACGCATGCCCGTCTTCAAGGGCAACGCGTCCACGACTGCGGCAAGGCGAGGTGATAGATCAACTGGCATGGAGCAGCACCGGATTGTGCGGTCTAACGTAAAACAGCAACGACGGCACCTCAGGGAGGGCTACTCCCTGAGCTCGATCTTGCCATTCACCACGGTGCCGGTTGCGACTTGCATGATGCAAGGGTACTTCTCGATCGTCGCATGCGCTACCTGCTGCGGTCTGACGCTGCCGGTGCGTGTCCGTGTCGAACGACCTGTTAGACATCACGCGCACGGCGCCTCCGTCGTTCTGGCTTCGCCTGTGCCGCTAGGCTTCACTGAAGTAGCCACGCTCCACCTGCTGCTGCTGATTCTCGAAGAGGGCCATAGCAGTCTTCATTCGCAAAAAGCCAAACTTCCGGTAGAAAGGCTCTTTGCCAGGGACCGCATACAGGATGATCTTCTTGTGACCGCGTGACATTCCAACCAACTGGCTGACAACCTGCTTGCCAAGGCCTGTGCCTTGATGGCTCGGCAAGACCGCAATGTCGCAGATGTACGAGCAGTCCGCACCGTCTGCGAGCGCACGACCCACCGCCACCAGCTTCTTGTTCTCGTAGACGAAGCATTGAAACATGCTGTTTGAGAAGACCTTCTGCAGATGAAGCGGCTTCTTCTCGCCCAGTGGCGCCGCCCGATACAGGGCCGACAGTTCTTCCCAGTCGAGTCCATCGGCGGAGTGTTTCCATTCCAGTGTCACGCGATGTCTCCTTGTCCGAGTCGACCGACCTGTTATGCCTCGCGTCACTCATAGTGAGTCCACATCCGGAGGACACGAACCGTGCGTTCCTTCTTGAAGACTTCGTACACCAGCCGGTGCTGGATGTTGATGCGCCGGGAGTACGCGCCCTCCAGGTCTCCAACAAGCTTTTCGTAAGGAGGTGGGTTCTGGAATGGGTCCTGCGCCAACACCTCCAGCAATTCCTCCGCCTTCTCCCTCAGACCAGCCGCTGAGAGTTTCTTTGCATCCTTCAGGGCATGCTTGGCGAAGACGACCTGCCACTTCACCACTTGACTTCTCTGGCGCTCTTCTCCAGAGGCTCAGCCATGCCCTTCTTGATCGATTCACGCATGCCAGGGACGGACAAGAGATACAGCGTCTCCTGGATCGCATCCCAATCCTCGGCCGAGACCAGCACGGCGCTACTGCGTTTTCCAGCGATCAACACAGGCCGATGCGACTCGTTCGTCTCGTCAATCAGCCGGTACAGGTTGGCGCGGGCTTCACTAGCGGTGACAGGGTTTGCCATGGGGTACTCTCCGATGATCGAATATCGTACGCTTATTCGTACGCTTGGTCAAGCACGGCGGCTCCGACAAGGTATAACGTGAAGGTGACCCGCACCCAGCGGCAAGGGGCCGCACGGTGCAAGATTTCTAACGGCACTGTTCGGCCCCTTGCCGCAACGTGTCCGAGTCGACCGACCTGTTAGGGCTCACGCGGCGCATTGCTCAATGATGTCCATGGTCGCCAGGGCCTTCGGGGCCGTATCCAGCGTCAGGGACCAACCGATTGTCGCGGGGCCTTGCGCCTGCACGATCCATCATCAGGAAGATGTGGCAGAACAGCGCGCCCAGAGCGGGGATCGCCCAAATGATGATGCTCTGAACGAGCTTCTGCGCCCGAGAGTACTCTCGAGCGCTCAGCACACGGGCGGTGGCGTACACCTGGTACGCGATCAGAGCAACGAGGATGAGGATCAGCGCAGATCTCATGGATGTTCGTGAGCTCTAACGTGAAGGTGACCGGCACGTTGCGGCAAGGCGCCGCGAGGTGCAGGATATCCAACGGCGCCTC
>NZ_DASVNN010000004.1:0-6212 GCF_036383835.1 Ramlibacter sp.
CAAGCGGAGCTTGCCCACCCTACGGGGCTACCGTAGCGTCGGGTCTCGTAGGGTGGGCAAGCTCCGCTTGCCCACCATGGCAGCCCTCGATCTACGTCCGCAGCTTCAACTGGTTCGGCAGCGGCACGGAGCGACGCAGCACGTCCTCGGCGAGCCACAGGGCCGAACGCCGCGCGCGTTCCGACACCATGGGCAAGGGCATCTGCACGTAATCGTCGTTGAACACCTCGAAGCTGTAGTCGCCGGCGTAGCCCAGCGCGTCGAGCTTCAGCACCATCTGCACCAGCTGCCCGGTGTGCACGCCTTCGCCGGGGAACACGCGGAAGGTGCGCGCCGTCGCCATGCGTTCCTCGAAGGTGCGCGTCTCCTGCCACATGAAGTCGGACAGCTGCACCAGGAAGATCTTCGAGGCGTCGAGGTCGTCCATCGCATCCAGCGGCGTCTTCGCCGCCAGGATGTGGAAGGAGTCGATGCCGATGCCGAGGTTGGGGCAGTCGGCGCGGCAGACGACGTCCCAGGAGGTGGTGAACTCGTTGACCGTGCGGCCCCAGGACAGGCCTTCATAGGCGATCCTGATGCCGAAGGGGAGGGCGAGCATCGCCAGCTTGCGCAGGTCGCGCGCGATGTGGTCGAGGTCCTGGCTCGCGTGGGTCGAGGTCGACGAGCAGGCGAGCAGCACGTCGCAACCGAGCGCGGCGCACATCTCCAGCATCGTCTTGGCGATGTCCACCTTGTACTGGTGCAGGTGGCCCGACAGGCCTTCGAAGTCGCGCAGCACCTGGAAGCCGGTGCCGCGCAGGCCGCTCGCGCGCACCGCCTTCACGGCCGCCTGCCAGCCCTGGGGATGGCCCACCAGGTCGTTGGCCTTGAGCATGACCTGCGAGAAGCCGACCTGCTGCATGGCTTCCAGCTTGGCTTCGAGCGGGCCGGCGAGCGTGATCGTGTCCATCCCGAAGGGACGGATCGCCTGCAGCAGGCTGCGCTGGTCGCGGAGCTTCATGGCTGGCTGTGCACCAGTTCGAACAGCACGCCGCCGAGATAGTTCCTGGTGATGGCGCCGCGGCGCTCGGTGTGCGCCGCCTGCGTCTCGACGAATTCCATCCCCAGCGCGCGCAGTGCCTTCACGGCGGCCAGCACGTCCGGCACGCCCAGGCCGATGCGCTGCAACCGCTCGCGGTTGTCGAGCGAGTCGGCCTCGGGCTCGATCACCTGCAGCATGAAGCGGTTGCCCGCCTGCAGCGCCGGCGCGCGCAGCAGCTTGCCCGCGGGCATGATGCCGAAGCGCTGTTCGTCGGGGATCGCCGCGATGCCGAACAGCGCCTGGTAGAACTCCAGCCAGTCGTAGGTCCGGCCGGTGCCGATGTACTGCACGATGCCGAAGAAGTGCATGCCGGCCACGGCCGGCGGATGCGGGTCGACGCCCGGGATCTTCACGAAGTCCACGTCGTAGATCGAGAAGTCGCGATAGCGATCGACGAAATAGATGCGGCTGCCGCCCGCGCCGTGGATGGCCGGGATGTTCAGTTCCATCGCCTCGGGATGCGTCGGCACTTCCCAGCCGCCGTGTTCCAGCACGTAGCGGTAGGCGGCGCGGGCATCGCGCACGCGCAGCGCCACGGCCGCGATCGCCGAAGCTGGCTCGCCGTGGGTGGCGCCCTGCGCATCGTTGGGGTTCGCGTTCACCACGATGTTGATGCCGCCCTGGCGATACAGCAGCACCTCGCGCGAGCGGTGCCGCGCGATGGGCCGGAAGCCCATCATCTCCAGCACCTGCCCGAGCTGCTGCGGCTGCGAGGTGGCGTATTCGATGAACTCCACGCCGTCCAGGCCGATCGGGTTGGCCTCGTCGCTGAAGGAATCCTGCAGCGGTTCGCGCGCGTGCTCCGGTTGCAGCAACAGATCGCTCATCGTTCAGTACTCCAGTCGCGCAACGGAGCGCAGCGTCTCCGGCGTGGTGGTGGGAAAGCCGAAGAACTCCAGGTAGGGCGGGATCATCTCGAACAGCATGTCGGTGCCGACCTGCACGCGGCAGCCGCGCGCCTGCGCCGCGACGAGGAAGGCGGTCATCTCCGTCTTCATCACCACTTCGCCGACGAAGGCCTGGGTCTCGATGCGGTCCACGTCCACGGGAAGCGGATCGCCGGGATTCATGCCGAGCGGCGTGGCGTTCACCACCAGGTCGAATCCGGCCGGGTCCTTGCTGCCGGTGCTCACGTCCACGGCGGGGTAGTGCGTGCGCAGCCGCCCGGCGAGGCTCGACGCCGAGGCGGCGTTCACGTCGTACAAGGCGAGGGCGCCGGCGCCCGCGGCCGCCAGCGAAGCCGCGATCGCGCAACCGACGCCGCCGCTGCCCACCACCAGGGCGCGCGCGCCGCGCAGTTCCATGCCCTTGCGCTTCAGGCCGCGCACGAACCCTTCGCCGTCGAACATGTCGGCAAGCAGGCGGCCGTCCGGCAGGCGCTTGACCGCATTGCAGGCGCCCGCGACCTGGCCGGTGGCCGTGACCTCGTCGACCAGCGACACCACGCTCACCTTGTGCGGCATGGTGATCAGCGCGCCGCGCACGTTCTCCAGCGCGAACACGCTGCGCAGCACCTGCGCGAAGTTCCCGGGCTTGCACCCCATCGGCACCACCAGCGCGTTGACGCCGATGGATTCGAAGTAGGGGTTGTAGATCATGGGCGCCTTGAAGGCGTGCGTGGGCCAGCCCAGGTGGGCGACCAGCTCCGTGTTTCCGTTGACCAGCATGGGGCGGGGGATGCGCGCGTTCATCGCAGGTGGGGGTTCTCGGCGTCGTGCTTGCGCGCGAGGCCTTCCAGCGCCACGAGGTAGCCCTGCACCCCGAAGCCGATCACGATGCCCGCGGCGACCGGCGACACCCAGGACTGGTGCCGGAAGGGCTCGCGCGCGTGCACGTTGGAGATGTGGCACTCGATCACGGGCAGGGGCTCCACGCCCTTGATCGCGTCGTGCAGCGCCACCGAGGTATGGGTCAGCGCGCCCGGGTTGAACACGCAGCCGAGCGCCTGGCCCTCGCGGAACAGGCGCCCGTACTCGTGGACCTTGTCGATCAGGGCGCCTTCCCAGTTGCTCTGGAAGCACTCGACCTCGTAGCCCAGGCGCTGGCCCGCGGCGCGGCACATCGCCTCCACCTCGGGCAGCGTGGTGGCGCCGTACTGCGACGGCTCCCGCGTGCCCAGGAGGTTGAGGTTGGGCCCGTTGAGGACGAGGATCTTCTTCACGCGCAGTCCCGCGTTACTTCCGCAGCTTGGCCAGTTCGGCCATCATCGACTTCACCGTGGCGTCGCCCACGCTCTCGGAGTGCTTGGCGATCACCGGCTTCATCTTGTCGCGCAGCTTGTTCACTTCGGCCGCGGGCAGCTCGTTGACCTGCATGCCGCCCTTCTTCAGGTCTTCCAGGCCGGCCAGCAGCGAGGCGCGCGACTGGGTGCGTTGGTACACGGCCGATTCCGCGGCGGCATCGCGCAGGATCTTCTGGTCGCCGGCGGACAGGCCGTCCCAGAACTTCTTGCTGATCACCACCGACTGAGGGTTGTACTGGTGGTTGGTGAGCGTCATGTACTTCTGCACTTCGTACAGCTTGGCGCCCTTGATCGTGGCCACCGGGTTCTCCTGGCCGTCGACCGCCTTCTGCTCCAGCGCGGCGTACAGCTCGGGGAAGGGCAGCGGCGTGGGGTTGGCGCCCAGGGCCTTCACCCAGTCGACGTTGATCGGGTTCGGGATCACGCGCAGCTTCAGGCCGGCGATGTCCTCCACCTTGGCGATCGGGTGCTTGCTGTTGGTCAGCTGGCGGAAGCCCAGCTCGTAGTAGGCGAGGCCCACCAGGCCCTTTTCTTCCAGCTTCTTGTGCAGGCCCTGGCCGAAGGGACCGTCGACCACGGAGTCGGCTTCCTTCGGCGTGCCGAACAGGAAGGGGAAGTCGTAGATCGCGAAGTCCTTCACCAGGCTGGCGAAGATGCCGGAGTTCATGGAGGCCATCTCCAGCGTGCCGCCCTGCAGCGCCGACACGTTGGCCTGGTCGCTGCCCAGCGCGCCGCCCGGGAACACCTGCACCTTCATCTTGCCGCCGGACTTCTGCTCCACCAGTTCGGCGAACTTCTCCATGCCCAACACGATCGGATGGCCCTTGGCGTTCTGGTTCGCGAACTTGATGGTGCGCGTCTGCGCGTGCGCCATGCCGAAGGCGGCCACGGCCACGGCGGCCACCAGGGTCTTGAGGAACACTCGTTTCATGCTTTGTCTCCGTTGGAGGTTGGGGTTGGAAATCAGCCGTAGAACCAGCGCGCCGGCACCGTGACGAGCTGGGGGAACAGGACCATCAGGAACATCACGGTGAACTGCGCGATCATGAAAGGCCACACGCCCCGGGTGACCTCGTCCATGCTGATCTTGCCGACGCCGGCCACCGTGCTGAGGATGGTGCCCACCGGCGGGGTGATCAGGCCGATGGAGTTGTTGATCATGAACAGCACGCCGAAGTAGACGGGGTCGATGCCCGCGGCCTTGACCAGCGGCATGAACACCGGCGTGAGGATCAGGATGGTGGGCGTCATGTCCATCGCCGTGCCCACCAGCATGGTGATGACCATGATCGCGATCAGCAGCACCGTGGGCTGGTCCAGCAGCGGCTGCAGCAGGGTCACGAGTTCGGCCGGCAGGTTGGCCACGGTGATCATCCAGGCCGACACCATCGCGGCGGCCACCAGGAACATCACCACCGCGGTGGTCTGGGCCGCCGCCTGGAACAGGCCGTACAGCTGCGAGACCTTCAGTTCCTTGTACACCACCATCGACACGAACAGCGCGTAGACGGCGGCCACCACGGCGGCCTCGGTCGGCGTGAACACGCCGAACTTCAGGCCCACGATCACGATCACCGGCAGGCCCAGCGCGAAGGTCGCGTCCTTCAGCGCGGTCATCACCTCCGCGCGGCTCGCGCGCGGCGTCGGCTCGATCTTCTGCCGGCGCACCATCCACCACCAGGTGAACCACAGCGCCGCGCCCAGCAGGATGCCGGGGAAGATGCCGGCGATGAACAGCTTGGAGATCGACACGTTGGCGGCCACGCCGAACACCACGAAGCCGATGCTGGGCGGGATGATCGGGCCCATCACCGCGGCTGAGGCGAGCAGGCCGGCCGAGCGCGGCTTGTCGTAGCCGGCGCGCGTCATCATCGGCAGCAGCAGCGCGGCGAGGGCTGCCGCGTCGGCCACGGCCGATCCGGACAGGGCCGACATGATCGCCGCCGCCATGATCGCCACGTAGCCGAGGCCGCCCTTGACGTGGCCCACCAGCGCCATCGCGAGGTTGACGATGCGCCGCGACAGGCCGCCGGTGTTCATGATCTCGCCGGCCAGCATGAAGAAGGGCACGGCGAGCAGCGGGAAGCTGTTGGCGCCTTCGAGCAGGTTCTGCGCGAGGATCTGCGCGTCGAACATGTCCAGGTGCAGCATGAGCGCGGCACCGCAGGCGAGCAGGGCGAAGGCGATGGGCAGGCCCAGGGCCATGGCCCCCAGCAGCGACCCCAGGAAGATGGCGATGGTCATGGCGTGTTCAGTGCTTGAGGGCGGCGGCTTCGACGGCGGCGACGTCCTCTTCGGACTCGATCACGCCGATCAGCTGTTCTTCCGAGAGCTGGCCGGACACCAGCTTCCAGAAGTCGTCGAGGATGAAGAGGAAGGCGACGACGGAGAAGAACAGCCCGGCCGAGTAGAACCAGGCCATCGAAGCTTCCATCACCGCGCTGGTGGTGCCCGCGTTGATCAGGGTCTGCTGCCAGGAGCCGCGGAACATCAACCAGCACAGGTACAGCATCAGCAGGTGCGTGAGGCCCAGGCAGATCTTCTTGCCCGCAACCGGCAGGCGCGAGACCAGCGTGTCGGTGCCGAGGTGAGCGTGCGAACGCAGTGCGATCACGGAACCGATGAACGTCATCCACACGAACAGCCAGCGCGAGAGCTCCTCGGACACCGTGATGCCGCTGTTGAAGCCATAGCGCAGCACCACGTTGCCGAACACCATGACGACCATCAGCGCGAGGCACACCACCATCACCGCGGTCAGGAAGCGGCAGCAGCGGTCGAGGAAGTTCTGGAACATGGGCTGGTCTCCTGGGCGATCCGGCCCGTGCCGGATCCGCGGACCGGATTTTGTACGGACTGGTTAGTTTTCTTTGCTCGGGAAAACCCTAG
>NZ_DASVNN010000005.1:0-31743 GCF_036383835.1 Ramlibacter sp.
GCTGCCAGCCCCCGTGCGGGCGGGGCCGGGGTCGCGCATGAAGGCATGGCGCCTGCGAGGACCGGGCAGGCGGCCCAGCGCGGCTACGAGAGCGAAGCGTATCGAGCCGTGCGTACGATTCTGACTCGCGACACCGGTGCCTGAGCGGAGTGTTTGGCCGCGCGCGGGCAAACACGCAGCGAGTTCGGTCGCGGGGGCCGCCTGCCCGGTCCTCGCAGGTTTGCCGAAGCGCCGCAGGCGCGAAGGACGCCATGCCAGCGCGACTCCGGCCCCGCCCGCGCGGGGGCTGGCAGCCGGCGCGATGCGAAAAAGCGGGAAGCGGCGCAGCCGCTTCAACAGGAAGCCCTGGGCCCCCGCCTTCGCGGGGGTGACGAAGGAGAGGCCGCGGGATGACGCACAGCTCTGCGGCTACAATCCGCCGCGTCAGGAGAGAGTTCCCCCGAGGGAACCGCCGAAGGCGCAACAACGCTCAGGCAAAAGGACTGGCAAGCGTCCCGTTCGCGGGGCGCCACCTTGCTGGAGAGAGGCCGCACCGACGAGTTGCGGTCCACCGAAGGAGCAAGCCCTCGCGAAGGGTGAATCTCTCAGGTAAAGCGGACAGCACGGGCCCATCCATCGTCTGTACGATGGTTCCTCGCCCCGTTGGAGTCCGCGTGTCCACCTCTCAAGAAGAGCTTCAGAAGACCCCCCTGCATGCCCTGCACCTGGAACTCGGTGCGCGCATGGTGCCCTTCGCCGGCTACTCCATGCCGGTGCAGTATCCCGCCGGCCTGATGGCCGAGCACCTCCACACCCGCACGAGCGCCGGCCTGTTCGACGTGTCGCACATGGGCCAGCTGCGCCTCGTGGGACCGCAGGCGGCCGCGGCCCTCGAATCGCTGATGCCGGTGGACGTGATCGACCTCGCGCCCGGCCGGCAGCGCTACGGTCTGCTGCTCACCGACGAGGGCACGATCATCGACGACCTGATGTTCGTCAACCGCGGCGCCGACCTGTTCGTCATCGTCAACGGCGCCTGCAAGGCGGGCGACCTCCAGCACATGCAGGACCGCATCGGCGCGCGCTGCCAGGTGATCCCCCTGCCCGACCGCGGCCTGCTCGCCTTGCAGGGGCCCAAGGCGGTCGATGCACTGGAGCGCCTCGTGCCCGGCGTCGAAAAGCTGGTGTTCATGACGGGCGCGGCTTTCGACTGGAAGGGCGCCGACCTGTTCGTCACCCGCAGCGGCTACACCGGCGAGGATGGCTTCGAGATTTCCGTGCCGGCCGCGCAAGCGGAAGCACTCGCGCGCGCGCTGCTCGACCAGCCGGAAGTGAAGCCGGTCGGCCTCGGTGCACGCAACTCGCTGCGTCTCGAAGCGGGCCTGTGCCTGTACGGCAACGACATCGACACCACCACCACGCCGGTGGAAGCGGCGCTCACCTGGGCCATCCAGAAGGTGCGCCGCACCGGCGGCGCGCGGGCCGGCGGCTTCCCGGGTGCAGCCGAGGTGCTGGCGCAGCTGGACGGCACCGAGCCGCTGGCGCGCAAGCGCGTGGGCCTGGTGGCCGGCGAGCGCGTGCCCGTGCGCGAGCACACCGAGCTCCACGCCGTGCAGGGCGCCGGCAGCCAGGCGCTGCGCGTCGGCGAGGTCACCAGCGGCCTGCTCGGTCCCAGTATCAACCAGCCGATCGCCATGGGCTACGTGCCGCCGCAGCTCGCCGTGGTGGGCACGCGCATCGACGCCATGGTCCGCGGCAAGGCGGTGCCCATGCAGGTGAGCGCCATGCCCTTCGTCCCGAATCGTTATCACCGCGGCCCGGCCGCCTAGGAGAAGAAACATGACCCTCAAGTACACGTCCGACCACGAGTGGATCCAGCTGGAGCAGGACGCTGCCACCGTGGGCATCACGGTGCACGCGCAGGACGCGCTGGGCGACGTGGTGTTCGTCGACCTGCCGGAAGTCGGGCGCACGTACAACAAGGGCGAAGTGGCGGGCGTCGTCGAGTCGGTGAAAGCCGCCGCCGACGTCTTCATGCCGCTCGACGGCGAGATCACCGAGGTCAACGAGGACCTGCGCAACGACCCGTCCAAGGCCAACAAGGACCCGATGGGCGGAGGCTGGTTCTTCAAGATCCGCCTGCAGGACCGGAGCCAGCTCGATGCGCTGATGGACGAGCCGGCTTACCAGAAGTTCGTCAAAGAGACCACCTGACCGCATGTTGATGCAATCCGCCCGGCCGCTCGGCGAGCTGGAGAACCCTTCCGAATTCATTCCCCGCCACATCGGCATCGCCGAAGCCGACGAGCGCCACATGCTCTCGCTGATCGGCGAGGCGTCGCGCCGCGCGCTGGTCGAAGGCATCGTGCCGCGCGCCATCGCCCGCAGCAACGCGATGCGCCTGCCGGCGCCGGTGACGGAAGCCGCGGCGCTGGCCGAACTGCGCGCGATCGCGCAGCGCAACCAGGTCTTCCGCAGCTTCATCGGCCAGGGCTACCACGGCACCTTCACGCCCGGCGTGATCCTGCGCAACATCCTCGAGAACCCGGCCTGGTACACGGCCTACACGCCCTACCAGGCGGAGATCAGCCAGGGCCGCATGGAGGCGCTGGTCAACTTCCAGACGATGGTCTGCGACCTCACGGCCATGCCGATCGCCAACGCGTCGATGCTGGACGAAGCGACGGCCGCCGCGGAAGCGATGACGCTGGCCAAGCGCAGCGTGAAGAGCAAGAGCAGCAACTTCATCGTCGCCGGCGACTGCCATCCGCAGACCATCGAGGTGGTGCAGACGCGCGCGAAGCCCCTGGGCATCCACGTGCTGGTCGGCTTTGCGCCCAAGCTGATGGAGGAGAACGACTACTTCGGCGTGCTGGCGCAGTACCCCTCCACCGCCGGCATGATCCACGACATGCGCCCCTACGTGCAGCTGGCGCACGCGAAGCAGGCGGCCTTCATCGTCGCCGCGGACCTGCTCG
This sequence comes from Ramlibacter sp., assembly GCF_036383835.1. Taxonomy (GTDB): domain Bacteria; phylum Pseudomonadota; class Gammaproteobacteria; order Burkholderiales; family Burkholderiaceae_C; genus Ramlibacter. The sequence continues at coordinate 2,958 of NZ_DASVNN010000005.1, forward strand.
CCCTGGCGCTGCTCGCGCCTCCCGGCGAATGGGGCGCCGACATCGTGGTCGGCACCACCCAGCGCTTCGGCATGCCCATGGGCGCGGGCGGCCCGCACGCGGCCTACCTCGCCTGCCGCGACGAATTCAAGCGCTCCATGCCCGGCCGGCTGGTGGGCGTCAGCGTGGACTCGCACGGCAACCCCGCCTACCGGCTCGCGCTGCAGACCCGCGAGCAGCACATCCGCCGCGAGAAGGCCACGTCGAACATCTGCACGGCCCAGGTGCTGCCGGCGGTCGTCGCCAGCATGTACGCGGTCTACCATGGGCCGCAGGGGCTCAGGCGCATCGCGCAGCGCGTTGCCGCGCTCACCTCGGTGCTCGCGGAAGGCCTGAAGCAGATGGGCTGGCAGCTCACCTCGGCCAGCGCCTTCGACACGCTCACCGTGCGCACCGACGAAGCGACGGCGATGATCTCCAGCCGCGCGCACGCGGCCCGCGCGAACCTGCGCAATACCTTCCCCGGTTGCCTGGGCATCTCGCTGGACGAGACCAGCACGCGCGAGGACGTGAAGAAGCTCTGGTCCTTCTTCGCCAAGCCGGGACAGGCGCTGCCCGACTTCGCGGCTTTCGAAAAAGGCATCGAGCCCCTGATCCCGCAGGAACTGCGCCGCAGCAGCGAGTACCTCACGCACCCGGTCTTCAACACGCACCACAGCGAGACCGGCATGCTGCGCTACATCCGCGGCCTGTCCGACAAGGACCTCGCGCTGGACCGCACCATGATCCCGCTGGGCAGCTGCACGATGAAGCTGAACGCCACCAGCGAGATGATCCCCATCACCTGGCCCGAGTTCGCGCACGTGCACCCCTTCGCGCCGCGCGACCAGCTGCAAGGCTACGCCGAGCTCGACGAGCAGCTGCGCGCCTGGCTGTGCCAGGCCACCGGCTACGCCGGCATCAGCCTGCAGCCCAATGCCGGCTCGCAGGGCGAATACGCCGGCCTGCTGGCGATCCAGGCCTGGCACGAGAGCCGCGGCCAGGGCCACCGCAAGATCTGCCTGATCCCCTCCTCCGCGCACGGCACCAACCCGGCGAGCGCGCAGATGGTGGGCATGCAGGTGGTGGTCACGGCCTGCGACGACAACGGCAACGTCGACCTCGCCGACCTGAAGGCCAAGTGCGAACAGCACAGCGCCAACCTCGCCTGCATCATGATCACCTACCCGAGCACGCACGGCGTGTTCGAGCAGCAGGTCAAGGAGCTGTGCGCGCTGGTGCACCGGCACGGCGGCCGCGTGTACGTGGACGGCGCCAACATGAACGCGCTGGTCGGCGTGGCGGCGCCGGGCGAGTTCGGCGGCGACGTGAGCCACCTGAACCTGCACAAGACCTTCTGCATCCCGCACGGCGGCGGCGGCCCCGGCGTCGGCCCGGTGTGCGTGGTGGAGGACCTCGTGCCCTTCCTGCCCGGCCACAAGGCGGGCGGCCTGCCGGAGCATCCGGTGGGCGCCGTGTCGGCCGCGCCGCTGGGCAACGCGGCGGTGCTTCCCATCAGCTGGATGTACTGCCGCATGATGGGCGCCGAAGGCCTCACGCAGGCCACCGAAGTGGCGATCCTCAGCGCCAACTACATCAGCGCGCGCCTGCGCGACCACTACCCCACGCTGTACGCGAGCCCCAACGGCCACGTGGCCCACGAGTGCATCCTCGACCTGCGGCCGCTGAAGGAAACCAGCGGCGTGATGGCCGAGGACGTCGCCAAGCGGCTGATCGACTACGGCTTCCACGCGCCGACGCTGTCCTTCCCGGTGCCCAACACGCTGATGGTGGAACCCACCGAGAGCGAGACGCTGGAGGAGATCGACCGCTTCTGCGACGCGATGATCGCGATCCGCGAGGAGATCCGGAAGATCGAAGGCGGCGAATGGCCGCAGGACGACAACCCGCTGAAGAACGCGCCGCACACCGCCGCGACGCTGCTGAAGGGCGAGTGGACGCATGCGTATCCGCGCGAGGCGGGCGCGGCGGTGCTGGATGAGCGCCGCCACGCCAAGTACTGGCCGCCGGTGGGCCGCGTCGACAACGTGTACGGCGACCGCAACCTGTTCTGCAGCTGCGTGCCGATGTCGGCGTACGAATGACGCCTTGTCATTGCGGGCTCGACCCGCAATCCACGCCATCGCGCGTCCCTGGATCCCGGGTCAAGCCCGGGATGACAACGATTTGGAACTGATCCTCGTCATCGCCTTCGGCGCCGCCCTCGCCGGATTCGTGCAGGGGCTGTCCGGCTTCGGCTTCGGACTCACCGCCATGGCGCTGTGGGCCTGGACGCTGGAGCCGCGTCTCGCCGCCGCGCTCGCGGTGGTGGGCGGCCTCACGGGCCAGCTGCTCGCCGCGTTCACCGTGCGCCGCGGCTGGGACCTGCGCGCGCTGCTGCCCTTTCTGGTGGGCGGGCTCGCGGGACTGCCCTTCGGGCTGTGGCTGCTGCCGCGGCTCGACGTGCCGCTGTTCAAGTTGGTGCTGGGCGCCATGCTGGTGGTCATCTGCGCGCTGATGTTCTTCGCGGCGCGGCTGCCGAAGATCCGCGGCGGGCGCGCGGGCGATGCGCTCGCGGGCGCGGCCGGCGGCATGATGGGCGGCCTCGGCGGCTTCACCGGCGTCGTGCCGACGCTCTGGTGCACCGTGCGCGGCCTCGACAAGGAGCGCCAGCGCGCGATCATCCAGAACTTCAACCTGGCGATGCTGATGGTGACCTTCACCACCTACCTCGCCACCGGCGTCGTCGATCGCGCGATGCTGCCCCTGCTGGCGATCGTGCCGCCGGCGGTGCTGGTCCCCGTGCTGCTGGGCACCCGCGTCTACGTGGGCATCAGCGAGATCGCCTTCCGCCGGGTGGTGCTCGGCCTGCTGTTCGCCAGCGGCCTGGCGCTGCTCGTCGCCTCCCTCCCGGTGTTGCTGGCGCGCTAGCGGCCCTTCGGGCAGGGGCGCCTTTCGGTGCACAATGGACCGGACGCGCCGGCGCTACGGACAGGCGCGCGGGGGAGAATCCTTGGCCCTGAAGGCATTCATCGTGGAAGACCAGCCGGCTGTCCGGGACAGCCTGGTGGAAGCCATCGAGGAACTGGCCGGCATCGAAACGGCCGGCTGGGCCGCCGATCAGAAGTCCGCCCTCGCCTGGCTGCGCGATCCCGCCAACGCGTGGGACATCGCGATCATCGACCTCGTGCTGGAAGCCGGCGGCAGCGGCTTCGCCGTGCTGCAGGCCATGCGCGGCCGGCCGGCCACGCAGAAGATGGTGGTGCTCACCGGCAGCGCGAATCCGCAGGTGCGGCGCCACTGCGAGGAGATGGGCGCCGACGGCGTGTTCGACAAGGCGATGGAGACGGAGGCGATGCTGGATTACTGCGTCGCGCTGGCGCGCGCGGCGGGCGGGCATTAGGCGGCGAAGCTGGGGTTGCACCCCAGCCTACGGGATCCATGCGTCGGCTGTTCGTAGGCTGGGGTGCAACCCCAGCTTCCCGTGACCTAAACCTCCGTCGTCGCCGACCCCGCCGGCTGCGCCGCGATCTGCCGCAAGGCCTGCTCGAAGATCTCCGGCGGCTGGCCACCCTGGATCAGGTGCCGGTCGTTCACGATCACCGACGGCACCGCATGGATGCCGAGCTGCTGGAAATGCCGCTCGCGCTCGCGCACTTCGTCGGCGTAGCGATCGCTCTTCAACACCTCCTCGGCCTGCGCGCGGTCCAGCCCCACCGATGCCGCGGCGTCCGCGAGCACGGCCCGGTCCGCCGGGCTGCGCCCTTCGCCGTGATAGGACTTCAGCAGCGCCATCTTGAGATCGCGCTGCTGCCGCGCGCCCTGCTCGCCCGCCCACATCAGCAGCCGGTGCGCATCGAAGGTGTTCCAGACGCGCCCGCGGCCTTCCTTGCGGAACTCGAAACCGACCGCGGCACCGCGCGCAGCGATGCCGGCGCGCGCCTGCGCCTGCTGCTCCGGCGTGCTGCCGTACTTCTGCGTCAGGTGTTCGGTGACGTCCTGCCCTTCCGGTCCCATCTGCGGATTGAGCTCGAAGGGCTGGAAGTGCAGGTCGACCTGCACGTCGTCCTTGATCTGGTCGAGTGCGCGCTCGAGCGCGGCGAGGCCGACCGCGCACCAGGGGCAGGCGACGTCGGAGACGAAGTCGATATGGAGGGTTTGGGGCATGGCGCATTCTCGTCATTCCCGCGCAGGCGGGAATCCAGGGCATTCCAAAAACCCTTGAACGCCCTGGGTCCCCGCCTGCGCCGGGATGACATTCAGCTCCCGATCGACCCCGTCACCGGCAATACGATCCCCGTGATGTAGCTCGCGCAAGCCGGCGAGGCCAGGAACACATAGGCCGGCGACAGCTCCTCCGGCTGCGCCGGGCGCTTGAACTCGGTCTGCTTGCCGAACTCGACGATCTCCTGCGCGCTGCGGTCGGCCGGATTGAGCGGCGTCCACACCGGCCCGGGCGCGACGGCGTTCACGCGGATGCCCTTCTCGATCAGGCTGGCTGCCAGCGACATCGTGAAGGCGTGGATCGCGCCCTTGGTCGCCGAGTAGTCCAGCAGCTGCTTGCTGCCCTTCAGCCCCACCACCGAACCGGTGTTGATGATGCATGCGCCTTTCTTCAGGTGCGGCTCCGCGGCGCGCGCCATGTAGAAGTAGCCGTAGATGTTGGTCTTGAAGGTTTCGTCCAGGCGCTCGTCCGTGATGTCCTGCAGCGAATGCGCATGCTCCTGGAAGGCGGCGTTGTTGACCAGGATGTCCAGCTTGCCGAGCTCCTTCACCGTCTTCCCGACGGCGGCATTGCAGAACTTCGCGTCCTTCACATCGCCCGGGATCAGCAGGCACTTGCGCCCTTCCTTCTCGACGCAGCGTTTCGTCTCCTGCGCATCCTCGTGCGAGGCGAGGTAGACGATCGCCACATCGGCGCCCTCGCGCGCATAGAGCACCGCCACCGCGCGGCCGATGCCCGAATCGCCGCCCGTGACCAGCGCCACCATGCCCTGCAGCTTTTCGCTGCCCTTGTAGTGCGGCGCCATGAACTGCGGCTTGAGCTGCATGTCGGCTTCCAGGCCCGGCTTTTCCAGGTGCTGCGCCGGCAGTTCCTCGGGATAGCTGCGGTGGCCCGTCTGCACCGCGCCCTTCTTCTCGCCGCCGGAGCCCTCGCCCGGTTCCTTGCGGTCCTGTTCACGCTGCAGCTCGCGCTGCTTCTCCGCCGTGGCTTCATTGGCGCCCGCGCGCGTGTTGTCCTTGGCAGCCGGCTTCTTGTCCATGGAGACTTCCTTTCGCAAGCCTCCATGGTGCGGCGATGCGCGGAGGCGTCGCCGAGGACGAGCGCGGAGCGGCCCGTGGGAGCGGGCCTACGCGTGTCCCAGCACCGGATGCGGTTCGTACGCCGCTTCCAGCGCGCGGACCTCTTCGGCCGTGAGGCTCACTTCCGGCGCGGCCACGGCCTGGTCCAGCTGGGGGATCTTGCTGGCGCCGACGATGGGCGCGGTCACGCCCTTGTGCAGCAGCCAGGCATAGGCCAGCGTGGCATTGCTCACGCCCTTCTTCTGAGCGAGCGCGCCGAGGTTTTCCACCACCTTGAAATCGCTGTCGCGATAGTAGTAGTTCTGCGCGATGTCGTCGGTCTGCGCGCGCGAGGTCTGGCCGGCCGCCTTGTCGTCCTTGCCGCGGTTGCCGGCGAGGAAGCCGCGCGCCAGCGGACTCCAGGGGATGAGGCCCACGCCCTGGTCGCGGCACAGCGGGATCATCTCGCGCTCTTCCTCGCGGTAGGCGAGGTTGTAGTGGTTCTGCATGCTCACGAAAGGCGTCCAGCCGCGCTCCTTCGCGATCTGCTGCATCTTCGCGAACTGCCAGGCGAACATGCTGCTGGCGCCGAGGTAGCGCACCTTGCCGGCCTTCACCACGTCGTGCAGCGCTTCCATGGTCTCTTCCATCGTCGTCTCGGGATCGAGGCGGTGGATCTGGTACAGGTCGATGTAGTCGGTGCCCAGGCGCTGCAGGCTCTGGTCCACCGCGTGGAAGATGCGCTTGCGCGAAAGCCCGTCCCTGTTGGGCCGCTTCTGCGGCCGGCCGCCGGCGGATGCGCCGCCCGGTGCGTTGACGTCCACCGGATGGAACACCTTGGTGGCGACCACGACTTCCTCGCGGCGGCAGAACTCCTTGAGGAACCTGCCGGTGAGCACCTCGCTCTCGCCGCCCGAATACATGTCGGCGGTGTCGAAGAAGTTGATGCCCAGCTCCACCGCGTGGCGCACGACGGGCCGCGAGGCTTCCTCGTCGAGGATCCAGGGCCGCCAGCGCGGCGTGCCGTAGGTCATCATGCCCAGGCAGATGCGCGATACCTTCAGGCCCGTGCGGCCCAGGCGCGTGTACTCCATTGCTTTCCCCTCCATGGGCCGGCGGCGGCCGGCCGTTGTGACGTCAGTGCGATGCCTGCTTCTTGTGGCGCAGGTAGCGCTCCACTTCCTCCACCTGGTGGCCCGCGTGATGCACGGCGTCGCGCAGCTGGTCCATGCTCACGTCGAAGACGCGGCACCAGAACTGCACGTCCGTCTGGCTCGTCAGGTCGATGAGGCGCGGGGACGTCGAAGGGCCGGGCGTGTTGTCCATGGGATTGCTCCTTGTTGCCAGCGCCGGAATGATGACGCGAATCGCGCGAGCCTGCAGCAGGGACGGACCTTAGGACCCAAGCGCACCTAGGCACGCCGTTGCTCGACCGCGCGCCGCCGCGGCGTGGCCGCGTAGGCCTGCCGCTCGAAGTGGTTCTCGCGGTAGGGATTGCGCCCGCGCAGCAGCTGCAGCAGGCTGGACAGGAAATAGGCCGGCACGAACAGCGGACCCCAGCGCTCGTACTGCCGCACGTGCACGCGCTCGTGGGCCCGCAGTTGCACCAGGGCCGAGCGGTCCACCGCCAGGATCACGTGGCCCAGCGTCATCGCGGAGAAACGCAGCGGTTCGGGCAGGTGCGCCAGCGCCGAACCCAGGCGGCCGCCGAATACCTCGATCACGCCGAAATGCGCCCGCGCCTGGGCGCCGAACACGGACGCCAACGCGCCGAGCAGCAGCCCCAGCAAGGTGTAGGGGGCGGCCCAGAGATAACGCAGCAGGCGGGTAGCGGCCTTGGCCATGATCCGCATTGTGCGGCGGGCGCGGATTTCCTGCTGGGGCGTGCCCGCGCGAGCCGGCGTCAGACGCTTTCCTGGCGCTCCAGCCACTGCACGCGCAGTGCACAGGCCAATGCGACCAACCCGAGCAGCGCCGCGGCCCCGAACAGCGCCTGGAAACCCCAGCGCGAGGCGATCGCGCCGCCGGCCAGCACCCCCAGCACGCCGCCGAAGCCATACCCGGTGACGGTGAAGAGCGCCTGCCCGCGCCCGCGCAGGCGGCCGGGAAAGTGCCGCGTCACCATCGCGATGCACGCGGTGTGATGCGTGGCGAAGGTCAGTGCGTGCAGCACCTGGGCCAGGTACAGCGCGGCGAGCCATCCGCCCAGTCCGGCGGTCATCGCCATGCGCAGCGCGGTGGCGCCGGCGCAGATCGCCAGCCAGGTCTCCATGCGATAGCGGACGATCAGCCGCCCCTGCGCGTAGAACCAGGCGATCTCCACGATCACCGACACCGCCCACAGCGCGCCGATGGTGGACTTGCCGTAGCCCAGCGAATCCAGGTACAGCGAGAAGAAGGCGTAGATGGCGAAGTGCGCCATCACGTGGAACAGCAGCGAGGCGAAGAACCAGCGCACCACGGGCTGCGCGAGCGCGGCGGCGATCGCGCCCTGCGGCGCGTGGTCCGCGTGGTGCGGCGCCTCCGTCACGTTGGGCAGCCACCAGGTGCAGGCCAGGACGGCCGCCAGCGTCACCGCTGCCCAGGCCGGGAAGCTGCCCATGCCGGAGCGCTCGAACCAGGCGCCGGCCGCGAACACGGTGACCATGAAGCCGGCCGAACCCCACAGGCGCACCTTGCCGTAGCGGCCCCAGTCGCCGGCGACCAGGTGCGCCATCGCGGCTTCGGTGAGCGACATCATCGAGCTGGTGTGCGTGAAAAGCAGCAGCAGCACCAGCCCGATCCACCAGGCGCCGCCGGGCATCCACAGCCCCAGCGAGGCCACCAGCGCGATGGCCGCGCTGACGCGCAGCAGCTTCACGCGCTCGCCCGTGTGGTCGCTGAGCGCGCCCCAGGCATAGGGCGCGAACACGCGGGTGAAGGACTGCACCGAGGCCAGCAGGCTGATCACGGTGATCGGCAGCCCCTGCTCCTTCAGCCACAGCGGCAGGTAGGGATTGAAGAAGCCGATATGGGCGAAGTAGCTCGCCGAAAGCGCGCCGAACGGGACCAGCTGGCGGAATCCCACCGCCGTGCCGGGACCGCTCATGCGATCAGAGGAAGGAGGAAGCGATGGGGGCCAGCGGCGATTCGACGTCGCCGCACTGGGCGCGGTGGCGCAGCGCGAGGTCCATGACCACCAGCGCCAGCATCGCCTCGGCGATCGGCGTCGCGCGGATGCCCACGCAGGGATCGTGGCGGCCCTTGGTGATCACCTGCGTCGCCTGGCCCTGCAGGTCGATGGTGTCGCGCGGCGTGACGATCGAACTGGTGGGCTTGATCGCGATGGAGACTTCGAGGTCCTGCCCGGTGCTGATGCCGCCCAGCACGCCGCCGGCGTTGTTGGTGGCGAAGCCGGTGGGCGTGAGCGAGTCGCCATGGACGGTGCCGCGCTGCGCCACGCTGGCGAAGCCGGCGCCGATCTCCACGCCCTTGACCGCGTTGATGCCCATCATCGCGTAGGCGATCTCGGCATCGAGCTTGTCGAACAGCGGCTGGCCCAGGCCGGCCGGCATGCCGCTGGCCGTGACGCGGATGCGCGCGCCGCAGGAATCGCCCGCCTTGCGCAGGGTGTCCATGTAGGCCTCGAGCTGCGAGACGTCGGCGACCGGCGCGAAGAAGGGGTTGTCCGGCACGTGGTCCCAGCTCTCGAACGGGATCGCGACCTCGCCGATCTGCTGCATGCAGCCGCGGAAGGTGGTGCCGTACTGCTGCTGCAGCCATTTCTTCGCCACGGCGCCGGCGGCCACCATGGGCGCCGTCAGGCGGGCCGAGGCGCGGCCGCCGCCGCGCGGGTCGCGCAGGCCGTACTTCTGCAGGTAGGTGTAGTCGGCATGGCCGGGGCGGAACTTCTGCGCCACCTCCGAGTAGTCCTTGCTGCGCTGGTCCGTGTTGCGGATCAGCAGGCACAGCGCGGTGCCGGTGGTCTTGCCCTCGTAGACGCCCGAGAGGATCTCGACCTTGTCCTCTTCCTGCCGCTGGGTGACGTGGCGGCTGGTGCCGGGCCGGCGGCGGTCGAGGTCCGGCTGGATGTCGGCTTCCGACAGCGGCATGCCGGGCGGGCAGCCGTCGATCACGCAGCCGATGGCAGGCCCGTGCGACTCGCCGAAGTTGGTGACCGCGAAGGACTTGCCGAAGGTGTTGCCGCTCATGGGGGGATTATCCCATCGCCCCCGTCACCCCCGCGCAGGCGGGGGCCCAGGGCGCCCAAAAACGAAAGCGGCCCGCCAGGCCGCTTTCGCTGAGATGCTCTGGATCCCCGCCTGCGCGGGGACGACGGGATCAGAGGGATGCCGTCGGCTGCGAATCTTCCGAAGCCGGCCAGTCGCGGATGTACGCCTTGAGCATCCGGTTCTCGAAGTTCTGGCTGTCGACCACCGCCTTGGCGACGTCGTAGAAGCTGATCACGCCCATGAGCATGCGCTTGTCCATCACCGGCATGTAGCGGGCATGGCGCTCCAGCATCATGCGGCGCACTTCGTCGAGTTCGGTTTCGAGCGTGCAGGTGAGCGGGTGGTCGTCCATCGCGGTGCGCACGATCGTCTGGCCGACGCTGTGCTGGTTGGCGACGATGCACTGGATCACTTCGCGGAAGGTGAGCATGCCCACCAGGTCGCCGTGGTCCATCACCACCAGCGAGCCGATGTCCTTTTCGGCCATGATGTCGATGGCGCGCGACAGGGGCTCGTCGGGCTTGACCGTGTAGAGGGTGTTGCCCTTCACGCGCAGGATGTCGCTGACTTTCATGCTGTCTCCTTGGCTCGCCGCCGCACTGCCGGGAGGGGCGGGTCCAAAGGAATATAGCCCACAATCCGGGGCAGTTCCATACAGAAGAGGGATTCGCCTTATGGCTGGTTACTCCGACCCCGGCTTCGACACACTGGCACTGCACGCCGGCGCCGCGCCCGACCCCGCCACGGGGGCCCGGGCCGTGCCGATCCACCTGAGCACTTCCTTCGTCTTCGAGTCCAGCGACCATGCCGCGGCGCTGTTCAACCTGGAGCGTTCCGGGCACGTCTATTCGCGCATCAGCAATCCGACGAACGCGGTGCTGGAACAGCGCGTGGCCGCCCTCGAAGGCGGCATCGGCGCCATCGCCACCGCCAGCGGACAGGCGGCCCTGCACCTGTGCATCGCCACGCTGATGGGTGCGGGTTCGCACATCGTGGCCAGCACGGCGCTGTACGGCGGCTCGCAGAACCTGCTGCACTACACGATGCGGCGCTTCGGCATCGAAACGACCTTCGTCAAGCCCGGCGACATCGACGGCTGGCGTGCCGCGATCCGTCCGGAGACGAAGTTGTTGTTCGGTGAAACCGTCGGTAACCCCGGCCTGGACGTGCTGGACCTCCCCACCATTTCGCAGGTCGCGCACGAGGCCGGCCTGCCGCTGGTGGTGGACTCGACCTTCACCACGCCCTGGCTGATGAAGCCCTTCGACTTCGGCGCCGACCTCGTCTATCACTCGGCCACCAAGTTCCTCTCCGGCCACGGCACGGTGATCGGCGGCGTGGTGGTGGACGGCGGCAGCTTCGACTGGGACCGCTCGGGCAAGTTCGCCGAACTCACCGCGCCCTACGAAGGTTTCCACAACATGGTGTTCACGGAGGAGTCGACCGTGGGCGCCTTCCTGCTGCGCGCGCGCCGCGAAGGCCTGCGCGACTTCGGCGCCAGCATGAGCCCGCACACGGCCTGGCTGATCCTGCAGGGCATCGAGACCTTGCCGCTGCGCATGGCGCGGCACATGTCCAATACCGAAAAGGTCGTCGAGTTCCTCGCCGCCCATCCCTTCGTGGAGCGCGTCGGCCATCCGTTGCTGGAGTCGCATCCCAGCCATGCGCTGGCGAAGAAGCTGCTGCCGCGCGGCGCCGGTTCGGTGTTCAGCTTCGACATGAAGGGCAGCCGCGAACAGGGCAAGCGTTTCATCGAAGCGCTGAAACTCTTCAGCCACCTCGCCAACGTCGGCGACTGCCGCTCCCTGGTGATCCACCCGGCCAGCACGACGCACTTCCGCATGACCGACGAGGCGCTCGCGAGCGCCGGCATCGGACCGGGCACGATCCGGCTGTCGATCGGGCTGGAGGATCCGGACGACCTGATCGAGGACCTGAAGCGGGCGCTGAAGGCGGCGGAAAAGGCCTGAGGAGCGACGACATGGAACTCACCGTCAACGGCGCCAGGACCTTCTGCTACACCGGCGGCAAGCCTTTCGATGCCGCAAAGCCCACGGTCGTCTTCCTCCACGGCGTGCTGAACGACCACAGCGTGTGGATCCTTCAAACGCGCTGGTTCGCGCACCATGGCTGGAACGTGCTGGCCGTGGACCTGCCGGGGCATTGCAGGAGCGAGGGCGAACCGCCGAAGAGCGTGGAAGAGGCGGCCGGCTTCTTGATCGCGCTGCTCGATGCGGCGGGCGTGACGAGGGCCGCACTCGTCGGACACAGCTTCGGCGCCCTGGTCGCCCTGGAGGCCGCAGCGCGCGCGCCCGACCGGGTGACGCAGCTGGCGCTGGTCGGCGTGGCCTTCCCCATGAAGGTCTCGCCGGCGCTGCTGGAGAACTCGCAGCACCAGCCGATGAAGGCCATCGACATGGTGAACGTGTACTCGCACGCACTGATGGCGCCGCCGCCTTCCGCGCTGGGGCCGGGCACCTGGCTGTACGGCGGTTCGCGCGCGCTGATGCGGCGCGTGCTCGCGAGCAATCCTCGCGTCAACGTCTTCCATCGCGGCTTCGTCGCCTGCGACAGCTATGCGGGCGGCGACGCGGCGATGGAGAAGGTGCAGTGCCCGGTGCTGTTCGTGCTGGGGAAGGCCGATGCGATGACGCCGCCGAAGGCCGCGCAGTCGCTGCAGAAGAAGGCGCGCGACGCGAGAACCGTGGTCGTCGAGGGCGGCCACCAGATGATGGTGGAAGCGCCCGACCCGGTGCTGTTCGCCCTCAAGGACTTCCTGCGGGCCTGACATGCAGGTCACGCCGCCCATGAGCCCCGGGCGGGCGCGCGAGATCGCGGCGTCGCTGGACCTGCGCGCCCTGCCCCCGGACTTCTACGCCAATCCGTTTCCGGTCTACGCCGCGCTGCGCGGGAGCGAACCGGTGCGGCGCATGCCCGACGGCTCCTGGTTCCTCACGCGCCATGCGGACCTCGTGCAGGTGTACCGCGACGCGCACTGCTTCAGCTCCGACAAGAAGGTGGAGTTCACGCCCAAGTACGGCGCCGGCTCGGCGCTGCTGGAGCACCACACGACCAGCCTGGTGTTCAACGACCCGCCGCTGCACACCCGCGTGCGCAAGCTGATCATGGGCGCGCTCACGCGGCGGGCGATCGCCGACATGGAGCCCGGCCTGATCCTGCTGGTGGAGACCCTGCTCGATGGCATCGAGGCCAAGGGCGGCGGCGACCTGGTCGAGGACTTCGCCTCCGCCATTCCCGTGGAGATCATCGGCAACCTGCTCGCCGTGCCGCGCGACGAGCGCGGGCCGTTGCGCGGCTGGTCGCTGGCGATCCTGGGCGCGCTGGAACCGAAGCTCACGCCCGAACAGGAAGCGGCGGGCAACCGCAGCGTGCGCGAGTTCCTCGACTACCTGAAGGTGCTGGTGGCGGACCGCCGCAAGTACCCGGGCGATCCGGAGCACGACGTGCTCACGCGGCTGGTGCAGGGCGAGGACGCCGGCGAGAAGCTCACCGAGACCGAGCTGCTGCAGAACTGCGTGTTCATCCTCAATGCGGGCCACGAGACCACCACCAACCTCATCGGCAACGCGCTGGCCGCGCTCGAGGAATGGCCGCAGGAGAAGGAGCGGCTGCTGCGGGCGATCGGCGAACGTCCGGACTGGGACGCGCTGGAGCCGGCGATGACTCTGGCGGTCGACGAATTCCTGCGCTTCGAATCGTCGAACCAGCTGGGAAACCGGCGGGCGCTGCAGGCGTGCGAGGTGGGCGGGGTCGCATTGGCGGAAGGCGCGCTGGTGACGTTGTGCATCGGCGCGGCCAATCGCGATCCGGCGCAGTTCGCCGATCCGGACGTGCTGGACCTGCGGCGGGAGAACAACCGGCACCTGGCGTTCGGCTTCGGGATCCACCAGTGCGCGGGGTTGAGCCTCGCGCGGCTGGAGGGCAAGGTCGCGATCGGAAGGTTTCTGGCACGGTTTCCGCGGTATCGGCTCACGGAGATGCCCACGCGCGGTGGGCGGGCGCGGTTCCGGGGATTCCTCGAGGCGCCGTTTGCGCTGGAGTGATCGTCGGGATTCGGCGCTTCGAATCGCTGGGGTTGCACCCCAGCCTACGGGGAGCCGGACTTCGTAGGCTGGGGTGCAACCCCAGCGTTCCCGCCAACTACGGAATACCCGTTCCCCGTAGGTCGGCGGTGAGCGCGCGCAGCGCCGAACCCCGACGCAAGACTTCGTAGGCTGGGGTGCAACCCCAGCGTTCCCGCCAACGCCTAGAGCACGTCCTTCAGATACACCTGCGACAACCGCCCCGTCTGCCACAGCTTCGCCGTCGCATCCGACGCCGGCAGCAGCAGGTGCCGCATCAGCGGCTCCAGCGCCGTCGCCTGCGCATCCGCCAGCAGCACGTAGCGCGTGCCCTCCTGGTCGTCGATCTCGTTCAGGCGGCCGATCCAGTCCAGCTGCACCAGGGTCTGCAGCACCGGTTCCAGCTGCAGCACGTCCACTTCCATCGTCGCCGCGAGTTCGATCGCCGACAGCCCGCGGCGCACGCCCGCGCGCGCCTCGTGCAGCTGCTGCAGCACCTCCAGCGCCAGCTGGAACTGCCACCCATGCGCTCCGCCGCGCCGCTTCGGCGCGGCCAGCAGGCTGGGCAGATACGCCGCCACCACCGCCCCCAGCAGCACGATCGACCACGCGATGTAGATCCACACCAGCAGGATCGGCACGGTGGCGAAGGCGCCGTACACCACCGAATAGGTCGGCACCTTGCCGATGTACCAGGCCAGCAGGCGCTTGGCGATCTCGATGCCGAGGGCCGCCGCGATGCCGCCGGCAATCGCATGCGTGCGCCGCACCGGCGTGTTCGGCACGTACTTGTAGAGCGCGGTGAGCGCCAGGGCCAGCACCGCGAACTCCACCATGTCGATCAGGAAGGCCAGGAAACCGGGCAGCGCCGCCACCACGCCGCGCGAGGCGGAGATCACGTAGGAGGTGGTGGCGAGGCTGACCGCCAGCAGCATCGGCCCCAGCGTGATCGCCGCCCAGTAGATCAGCACCCGCTGGCCCAACGGCCGCGGACGGCGCACGCGCCAGATGCCGTTGAGCGTGCGGTCGATGGTGAGCACCAGCGCCACCGCGCTGGCGACCAGCGCCGCGAGGCCCACGCCACCGAGGCGGCTCGCCTTGCCCGCGAACTGCGTGAGGTAGCCGAGCACCTGGCGCGCGATCGCATCCGGCACCAGGCTCTGCACCAGCCATTGCTGCAGGTTCGACTGCAGCTTGGAGAAGATCGGGAAGGCGGTGAACAGCGCCAGGGCCACCGTGAAGAACGGCACCAGCGCGATCGTCGTGGTGAAGGTCAGGCTGCTGGCGGAGAGGCCCAGGCGGTCCTCCCGGAAGCGCTCGCGCAGGGTCAGCGCGGTGGAACGCCAGGGGAAGCGCGCGAGGTCGGCAAGCAGCTGGCGGGGTTGCATCGGCCGCTATGATGCCATTCGCCATGCAGTCCTCCGAAGCCGTCGTCGTTCCCCGTGCCGTCGAAACGACACGCTGGCTGGCCGTGGGGAGCCTGCTGGGGCTGATCGTCCTGGGGCTCGCCTGGGAGCTGTGGCTGGCGCCGCTGCGTCCCGGCGGCAGCCTGTGGGCGGTGAAGGTGCTGCCCCTGTGCCTGCCGCTGCCCGGCCTGCTGAAGCGGCGCATGTACACCTACCGCTGGACCAGCCTGCTGGTCTGGTTCTACTTCCTGGAAGGCGCGGTGCGCGCCACCAGCGAGCGCGGCCCCGCCGTGCCGCTGGCCATCCTCGAAGTGCTCCTGAGCCTCGTCCTCTTCGCCGCCTGCGCACTGCACGTGCGCATCCGGCTGCGCAACGCCAAGCCATGAACGACCTGATCACCCGCCTCCGCGCCGCCGTCGGCGCCTCCAACGTCTTGACCGAAGGCGACCTGAGCGCCTACGAGATGGACTGGCGCAAGCGCGCGCAAGGCAAGGCGCTCGCCGTGGTGCGGCCCGCCTCCACCGGGGAAGTCGCGGCCGTCGTGCGGGCCTGCGCCGAGGCCGGCATCTCCATCGTGCCGCAGGGCGGCAACACCGGGATGGTGGTGGGGTCCACGCCGGATGCGAGCGGCCGCCAGGTGGTCCTGAGCCTCACCCGCATGAACCGCATCCGCGGCATCGACGCCGGCAACCTCACGGTGACGGTGGACGCCGGCTGCGTGCTGCAGAACGTGCAGGAAGCCGCCGAAGCCGCGGGCTTCCTCTTTCCCCTGAGCCTCGCCGCGGAAGGCAGCTGCACGATCGGCGGCAACCTCGGAACCAATGCGGGCGGCACGCAGGTGGTCCGCTACGGCAACACGCGCGACCTGTGCCTGGGCCTGGAGGTCGTGAACGCGCAGGGCGAAGTCTGGGAGGGCCTGTCGGGCCTGCGCAAGGACAACACCGGCTACGACCTGCGGGACCTGTTCATCGGCAGCGAGGGCACGCTGGGCGTGATCACCGGCGCCACCCTGAAGCTCTATCCGCTGCCGAAGGCGACGCTGACCGCCTGGGCCGCCGTGCCGTCGATGGACGCCGCGCTGCAGCTGCTCGGGCTGGCGCACCGGCACCTTGGCGCCGGCCTCACCGGTTTCGAGGTGATGGGCCAGTTCGCCCTGAGCCTGGTGGTCAGGCACATGCCGCAGCTGCGCGTGCCCTTCCAGGCCGAGAGCCCTTACGGCGTGCTGCTGGAGACGTCCGACCAGGAGTCGGAGGAACACGCCCGCGGGCAGTTCGAGCGGCTGCTGGAAGTGGCGCTGGAGGAAGGCTGCGCCACCGACGCCGTGGTGGCCGAGAACATCGCCCAGGCCCGCGCGCTGTGGAACGTGCGCGAGCACATCCCGCTGGCGCAGGCCGAGGAAGGCCTGAACATCAAGCACGACATCTCGATCCCGGTGTCGAAGATCCCGGCCTTCTGCGCCGAGACCGACGCCCTGCTGCAGCGCGAGATCGCCGGCGTGCGGCTGGTCAATTTCGGCCACATGGGCGACGGGAACCTGCACTACAACGTGCAGGCGCCGGAAGGCGGCGACATGCAGGCCTTCCTGCGGGACCAGGAGGAGCGCGTCAACACCCTGGTGTACGACCAGGTGCAGCGCTTCGGCGGCTCGATCTCGGCGGAGCACGGCATCGGCACGCTGAAGGCGGAGAAGCTCCCCCACTACAAGTCGCCGGTGGCGCTGCAGATGATGCAGGCCGTAAAAAAGGCCCTGGATCCGCAGAACATCATGAATCCGGGGAAAGTTCTCGGTTGACGGGCCGGAGCGCCCCCAGCGCCCCCACCCCGGCCCTCCCCCGGAGGGGGAGGGGGAAGGAAATCCCCGGATAATCGCGCCATGACCGCGCCCCGCCCCGTCCGCTCCCAGTACGAGGACTTCATGCGCCATGTGTACGCGCATGGCACGCCCAAGACCGACCGGACGGGCACCGGCACGCGCAGCGTGTTCGGCTACCAGATGCGCTTCGACCTGAACGAGGGCTTCCCGCTGGTGACGACCAAGAAGGTCCACCTGAAGTCCATCATCGTCGAACTGCTCTGGTTCCTGCAGGGCTCCAGCGACAACAACTGGCTGCGCGAACGCGGCGTGACGATCTGGGACGAATGGGCGCGCGAGGACGGCGACCTCGGGCCCGTGTACGGCGTGCAGTGGCGCAGCTGGCCGACGCCCGACGGCGGCCACATCGACCAGATCGCCGAGGCGATCAGGACGATCAGGACGAATCCGGATTCGCGCCGCATCATCGTGAGCGCCTGGAACGTCGCCGACATCCCGAAGATGGCGCTGGCGCCCTGCCATGCCTTCTTCCAGTTCTACGTGGCGGACGGCAAGCTGTCCTGCCAGCTGTACCAGCGCAGCGCCGACATCTTCCTGGGCGTGCCCTTCAACATCGCGAGCTACGCGCTGCTCACGCACATGATCGCGCAGCAATGCGACCTGGCCGTGGGCGACTTCATCTGGACCGGCGGCGACTGCCACATCTACAGCAACCACCACGAGCAGGTGGAGCTGCAGCTCTCGCGCCAGCCCTACCCCTACCCCACGCTGAACATCAAGCGCAAGCCGGCCTCGATCCTCGACTACCGGTTCGAGGACTTCGAGGTGCTCGACTACCAGTGCCACGGCGCGATCAAGGCGCCGGTGGCGGTATGAGCGTGAAGCTCGGGCTGATCTACGCCCAGGCCCGCAACGGGGTGATCGGCAAGGGCGGCGTGCTGCCCTGGCACCTCCCCGAGGACCTGGCCCACTTCAAGCGCACCACCCTGGGCGCGCCCGTGATCATGGGCCGCAGGACCTGGGATTCGCTGCCGCCGCGCTTCCGGCCGCTGCCGGGACGCAGGAACGTCGTGATCACGCGCGATGCGCAATTGCAGGCTCCCGGCGCCGAGCGCGCCGGCACCCTGGCCGAGGCGATCGCCCTGTGCGCCGGAGCCGAGACCGCCTGGATCACCGGCGGCGCGGAGATCTTCCGCCTGGCGATCCCGCATTCGCACCTCGCCGTCGTCACCGAGATCGATGCGGATTTCGAAGGCGACGTGCACGCGCCCGAACTCGGCCCCACCTGGAAGGAAACCGCACGCGAGCGCCACGTCGGTGCCAACGGAATCGCCTTCAGCTTCGTTACGTACGAGAACACGCACCCGGAGAATTGACATGTCAGGCGGAACCTTCCACGTCCACGGACCCCACGACCACGAGCTGGAACACGCCACGCAGCACGCCGCCGGCCATGCCGCGCACGGCGAGCATGCGGCCCAAGGCGGCGGCAGCATGACCAACCAGATCGCCCTGTTCACCGCGGTCATCGCCACCGTCGGCGCGATCTTCGCGTACATGGGCGGCGCGACGCAGGCCAACGCCGGCCTGTACAAGAACAACGCCGCGATCAAGAAGACCGAGGCGTCGAACCAGTGGAACTACTTCCAGGCGAAGTCGACCAAGCAGTCGCTCGCCGAAGTGTCGCGCGACCTCGCGCCCACGGCGTCCGACCGCGACAAGTACCAGGCCAAGATCGACCGGTACGAGAAGGAAAAGAAGGACATCCAGGCCGGCGCCGAGAAGATCGAGGCCGAAGCCAGGGAATGGGACAAGCGCAGCGACGAACAGATGCACCTGCACCACCGCTGGGCGCAGGCCACCACCGCGCTGCAGGTCTCGATCGCGCTGGCCGCCATCGCGCTCATGACCCGCAAGAAGTGGCTGGAGATGACCATGTTCGGCGTCGGCGCGATCGGCGCCGGCATCGGGGTGGCGGCGATGCTGCACGTATGAAGATCACCACCTGGAACGTCAACTCGCTCACGGCGAGGCTGCAGCACGTGCTGGACTGGACGAAGGCCAATCCGGTCGACGTGCTGTGCCTGCAGGAGCTGAAGCTCACCGACGACAAGTTCCCGCTGGACGTGCTGCGCGCGGGCGGCTACGGGCACTGCGCGGTGTTCGGGCAGAAGACGTACAACGGCGTGGCGGTGATGAGCCGCCTGCCGCTGCGCGACGTGGTGAAGAACATCAGCGGATTCGCCGACGAACACTCGCGCCTGCTGTCGGTGACGGTGGATGGGCCGCAGGGCGAGGTGCGCGTGGTCAACGGCTACTTCGTCAACGGCCAGGCGCCGGGCACCGACAAGTTCAGCTACAAGATGAAGTGGCTGCAGGGCCTGCAGGCCCACGTGCGCGAGGAGATGGCGCGCAACCCGCGGCTGGTGCTGGTGGGCGACTTCAACATCGCGCCGGAAGACCGCGACTCCTTCGATCCCGAGGGCCTGCGCGAGACCATCCACCACACGACCGAGGAGCGAACGCACTTCCGCCAGCTGCTCGATCTCGGCATGACGGACAGCTTCCGCATGTTCGAGCAGCCGGAGAAGAGCTTCAGCTGGTGGGACTACCGCATGCTCGGCTACCAGAAGAACCGCGGCCTGCGCATCGACCACATCCTGGTGAGCGAAGGCGTGAAATCGCTGGTCAAGGGCTGCAGCATCGACCGCACGCCCAGGAAGTGGGAGAAGCCGAGCGACCACGCACCGGTGACGGTGGAAATCACGTGATTCGTCATTCCCGCGAAGGCGGGAACCCAGGGCATTGAAAAGGGGCGCAACGCGCCTCTTCCTCCTGGAAGCGCTGGATCCCCGCCTCCGCGGGGATGACGAAGGTTCAATCCACCTTCGCGCCCGACGCCTTCACCACCGGCGCATAGCGCGTCATCTCGCGGGCGAGCATCTCGCCCATGGCCTCCGGCGTGGTGCTCATGGGGTCGGCGCCGAGGTTGTCGTAGACCTTCTTCATCTCCTCGCTCTGCAGCGCCCGCGCGAATTCCGCGTTGAGGCGGCGGACGATGCCGGGGTCCATGCCCCTGGGGCCGAGGATGCCCGTGTACAGCACCAGTTCGAAATTCGGCACGCCGGCTTCGCCCATGGTGGGCACGTCGGGCACCGCGCCGACGCGCCGCGGCGTCGTCACGGCCAGCGCGCGCAGCTTGCCCGCCTTGACGTTGCTCACCGCGGGCGGCATGGTGGAAAAGACGAAGCTCACCTCGTTGGCCAGGATCGCCTGCGTGGCCGGCCCGCTGCCCTTGTACGGGATGTGCGCCACGTCCATCGCCTGGGTCGCCTTCAGCATCTCGCTGGCGAGGTGGATGATGGTGCCGTTGCCGGAAGATCCGTAGGACATCTTGCCGGGCTCGGCCTTCGCCAGTGCGGCCAGCTCGCGCACCGTCTTCGCCGGCGAGCTCGGGTGCACCACCAGCATCAGCGGCGTCGACGCGACCATCGCGATGGGCGAGAAGTCCTTCAGCGTGTCGTACGGCAGCTTCGGATACAGGCTCGCGTTGATCGCATGCGTGGTGATGTCCTGCAGCCAGATCGTGTAGCCGTCGGGTGCGGCCTTCGCGACCAGGTCGCCGGCGATCGTAGTGCCCGCCCCGGGCTTGTTCTCCACGATGATCGATTGCCCGATCTGCGTCGACACCTTCGCGGCCAGTGCGCGCGCCAGCACGTCGGAGATGCCGCCCGGCGCGAAGCCGACGAACATGCGGATCGGCTGCTTCGGATAGTCGGACTGCGCGGCCGCCGGCAGGCTGGCGACGGCGGCGAGGGCGAGGGCGAGGAACAAGGCACGGAACAAGCTGGCGGCCATGGGGCAACTCCGGTGCGTGCTGACGGGGGGATCCGGGCATGCTGCGGCAGAACCGGCAGCTTCCGTGTCCGGTGGAACCCTCATCCGGGAGCCCCCGCCTGCGCGGGGAGGACGCTACTCCAGCCCGAGTTCCTGGATCTTCCGCGTGATCGTGTTGCGCCCGATCCCGAGCTTCTGCGCCGCTTCGATGCGGCGGCCGCGTGTGTTCAGCAGCGCAGTGAGGATCAGCTTCGATTCGAAGCGGCGCGTGAGCTGGTCCCACACGTCGTGATGGCCGCTGGCCAGCAGCTGCATCGCTTCGACTTCCAGCGCGGCTTCCCAGCCGCCGGCGGTGGGCGCGGGAGCCAGGACCGGCGCCGCCTCGGAGACGGCCGCGGGGACGCCCTGGGTTCCCGCCTTCGCGGGAATGACGGTGGCAGGAGGCTCCGCGGAAGGTGAAGGCTCCACGCGGCCCGCCACTTCCGGCGGCAGGTCCTTCGGTTCGATCAGCTGCGCCGGCGCCATCACCGTGAGCCAGTGGCAGATGTTCTCCAGCTGGCGCACGTTGCCGGGGAAGGCGAACGTCATCAGCCGCTCCAGCGCCGCATCGGAGATGCGCTTCGGCTCCACGCCGAGCTGCTTGGCGCTTTGTTGCAGGAAGTGGCGCGCCAGCATCGGGACGTCCTCGCGCCGCTCGCGCAGCGCCGGCAGGCGCAGCCGGATCACGTTGAGGCGGTGGAACAGGTCCTCGCGGAAGACGCCTTCCTTGACGCGCTGCTCCAGGTCCTGGTGGGTCGCCGCGATCACGCGCACGTTGGCCTTGACCGCGTTGTGGCCGCCCACGCGGTAGAAGTGGCCGTCCGACAGCACGCGCAGCAGGCGCGTCTGCAGGTCGAAAGGCATGTCGCCGATCTCGTCGAGGAACAGCGTGCCGCCCTCGGCCTGTTCGAAGCGGCCGCGGCGCATGGTCTGCGCGCCGGTGAAGGCGCCGCGCTCGTGGCCGAACAGCTCGGATTCCAGCAGGTCCTTGGGGATCGCGGCGGTGTTGATCGCCACGAAGGGCCCGTTCGCGCGCGGCGAGTGCTTGTGCAGCGCGCGCGCCACCAGCTCCTTGCCGGAGCCGGACTCGCCGGTGATCATCACCGTCACGTTCGATTGCGAGAGGCGGCCGATCGCGCGGAACACGTCCTGCATCGCCGGCGCCTGGCCCAGCATCTCGGGCGCGGCCTGCATGCGCTCCTCGGCCACTTCCTCGCGCTGGCTTTCTTCCACCGCGCGGCGGATCAGCTCGACCGCCTTGGGCAGGTCGAAGGGCTTGGGCAGGTATTCGAAGGCGCCGCCCTGGAAGGCGGACACCGCGCTGTCCAGGTCGGAGAAGGCCGTCATGATGATGACGGGCAGGCCCGGATGCTTTTCCTTCACCCGCGTGAGCAGGTCGAGGCCCGAGCCGCCCGGCATGCGGATGTCGCTCACCAGGATCTGCGGGCCGTCCTCGTCGTTCGCGGCCTCGAGCGCCGCCAGGACTTCGCGCGCGTTCGTGAAGCTGCGCGTGGGCAGGTCCTCGCGCATGAGCGCCTTCTCGAGCACGAAGCGGATGGATTGGTCATCGTCAACGATCCAGATCGGCTTCATGTTCTGCTTCACCCTTCAATTGCTATGTTCTCTTCAGGGCAGCGGGATCAGGATCTTGAAATCCGTCCTCCCCGCGACGCTGTCGCACTCGATCAGGCCATGATGCTGCTGCACGAAGGTCTGCGCCAGCGTGAGCCCCAGGCCGGACCCGCCGTCCCTTCCCGACACCAGCGGAAAGAAGATGCGGTCCTTGATCGAGTCCGGCACGCCGGGCCCGTTGTCGATCACATGCAATTCCAGTGCCAGTCGATAGCGCTGCTTGCCGAAAGTGACCTGCCGGCCGATGCGCGTCTTGAATGTGAGCCGTGCGTCGCCCGCCGCGATGCGATCGGCCAGGGCTTGCGCCGCGTTGTGCGCGATGTTCAGCACCGCCTGGATCAACTGCTCGCGGTCGCCCCGGAACTCGGGGATGGATGTGTCGTAGTCGCGCACGACGCGCAGCCCGCGCGGGAATTCGGCGAGGATCAGCGAGCGCACCCGCTCGCACACCTCGTGGATGTTGACGTCGCCCACCACGTGCGGCCGGCGGTGCGGCGCAAGCAGGCGGTCGACCAGCGTCTGCAGGCGGTCGGCCTCGTGGATCACCACGCGGGTGTATTCCTTGAGCGACGGATCGATCTCCATCTCCAGCAGCTGCGCCGCGCCGCGGATGCCGCCCAGGGGATTCTTGATCTCGTGCGCCAGGTTGCGGATCAGCTCCTTGTTCGCCTGCGCCTGGTCGATCAGGCGCTCCTCGCGGTCCTGCCGGGTCTGGGCTTCCAGAGGCAGCAGTTCCACCACGAATTCGTCGGGCGATTCGGTCTGGGCCAGCACGACGTGCACGGGCATGGCCTCGGCGCCGTGCCGCAGCAGCCTGGCGTCGTAGCGCAGCGCCGCGTACTCGTTGCCGCGGGCGCCGTCGAGCGCGGTGCGCAGCACGTGCGGCTCGGCGAAGAAGTTCAGGAAGCTCGCACCTTCGATGGTGCGGCGGGAGGAGCCGGCGGCGTCCTCGAGGGCGGCGTTGGCGAACAGCACGGTGCCGTCCCCCCGCACCACGGCCACCAGCGTGGCCAGGAGGTCGAAGGCCTGGAAGGCCGCCTTATTTGGCGGCCGCTGCGGCGCCGTTGCGCCCCAGTTCGCGCTTGAGTCCGGCAATGTCTTTCTCGGTGCGCTCGATCGACGCCTTGAGCTCGGCGGTGCGGTCAAGGTATTTCTGGTGGTTGCGCGTCTCGGGGCCGAGCTTGTCGGGCTCGCCGTTCTTGTATTCCGCCTGCTGGTCGGCCAGGCGCTGTTCCGCCTTCTTCAGTTCGGCCTCCAGGATCGCCTTGGCGTCGCTGTCGCGGGCCTTCTGCTCGCCGGCGTCGACGCGGGGCGCCGTGACCGGGCGGGCGGTCGAGACCGGCGCCGCATTGAGGACCCGCGTGCCCTGCACCACGGTGACGTTGCCGCCTTCGACCAGCTTGCACTTCTGCGCCTTGGCCTCGGCTTCGTCGTTGGTGTAGGTGTTGCCGCAACGCCAGATCTTCGTCTGCGCGGAGGCGCCGGCGGCGAAAGCGAGGGCAACGACGGGAATCAGGACGTGGGCGATCTTCATTCGGTTCTCCATGCCATGGATCAGCAGGGACGGCCTTGCAGTATCGCGCAAACTCTTCAGATTGCCAATTAAGCTGTTGATTTAAAAGGAAAAGGGGCGACAAAAGTCGCCCCTTTGCCGAATCACCTGTGTTTGATCACAGGCTGTAGTACATGTCGAACTCGATCGGGTGCGTCGTCATGCGGAAGCGGGTGACCTCCGTCATCTTCAGCTCGATGTAGGCATCGATCATGGCGTCGGTGAACACGCCGCCCTTGGTCAGGAAGCCGCGGTCGTTGTCCAGGTACTCCAGCGCCTGGTCGAGGCTGTGGCAGACGGTCGGGATCTTCGCGTCTTCTTCCGGCGGCAGGTGGTACAGGTCCTTGGTGGCGGCCTCGCCCGGGTGGATCTTGTTCTCGACGCCGTCGAGACCCGCCATCAGCATGGCGGCGAAGCCCAGGTAGGGGTTCATCAGCGGATCCGGGAAGCGGCACTCGATGCGGCGGCCCTTCGGGTTCGCCACGTACGGGATGCGGATCGACGCCGAGCGGTTGCGCGACGAGTACGCCAGCTTCACGGGCGCCTCGAAGCCGGGCACCAGGCGCTTGTAGCTGTTGGTGCCGGGGTTCGTGATCGCGTTCAGCGCGCGGGCGTGCTTGATGATGCCGCCGATGTAGTACAGCGCGAACTCGGACAGGCCCGCGTAGCCTTCGCCGGCGAACAGGTTCTTGCCGCCCTTCCACACGGACTGGTGCACGTGCATGCCGGAGCCGTTGTCGCCGACGATCGGCTTGGGCATGAAGGTGGCGGTCTTGCCGTAGGCGTTGGCCACGTTCTGGATCACGTACTTCTGCAGCTGCGACCAGTCGGCGCGCTCGACCAGCGTGCTGAAGCGGGTGCCGATCTCGTTCTGGCCGGCGCCGGCCACTTCGTGGTGGAACACTTCCACCGGGATGCCGACCTGCTCGAGGATCAGGGACATCTCGGCCCGCATGTCCTGCGTGCTGTCGACCGGGGGCACCGGGAAGTAGCCGCCCTTGGTGGTGGGACGGTGGCCCTTGTTGCCGCCCTCGAGCTTCTTGCCCGTGTTCCAGGGCGCTTCGTATTCGTCGATCTCGACGAAGCAGCCGTTCGGGCCGGCGGCCCAGCGCACGTCGTCGAAGATGAAGAATTCGGGTTCCGGACCGAAGAAGGCGGTGTCGCCCAGGCCGGAAGCCTTCAGGTAGGCCTCGGCGCGCTTGGCGATGGAACGCGGATCGCGATCGTAGGCCTTGCCGTCACCCGGCTCGAGCACGTCGCAGGTGAGGATCAGCGTCGTCTCTTCGAAGAACGGGTCGATGTTGGCCGTGTTCGGGTCCGGCATCAGCAGCATGTCGGAGGCTTCGATGCCCTTCCAGCCGGCGATCGACGAGCCGTCGAAAGCGTGACCGGAGCTGAACTTGTCTTCGTCGAAGTGGGAGACGGGCACGGTGACGTGCTGCTCCTTGCCGCGGGTGTCGGTGAAGCGGAAGTCGACGAACTTGACTTCGTTCTCCTTCACCAGCTTCATGACATCGGCGACGTTCTTGGCTGCCATCAGGTTTCTCCTGGGGGATGGTTGGTTGTTGAATGAATCGGCGGCATGCGGGGATGCAGGTTCTGTGCCAAAGCTGGTGCATGCGGTCCAGCGGCCGAACGCGGGATTGTCCCGCAAGATGCGGGCAATTCCCTACGGAAGTCTTGCTGTTTCCGCTCAGCAGTGCACCCGATCAGTGCATTTGCGGATTTGCACCGCGATGGTGCGATCAAGAACGCACCAATTCAGGGCCGAGCTTCACCTTCAGCGCGGCCAAACCGTCCAGCAAGGTCCGGTAGGCCGGGTCGACCCGGGCCGGCTCGCCCTTGACGCCCAGGTCGATGTGGCGGCCGTAGGTCGGGTGGTCGACGCTGGGGAGGCTGAACACCTTCACTTCAGGGTGTTCGCGCTCGACCTGCTCCATCAGCGGCGTGAGCGTGGCCTCCATGGAGCCGAAGACGATCACCGACTTCTCTATATAGGCGCCCTGCCGGAACAGGTGGCGGTAGTGCTGGTCCAGCACGCTCTCCATCATCGGCCAGGCCATGACCGGGAAGCCGGGGACGAAGTGCACCGTGCCGACCGTGAAGCCGGGGATCTTGTTGTACGGATTCGGGATGAGGGTCGCGCCCCGGGGGAACACGCCCATGTTCAGGCGGTGGATGTTGTCCGGGCGGTCCGGCTCGTAGGGCACGCCCTGCTCCTTCGCCACGTCCTGCATCCGCTCGCGGATCAGGGCCTCGGCCTGCGGATGCAGTTCCAGCTCGCGCCCCAGCGCCTTCGCGGCGCACTGGCGGGTGTGGTCGTCGGGGGTCGCCCCGATGCCGCCGCAGGAGAACACGATGTCGCCCGAGGCGAAGGCGCGCCTGAGCGTGTCGGTGATGCGCTCCGGCTTGTCGCCCACGTACTCGGCCCACCCCAGCTGCAGTCCGCGCGCGGACAGCAGCTCGATCAGCTTGGGCAGGTGCTTGTCGGCGCGCTTGCCGGAGAGGATCTCGTCGCCGACGATGATCAGGCCGATCTCGGGGGTGGTCGTGTTCATGGCGAAATCCTAGCGCCTCGCCCTTACGGCGCCAGCGGCTTGCCGTAGGCGTCGATGGCGCGGACGGTGGGCGTGGCCCGCAGCTGCGCCAGCGCCGCCAGGCAGTAGTGGGCGAACCAGAGCGAGGAGAAGGCGAACACCAGCGTGTAGATCCAGATCGCCGCCGGGATCAGGATCGGGAAGGCGGCGGCGAAGAACCAGCCGGAGGCCCACACGATGCTCGGCGCGGCACCGAGATAGCCCGTGGCGATGCCGATCAGCAGCAGCCAGCCGCGATGCTGGCGGAACACCTGCCGGCGCTCTTCGCCGCTGGCATGGTCGGCGAGCGCGTCGAACGCCATCACGCGGTAGGTGAGCCAGCCCCAGATCAGGGGCGGCAGCACCAGGATCAGCGGCGGGATCAGCCACAGCGGCACCGAGATCACCAGCGCCAGCAGTGCGAGCAGCGTGGAGCCGAGCGACCAGGCGGCGGCGCGGGCGAAGGACGCGCCCTCCTTGCGTTCCAGGGCCGGGAAGCGGCGGCGGCTCACCAGCCGCACGATCGCGGGGGACATCAGCAAGGCGACGAAGAACAGCACGAGCACGACGAGCACCGGCGTGACCGCGAAGATGATCAGCAGCGGCGCCAGCGCATTCTTCAGGCCGCCCATGCCCATGTCCTGCAGCCACCGCGTGACGGTCGCGAGCCCGTCCGACGATTCGATCAGCATGAACACCGTGTTGACCGCGTCGTCCCAGTAGACATAGCCGAGGCCGGCGGCGAGCAGCACCATCAGGACCAGCGGCAGCAGCGACAGGCCGATGACCCGCGGGTGCAGGCAGTAGGCGACGGCGCGCCAGAAGGAATCGAGGAACAGGGACATTCGGCTTTCGTCGTTCCCGCGACGGCGGGGATCCACTTTCGTCATCCCCGCGAAGGCGGGGATCCAGGGCATTCTATGGATGCGCCGTCAGTGCTCGCCCGGACACGGCCGCGGCGGCCGGACCCAGGCTTCGATTCCGCCGAACAGCGCGCCGGCCCATTCGCGCAGCGGCTGCTTCGCGGCGGCGAACCCCTTGCGCCCCGGCGTGAAGCTCGCGAGCGTGAGCGGTGGCGGACGGAAAAAGGTCACGGACGTGGGCGCCGGGATCACGTCGAAACCCGCCGCCTCGAAACGGCGCCGTGCGCGCGGCATGTGCGCCGGGTCGGTCACCAGCGCGATGCGCCGCACGTCCATCGAGGACACCAGGCACCACGCGAATTTCGCGTTCTCGCTGGTGTCGAGCGATTCGGTTTCCACCCAGCGCGGGCCGATGCCCCACTTGCGCAGGAGGATGTCCTCCATCTTTTCCGACTCGGCTTCGAAGCCGCTGTCGCCCGTGCCCTTGCCCACCAGCAGCAGCGGAACCCCGGTGGCAAGGTGCAGCTTCGCGCCGTGCTCGATGCGCAGGGTGCGGCCTCCGATCACCACGATGGCCTGCGCCTCGTGCCGAATCCTGTCGGGGTCCGCCGGGCGCGCCTGCCATTCGAGCAGGTACAGGAGGGTGGCCGCCCCGGCCGGCGTGGCGGCGAGGAAGGTCGCGAGGGCGGCGAGGGCCAGCAGCCCGCCGGAGCTCCAGAGCGCGCGGCGCCAGCCCTTGCGCATGCGCTTCAGGCGCGGCCCACGAGCCGCAACACCCCCAGCCACTGCTGCGCCCAGAAGCCCTGCCCGTAGTCCCGGCCCTTTTCGACCTGGTCGCGGATGCCGGTGGGGTCGTAGCGCAGCTCGAAGTTGGCGGTGCCGAAGAGGACGTCCCACCAGGGCAGCAGCACGCCGAAGTTGTGCCCGCCCAGCGTGCCCTTGCCGCGGCTCTCGTGCCCGATGCCGATGCTGTGGTGCAGGCGATGGAAGCGCGGGCTGATCCACAGGCGCTCGCCGATGCGGCCGAAATGCAGCCGGATGTTGGCGTGCTGCAGGCTCTCGCTCAATTGCGCGATGGCGACGATGGCGACGAACTGGCCCGGGCCCACGCCGATCATCTGGCCCAGGACCACCAGCAGGCTGTCGCGGAGCAGGTCGTCGAGCAGGTGGTTGCGGTTGTCGCTCCACATGGTCATCTGCCGCTGCGAATGGTGCAGCGCATGCAGGCTCCACCACCAGTTCCAGCGGTGCTGGCCGCGGTGGATCAGGTACTCGACGAAGTCCAGCACCACCAGGTACATCAGCAGCGACACCCAGGCCACATCGGTCACGCCGGGCCAGAGCTGGTCGAGGTGGAAGGTGCCATAGCCGGCCGTGCGCAGCGCACCAAAAGCTTCGTCAAACCACGGGTCCAGCGTGAAGAACAGCGCGATGCGGAACAGGCCCAGCCGGTGGATCAGGGTGTACAGCACGT
>NZ_DASVNN010000006.1:0-4829 GCF_036383835.1 Ramlibacter sp.
CCGGTGTCTGAGCGGAGTGTTTGACCGCGCGCGGGCAAACACGCAGCGAGTTCGGTCGCGGGGGCCGCCTGCCCGGTCCTCGCAGGTTTGCCGAGCGCCGCAGGCGCGAAGGACGCCATGCCAGCGCGACCCCGGCCCCGCCCGTGCGGGGGCTGGCAGTGGCGCGATGCGAAATAGCGAGAAGAGGCGCGATAGCGCCTCTTCAAGACAGGAAGCACTGGGTCCCCGCCTGCGCGGGGACGACGACGGATCAGGTCCCCACGATCCCGCCATCGATCCGCCGAATCACGACAGTCGACGAACGCGGCCTCCCATTCGGCGCGTAATCCGGCCAGCGCGAATACCTGCCCGGATCCGCCGGGTCGCTGCGATCGGTGGGTGTCTCGCCCGGGTGCTGCACGTTGATGAACATCGTGCGGCCGTCCGGCGTCATGGTCATGCCGGTGATCTCGCAGTTGGTCGGGCCGGTGAGGAAGCGGCGGATCTCGCCCGTGCCCACGTCGCAGGCCAGCATCTGGTTGTTGCCGATGTTGGCGAACTCGCCCTTGTTCATCTGCGTCGCGTGCGCGTCCGTCTGGATCCACAGCATGCCGCGCGCGTCGAAGGCGATGCCGTCCGGGCACGCGAACAGGTCGCCCTTGATGTTGCCCTTCGCTTCGGCCCGCGCTTGCGACGGATCGCCGGCCAGCACCAGGTGGTTCCAGCGGAAGCGCGTGCCGTCGAAGTCGCCGTCCTCGTTCCAGCGGATGATGTGGCCGTGCGTGTTCTCCGCGCGCGGGTTGGCCGCATCGGGCGCCGGCATGTTGGGCTTGCCGCGGTCGGCGTTGTTGGTAAGCGTGCAATAGACCGTGCCGCTCAGGGGATCGATCGCGAGCCACTCGGGCCGGTCCATCGGCGTGGCGCGCAGCGCATCGCTCGCCTGCCGCGCCTTGATCACCACCTCGCCCTGGTCGGCGAAGCCGTTGGCCACGGTGAGCGGCCCTTGCCCGTGCACCAGCGGCAGCCACGCGCCCGTGCCGTCGGCGTCGAAGCGCGCGACGTGGAGCGTGCCGTGGTCCAGCAGCTCGCGGTTGGCCTGCGCCGCGGTCAGCCCGTTGCCGGCCGGACGGATGCGGTCCCGGCTCACGAACTTGTAGATGTACTCGTTGCGGGCGTCTTCGCCGCTGTACACCACCGCGCGGCCGTCCCGGGTCACGGCCACCCACGCGCCTTCGTGCGCGGCGCGCCCGAGCGCCGTGCGCTTGACGGGCGTCGACGCGGGGTCCATCGGATCGACTTCCACCACCCAGCCGAAGCGGTTCGGCTCGTTCGGGTTCTTCACCGCGTCGAAGCGCTCGTCGTGCTCCGGCCAGCGGAAGAAGGCGCCGCGCGGCATGCCCCAGCGCCGCTGGTGCGCATCGAGCTTCTCGCCGGAGGCGAAGTAGTTGCGGAAGTTCTCCTCGCCGGAGAGATAGGTGCCCCAGGGCGTCTTGCCGGAAGCGCAGTTGTTGAACGTGCCCAGGGCGGTGCGGCCCTGCGGGTCCGCCGCCGTGCGCATCATGGGATGCCCTCCGGCCGGCCCGCCGATCGCGAACGGCGTGGTGGCCGTGATGCGGCGCGCGAAGCGCGAGGGACGCACCATGCGCCAGCCGCCGTCGGCCGCCTGCTCCACCTCGATCACGGCGATGCCGTGCGCCGCCTGGCTCTTGCGCACCTTCTCCGCCGACCAGGTCTTCAGGCCGTCGGCGTGCAGCAGGCCGTCGTCGACATACTCGTGGTTCATCACCAGCAGGCCGCGGCGCGAGCCATCGAGCGGGAAGTAATGGATGCCGTCGTGGTGCATGCCCATCTGCACCGCCTGGTCGGCCGCGCTGTTGCTGGCATCCGGATGCCACGCAGGCATGTGGCCGGGGACGCCCACCGGCTCGCCCCAGGGCGCGAGCGCCGCGGCGACGTAGCCGGGCGGAACCACCAGGCGGTCGCCGGCGCCGATGGGAATCGCCTGGAAGGCGGGACGGGCGCGGGCCGACGCCGCGGCGCCGCCCGGGGGCGTGGCGCAACCGGCCAGCCAGGGGGCGAGCAGGCTCGCCGCCGCCGCGCCGGCCGATGCGCGCAGCACGGTGCGGCGCGCGGGCGACATCAGGTCGCGGATGTGGGGAGCGGAGGACGGGTTGCTGTCCTCCATGGTGCTGAAGTCCTTGGACACGCGGGTCTCCTCGTTGCCGGCGGCGGTCACCGCGCCGCGCGTGAGCGCCGACTTTACCGGGAGGACGCAAGGCACGGCCGAGTACTTTGCAGGAATGTGGCCTGGCGACTCAAGCCCGGGACGCCTCCGATGACGCGCCCAGCCATTCATGCTACAAGGTCCGTCGCCTTTCACACCATACGAGGGACGATGGCCACGGTCGACATCATTGGGGTCGAGAAGTACTTCGGCGCCGCGCACATCATCCGCGGCGTGGACATCGCCATCGAGGATGGCCAGTTCGCGGTGCTCGTCGGGCCTTCGGGCTGCGGCAAGTCCACGCTGCTGCGCATGATCGCCGGGCTGGAGGAGATCAGCGGCGGCGAGATCCGCATCGGCGGGCGGGTGGTGAACGCGCTGACGCCCAAGGAACGGGACATCGCCATGGTGTTCCAGAACTACGCGCTCTATCCGCACATGACGGTGCGCGACAACATGGCCTTCAGCCTGAACCTGGCGAAGCAGTCCAAGGCCTCCATCGAGGAGCGCGTGCGCAAGGCGGCCGACATCCTGGGCCTGGGCGCCCTGCTCGACCGCTTTCCGCGCCAGCTCTCGGGCGGCCAGCGCCAGCGCGTCGCCATGGGCCGCTGCATCGTGCGCGACCCGCAGGTGTTCCTGTTCGACGAGCCGCTGTCCAACCTCGACGCCAAGCTGCGCGTGCAGATGCGCACCGAGATCAAGGAACTGCACCAGCGCCTGAAGACCACCTCGATCTACGTGACGCACGACCAGATCGAGGCGATGACCATGGCCGACAAGATCGTCGTGATGCGCGACGGCGTCGTGGAGCAGACCGGCTCGCCGCTGGAGCTGTACGACCGCCCGGCCAACCAGTTCGTCGCCGGCTTCATCGGCTCGCCCGCCATGAACTTCCTGCCGGGCGTCCTGCGCAAGGCCAGCGGCAGCGCACGCGTGGAACTGGAGGGCGGACTCTCGCTGCCGGCGCCGCCGGACGCCTCGGCCGAGGACGGCCAGAAGGTGGTCTACGGCACCCGCCCGGAACACATGCACCTGGCCAACGGCGAGGACGGCGTCCCCACGGAGGTCGTGGTGGTGGAGCCCACCGGCGCCGACACGCAGGTCTTCACCAAGATCGCCGGCGTGGAAGTGACCAGCGTGTTCCGCGACCGCCACGACTTCCGCCCGGGCGAAATGATCCGCCTCCGGCCGGACCCCGCGCGGGCCCACCTCTTCGACGCCGCCAGCGGCGTGCGGCTGGCGCGCTAGCGCGCCCGCGTTCCTGTTCCTGCATCTTGCGTTCCCGTCCATCCAACCTACGAGGAGACAAACCATGACGAACCGTCGCAAGTTTCTGAAGAAGGCCTCGGCCGGCGCCGCCGCGGTGTCGCTGCCGCTGCTGTGGCCGGCGAGCGCGCAGGCGCAGTGGAACAACGTGCCCGAGAAGGGCGCGAAGCTGCGCGTGCTGCGCTGGAAGCGCTTCGTGCAGGGCGACGAGGACGCCTACATCGCCAACGTCAAGAAGTTCAGCGAGAAGTACGGCGTGGAAGTCCGCCTCGACCACGAGGGCTGGGAGGACGTGCGCCCGAAGGCGGCGGTGGCGGCCAACACCGGCGCCGGGCCGGACATCATCCTGTCCACCAACGACGACGCCAACCTGTACCCGGACAAGCTGGTCGACATGACCGACGTCGCCACCTACCTCGGGAACAAGTACGGCGGCTGGTACCCCGCCTGCGAAGCCTACCTGCGCCCCGACGGCCGCCGCTGGATCGGCGTGCCCCTGGGCGGCACCGGCTCGATGATGGTCTACCGCGACAGCATGCTCAAGGCCGCGGGCGTGAACGCCTTCCCCAAGGACACCGACGGCTTCCTGAAGATGTTCCAGGCGCTCAAGGCCAAGGGCACGCCCGGCGGCATGGCGCTGGGCCATGCCACCGGCGACAGCGGCTGGACGCAGTGGCTGCTCTGGGCCTTCGGCGGCGCGCTGGTCGACAAGAACAACAAGGTCACCATCGACAGCCCCGCGACGCTCAAGGCGCTGGAGTACGGCAAGGAGCTGTACGCCAACTTCGCGCCGGGCACGCTGTCGTGGCTGGACCCGAACAACAACAAGGCCTTCCTCGACAGCCAGATCTCGGTGACCAACAACGGCATCTCGATCTACTACGCCGCGAAGAACTCGACCGACGCGAAGGTGAAGGACCTGGCGGCCGACATCCAGCACGCCAACTTCCCGGTGGGCCCGGTGGGCGTGCCGACCGAGTACCACCTGTTCTTCAACCAGATGGTGTTCAAGCACACCAAGTTCCCGAAGGCCGCCAAGGAGTACGTGCGCTTCATGATGGAACAGGAGCAGTACGGCCCCTGGATGCAGGCCGCCGGCGGCTACATCTCGCAGCCGCTGCGCGCCTACGAGAAGAACCCGGTGTGGACCATCGACCCGAAGCACACGCCCTACCGCGACGCCGTGAAGAACATGCGTCCCGCCGGCTTCCAGGGCCGCCTGGGCTATGCCTCGGCGGGCGCGCTGGCCGACTTCATCGTGCAGGACATGGTGGCCGAGGCGGTGAGCGGATCGAAGTCGCCCAAGGAAGCCGCGCAGCGCGCGGCGCAGCGCGCCGAGCGCTACTACAAGGTCTGAGCC
>NZ_DASVNN010000007.1:0-25883 GCF_036383835.1 Ramlibacter sp.
AGTGGTCCGTCCGAAAACAGCATGAGCCGAGAAAATGAGATCGAAACTGCCTGAAAACGCTGGATCCGGAGTGGCAATTCGCGTCACGTGCCGAATCAACGTGCCAGCAGTGCGTGCGAATCGGCCTTGTTCAGACCTTCCTTAAGTTGCAGACGCTACTAACGGAGCTACTTGTCGCACGCGGAATTGCAGTTCACCTCATCGAAGGACGAACGAAGGAGGTGGCGAGCTTCCGCGAGAAGATAACCCGTGCCTCCAAGGCATACGTCAATCCTCTTGTCGAGCTCACGGATCTCACGGGCATACGCATCATCGCCTACTACCAGGACGATGCACTAGCGATCGGGTCCCTCATTGAAGAAGAGTTTGTTGTTCGCGGCTTGAGTGGCGCGAGTGATGGTGAGTTACCGGGCGAGTTTGGATATAGGTCTGCACACTACATCGTTCAGTTGTCCGATACTCGTGCCTCACTCATCGAGTGGGGAGGGCTGGGAGGCCTCAAGGCGGAAATCCAGGTCCGTACGGTTCTACAGCATGCCTGGGCAGCGATTTCGCACAAGCTCCAGTACAAGAGGGAGGAGGACGTCCCTCGCACTCTCAGACGCAAGCTTTCCCGTTTATCCGCTCTGTTCGAGATCGCTGACGACGAGTTCTCTGCACTAAAGAGTGCCTCTGGGGTGCTAGTGCATCAAATTAGTGAAAGGCTTTCAGTTGGGGATCAGCGCATCGCGATTGACAAGCTCTCGGTGAGAAAATACCTGGAGACATCCCCAAAGGTAAAGAAGCTTTCCGAGATTGCCGAAGCGGCTGGATTTACCTTCGATGTCGAGGACGACTTGGACGAGGAAGAGGACAAGTCGGATTCGGTGTCTCAACTTATTCAGCTTGCTGGCGTCGCCGGGCTTCGAACCATTGAGGATCTGGATCAAGCGATCACTACTACGCCCACTTCTGCGCAGGCATACCTCTCGAGGCAATACCGTGCTGAGAACGAAGAAGATCCCGGGCGCTGGGGAGCCACTCCGGGATTCATTTGCCAACTCATGCTTATTGGTGCGAAGGCATCACATATCCGCGCTAGTTTTCTCGAGCAAATGGGCTGGGACATCGGCATTGCTAGTCGCGTGTTGCGAGTGGCTAGGGAGGAAAATGGCTAGACGAGCTCGCGCATGGCGCTCCGGAAGATGCCA
This sequence comes from Ramlibacter sp., assembly GCF_036383835.1. Lineage (GTDB taxonomy): Bacteria > Pseudomonadota > Gammaproteobacteria > Burkholderiales > Burkholderiaceae_C > Ramlibacter. The sequence continues at coordinate 1,191 of NZ_DASVNN010000007.1, forward strand.
GTCGCGGTTGCGGGCTAACAGGTCGGTCGACTCGGACACGTTGCGGCAAGGGGCCGCACGGCGCCGTTGGAAATCCTGCACCGTGCGGCCCCTTGCCGCAACGTGCCGGTCACCTTCACGTTAGACCGCATGACAGCGCCGCGCTTCACCTGTCCGTGCTGCGGATACCTGACACTCGGAGATTGGCCGGGCTCGTATGAGATCTGCGATGTGTGCTCTTGGGAAGATGACTTGGTCCAACTGCTAGATCCATGGTACGGCGGAGGAGCCAATCGGCCGTGCTTGGTAGATGCTCAGAGTTCGTTCGCCGGGGGTAGCGCAATACCAGAATCCTTGAAGAGCGTGAAGGGTGTGCAAGCTGGCGAAGGACGAGACCCTCAGTGGCGTCGAGTGGTGGCTGCTGACCGCGCATTTGTCCGCCGCCTCCGCGATCTGAACGACGAGCAGTTCCGAGACCTGGGTGTGCTGTACTACTGGAGGCTCAATGCGGTCTAACAGGTCGTTCGACGCGGACACGCACCGGCAAGGCGCCGCAAGCCGTGCGCGCGAGCATACGTCTCGCGGCGCCTTGCCGGTGCGTGCCGGTCAACTCCGACGTTAGACCGCTTTATGAGCGCCTCGCCTCAAGATCTGGCTGCTCTCGCTGCGTTGCGGCGCGCGTTTGCTACATGCAAGCGGCCGGCGCATTTCACGAACTACGAGCACTGCGAGGAGTGTGCGGAGCACGATCAGACTCTGCTCTCACGCACTCCTGATACCCTGACCTTTGACGACGTAGGGAACCCCGGTTGGGAGCCGATTTGCTTTGTCTCACCTGAGGGCTTCGCGTATTTCCTGCCAGGTTTGGCGCGCTTGGTGTTTGAGGATGCGCCCCAGGTATGCAGCTGGTACGGAAGCCAATTCTTCTGGCATCTCATCCTCGACGGGCCTGGAAACGTGCGCTTCCAGTTCTGCTCTCCGGAGCAGCGGAAAGCCGTAGCGGAGTTTGTCGCATACCTGATCGAGTCACGCCCCGAACAGATAGAAGCCGAGTTCGCCTCTGACGATGCAGTTCGCGCCCATCAGATTTGGAATGGTGATGAATCGGTCTAACTTGTCGGTCGACTCGGACACGTTGCGGCAAGGCGCCGCGAGGCGCCATTGGATATCCTGCACCTCGCGGCCCCTTGCCGCAACGTGCCGGTCACCTTCACGTGATGCCTCAGCAAAACCGGCCGCTGGACAACTATGCGCCTTAGGAGTATAGTCCGCGCATGCTCACGGTCGTAGAGACCCTTCTTTTTCAGAAGCAATGGCCGCTTTACTGGAGTGAGGAGGAGCGGGGCGAGTTCGCCGCGTTCATCGCGGAGCGTCCCGAGGCCGGAGATGTGGTTCCCGGTTCTGGTGGCATACGGAAGGTGCGCTGGAGCCGGGCTGGTACGGGCAAGTCCGGTGGCGTGAGAGTCATCGACTACGTTCGTACCGCGCAGGAAGACCTCGTTCTCCTGACGCTGTACGCGAAGTCGAAGACCGACAACCTCACCGGCGCGAAGTTGAAGGAGATCCGCCGTGCCCTCGAAGAGTAGACCCCTGACCGAAGCGCAATTGCGCGCATACGAATCTAAGCGCGACCTGGCAGCCGAATTGCTCGAGTCAGTGCAGCAGATGAAGGCCGGGAAGACCCAGGTGGTTTCTTCCCCCGCTATCGAAGCCCGTGAACGCACCGGGCTCTCTCAGTCGCAATTTGCCAAACTCCTTGGCGTGTCTGTGCGCACCCTTCAGGGCTGGGAGCAAGGCCGCAAGCAACCGAGTGGGGCTGCTCGCACTCTCCTCGCCATCGCCCGCAAGAATCCCAAGGCATTGCTGGCGGTTGCTGGCGAGTAGCGGGGCGTGAGGCATAACAGGTCGGTCGACTCGGACACTTTGCGGCAAGGGGCCGCTCAGTGCCGTTGGAAATCGTGCACCGTGCGGCCCCTTGCCGCAACGTGCCGGTCATCTTCACGTTAAACCTCACAGGCAGGCACCGTGGAACTCTCGAAGTCTGAGCGCAAGAAGCTGCGCGACCTCACCGGCGAGATCTATGAGACCGAGATCGACCGATTGTTGGGGGACCTGCACGTCCAATTTGAGCGGTGGCAGAAGAAAGAGATCCTTGGATCAGAGCTTCAACGCGAGATCCACGCATTCGACCAGCATCAGTTTCGCGAGCTATGGTCGATGTACAACAACGTGACTGAGTCGATGCTCGTGGCCCGCGGTGTGGCGCTTGGGCTCATCGATGCAGCAAAGGTTCCACCAGAGCTTCTGGCGAAACTGGATGTCGGCTATTGGCAGGAGGAGAAATGACCCGAATGCAACTGAGGTCTAACAGGTCGTTCGACCCGGACATGCGGCGGCATGGCGCCGCCAGGCGGGCTGGTGAGCGTACGCCTCGCGGCGCAATGCCGCTGCGTGCCAGTCAACTCCGACGTTAAGCGGACTGGAAGCCCCATGCTGACCCTGCGCTGTACCCAAAAACTACTCGCCCGCGGCTTGGAGAGCACTGCAGGCGCGGAGGAGCCGCCGACCGCCTTGCTTGGAGATTGGTACGCCAACGTTCTCAGTCGCAGGCCGCAGCATCTTGTACTTTGCATAAGCGAGAGAACGCTCTTGCCAGTCATCCTCCCTGCCAAGGATGCGAAATCCCTGCCCAAGCGGCTGTCGGAAGCCGTTTGCCTCCTTCTTGACCGCCTCGGTATCGAGCCGGGAGAGATCGAGCGTGAGAGAAGGGAAATGTGCGCAGTGCGTGTTGGACGCACTGTTAGCCGAGGCGTACTGGGCTCCCTGAACGATCTGATGTTCCATTTGCGGGTCGGCCTGGACATGAATCCGGAGACGTCGCTCGTGGAACAAGCACATTGGCTCGCCGAAACCCCGTGCAAGCCTATCGAGTACGCCAGCCCGGCCAAAGCTACGCAGGCGCTATTCGCATCGTCTGTAGTCCTGGCGAAGGTGGGGTCTGGTGCGCCTTGACATGGCAGTCGACGCGGATGCCCTATCGGCCGGATTCCGCCTGCCTATGACCCGCCGATCACCTTCACGTCATATGGTACGAGCATGGCCCTGAGCGAACTTGAGACTGCCCGCGCTAACAAAACTCTCGGCGAGTTCATCGAGCGCCGTAGGCCGCCTCCGCACATTCGTCACGAGCTTGACTTTGGTTACCGGGTGTCGGGGCAAAGCGTCGAGCTCTTCGAGATCCGGCCCGTTTGGGATCGCCCAAGCGAGAAGATGGAAAGGCCCGTAGCGAAGGCCAGCTTCGTTCGGAATCAGAACGTATGGCGCGTCTATTGGCAGCGAGCCGATCTCAAGTGGCATCGCTACGAGCCCGCCCCGGAGGTGCCTGGACTCCCGGAGTTTCTATCCGTAGTGGAGGAGGATCACCATGGCTGTTTTTGGGGGTGAGGTGCCGTATACCAGGTCGGTCGAAGGGAACACGTTGCGGCAAGGGGCCGCAAGGCGCCGCTGGAAATCCTGCACCGTGCGACTTCTTGCCGCAGCGTTCCGGTCGCCTTCGCGTTAGAAACTTTACGTTAATCCTCAAGGGAGGCATCATGGCACTGAAGCGCATGGACAACGTAGGCATCGTGGTGGAGAACATCGATGCCGCGATCGAGTTCTTCACCGAACTCGGCCTCGAGCTCGAGGGACGCGCCCCGATCGAAGGGGCCTGGGCAGATGGCGTCACAGGGCTGCCGAACATGCGCGTGGAAATTGCCATGATGCGTACGCCGGACGGTCAGGGGCGGATCGAGATCTCGCGGTTTCTCGCGCCCCCTGTGGTGGCCGATCACCGCAGCGCTCCGGTGAATTCGCTCGGATATCTCCGCATCATGTTCACCGTCGATGACATCGACGCTACGCTCGCTCGGCTCGGCAAGCGTGGCGCGAAACTCGTTGGCGAACTGGTTCAATACCAGGACTCCTACCGGCTCTGCTACATCCGAGGTCCGGAAGGAATCCTCATCGGGCTCGCGCAGGAAATCGGGCAGCGGCGTCAACCCGCATGAAGAGGCGCGATGTGTTCCTCGCGTGGTCCCTCCATTCGGCAGAACGTGCCCTTCATGAAGGGAAGGCCGTGGGTTCGCCACGACGAGCATTACCACGTCGACTTCTCGATCCGGTGCCAGCCCCATGCAGGCTGACAGAATCCATCCGGCAGATTTGACAAGCGAGTACTCCAACACATGATCTCCATCGACCACTGGATCCTTTGGGCCATCGGCTCCGGCGTGTTCTGGCTCTGGGTGCTGTGCTGGGGCGGTGCCGAACGACTGGAGGGAACGTTCGCTTCCGGATTCCTCATCAGCTGGTTCGCGCCCAAGTGGTCGGCCGAAGGGATCAAGCCATCGTGCTCGCTTCTCCGCAGGGCCGCGCGTTGGTAGGCTTGTGACCATGCAGAAAACCTATGCCGGCTCCTGCCATTGCGGCCGCGTCCGGTTCGAAGCCGATCTCGACCTCACGCAACCGAGCTTCCGCTGCAACTGCTCCATCTGCCGCCGCACGCGCTTCTGGCCGGCGGTGGCGCGGCCGGAGCAGTTCCGGCTGCTTGCAGGCGAAGGCGAGCTGACCGAATACCTGTTCAACAAGCGCAGGAACCAGCACTTCTTTTGCAGGCATTGCGGCGTTCGCGCGTTCGGGGTGGGGAACGACACGCCGATCGGCAAGATGATCGGCGTGAACATCGGATGCCTCGAAGGCGTGAGCGAGGAGGAACTGGCGAAGATCCCGATCGTGCGCATCGACGGGATGAACGACCGGATGGAAGCACCGGCGTTTTTCGCGCACCTCTAGGCGTTCGCCAGCGACCACTTCCCCAGCACCCGCGCCACGCGACGCGCGCCACCCGGGACGTTCTCCACGAGATTCAGGCGGGCGTAGCGATAGGCGTTGAGTACGTCCAGCATGTCGTCGCCCGCGTACTGGTCCTGCCCGCGCAGGATCGCGAGCGACAGGGGCCGCTGGTTCCAGATGGAGGTGAGGAAGCCGGCGATGTCGTTCGGCTGCCGGGTGTCGCTCTTTTCCAGCTGCTGCAGCAGCCGGTCGAAGGCCTGGAGGCCGCGCTCGGTGGCCTCGTGCGAGCTGACTTCTTCCATCGTCAGCCGCGCCCTCTCCAGCAGGGTGCCCTCGTGGTCGACCTTCATGCGGTCGCCCCGCCCGACGACGAGTTGCACGCGCTGGATGCGGTCCAGGTTGGCCTGGTGTCGCCGTTCGCGATCGGATTTGCCCATGGCAGTCCCCTTGCTTGGCCCTGCCTTTGTACTGCAAGGCCAGCCCGACGGGAAGCGGGCGGACCCGGAAGCCCGCGTCAGGACGTTCCGGGCTGGCGCGCCGGCGGCACCAGCTGGCCCCTGAGGACCCGCAGCAACTCCGTCATGTCCGTGCGCTGCTCCGGCGACCACTGCGCGAACAACCGGTCCAGGTGCGCGCGCCGCGCAGCCGCCAGCCGCTCCAGCGCCCCCAGGCCGGCTTCGGTGACCGACCAGCCTCCGCCCGTCTTTTCCCGCACGAAGCCGCGCGATACGAGCAGGCGGCCGGCGTCTTCCAGCTCCTGGGGACTGAAGAGGGTTCTGGGGGGCAGGGCGGTTGCCGGTTCGCGCTGTTCCTCGCCCAGGCGATACAGGAGTCCGGCGCCTTCGGGCGGCAGGTTCACGCCGGCTTCCGCGACGATCAGGCCCAGGTGCTGGCGTTTCAGGTCGCGGTCCATCACGGCGGCCAGGCCGCGCACCAGTTCGTCTTCGGCGGACGGCGAGCGCGGCATCGCCACGGCGTCGCCCATCTCCTCGCCGACGTCGGCGCGGGTGGCGGCCAGCGTGTCGCGCAGCGGACGCTCCGGCAGCAGCCAGCTCGCCGCGAAGCCGGCCAGCGCCACGATCGCCGCCACCTGGAACAGGGTCGCCATCGCTTCGGTGTAGCTGCGCACGTAGACCGCTCGCGCATCGGCGGGCAGCTGCGCGAGTGCCTGCAGGTCGGGCATGCCGGCGCCGCCGCTCGAACGCGTGACGATCGTCACCAGCACCGCGCCGAGCACCGCGGTGCCCACCGCGCCGCCGATCGAGCGGAACAGCGAGGTGCCCGCGGTGGCCACGCCGAGGTCCTTGTAGTCCACCGCGTTCTGCACCGAGATCACCAGCACCTGCATGGTGAGGCCCATGCCCATGCCCAGCAGCAGCGCCAGCACGAGGATGAAGGGCAGGCCCGCCTGCGCATCGAGCGTGGACAGCGCCCCGAGGGCGATCGTCATGAGTGCCGTGCCGACGATGGGGAACACCTTGTAGCGGCCCGTGCGGCTGATCATCTGCCCGGAGACGATCGACGACGCCAGCATGCCGGCCATCAGCGGCAGCATCTGCAGGCCGGCGATCGTCGGCGTGGAGCCCTGCGCCACCTGCAGGTAGATCGGCAGGTAGGTGACCGAGCCGAACATGGCGAAGCCCGCGACGAGCCCGACGAGCGATGCGATGACGAAGGCGCGCTGGCGGAACAGGTGCAGCGGCAGGATCGCCTCCGGCGCGCGCCGCTCGACGAGGGGGAAGGCGACCAGCGACAGCGTGCCGGCCGCGATGAAGCCGACGATGAGGGGCGAGCTCCAGGGCAGCTCGTGGCCGCCGAGATCGGTCACCAGGATGATGGCGGTGAGCAGGATCGTCAGCAGGATGGCGCCGGCGTAGTCGATGCGCGGATGCGCGCGGGCCGGCGAAGCAGGCAGGGTCGCGGCGATGATCGCCAGCGCCACCGCGCCCAGCGGCAGGTTGATGAAGAAGATCCAGCGCCAGCTCAGGTGGCTGGCGAAGTAGCCGCCGATCAGCGGGCCGGCCGCGCTGGCGAGGCCGAACACGGCGCCGAACAGGCCCTGGTAGCGGCCGCGGTCGCGCGGCGGGATGATGTCGCCCACCACCGCCATCGCGGTGATCATCAGGCCGCCGCCGCCCAGGCCCTGGATCGCGCGGAAGACGATCAGCTCCATCATGTTGCGGCTGGCGCCGCACAGCGCGGAGCCGGCGAGGAACAGCACCACCGCGATCTGCAGCATCTTCTTGCGGCCGTACAGGTCGCCGAGCTTGCCGTAGATCGGCGTGATGACCGTCTGCGCCAGCAGGTAGGAGGTGACCACCCACGAGAGGCGCTCCAGGCTGCCGAGCTCGCCCACGATCATGGGCAGCGCGGTGCCGACGATGGTCTGGTCCAGGGCGCCGAGAAGGAGGGCGAGGAGCAGGCCGCTGAAGGCCATCAGGACGGAGCGGCGGTCGAGCTGGGGAGGGGAGGCCGGGGGCATCCGGCGAAGTTAGCATCGCCCGCCGCGGGCGTGTTGCGACTCCCCGTCATCCCCGCGCAGGCGGGGATCCAGGGCATTCGGAATACGGAAGCTCTGGGTCCCCGCCTGCGCGGGGATGACGGCTAGCTGGGAGGCGGCGCCGGCGGCGGAACGCGGCTCTGCTGTCGCAGGGCCGCCAGCATGTCCCAGCTCACCAGGAAGACCGCCGCGATCACCGGGCCGATCACGAAACCGTTGAGGCCGAACACCACGATGCCGCCCAGCGTGGCGACCAGCACCAGGTAGTCGGGCATGCGCGTGTCCTTGCCGACCAGGATGGGGCGCAGGACGTTGTCGACGAGGCCGATCACCACTCCGCCCCACAGCGTGAGCCCGATGGCCTGCAGCAGCTGGCCATTGAAGAAGAACCAGGCCGCCACCGGCCCCCACACCATCACCGCGCCGACGGCGGGCAGCAGCGAGAACAGCGCCATCACGGCACCCCACAGCACCGCGCCCGGCACGCCCAGCACCGCGAAGGCGATGCCGCCCAGCGCGCCCTGCACCAGCGCCACCACGATGTTGCCCTTGACGGTGGCGCGCACGACGGTGGCGAACTGCCGCAGCAGGCGCTCGGTGTGCATGGGCTCCAGCGGAATCGAGCGGGCGATGCCGCGCGTGAGCTTCTCGCCGTCGCGGAACAGGAAAAACACCACGTACAGCATCACGAAGAAGGCGACGATGAAGTCCAGCGTCACCTGGCCGATGCTCATCACGCGCGAGGTCACGACCTGGCCGCTGCTGGAGAGCGCGGCGAGGATGCGCTGTTGCATCTGGCTGAGGTCCGTCAGGCCGAAGCGCTGGAGCATGGAGCGCGCCCACTCGGGCAGCGCCTCGATGGCTTTCTGGAAGTAGGAGGCGAGCTGGATCTCCCCGGAGCGCATCTTGTCGACCAGCACCGAGGCCTCCTGCGTGACCGATGCCGCGAGCAGCGACGCCGGCAGGATCACGATCAGCAGGATCACCGTGAGCGAGGCCGCCGCCGCCATGTTGGCGTGCCCGTGGCTGCCGCGCAGGAAGCGCTGGTGCATGGGCCAGAACACGATGGCGATGAACACGGCCCAGCAGACCGCGCCGAAGAAGGGCCAGATGATCAGCGCGAACAGCAGCGAGGCCAGTGCCACCAGCACCAGCAGCGACTTGTACTCGAGCTCCGGCTTCCTGAGCGGGTTGGGCGAACTCATCCGGGCGAGGGTAGCAAAAAGGCCGCCTACTGGGGGCGGCCTTCCGCGATCTTGTCATCCCGGGCTTGACCCGGGACCCATGGATTGCGGGTCAAGCCCGCAATGACAAGGGTGGGGTCACGGCCTGACGTAATCCGACACCACCTTCCACCGCCCATCCTGCAACTGCGACATGCGCGACAGCTCGTTGCCCAGGCGCTTCTTGGGGCCGAACTTCATCTCCGGGCTGCCGAACATGTCGGGCTCGTAGGTCATGGTGTCCATGGCCTTGATGAAGCCCTCCGTGGAAAGGTTGGGGCCTGCCTTGGCCGCCGCCTTCGCGAAGGAATCGATCGCCTGGTAGCCGTACACCGAGAACACCGTGGGATCCTCGTTGAACCTGGTCTTGTACTTGTTGGCCCAGAAGCGGATCGGCTGCGAAGACTCGTCCAGGTAGGGATGCTGGGCGGTGTGGGTGGCGTAGAGGCCGTCCATCGCCTTGCCGCCGAGCTTGTGGATCAGGTCCGTGTACGACGCGCTGGAGCCCACGAAGACGGGGTTGTAGCCGGTCTTGCGGGCCTCGCCGATCGCGCCGATGGTCTCGCGGATGATGGTGCCCAGCACCACCATGTCGCAGCCGGCGGACTTCAGCTTCGCGACCTGCGACGAGAAGTCGGTGGCGCCGCGCTTGTAGGTCGTCTTCTCCGCCAGTTCCATGCCGGCGGCCTTGAGGCCCGCTTCGGCGCCGCGCATCACTTCCAGGCCGAACTCGTCGTCCTGGTACATGGTGCAGACCTTCCTGGCGCCCTTGTCCTTGGCCAGCTTGGGCACCACCGTGCGCATCTGGTCGTAGTAGGTGGCGGCGAAGGAGTACTTCAGGCGGTGGAAGGGCTCGTACATCTCGCGCGCGGCCGTCACCGGGAAGAAGTTGATCACGTTCTTCTCGAACTGCACCGGCATCGCCGCCATGTTCTGCGCCGTGCCGATGTGGCCGACCATCGCGAAGATCTTGTCCTGGTTCACCAGCTTCTGCGCGGCGAGCACGGCCTTCTTGGGGTCGTAGGCGGAGTCCTCGACCACCAGCTTGATCCTGCGACCGTTGATGCCGCCCTGCTCGTTGATCTCGTCGACGCGCAGGATCATGCCCAGCCGCACCTGCTTGCCGAAGCCGGCGATCGGGCCCGACAGGTCCTGGATCGACCCGAGCACGATCTCGTTCTTGCCGACGCCCTGGTTGGCGTTCTGCGCGCCCGCCGCCCCGCAGGCGAGGGCCAGCGCGGCCAGGACGAGTGAGGGGAGCTTGGTCACGGTTCGTCTCCTTGTTGGAAGGGATGGAAGAGGATTCTTGCGGGCCGGCAGAGCGTCAATCGCGGTTTCCATTAGGTAGTGACCAGCATCCTTGTCATCCCGGCCTCGAGCCGGGATCCATGGATTGCGGGTCAAGCCCGCAATGACAAGGCACTCGGTCAGTGATACATCGCCTCGATCTGCGGCGCGTACTTGGTCTGCACCAGCTGTCGCTTCAGCTTCATCGTGGGCGTCAGCTCCTCGTCTTCCGCGGTGAGCTGCGTGTCCAGCAGGTAGAACTTCTTCACCTGCTCCACCCGGGCGAATTTCCGGTTGACGCGATCGAGTTCCGACTGGATCAGCTCCTGCACCTGCGGCGCGCGCGTGAGGCTGGCGTAGCTGGAGAAGGGCACGTCGTGGTCCTGCGCGTACTTCTCCACGTTCTCCTGGTCGATCATCACGATCACCGTGAGGAAGGGGCGCTTGTCGCCGATCACGACGGCGTCGGTGATGTAGGGCGAGAACTTCAGCTCGTTCTCGAATTCGCTGGGCGTGATGTTCTTGCCGCCCGCGGTGATGATGATGTCCTTCATGCGGTCGGTGATGCGGAAGTAGCCGTCCGCGTCGACAGCGCCGACGTCGCCGGTGCGGAACCAGCCGTCGCCGGTGAAGGATTCGGCCGTCTTCTCCGGCTGGTTCAGGTAGCCCATGAAAATGTTGGGTCCCTTCACCTGGATCTCGCCGGTGGCCGGGTCGATGCGCATCTCGTTGTGCGGGCCCGCCGGGCCGATGGAGCCGAGCTTGATGCGCTGGGCCGGCACGCAGCTCGAAGCGCCGCAGGTCTCCGTCATGCCCCAGGCCTCCAGCATCGGCACGCCGAGCGCGAGGTACCACTTGATCAGGTCCGGCGCGATCGGCGCGGCGCCCGTGAGCAGGTAACGCGCGCGGTGGATGCCCATCAGCTTGCGCACGTTGTCCAGCGCCAGCAGGCGCGCGAGGCGAAAGCGCAGGCGCAGAGAGGCGGGCACCGGCTGGCCGGCCAGCACCTTGTCGACCACCTGCATGCCGACGGCTATGCCCCACTGGTAGGAGGCCTGCTGCAGGAACGTCGCTTCCTTCAGCGCGATCATCACGCCCGAATAGAACTTCTCCCAGACGCGCGGTACCGCGAACAGCACGGTGGGCTGGATCTCGCGCACGTTCTCCGGCACCGTCTCCGGGTTCTCGACGAAGTTGATGGTGATGCCGTAGTACAGCGGCAGGTATTCGCCGCCCATGCGCTCGGCGATGTGGCAAAGCGGCAGGAAGCACATGCGGTCGCCTTCGCTCTCCGCCGGGATCACCTTCGCGTAGGCGCGCAGCTCGTACAGGAGGCCCGCGTGGCTGTGCATCGCGCCCTTGGGCCGGCCGGTCGTTCCCGAGGTGTAGACCAGCAGCGCGAGTTCACCGGGCTGCGTGGCGGCGGAGCGCCGTGCGACGTCGTCGGGATGGGCGCGGTTGTACTCGCGGCCCAGCGCGCGCAGCTCCTCCAGGCCGATCACGCCGGGATCGCGCAGTTCGCGCAGGCCCTTCATGTCCATCACCACCACCTTGCGCAGCAGCGGCAGTTCGCCGCGCACTTCCAGCGCCTTGTCCAGCTGCTCCTCGTCCTCGACGAACAGGATGCCGGTGCCGGAGTCCGAGCACAGGTAATGCACCTGCACCGCCGCGTCGGTGGGATAGATGCCGTTGACGATGCCGCCGCAGGAGTGGATGGCGAGGTCGGCCCACACCCATTCGGCCCTGGTGTTGCACAGGATGGAGGCGGTGTCGCGCGGCTGGAAGCCGAGCGCCATCAGGCCGCCGGCGATCTCGGCGACGACGTCGCCCACCTGCGTCCAGCTCCAGCTGCGCCAGATGCCCAGTTCCTTCTGCCGCATGCAGGTGCGGCCTGCGCGTTCGCGCACGCCGTTCCAGAACATCTGCGGCAGCGTCTCGCCGGCGATGCCTTCCGCGTGCCGGTCGGCCAGGGTCGCCGCGTCCCAAAGGTTGCTCATGGCTACCTCCAGCTCTTTTTCTTCTTCCACCTGCGCTCGCCGCGCACGCCGGCTTCCTTCATGCCCAGGTAGAACTCCTTGATGTCTTCCTTCTCGCGCAGGCGCGCGCAGGTGTCCTCCATCACGATGCGGCCGTTCTCCAGCACGTAGCCGTAGTCGGCGGCGTTGAGCGCCATGTTGGCGTTCTGCTCCACCAGCAGGATGGTGGTGCCGCGCTCCCGGTTGATGCGCACCACGATCTCGAAGATCTCCTTGGTGAGCTTGGGCGAGAGGCCCAGGCTCGGCTCGTCCAGCAGGATCAGGTGCGGCGCCGCCATGATGGCGCGCGAGATCGACAGCATCTGCTGCTGGCCGCCGGAGAGCAGGCCGGCGTCCTGCGCCGCGCGCTCCTTCAGGATCGGGAAATAGGCGTAGACGGCTTCCATGTCGCGGGCCACGCCGTCGCGGTCGCCGCGGGTGTAGGCGCCCATCAGGAGGTTGTCGTGCACCGACAGCAGCGGGAACACCTCGCGGCCCTCCGGCACGTGCGACAGGCCCTGCTGCACGATGAACGCGGGGTCGCGCGCGGTGATGCTCTCGCCCTTGAACTCCACGCTGCCCTTGCGCGGATCGATGATGCCGGAGATGGTCTTCAGGATCGTCGTCTTGCCCGCGCCGTTGGAGCCGAGCACGGTGGCGATCTCGCCGCGCCGCACCTGCAGGCTGACGCCGCGGATCGCCTTGATCGGCCCGTAGGCGCTCTCGACGTTGGAAAGCTTGAGGACGGGCAGGTCGCTGACGGCGGGGGGATTGCTGCTCATGTGGTCTCCCTGCGCAGCGACGACACATCCTCCACGCTCCCCAGGTACGCCTCCACCACTCCCGGATGCATCTGCACGTCCCGCGGCGTGCCCATCGCCAGCACCTCGCCCTGGTTCATCGCCAGCACGCGGTCGCTCACCTTGGACACCAGCGTCATGTCGTGCTCCACCATCAGCACGGTGATGCCCAGTTCCTGCTGGATGTCCTGGATCCAGAACGCCATGTCCTCGGTCTCTTCGACGTTCAGGCCGGAGGAGGGCTCGTCGAGCAGCAGCAGCTTGGGCTCGGTGCACAGCGCCCGCGCCAGTTCCACCACCTTGCGCACGCCGTAGGGCAGTCCGGCCACCATGGAATCGCGGTGGTGCTGCAACTCCAGCAGGTCGATCACCTGCTCCACCTTCTGGCGCGCCGCGATCTCCGCTGCCCGCGTCTTCTGCGTGAAGAACATGTCGCTGAACACGCCCGTGACGCGGTGCGTGTGGCGGCCGATCAGCAGGTTGTGCAGCACCGAGGCGTGCTCGAACAGCTCGATGTTCTGGAAGGTGCGGGCGATGCCCAGGGAGGCGATGCGGTGCGGCGGCTGGTGGGTCAGCGGCTTGCCTTCGAAGTCGATGGAGCCGGTGGTCGGGTTGTAGATGCGGCTGATCAGGTTGAACACCGTCGTCTTGCCGGCGCCGTTGGGGCCGATCAGCGTGAACACCTCGCCGCGCTTCACGTCGAAGCTGACGTCGTTGACCGCCAGCACGCCGCCGAAACGCACGCTGAGGTTCCTGGCGGACAAAAGAATTTCACTCATTCCGTGCACACGCACTGGCGTGTCTCTTCGCGTGCCGCCGCGGATCCGGCTTTGCCGGGCCGCTGGGGGCGCCCCCTTGAGGGGGAGGCGGCCGTAGGCCGCTTCGGGGGTGGGCCATCATCTGAGTCGGTCCGATTTCTGGAAGGCCTTCTGCCGCTTGAACAGGCCCTTGCGGTAGAACGGGAACAGCTGCAGGTAGGTGCGCACCTTCAGCCAGCGGCCGTACAGGCCCAGCGGCTCGAACAGCACGAAGGCGATCAGCACCGCGCCGTAGACCACGGCCTTCAGGCCCGGCGCGTTGCCGATGGTCTCGGGCAGGAAGTCCTTCACCGAGCTGATCGCCTGCGGCAGGCCGATCAGGAAGATCGCGCCGAGGAAGGCGCCATGGATCGAACCGAGGCCGCCGATCACCACCATCAGCAGCAGGTCGATGCTCTGGATGATGTTGAACTGGTCGGGCGAGAGGAAGCGGATCTGGTGCGCGTAGAGCGCGCCGCCGATGCCGGCCAGCGCCGCGGAGATCGCGAAGCTCAGGGTCTTGTAGCGCGCCAGGTGGATGCCCATGCTCTGCGCGGAGATCTCGGAATCGCGGATCGCCACGAAGGCGCGGCCGGTGGGCGAGCGCAGCAGGTTGAGGCAGGCGAACGTGGCCAGGATCGCGACGGCGAGGCACACGAAGTAGAAGGAGGCGGCGCTGTCGGCCGTCCAGCCGAACATCTTCACTGCGCCGACCGTCTTGCCCGCATTGCCGCCGGTGACGCTCTCCCAGCGCGCGAACACTTCCTCCACGATGAAGCCGAAGGACAGCGTCGCGATGCCCAGGTAGATGCCCTTGACGCGCAGCGCCGGCAGTCCGACGACGATGCCCACCGCCGCCGACAGGCCCGCGCCCACCAGCAGCGCCAGCGGGAAGGGCCAGCCCATGCCGGTGAGCACGGCCTGCGCATAGGCGCCCACGCCGAAGAAAGCCGCGTGGCCGATGGAGAAGAGGCCGGTGAAGCCCGCCAGCAGCATCAGGCCGAGACCCACGATGCCGTAGATCAGGATGAAGGTGAGCTGCGCCAGCAGGTACTCGGTGAGCAGCAGTGGCGCCGCGAGCAGCAGCAGCACCAGCAGGCCGTACCAGAACAGGTGGCCGCCATGCCGGGCAAGCTGGATGTCCTGCGCGTAGTCGGTCTTGAACAGGAAGCGCATCGTTCAGACTTTCTTGCGCAGCTTCTCGCCGAACAGCCCGTTCGGCATCACCACCAGCATCAGCAGCACCACGATGTAGGCCGCGATGTCCTTGAAGCCTTCGGGCAGGTAGAAGCCCGAGAGCGACTCCACCACGCCGATGATCAGGCCGCCGACGATCGCGCCGGGCAGGCTGCCGAAGCCGCCCACCACCGCCGCCGGGAAGGCCTTCAGGCCGATGAAGCCCATGTTGGCGTGCACGAAGGTGATGGGCGCGAGCAGCAGGCCGGCGATCGCGGCGACCGCCGAGGCCAGGCCCCACACCAGCGAGTTGAGGCGCTTGACCGGGATGCCCATGTAGTAGGCGGCGAGCTGGTTCTGCGAGGCTGCCTGCATCGCGATGCCGACCTTGCTGTACTTGAACACCGTGTAGAGCACCGCGCACAGCACCGCGGTGGCGGCGATCACCGCCATCTGCTCCACGTTGAGCACCAGGCCGCCGACGTTCCAGACCTGGTCCTTGTAGGGCACGGGCAGCGTGTGCGTCTCGGTGCCGATGCCGGGCAGCATCGTGATCAGGCCGCGCGCCACGTAGCCGATGCCGATGGTGAGCATCACGATGGAGAAGGCCGGCTGCCCGAGGATGGGGCGGATGACGATCGTTTCGAGCAGCAGCCCGAACAGCGCCATGGCGACGATCGCGCTGACCACCGCGACCCAGAAGGGAAACCCCATGAACGTCATGGCCGCCAGGCCGAAGAAGGCGCCCAGCATCATCAGTTCGCCTTGTGCGAAGCTGACGGTCTCCGTGGCCTTGTAGATCAGCACGAAACCCAGCGCGATCAGCCCGTAGATGCAGCCCTGTGCGATGCCGCTGATCACCAGCTGTAGGAATTGCACGCTCGAGGGACCCTCTTGTTGTCCGTGTGTCGCGGCTGTTATAGCGGCGGCGCGCGCGGCCAGACAGAGGGTTCGCCCGGGGTGTGTCGCGCGCCGGACTGGCGCGCGCCGGGGTGTAATCCGCGCATGGACACCGACACCGTGCGCATCGAGCGGCAGGACGCCGTCACCATCGTCACGCTGGACCGCGCCGCCGTTCGCAACGCCGTCGACGGCGAGACCGCCCGTCGCCTGCACGAGGCGTTCGTCGCCTTCGACGAGGACGACACGACGCAGGTCGCGGTGTTCCATGGCGCGCACGGCCACTTCTGCGCGGGCTGGGACCTGCAGGACGGCGCGCGCATGGCGCAGCAGCACGCCAGCGCGAACGTGGTGGCGGAGCTCGAATTCGATGCGGGGGATGCGCAGCCCCTGGCGCCCATGGGGCCGTCGCGGCTGTTGCTGTCCAAGCCGGTGATCGCCGCCGTCAGCGGCGCCGCGGTGGCCGGCGGCATGGAGCTGGCCCTGTGGTGCGACCTGCGGGTGATGGAGGAGGACGCGTACTTCGGCGTCTACTGCCGCCGCTTCGGCGTACCGCTGATCGACGGCGGCACCGTGCGGCTGCCGCGGCTCGTCGGCCTGGGGCACGCCATGGACCTCATCCTCACCGGGCGCAAGGTGGAAGCGGCGGAGGCGCTGGCGATGGGCCTCGCCAACCGCGTGGTGCCGCGCGGGCAGGCACGCGAGGCGGCGATCGCGCTAGCGCAGCAGTTGTGCAGGTTCCCGCAGGCGACGATGCGGGCCGACCGCATGAATGCGTACGAGCAGTGGGGCAAGCCGCTGCCGGAGGCGCTGAAGGGGGAGTGGGAGAGGAGCAAGCACCGGGTGGGCGATGGCTTGCAAGGGGCGGCGCGGTTCGCGGCGGGCGAAGGGCGGCACGGGAAGTTTTGAAGTCCGTCATCCCCGTCATCCCCGTCATCCCCGCGAAGGCGGGGATCCAGGGCATTGAGGACAGCGGAAGCTCTGGGTCCCCGCCTGCGCGGGGATGACGCTTATCGCGCGATCGCCTTCGGCTTCCCGTTGTCGTCGATCGCCACGTACGTCAACAGGGCCTCCGTCACCTTCGCGAACTGCCCCTGGTTGCGGAAGCTCTCCGCGAACACCTCGACGTCCACCGTGATCGAGGTGTTGCCGACGCGCGTGACCGAGGAATAGAAGCTGAGGATGTCTCCCACCCGCACCGGCTGCTTGAAGATGAATTCCTTCACGGCCACGGTGGCCATGCGGCCGCGGATGATGCGCGCCGGGATCACCGAGCCGGCCAGGTCGACCTGCGCCATGACCCAGCCGCCGAAGATGTCGCCGTTGCCGTTGGTGTCCGCCGGCATGGGGATCACCTTGAGCACGAGCTCCTTGTCCGAAGGCGGGGCGGCGGGGGCGGGGGTGGCGTGGACACTGGAATTCGCGGACATGGGCACAATCTGCAGGTTTCTTCGGAACCGGATTGTCCCCCATGCGCCGCGGCGGCGAACTCAGCTCCTCCCAAATCCCTGCGCCCCCGACGGCCGCCGGCGCCAAGGCGCCGCGAACGGACTGGATCACGCTCCGGCGCCTGTTCCCCTACCTCTGGCAGTACAAGGGGCGGGTGATCGCCGCGCTGGCCTTCATGGTGGCCGCCAAGGTGGCCAACGTCGGCGTGCCTGTGCTGCTGAAGAACCTGGTCGACGCCATGGACGTGAAGGCGGGCGACGCCACCGCGCTGCTGGTGGTGCCGATGGGCCTGCTGCTCGCCTACGGCCTGCTGCGCCTGTCGACCTCGCTGTTCACCGAACTGCGCGAACTGGTGTTCGCCAAGGCCACGCAGGGCGCCGCGCGCAGCATCGCGCTGGAAACTTTCCGGCACCTGCATTCGCTGTCGCTGCGCTTCCACCTGGAGCGCCAGACCGGCGGCATGACGCGCGACATCGAGCGCGGCGTGCGCGGCATCGAGTCGCTGATCTCCTATTCGCTCTACAGCATCGTGCCCACGCTGATCGAGGTGGCGCTGGTGCTGACCATCCTGGCGGTGAAGTTCGACGCCTGGTTCGCCTGGATCACGATCGCGGCGCTGGCCGTCTACATCGTCTTCACGGTGTCCATCACCGAGTGGCGGACCCAGTTCCGCCGCGAGGCCAACGAATTCGATTCGGCGGCCCACACCAAGGCAGTCGACTCGCTGCTGAATTACGAGACGGTCAAGTACTTCAACAACGAGGATTTCGAGGCCAGGCGCTACGACCAGAGCCTGGAGCGGCTGCGCCGGGCCCGGCTCAAGAGCCAGACCACGCTGTCGATGCTCAACACCGGCCAGCAGCTGATCATCGCGATCGGCCTGGTGGCCATGCTGTGGCGCGCCACGCAGGGCGTGGTCGACGGCCGCATGACGCTGGGCGACCTGGTGATGGTCAACGCCTTCATGATCCAGCTGTACATCCCGCTCAACTTCCTGGGCGTGCTGTACCGCGAGATCAAGCAGAGCCTGACCGACCTGGACAAGATGTTCACGCTGATGGAGAGGGAGCGGGAGGTGGCGGACAAGGCGGGAGCCGTCCCCCTGCGCCCCCACCCTAACCCTCCCCCGGAGGGGGAGGGGACCAGAGACTGGACCGTCCGCTTCGAGCACGTCGACTTCGCCTACGAGCCCACCCGTCCCATCCTGCACGACGTCTCCTTCGAGATCCCCGCCGGCAGGACGGTGGCGGTGGTCGGGCCGTCCGGCTCCGGCAAGTCCACCCTGGCACGCCTGCTCTATCGCTTCTACGACGTGCAGCAGGGCCGCATCACCATCGCCGGCCAGGACGTGCGCGAGGTCACCCAGGGCAGCGTGCGCGAGTCCATCGGCATCGTCCCGCAGGACACGGTGCTGTTCAACGACACGGTGGAATACAACATCGCCTACGGCCGGCCCGGCGCCAGCCGTGCCGAAGTGGAGGACGCGGCGCGGGCCGCGCGCATCCATTCCTTCATCGAGTCCACGCCCAAGGGCTACCAGACCATGGTGGGCGAGCGCGGGCTGAAGCTCTCCGGCGGCGAGAAGCAGCGGGTGGCGATCGCCCGCACGCTGCTGAAGGACCCGCCGATCCTGATCTTCGACGAGGCGACGTCGGCGCTGGACAGCGCCAACGAGCGCGCGATCCAGGCGGAGCTGAAGAGCGCCGCGCAGAACAAGACCACGCTGGTGATCGCGCACCGCCTGTCCACCGTGGTCGACGCGCACGAGATCCTGGTGATGGAGCTGGGCCGCATCATCGAGCGCGGCACGCACCAGGACCTGCTCGCCAAAGGCGGGCGCTACGCCGACATGTGGGCCCTGCAGCAGAGCGCCGAGGGCGAGCGCTTCACCGAAGTGATGGGGATGTGACGATGGGCGCAGACGGCCAGTTCGCGGAGTACGTGTCGCACGAGGAATTCCGCGCCGGCCTGCCGGCCGGACGTTTCCGGATCGTCGTCGATCCCAAGCTGGCGCGCCGCTACGTGTCGCAGCGGCTGTTGCTGATGGTGGTGCTCCTTCCGTTGATCGGCGTGGGCATCGCGCTGGCGCTGACCGGCCAGACCTGGTTGGGAGGCTCGCTGGTCGCCGTCGGCGTGCTGTTGAACCGGGTGCTGATGTGGCAGGCGCCGAAGATCCTGCTGCACATGGCGCTGCGCGATCCGAAGGTGTATGCGCACGTGACGCAGAACGGCCTGATGGAAGTGCGAAGGGCCTAGGCGGCCGCCAGGCGGCCGCGCAGCAGCGGCGCCAGCATCCACAGCCCGATCGCCGGCCCCAGCGCCAGCCAGGGCAGCACCGCCGCCAGCGGCCAGGCCTGCGCCGCACGCACGAACAGCTCGATGCTCACCACCGAGATCGCGAAGCCGATGCAGTTGCTGAAGGTGAGCACGCTGCCGACCACGGCCGGCGGCGCGTTCTGCGCGGTCAGCGTCGAGAACTGCGGCGAGTCGCCCGAGACCGTCGCGCCCCACAGCAGCAGCCAGGCCAGGAACAGCGGCAGCGGCGCGACCAGCATCACCGGCGCCGCGAGGCAGCAGGCGCCGCTGGTGGCGAGCTGCAGTTGCGCCACGCGCGCGCTGCCGATGCGCCGGGCGGCCAGGCCTCCCAGCACGCAGCCCGCGAAGCCGGCGGCGATCGCCCAGAACGAGCCGGCGCTGACGGCATTGCCCTGCAGCCGCGTGGCGAGGATCACCGGCACCAGCACGATCATCGCGTAGAGCTCCCACATGTGGCCGAAGTAGCCGAACACCGAGGCGCGCACGCTGCGGTCGGTCCAGATCAGGCCCAGCGCCCGCGGCGTGATGCGCGCGGCGCGCACGGCGTTCGGATGTCGCGGCACGAGGAAGGCAGTGGCGAGTCCGCCCAGCACCGCCAGCAGGGAGACGGCGATCACCACCACCTGCCACGGCCGCAGGCTGCCCACGGCCAGCAGGCCCGCGCCGCCATTCCCGGCGATCGCCCGCAGCCCGTGGGGCAGGGCGGTGCCGAGGATCAGCGCGCCGATCAGGATGCCCATCACCGCCGCGAGCCGTTCGCGGTACCAGCTGGCGGCGATCTTCATGCCGACGGGGTAGATGCCCGCGAGCAGGAAGCCGACGCCGAAGCGCAGGGCCAGCAGCAGGCCGTAGCGGCCGTCGGCGAACAGGATGGCGGCATTGCAGGCCGCGCCCAGCAGCGAGCAGGCGAGGAAGACGAGCGCCGGCGGGAAGCGGTCCGCCAGCATCAGCAGCGCGAACACCAGCGTGCCGGCGACGAAGCCCAGCTGCACCGCGGAGGTCAGCGTGCCGAGCGCCGCGGCCGGCAGGGCCCAGTCCTGCTGCAGGTCGGGCATCACCGCGTTGACGGCGAACCACAGCGACGTGCCCGCGAATTGCGAGAGCACGATGACGGGGAGGATGCGCGGGGGAACGGCGACGTTCACCCTCGAAGCATAGCGGCCGCGCCCCGGTGATTGCTACCGCTTGCCGGTCGTCGGAAAACAACGGGTTGCGGACCTCTCCTCCATGCGGGTCTTGTTGCGAAGCAGAGCCTGCGGCACAAACGGGCCTTTTCAAGGAGGAGGTGATCCCATGTCTTTTTCGATTCGCACCCTGTTCGCCGTCGTGGCGATCGCGTTGGTGTCCGGTTGCGCGGGAACCGATTTCAAGCGGCCGGATTCCGGTGTGGTGGTGGTCGGCAAGTCCACGCCTGACGATGTGATGCGCGTGATGGGGACGCCGCGCCAGACCGGCGAGGTGATCGTGAACGAGCAGAAGGTGAAGACGATGACGTACGTGTTCGCCGCCGCCGGTGGCGAGCCCACGTACCCTGGCGTCGTCCCGGCGCGTGCGATGACCTTCGCCACTTTCCAGGAGCGCGTCGTCGGACAGGAGTTCGTCAGCTCGTTCAAGCAGGATGCCAGCGAGTTCGACGATTCCAGGATCGCGTCCATCGTGAAGGGCAGGACGACGCGCCAGGAGGTGCTGGCGCTGCTCGGCAAACCCAGCGGCGAAGCCGTGTACCCGATGATCAAGCAGAAGGACCATACCGGCCTGATCTACACCTATGCGCAGGCCAAGGGCACCGTTTTCAACATGAAGTTCCACAGCAAGTCGCTGACCGTTTCGTTCACTCCCGGCGACTTGGTGGCCGACGTGGACTACAAGTCCGTGGGCGAGAAGTAGATCGCTCCTTCGGGGAAGCGCCCCCGGCGCTTCCCCATCCGTGTCAAGTGCTTGCCGTTCCCGGTATCGCAGCGCTAAAAAGGGGGCCGGAAGGAGTCCGCATGGACGAAGACCTCGACGCCCTGTCCCGAGAGCAGCTGCTGGCCGAGGTGCGCGCTTTGCGCACCGGCATCCGCGCGCATCGCGACGCCGCCGGCCACGACCTGTGCTGGCACCACCCCGCCCTGTGGGGATTGCTGCCGGAGCCGAGCGACCCCTTGCCCGTGGTGCCGGATTGGCCGCAGTTCCTGCGGGGCTGCATCGCGTATCGGCAGTCGCTGGACGAACAGGCACCGGATGCGCCGCGCCGCGCCGCCGAATACCGGGCGGAGATCGCGCTCGACCACCTGATCGTCCCCGTGCGCGACCGCCGCGCGGCCGCGGAGCGCCTCGCTTCCATCCTCGACGTCGCCTGGGCCGAGACCGGCATCGGCCCGTTCAGCCCGGTGTACGTGAGCGACGGCCTCACGCTGGATTTCGACCAGGCCGAGGGCGACTTCCCGGTGCTGCACTTCTGCTTCCGCGTCGACGAAGCGCAGTTCGACGCGATCCTGCAGCGGCTGCAGCAGATGCAGGTCCCCTACCGCAGCACCCCGCACGGCCCGGTGGACCGGCGGGTGAACACGCACCATGGCGGCCGCATCGTCTACTGGAACGAGCCCGGCGGCCACGTGTGGGAGGCGCTGACCCACAGCTACGCGCGGCAGGGCCAGAATCCGGCGTAGTGCTCCGCATCGGCCTGATTTCCGACACCCACGACCTGCTGCGCCCGGAAGTGCTGGACTTCCTGCGGGGCAGCGACCACATCCTGCACGGCGGCGACATCTGTGGCGGCGCGGTGCTGCAGGCCCTGGCGGCGCTGGCGCCGCTGACGGCCGTGCGCGGCAACAACGACCGGGGCGACTGGGCGCGGGCGCTGCGCGAGCGCGAAGTGGTCGAGCTCGCCGGTGCGAGGATCCTCGTGGTGCACGACATTGCGGACCTGAAGCGCGCGCCGGACACTTCGGGGGCGGGCACGGTGGTCTACGGCCATTCGCACCAACCCATGGTGGAGCAGCGCGGCGGCGTGCTCTACGTGAACCCCGGCAGCGCGGGTCCACGGCGCTTCAAGCTGCCGATCGCGGCGGGGGAGCTGCTGGTGGACCAGGGCCGCGTGAGCGCACGCATCGTGCATTTCTGAGAGGAGGCTTCCATGCTGCGGATCCGCGAGATCGACCACCTGGTGCTGCGCGTGCGCGACGTCGACACCATGATCCGCTTCTATGGCGAGGTGCTGGGCTGCCCGGTGCATCGCATCGACGAGAAGCTGCGGCTGGTGCAACTGCGTGCCGGCCGCGGGCTGATCGACCTGGTCCCGGTGGACAGCGAGCTGGGCCGGGCGGGCGGCGCCGCGCCGGGAAAGGAAGGCCGCAACATGTACCACTTCTGCCTGCGCGTGGAGCCCTGGGACGCGGAGGCGATCGCGGCGCACCTGCGCGCGCACGGCGTGGATCCCGGCAAGGTGGCGCTGCGTTTCGGTGCCGGGGGGCAGGGGCCGTCGATGTACGTGACCGATCCGGAAGGCAACACGGTGGAACTGAAGGGTCCTCCGGAGCCTGCCGCGGCGTGAGGCTTTGGCCGACAGCGCCGCGCGAGCGCACTGCGCAGAATCCCGCGGATGACACGCCGCCGCTCCCCCAAGCTCGCCCGCCAGGCCTCCGAACTCGCATTTGCGGTGCCGCAAGTGGTGGCACACCGGCTGACCCGCATGGCGCTCGCCGGACCCCTGCCCAATGCGCGCGACCGGCGCGAGTTCCATGCCATGGGGCAGGAGAAGGTGCATGCCTTCTGGCAGTCGTGGTTCGCGATGGGGTGGGCGATGGTGGAGGCGATGCAGCAGGGGTGGATCGCGATGTTGCAGGGGGCGAGGGTGCCGTTGTTGGACACGCAGCAGATCCTCTCGCGCGGGCTCGCTCCGGTGCATCGCAAGGCCACAGCCAACGCACGGCGCCTAGCACGCACGCGCTAGTCGTCATTCCCGCGAAGGCGGGAACCCAGGGCTTCCCAGCGGCGCGCAGCGCCTCGGACTCCCAACGCCCTGGATCCCCGCCTGCGCGGGGATGACGGTGTTTCCGCGCCGCCCGACGCAAGCGCCCACCAAGGGAAAGCCTTCGGCGGACGGCCGACACATCCGGGTATAAAGCCCGCCCAAAGGGAGGCCTCCATGCGTTCGTTGCGTCTGTTCTTCATCGCCGCCTTGCTGGCCGCATTGGCGGGCTGTGCCTCGGTGGCGCCGGGAGTGCCAGCTTCCGTGGCGTCCGCGCCGCAGGACAGGACGGGCTGGGTGTTCGGATCGCTTGGAACTGCCGGCAGTTCGCCGATCACCAGCCATGGCTTCTTCTATCGCGCCAAGGGGGCGAGCGATGCGGCCATCGTCAGCTGGCGGTACGACGGGCGTTCGGGTTTCGCATCGCCGTTGGGGTTGGGCAAGGTGTTCAGCGACAAGCCGGATTTCCGGGAGGGCATCGAGGCAGGCATCGCGTTCGCCTACCGTTTGCCGGCCGGCGAATACGAGCTGTACGACGTACGGTTCCACATGGACCAGGCTACCTACAACGCCAAGGAAAAGTTTTCCGTGCCCTTCCGTGTCGAAGCCGGATCGGCGACGTACCTCGGCGAGTTCATCGCGCGTGATGCGAGGGCACGCAACTTCTTCGGAATGCCGATCAAGGTGCCGGGGTATTACGCGATTCGTCAACGGGTGGAGCGCGACCTGGACGTGCTCGCCGCGCGGGGCATCGACTTGCCGCGCGACCGCATCATCGACGCGTCCGCGGGCGTGCTCGGCACCGGCCTGCCGTTTTTCCAGGAGAACCGCATGCCGGCGGCGAGACAGGCTTCGCCGCAATAATCCCCCCATGGAAACCAAGTGGCTGGAAGACTTCGTCAGCCTCGCCGAGACGCGCAGCTTCAGCCGCTCGGCGCAGCTGCGGCACGTCACGCAGCCCGCCTTCTCGCGCCGCATCCAGGCGCTCGAGGCCTGGGCCGGGACGGACCTCGTGGACCGCAGCTCCTATCCGACGCGGCTCACGCCCGCGGGCGAGACGCTCTATGCGCAGTCGCTGGAGATGCTGCAGGCGCTGCAGAACACGCGCGCCATGCTGCGCGGCCATGCGTCCGCCGGCCATGACGTCATCGAGTTCGCGGTGCCCCACACGCTGGCCTTCACCTTCTTTCCGGCCTGGGTGTCCAGCCTGCGCGAGAAGTTCGGGCCGATCAAGAGCCGCCTGATCGCGCTGAACGTGCACGACGCCGCCATGCGCCTCGTCGAGGGCAGCTGCGACGTGCTCATCGCCTACCACCACGCTTCGCAGCCCCTGCAGCTCGATGCCGACCGCTACGAGATGGTGCCGCTGGGCCAGGAGTCGCTCGCGCCCTACTGCAAGCCCGATGCGGCGGGCGAGCCGATCTTCCGGCTGCCCGGCCGGCCCGGCCAGCCGCTGCCGTATCTCG
>NZ_DASVNN010000008.1:0-81116 GCF_036383835.1 Ramlibacter sp.
TCGGCTCTCAGTGCCCCCACCCCAACCCTCCCCCAAAGGGGGAGGGAGAAAATGCACGCCATGACTTCCATCGACGCCCTGCAACAGGCCCTCCAGTCCGCCGGCTACTTCGCCGAGCGCCGGCTCGCCACTGCCGTCTTCCTCGCCCTGAAGCTGCAGCGTCCGCTGCTGCTGGAAGGCGAACCCGGTGTCGGCAAGACGGAACTGGCCAAGGCGCTGGCGGTGGCGCTGCAGCGCGCGCTGCTGCGGCTGCAGTGCTACGACGGCCTGGAGCTGCGCGAGGCGCTGTACGAGTGGAATTACGCCGCGCAGCTGCTGCACATGCGCGCCGCCGAAGGCAAGGAGAGCGCGGACCAGATCGAGCGCGAGGTCTACCAGGACCGCTACCTGATCCGCCGGCCGCTGCTGCAGGCCTTGCAGGCGCCCGAGCCCGGCGCGGTGCTGCTGATCGACGAGGTGGACCGCGCCGACGAACCCTTCGAAGCCTTCCTGCTGGAATACCTGGGCGAGTACCAGGTGAGCATCCCCGAGATCGGCACCATTCGGGCGCGCGCCACGCCGGTGACGATCCTCACCAGCAACCGCACGCGGGAACTGAATGACGCAGTGAAGCGCCGCTGCCTTTATCACTGGCTCGACTACCCCGGGCGCGAACGCGAGCTGGCCATCGTGCGCGCCCGCGTCCCGGAGGCGAGTGACGCGCTCTCGCGCCAGGTTGCCGCCTTCGTCGGCAAGCTGCGCAGCCAGCCCTTCGCCAACGCCTTCCAGCGCGCGCCCGGCATCGCCGAGAGCGTGGAGTGGGCCAAGGCCCTGGTCGCGCTCGACACGCTGGCGCTCGATCCGGAAGTGGTGACCGACACCGCCGGCATCCTGTTCAAGCAGCGCGACGACGTCAACGCGCTCACGCGGGAGCTGGCCACCGAGCTGCTGAAACCCGAAGCCGAACCGGCCTGAGAACATGAGCGTCCTCGGTGATGTCCGCTCCGGAAAACTCGCCGACAACATCGCCGGCTTCGGCCGCGCGCTGCGCCGTGCCGGACTGCGGGTGGACAGCGCGCGCATCGCGCTGGCGCAGGAGGCGGCGCAACTCGTGGGCGTGGTCGACAAGGGCGATTTCGGCGCGGCGATGGAAGCGGTGCTGGTGAACCGCGAGCAGGAGCGCGAGGTCTTCCGCGAGCTGTTCGATGCGTTCTTCCGCGATCCCGAGGTCGCGCACAAGCTTCTTGCGCAGATGCTGCCCTCCGCCGAAGGCAAGGCGCCGCCTTCGAAGCGCAGGCCTCGCGTGAGCGAGGCGCTGGCGCCGCGCAAGACCTTCGGCGACGCGCCACCCCGGCCCGGCAAGGACGTGGAGTTCGACGCCGCGATGACGGCGAGCGACCTCGCGCGCCTGAAGCATGCCGACTTCAACGCGCTCTCGTCCAGCGAATTCCACCTGGTCGAGCGGCTCGCGCGCGACATCGCGCTGCCGGTGCCCGAAGTGGAGATGCGCCGCATGCGACCCGGCGGGCGCGGCGCGCAGTTGCACTGGGCGCGCTCGCTGCGGCACGCCGCGCACACCGGCGGCGAGCTGATGGTGCTCGAGCGCATGCAGCGCAGGCGCGAGCCCCTGCCCGTGCTGGTGCTGGTGGACGTGTCCGGCTCGATGGAGCGCTACGCCCGCCTGCTGCTCGCCTTCCTGCATGCGGCGACGCGCGCGCACCGCCGCCGCGACGTGTTCGCCTTCGGCACCCACCTCACCGACCTCACGCCCGCGTTCCGCATTGCCGACACCGACGCGATGCTCGCCGCGGCGAGCGCGGCCATCGACGACTTCGCCGGCGGCACGCGCCTGGGCGAATCGCTCGCGACCCTGCGCCAGCGGCATGCGCGCCGGCTGGTGGGCCGCCGCACGCTCGTGCTCATCATCAGCGACGGACTCGACACCGGCGAGCCGGAGGACCTCGCCCGCGAACTCGACTGGCTGACGCACCGCTGTCGCAGGCTGCTGTGGCTCAACCCGCTGTTGCGCTTCGAGGGCTATGCTCCGCTGGCGCGCGGCGCGGCAGTGCTGCACCGGCACGCCCATGCCATGCTGGCCGTGCACAACCTGGCCAGGCTGCAGGACCTGGCCTCCAGCCTGGCCGAACTGCTCGACAGATAGAACGAAAAAACGGAAGACAAGAACCATGGAAATGCAAGGCAGCCGCCACCTCGCGGTCACCCAACAACAGGCCTGGGACGCGCTCAACGACCCGGAGGTGCTCAAGACGTGCATCCCGGGTTGCGACAAGGTCGAGGCCACCGCGGAGAACCAGTACGCCATCGGCATGGCCGTGAAGATCGGCCCCGTGTCGGCGCGCTTCGCCGGCAAGATCCTGCTGATGGACGTGCAGCCGCCCAACAGCTACACGCTGCATTTCGAGGGACAGGGTGGCGCGGCCGGCTTCGGCAAGGGCAACGCGCGCGTGAACCTCTCGCCGCCGGTGGAAGGCAGCGGCTGCGAGCTGGGCTACACGGCGCAGGCGCAGGTGGGCGGCAAGATCGCGCAGGTCGGGCAGCGGCTGGTGGACGGCGTGGCGAAGTCGATGGCGGAGGACTTCTTCAAGCGCTTCGACGACGAGATGCAGCGCCGGCACCCGCAGGCCTATGCCGCGGAGGCGGCGCTGCCGCCGCCGTCCGCGGCCAATCCGCTGAAGGAGCACACCGGCAAGCACATGCCCTGGTGGGCGTGGGGCGTGTTCGCCGCGGTGGTGGTCGTCGCGCTGCTGCTGCTGGTGCGCTGAAGAACGAGCCATGGACCCGTCACGCCCGACCTGGACCCGCCGCGCGGTGATCGGCGCGTCGGCGGGCCTGGTCGCGCTGCCGGCGTTCGCGCTGGCGCAGGGCGCGAGCTATCCAGCGCGGCCCATCGTGCTGATCGTGCCCTGGCCGGCGGGCGGCCAGACCGACATCACCATGCGCATCCTGGCGGAACTCGCCGCGCGGCAGCTCGGACAGCCCGTCATCGTGGAGAACCGGCCCGGCGCGGCGGGCACGATGGTCGGTCCGGCGCTGCGCCTGGCCGCCCCGGACGGCTACACGATCGCCCAGCTGCCGCTCACCCTGTATCGGGCGCCGCTGCAGCGCAAGGTCCCCTGGGATCCGCTGCGCGACATCACGCCGGTCATCCAGATCTCCGGCGTCACCTTCGGCATCGTGGTGCCGGCGGATAGCGGCTTCCGCAGCTTCGCCGACCTGCTCGCGTGGGGCCGCGAGAACCCCGGCAAGCTCACGGTCGGCTCGACCGGCGTCGGCAGCACGGCGCATCTCGCGATGGAGGACGTGCTCTCGCGCGAAGGCGTGCACTACATCCACGTGCCGTACAAGGGAACCGCCGACCAGATGCTGGCAGTCGCGAGCCGGACGCTGATGGTGGGCGTCAATTCCACCGGCTTCGCGCCCTATGTGGAGAACGGCAGGCTCCGGCTGCTGGCGATCTTCAGCGCGCAGCGCAGCCAGCGCTGGCCGCAGGTCCCCACCATGCGCGAGCTGGGCTATCCCGAGGCCGTCTACACCTCGCCCTACGGCATCGGCGTGCCGGCGGGAACGGAGGCGGCCATCGTGCGCAAGCTGCACGACGCCTTCAAGGCGGCGATGTTCGATCCGCTGCACCTGCGGGAACTGGCGCGCTACGACCAGGAACCCGAATACCTCGACACCGCGGCCTACGGCCGCTATGTGCACGACGTCACCGCGCGCGAGCGGCAGCTGCTCGCGCGCATCGGTATCGTCGCGCCGCGCGCCGAATGAGCGACGGAAGCGTCCTCGCCTGCCGCGACGTGTCCAAGCGCTACGGACGCACGCAGGCGCTCGACGCCGTGTCGCTGCAGGTGCAGGCCGGCGAGATGGTGGCGCTGCTCGGCCCCAATGGCGCGGGCAAGACCACGCTGTTCCAGCTGCTCACCGGCCTGTTCGTGGCCGACAGCGGCACGGTGGAAGTGCTGGGCGCGGACATGCGGCGGGACCCGGTGCGGGCGCTGTCGCGGCTGGGCGTGGTGTTCCAGCAGCCGGCGCTGGACCTGAACCTCACGGTGCGCGCGAGCCTGCGCTTCCACGCCGACCTGCACGGCCTGCCGGCGGCGGTGTCGCGGCCGCGCATCGAGGCGCTGCTGGAGCGCTTCGGCTTGGCCGGGTCCGCAGGCCAGCTGGCGCGCGAGTTGTCGGGTGGCAACCGGCGCAAGGTGGAACTGCTGCGGGCGCTGCTGCACGAGCCCAAGGTCCTGCTGATGGACGAAGCGACGGTGGGACTCGATCCGGCTTCGCGTGCACAGCTGCTGCAGGAGGTGCTGCGCTCGCGCGAGGAACGGGGACTGGGCGTGTTGTGGGCGACGCACCTGGTCGACGAAGCGGAGCATGCGCAGCGCGTGGTGGTGCTGCACAAGGGCAAGGTGCTGTTCGACGGCACGCCTGCCAGCCTGTGCGAAGCGCAGGGGGAGCAGGGCCTGCAGGGGGCTTTCCTGCGGATCACCGGAGGAGCGAAGAATGCGGTGGTTTGAGATGGCACGGTGGGCAAGCAAGCTTGCCCACCCTACGGTGCTCGCGTGGCTCCTAGTAGGGTGGGCAACTTCGTTGCACACCGAGGCGAAGGCCAAGGACACCGGCCAGGTCTTCGTCTCATCCGAAAAGGAAAATGCCATGGCCATCCTCGACGCGGCCAAGGGCGAAGTGACCGGCTCGCAGCCGCTGTGCAAGCGCCCGCGCCACATGCAGCTCAGTCCCGACCGCCGGCAGCTGCTGGTGGCCTGCAGCGACGACCATCGCGTCCTCGTCTGGGACATCGCCGCGAAGAAGGTTGCCGCTCGCCTCGACGTCGGCGAAGACCCGGAGATGTTCGACCTCAGCCCCGACGGCCGCATGCTCTATGTGTCCAACGAGGAGGACTCGACGCTCACCGCCTTCGACCTCGCGAGCCGCAAGAAGGTCTTCGAGGTGAAGGTGGGCGGCGAACCGGAAGGCGTGAAGGTCGGCGCCGACGGCAAGCTGGTGTACGTGACTTCGGAGGTCGAAAGCCTGGTGCACGCGATCGACGTCGCCAGTCGCAGGATCGTGCACAACATCCCGGTGGGCAAGCGGCCGCGCCGCTTCCTGCTCGCCGGCGGCGAGCTGTGGGTGAGCAACGAGCTGGAAGGCAGCGTGAGCATCATCCGCACCGGCGACCACACCGTGCAGGCCACGATCCCGCTGCGGCCGCCCGGCATGCGGCCGGAGGACGTCACGCCGGTCGGCATGGCCCTGGCGCCCGACGGCAAGACGGCCTTCGTGGCGCTCGGCCGCGCCAACCACGTGGCGGCCGTCGACGTCGCCTCGCGACAGGTGAAGGCCTACGTGCTGGCGGGCCGCCGCGCGTGGGGACTGGGACTTTCGCGCGACGGCAAGCGCCTGTACGTCACCAATGGCCTGTCCGACGACCTGACGATCGTGGACACCACCACCCTGAAGCCGACGAAGACCCTGAAGGTCGGACGGGTCCCGCATTCCGTGGTGGTCGATGACTGAGGCCTCGTTCAGCCCCTCCGTGCGGCGCCGTGCCCTGCTGCTGGCGGGTGCGGCCGCGGCCCTGCCGGTGCGCGCGCAGCAACGCATCTTCTCGCTCGGCCTGCTGTCGCAGGCCGACGATGCGCGCTACGACGCGCAGGCCCTGCAGCAAGGTTTTCCGGACGCGCCGGCCGGGCGTTCCGCGCCGGCCGCGCAGATCGCGCTGAACGACAGCCTGATCAAGCTGCAGATGGCGAGCTGGACGTCGACGCGGCTGCTCACGTCCGAAGCGCCGGATGCGGCGGGCGTCCCCGCAGCCCTGCAGCAGCTGGTGCTCAAAGGCGTGCGCCATGTGATCCTGGAGTTGCCGGCTGCCGGCGTGGCCGCCGCCACCGCGGCCGC
Source organism: Ramlibacter sp. (assembly GCF_036383835.1). Lineage (GTDB taxonomy): Bacteria > Pseudomonadota > Gammaproteobacteria > Burkholderiales > Burkholderiaceae_C > Ramlibacter. Next base: position 5,896 of record NZ_DASVNN010000008.1, read on the forward strand.
CGCGGGCCAGGACGTGATCCTGTTCAATGCCGCCGCGCCGGAGGACGCCCTGCGCGCCGCGCAATGCGCTCCGCACCTGCTGCACACCTTGCCCAGCCACGCGATGCAGATGGACGCCATCGCGCAGCTGCTGGTTGCGCGCAAGTGGATCCGCCCGCTGGTGCTGACCGGCCCGACGCCGGCCGACCGCCTGCTGATCTCGGCCTGGCAACGCAGCGCGAAGCGCTTCGGCGTGCGGCCGGTCGCGGAGAAGGCTTTCCGGCTCTCGAACGATCCGCGCGAGCGCGATCTCGGCAACGTGCGGCTGCTCACGTCCGATCGCGACTACGACGCCGTGGTGGTCCTCGACGCGCAGGGCGAGTTCGCGCGCGAGGTGCCCTACCGCACCGTGCTGCCCCGCCCGGTGCTCGGAAGCAATGGCCTGGTCGCGCAGGCCTGGAGTCCGTTCCACGAGCGCTACGGCGCGCCGCAGCTCTCGCGCCGCTTCCTGCGCCGGACGCAGCGGCCCATGGGCAGCTACGACTGGGCGACCTGGATGGCCGCACGCAGTGCCGCCGAAGTCGCCGGCGCCTTCAACAAGTCGACCGTCGCGCAGCAGCTGCAGGCGCTGCGCCAGGGGGCCATCGCGGTCGACGGCTACAAGGGCCAGCGCCTCAGCTACCGCGCCTGGGACGGGCAACTGCGCCAGCCGCTGCTGCTCGCCCATGGCGGCGGCATCGCCGACATGGCGCCGATCGAGGGCTTCCTGCATCCGCGCTCGGTGCTGGACACGCTCGGCTACGACGCGCCCGAATCGGGCTGCCGCATCCCATGAGGCCGGCCCACGCGCTGCGGGCGCTGCGTGCCGTTGCCGGGCGCGAGCTGCACAGCTTCTCGCGCCAGCCCGGGCGGCTGATGTCCGCGCTGGTGCGGCCGCTGCTCTGGCTGCTGGTGTTCGCCGCCGGCTTCCAGAACGTGTTCGGCATGGCGATCGTCGAACCCTACGAGACCTACATCCCGTACAGCGTGTACCTGGTGCCCGGCCTGCTGGGCATGGTGGCGCTCTTCAACGGCATGCAGAGTTCGCTCGCGATGGTCTACGACCGCGAGATGGGCGTGATGCGGCTGCTGCTCACCGCCCCCTTGCCCCGCTGGTGGATCCTCCTGTGCAAGCTGGCGGGCGGTGCGACCCTGTCGCTGCTGCAGATGCTGGCTTTCCTGCTGGCGGCCTTCCTGTTCCGGATCGACCTCGACTGGCGCCACCTGCCGGCGGCGCTGCCGGTGTTCCTGCTCGCGGCGGTCATGCTCGGCGCGCTGGGCCTGGTGCTGTCGGTGTACGTCAAGCAGCTGGAGAACTTCGCCGGCACGATGAACTTCGTGATCTTCCCGATGTTCTTCCTCAGCACCGCGCTGTACCCGTTGTGGAAGCTGCAGGAGTCGGGCGCCTGGATCGTGCACGCCATCGCGCGCTTCAACCCGTTCACGCATGCCGTGGAGGCGATGCGCTTCGCGCTGTACGGCCGCGCGCTGGGCGAGAGTCTGGCGGTGGTGGCCGGCTGCGCGATCGCCTTTTTCGCGCTGGCGCTATGGGGCTACGACCCGCAGCGCGGCGCCGCCCGCCGGCCGCAGGGCGGCCCGCCATGAGGGGCGTTTCCCCGCTGTCGTCCGGCGCCGATCGCGGTAGGCTAGGGATCGCAGCCCCGGCAGGGGCGATGAGGGGGAAAAGAATGAAACGGTCCGTGCTGGCCGCCGCGGCGATCGCCGCCGTGCAAGCGTCGGCGCAGACGCCGCAGCCCGCGCCCGCCGAACCCGAGCGCATCCTGCGTCCGGTCGTGGTGACGCCCACGCCCGGCGTTGCGCAGGACGCCTTCGACACGCCGGCTTCCGTCGACGTGATCCAGGGCGAGCAGCTGCGCAACGCGCAACTCCAGGTGAACCTGTCCGAGCCGCTGGTGCGGGTGCCGGGGGTGGTCGCCTTCAACCGCCAGAACTACGCGCAGGACCTGCAGATCTCGGTGCGCGGCTTCGGCGCACGTTCCACCTTCGGCGTGCGCGGCATCCGCCTGTTCACCGACGGCATCCCCGCCACGGCACCGGACGGTCAGGGCCAGGTCTCGCACTTCGACCTGGCTTCCGGCGACCGGCTGGAAGTGCTGCGCGGCCCCTTCTCGGCGCTTTACGGCAATTCCTCCGGCGGCGTGATCAGCCTGTTCACCGCCGACGGCGGGCCGCAGAAGGTGGTGGAAGCGGGCGCGGCCTTCGGCAGCGACGGCGTGCGGCGGCAGAACGTGCGCTTCAGCGGCGAGGAGGGCGCCTGGAACTGGAACCTGAGCGCGACCAACTTCCACACCGACGGCTTCCGCGACCACAGCGCGGCCGACCGGCGGGGCTTCATCGGCAAGGTGAAGTTCAAGGCGTCGAACCACACGCGGCTCACCTTCGTGCTCAACGCGGTCGACATGCCCGACGTGCAGGATCCGCTGGGGCTGACGCGTGCGGAATGGCAGGCCAATCCGCGGCAGGCGAGTCCGGCGGCGCTGGCCTTCAATACGCGCAAGTCGGTGGACCAGGTGCAGGGCGGGCTGATTCTGGAGCAGCGCATCAACGAAGTGCATTCCGCCAAGGTCACCGCCTGGCGCGGCAACCGCGGCACGGAGCAGTTCCAGGCGATCCCGACGGGCACGCAGGCGCCGGCGACGCATCCGGGCGGCGTGATCTCTCTGGAGCGCGACTACCAGGGCATCGACGCGCAGTGGACCGCGAAGACGCGGGCCTTCGGCCATCCGCTCACCTTCACCGCCGGTGTCACGGCCGACGAACTGAAGGAGGACCGCAAGGGCTTCCGCAACTTCCTCGGTTCGCCCGCGGCGCCGACCGCGCAGGGCGTGCTCGGCGCGCTGCGCCGCGACGAGAACAACCGCGTGCGCAGCTTCGACCAGTACGCGCAGGGCGTGTGGGACAGCGAGCGCTTCAGCCTCACCGCGGGTGTGCGCCATTCCGTCGTGAAGTTCGATTCGCGCGACCGCTTCATCGCCGCGGGCAACGGCGACGACAGCGGCTCGGCACGCTATTCGGCGACCACGCCGATCCTCGGTGCGGTGTGGCACTTGAACGATCGCCTGAACCTCTATGCCTCTGCCGGCAAGGGCTTCGAGACGCCGACCTTCAACGAGCTGTCGTACCGGCCGGGCAATGCGCCGGGCCTCAATTTCAACCTCCGGCCTGCGAAGAGCCGGCAATACGAGCTGGGGGTGAAGGCGGAACCGGCGCGCGACTGGCGCGTGAATGCCGCGGTGTTCCAGGCCAACACCTCCGACGAGATCGCCGTGCTCACCAACAGCGGCGGCCGCAGCACCTTCCAGAACATCGGCAATTCGCGCCGGCGCGGCCTCGAGACGGCGCTGGAAGGCCGGTTCGCCGAATCCTGGTCGACGTACGCGGCGCTCACCTACCTGGATGCGACCTATCGCTCGGCCTTCCGCACCTGTCCCGGCGCTCCTTGCCCCACAGCCGCCAACCCTGCGGTTCCGGTGCGTGCGGGCAACCGGATCCCGGGGATCCCGCGCTTCACGGCCTATGCGGAAGTGGCCTGGCGCCACCGTCCCTGGGGCCTGGAGACCGCGCTGGAGATGAGGCACGTCGGTCGCATCCCGGTGGACGACCGCAACACCGACTACGCTCCCCCGGCCACGCTGTTCAACTTGCGCGTGGCGCTGCTGCAGAAGCGCGACCACTGGACCTTCCGGGAATTCGTGCGGGTGGACAACCTGGCGGACCGGAACTATGTAGGCTCGGTGATCGTCAACGAGGGCAACCAGCGCTTCTTCGAGCCGGCCCCCGGACGCACCTGGCTGGTCGGCGTGAGCGCCGCCTACGCTTTCTGAAATCGCGCACGAAGGACGAGGACGCATGGAAAACCTGGACGTGATGGTGCTGCGCACCCTGCGCGACTGGCGCCAGGCGGGCAAGCGCGCGCTGCTCGCGACCGTGGTGCGTACCTGGGGTTCGTCGCCGCGGCCGATCGGCTCGATCATGGCGCTGGCGGAAGACGGCGCGGTCGTCGGTTCGGTGTCCGGCGGCTGCATCGAGGACGACCTGATCTACCGCCACACGCAGGCCTACTCCGGCAAGGAACCGGGCCACCAGATCCCCTCGGGCCCGCCGTCCTTCGTGAAATACGGCGTGACGGCCGATGAAGCGCACCGCTTCGGCCTGCCTTGCGGCGGCACGCTGGAACTGCTGCTGGAATACGACCCCGATGCGGAGGCGCTCGATGCACTGGTGCGCGCGCTGGAGTCGGGCCGGCTGATGCGGCGCACCGTGCGCCTGTCGGACGGCGAGGTCGCACTCGCGGAAGCCGAGTCGCCGCAGGAATTGACGCTGTCGCCCGAGCTGCTGGCGAACACCTTCGGGCCCGAATACCGCATGCTGCTGATCGGCGCGGGCCAGCTCACCGAATACCTCGCGACGATGGCGCTGTTCAGCGGCTTCGCCGTGACGGTGTGCGATCCGCGCGAGGAATACCGGGGCACGTGGAGCGTGCCGGGGGCGGCCGTGGTGAGCGACATGCCCGACGACGTCGTGCTCGCCTTCCGGCCGGATCGCCGCAGCTGCGTGATCGCGCTGACGCACGATCCGAAACTCGACGACCTCGCGCTGCTGGAAGCGCTGAAGACGGAGTCCTTCTACGTCGGCGCGATCGGCAGCCGCCGCAACAACGAGGCGCGCCACCAGCGCATGATCGAGCACTTCGGCCTCACCGCCGCCGACCTGCAGCGCCTGCGCGGTCCGATCGGCGTCTTCATCGGCAGCAAGACGCCGGCGGAGATCGCGGTGAGCATCATGGCGGAAGTTCTGGCGGTGAAGAACGGCGTGGTGCTGCCGCGCGACATGGAAGTGGCGCAGGCGAAGAACCTGCGGGCGATGCAGGCGAACGAACCGGGGACGTTGGTCTGCGGCGTGGCTGCCAAGAGGTAGTAGGGTGGGCAAGCTTGCTTGCCCACCATGCGCGGCACGACGACGGTGGGCAAGCAGAGCTTGCCCACCCTACACCGCTACGACGCAACGAGCGCCCTGTTCCCCGCCGATTCGGCCTCGCCCCGCGGGCGGCGCCGTCCGACGGGGATGGTGCCCTCCGCTTGCTAGAGTCGTCGACACATGCGCGAAGAGCCTTTCGAGATCATCACGGCCGGCGGCAAGCTGAGCGGCACGCTGGCCCTGCCGGAGACGCGCGATCCCTGGCCCGTCGTACTGCTGATCTCCGGCTCCGGCCCGACCGACCGCGACGGCAACAGCGCGCTGGTGCCCGGCGCGGACGGTTTCATGAAGCGACTGGCGCAGGCGCTGGCCGCCGAGGGACTGGCCTCGCTGCGTTACGACAAGCGCGGCGTCGGTGCCAGCGAGCATCCCGGCCTGCGCGAGGACGAGTTGCGCTTCCGGCACATGGTCGACGACGCGCTGGCGCTGGCGGCGCCGTTGCGTGACGACGCGCGCTTCACCTCGCTGCTGCTCGCCGGTCACAGCGAAGGCGGCCTGATCGCGGCGCTGGCCGCACGCGAGGCGCAGGCGGCGGCCGTGGTGTCGATCTCCGGTGCCGGCCAGCGTGCTTCGGACCTGCTGCGCACACAGCTGCAGGGCAAGCTTCCCGAAGTGCTGGAAGTCCCCGCGCTGGCCACGCTGGACGCCCTTGCGGCCGAGCAGTTGGTCGAGGATCCACCCGAAGCGCTGACGCTGCTGTTCCGGCCTTCGGTGCAGCCTTACCTGGTCTCCTGGTTCCGCTTCGATCCGGCCGAGGTCCTCGCGGATCTGCCTGTGCCGGTGCTCGTCGTCCATGGCGCCGCCGACGGGCAGGTGCCGCCGAGCCACGCGCGGCTGCTGCACGAAGCGCGTCCCGATGCGCGGCTGTTGCTGGTGGAAGGCATGGACCACCTGCTCGCGGTGGAAGGCGATGCCGGGGCCGGCGCGTGCCGGATCGCCGATGCGATCGCCGCGCTCGCCGCGGAACTGCAGCGCAGCGAAGCCGCCTGAGCTACTTCTCCTTGCCCATCACGAGGTCCGGCACGATCGTCACGATCTGCGGGAACAGGGTCACGAGCACGATGCACACGACCAGGCAGGCGAAGAAGGGAATGGCCGCGCGCGCGATGACCGTACTGTCTTTCCCCGTCATGTTCTGCAGCACGAACAGGTTGAAGCCCACCGGCGGCGTCACTTCCGCGATCTCCACCAGCAGCACGATGAAGATGCCGAACCAGATCAGGTCGAAGCCGGCCTTCTGGATCATGGGCAGCACCACCGCGCTGGTCAGCACGATCATGCTGATGCCGTCGAGCGCGGTGCCCAGCACCAGGTAGATCACCGTCAGCATCGCGATCAGCGCGTAGGGCGAGAACTGCTGCGCCGTCACCCACTCGGCCAGCACGCGCGGGATGCCCGTGAAGGCCATCGTCTTGGTGAGGAAGGCGGCGCCGGCCAGGATGAACATGATCATGCAGCTGCTGCGCGTCGCGCCCATGAGCCCCTCCCAGAAGGAGGCCCAGGTCAGCGACTTGCTCCACCCTGCCATCACCAGCGCCCCGAGCACGCCGTAGGCCGCGCATTCGGTGGCCGTGGCCCAGCCCGCGATCAGCACCCACACGATGAAGAGGATCAGCAGCGTGCAGGGGATGAGGTTGCCGGAGCGGCGGATCTTCTCGGCGAAGGTGGTCGGCGGGTCGGCGGCCGGCACCTGATCCGGGTTGCGCAGGCTCCACCAGACGATGTAGCCGGAGAACAGCACCATCAGCAGCAGGCCGGGCAGGAAACCGGCGAGGAAGATGCGGATGATGGAAGCGTCGGCGGCCACGGCGTACACCACCATCGTGATCGAAGGCGGGATCAGGATGCCCAGCGTGCCGGCGGTGGCGAGCGAGCCGAGCGCCAGCTGCTCGCTGTAGCCGCGCTTGAGGAGCTCGGGCAAGGCCACCTTCGAGATCGTCGCGCAGGTGGCGGCCGAGGAACCCGACACCGAGCCGAAGATGCCGCAACCGAGGATGGTGGTGTGCATCAGGCGGCCCGGCACGCGATTGAGCCAGGGCCGCAGGCCTTCGAACATGTCCTCGCTCAGGCGGCTGCGGAACAGGATCTCGCCCATCCAGATGAACAGGGGCAGGGCGGCGAGCTCCCAGGATGCGTTCGATTCCCAGAAGGAGGAGAACAGGTTGGCGCCCGGCGAGGTGTTGGTGAAGAACGCCTGGCCGATCCAGCCGCAGATCGCGAGCGTCATCGCGATCCACACGCCGCCCGAGAGCAGCAGCATGAGCGCCAGCAGCAGCAGTCCGCCGACGACGAGCGTGTCCATCAGACGTCCGAGGAGTAGTCGCCGCGCGCGTGCCGTTCCTCGACGGCTTCCACGTACGACGGCTTCCGGCCGCGGAGCACGCGCACCAGTTCGTCGACGACGGCCACGAACAGGAGCACCGATCCGATCGCGAAGCTCGCCTGCGGAATCCAGATCGGGATCGGCAGCAGGCCTTGCGCGACCTCCTTGAAGGCCCAGCTCTCGTAGGTGAACCTGATCGCCCACCAGGTGAGGTAGCCGACGCACAGCGCGCCGATCGCGAGGCAGGCCATCTCCAGCCAGTGGCGCGGACGCGGCGACAGCTGCTCCAGCAGCAGCGTGACGCGCACGAAGTCGCCGTGCTTGAAGGCGTGCGCCATCGCGAAGAAGGAGGCGGCGGCGCAGGACCAGGCCACGACGTCGTTCACCGCACCGGTGGCGACGCCGAACTGCCGCAGCACCGTCTGCCCGATCATCAGCAGGAAAATGCAGAGGACGAAAAGGGCGCCGATGGCGCCCGATGCAAGGTAGAGGCGATCCAGGAAGCGGCGCAAGGCGCGTTGCCTGCTACTTCTTCTGGAAGGCGTCGATCACCGCCGTGCCGTCGGCGCCGGCCTTCTTCTGCCAGTCGGCCAGCATGATGGTGCCGACCTGCTTCATGTCGGCCACCAGCTTGGTCGAGGGCTTCATGATCTTCATGCCCTTGTCCGTCAGCGCCTTCTTGTACCACTCGTTCTTTTCTTCCGAGAGCGCCCAGCCGCGCTTTTCGGCGTCGGCCGCGGCTTTGAGCACGGCTGCCTGCGTGGGCTTGTCGAGGGCGTCGAAGGCCTTCTGGTTCACGATGATGGCGTTCTTGGGCAGCCAGGCCTGCGTGTCGTACCAGTACTTGATGCTCTCGTAGGTCTTGGAGTCGTAGCCGGTGGACCCCGAGCTCATGTAGCTGTTGACCACGCCGGTGGCCAGCGCCTGCGGCAGTTCGGCGGCCTGGATGGTGACCGGTTGCGCGCCGACCAGCTCGGCGATCTTCGCCGTCGCGGGGCTGTACGCGCGCCACTTGAGACCCCGCATGTCGGCCACCGAGGTGAGCTCCTTGTTCGTGTAGATGCCCTGCGGCGGCCAGGCCACGGTGTAGAGCAGCTTCATGCCCTGTGCGGCCAGCAGGCGATCGAGCACCGGTTTTTGCGCGGCGGCCAGCTTCTTCGCCTCGGGGTAGCTGCTGGCCAGGAAGGGGATGCCGTCCGCGCCGTAGATCGGGTTCTCGTTCTCGAAGTTCGCCAGCAGCAGTTCGCCGATGGCGGCCTGGCCGCTCTGCACCGCGCGCTTGATCTCGTTGGCCTTGAAGAGGGAAGCATTGGCGTGCACCTGGATCTTCAGCTTGCCGCCGGACGCCTTCTCCACGTCGTTGGCGAAGGCCTGCAGGTTCTCGGTGTGGAAGTTGCCGGCCGGATAGGCGGCCGGCAGGTCCCACTTGGTCTGGGCGAAGGCGCCGCCGGCGAAGCAGGCAGCCAGGACGGGCAGGGCGAGGCGGTAGTGCATGGTCGCTCCGGGGGAGAATGCAGGGATGGCGGCCAGCATACGTTCAACGACGAGGCCAGCTCCACCGGGCTTTCCCCGGGGGTGCGTTAAGAAGCTACATTGACTCGCCATGGCACAGCAAACTCCGAGTCCCCCGTCACAACGCTGGCAGTTCTGGATCGACCGCGGCGGTACGTTCACCGACGTGGTGGGCCGCCGTCCCGACGGCACGCTGGTGACGCACAAGCTGCTGTCGGAGAACCCCGAGCAGTATCGCGACGCCGCGGTGGCGGGCATCCGACACCTGCTGGGATTGAAGGCGGGCGAGCCGATCACGCCGGAGCGCGTCGACTGCGTGAAGATGGGGACGACGGTCGCCACCAACGCGCTGCTGGAGCGCAAGGGCGAACCCACGCTGCTGGTCACCACGCGCGGTTTCCGTGACGCCTTGCGGATCGCCTACCAGAACCGGCCGCGCCTGTTCGATCGCCACATCCAGCTGCCCGAGCTGCTGTACCGCGAAGTGATCGAAGCCGAAGAGCGCGTGGGCGCGCAGGGCGAGGTGCTGCTGGCGCTCGACGAGCAGCATCTGCGGCGCGAACTGCAGGCCGCGCACGGCCGCGGGCTGCGCAGCGTCGCCATCGTGTTCCTGCACGGCTATCGTTTCACCGCGCACGAGGCGCGGGCGCGGGACCTCGCGCGCGAGGCGGGGTTCACGCAGGTCAGCACCTCGCACGAGACCAGCCCGATGATGAAGCTGGTGAGCCGCGGCGACACCACGGTCGTCGATGCCTACCTGTCGCCGATCCTGCGGCGCTACGTCGAGCAGGTCGCGGCGGAGATGCCGGGCGTGAAGCTGTTCTTCATGCAGTCCTCCGGCGGGCTCGCCGACGCGCATGCCTTCCAGGGCAAGGACGCGATCCTCTCCGGGCCGGCGGGCGGCATCGTGGGCATGGCGCGCACCGCGCAGCTCGCGGGGCACCAGAAGGTGATCGGCTTCGACATGGGCGGCACGTCGACCGACGTGTCGCACTTCGCCGGCGAGTTCGAGCGCGAGTTCGAGACGCAGGTGGCGGGCGTGCGCATGCGCGCGCCGATGATGAGCATCCACACGGTGGCGGCGGGCGGCGGCTCGATCCTGGAGTTCGACGGCGCGCGTTTCCGCGTGGGTCCCGAGAGCGCCGGCGCGAATCCCGGGCCGGCGAGCTACCGGCGCGGCGGACCGCTGGCGGTGACCGACGCCAACGTGATGGTCGGCAAGATCCAGCCGAAGTACTTCCCCCGGGTGTTCGGGCCGCGGGCCGACGAGGCGCTGAGCGTCGAGGCGGTGACCGGCCAGTTCGGCGAGCTTGCGCGGCGCACGGGCCGCAGCGCGGAAGACGTGGCCGAGGGATTCATCGCGATCGCCGTGCAGCAGATGGCCAACGCGATCAAGAAGATTTCGGTGGCGCGCGGCTACGACGTCACCCGCTACACGCTGCAGTGCTTCGGCGGCGCGGGCGGGCAGCATGCCTGCCTGGTGGCGGATGCGCTGGGCATGTCGCGCGTCTTCATCCATCCGCTGGCGGGCGTGCTGTCCGCCTACGGCATGGGGCTGGCGGACCAAAACGTGATCAGGGAGCAGGCGGTCGAGGCACTGCTGTCGCCCGGGCAATTGCCCCAGGTGCAGCAGTTGCTCGACGCGCTCGCGGCGGCGGCGCGATCGGAGCTGCAGCGCCAGCAGGTGGGCGGCCATGCGGTGCAGGTGCACCGGCGCGTGCACGTGCGCTACCAGGGCAGCGACTCCGCGCTGGTGGTGCCGTTCGGCACGCAGCAGGAGATCGTCGCCGGCTTCGAGGCCGCGTATCGCCAGCGCTTCTCCTTCCTCATGCCCGGCAAGCCGATGATCGTGGAAGCGGTGTCGGTGGAAGCGATCGTGGCCGGGGATGCACCCGCCGAACCGCGTCATGCAGTGCAGGCTCCGCGCGAGTTGCCGCGGCGCGAGACGGTGCGCATGTATTCGGGCGGGCAGTGGCAGGAAGCGGCGCTGGCCGTGCGCGAGGACCTGCGGCCCGGCGACGTGATCCCCGGGCCGGCGATCATCGCGGAGAAGAACGCCACCACCGTGGTCGAGCCCGGCTGGGAAGCGCGCATCACGGACCTGGACCACATCGTGCTCGATCGCAAGGTGCCGCGCGCGGTGAGGTTCGCCGCGGGCACGCAGGTCGATCCGGTGCTGCTGGAGGTGTTCAACAACCTGTTCATGAACATCGCCGAGCAGATGGGCCTGCAGCTGCAGAACACCGCCTACTCGGTGAACATCAAGGAGCGGCTGGACTTCTCGTGCGCGCTGTTCGACGCCGAAGGCAACCTGATCGCCAACGCGCCGCACATGCCCGTGCACCTGGGCAGCATGGGCGAGAGCATCAAGACCGTGGTCCGCGAGAACCGCGCGACGATGGCGCCCGGCGACGTGTACGTGCTGAACGACCCGTACCACGGCGGAACGCACCTGCCGGACATCACGGTGATTACGCCGGTCTATCTGCAGCCCTCACCCCAACCCTCTCCCGCAAGCGGGAGAGGGGGCAATGCAGGACTCCCTCTCCCGCTTGCGGGAGAGGGCGGGGGTGAGGGCCTGCGTCCCTTGTTCTACGTCGGCTCCCGCGGACACCATGCCGACGTCGGCGGCATCACGCCGGGTTCGATGCCGCCCTTCTCGACGCATATCGAGGAAGAGGGCGTCGAGATCGACAACTTCAAGCTGGTCGACCGCGGCGTGCTGCGGGAGGCGGAAATGGTCGCCCTGCTGAAGGGCGCGAAGCATCCCTCGCGCAATCCCGAGCAGAACATGGGCGACCTCAAGGCGCAGATCGCCGCCAACGAGAAGGGCGTGCAGGAACTGCGCAAGATGGTCGAGCAGTTCGGGCTGGACGTCGTGCAGGCCTACATGCGGCACGTGCAGGACAACGCGGAGGAGTCGGTGCGGCGCGTGATCACCCGCCTGAAGGACGGGCGCTTCACCCTGCCGCTCGACAACGGCGCGCAGGTCCAGGTGGCGATTCGCGTCGACGCGGCGTCGCGCAGCGCCGAGATCGACTTCACCGGCACCTCGCCGCAGCAGCAGAACAACTTCAACGCGCCCAGGGCGGTGTGCATGGCGGCGGTGCTGTACGTGTTCCGCACGCTGGTGAACGACGAGATCCCGCTCAACGCCGGCTGCCTGAAGCCGCTGAAGGTGATCGTGCCGGAAGGCTGCATGCTGAACCCGGACCCGCCGGCATCGGTGGTGGCGGGCAACGTGGAGACGTCGACCTGCGTGACGAACGCGCTGTATGGCGCACTGGGCGTGATGGCGGCGGGCCAGTGCACGATGAACAACTTCACCTTCGGCAACGCCCGCTACCAGTACTACGAGACGATCTCGGGCGGCAGCGGTGCCGGCGGGCTGTACGACGAGCAGGGCAGGTTGTGCGGCGGCTTCGACGGCACCAGCGTCGTGCAGACGCACATGACCAATTCGCGCCTGACCGATCCGGAGGTGCTGGAGTTCCGCTTCCCGGTGCGGCTGGAAAGCTACGAGATCCGGGACGGCTCGGGCGGGGCCGGCCGCTGGAAGGGCGGCAATGGCGGCATCCGCCGCGTGCGTTTCCTGGAGGACATGACGGCCAGCATCCTGTCGAACGGGCGCAAGTTCCCGGCGTTCGGCATGGCGGGGGGACAGCCGGGACAGGTGGGTGTCAACCGCGTGGTGCGCAGCGACGGGCGGGTGGAGGAACTCGCGCACATCGGCTCGGCGGAGATGAAGCCGGGGGATGTGTTCGAGGTGCACACGCCGGGGGGCGGGGGGTTCGGCAGTTGATCGTCATGCCCGCGCACTGACCGTCATCCCCGCGGAGGCGGGGATCCAGGGCTTCCAAAAGGAAAAGCGCCGCGGGTGCGGCGCTTTCTTTCAACGCTCTGGGCCCCCGCCTGCGCGGGGGAGACGTCACTTCTTCGCGCTGGCCGCCGGCTTCGCGGCCGTCGCGGTCTTCGCTTCGGCCTTGGCTTCCTTGGCGTCCTTCTTCGCATCCTTGGCTTCGGCCTTGGCTTCCTTCGCCTCCTTCTTGGCGTCCTTGGCCTCGGCCTTGGCTTCCTTGGCGTCCTTCTTCGCTTCGGCCTTGGCTTCCTTCTTGTCGGCCTTGGCGTCCGCCTTCGCGTCCTTCTTCTCTTCCTTCTTGGCGGCGGTCGCCTTGAATTCGGTGCCATCGACCGTCAGGCCTTCGGCCGACAGCTTGGCGGCGCTGTTGTCGCCCAGGCCCTTCACGCGGGCGATCAGGTCTTCCCAGCTCTTGAACTTGCCCTTCTTGCGCTCGTCCAGGATGCGCTTGGACATCACGGGGCCGATGCCCTTGACGCCGTCCAGCTCGGCCGCCTTGGCGGTGTTCACGTCGACGGCGGCGAAAGCCGCCGCAGCGTACAGCATGGCCAGGATGGCCAGGATCTTCTTCAGCATGGGTTTTCCTCGACAGGGATGGAGCCGGCCCGGCGGGCCGCGCCTGTCCACAACGGGGCAACGCGGCCCAAAGTTGACGCGGGAGAACCCTAGCCCCCAGGGATGTCATCCCGGGCTCGACCCGGGATCCATGGATTACGGGTCGAGCCCGCAATGACAATCAGACCCGCGCCGAGAGCTCCTGCATGTACTTCGCCACGCCGGTCGCCACATCGGCGAACCGGTGGTCGCAGCCGGCTTCGCGCAGCGCGGTGAGGTCGGCCTGCGTGTAGCACTGGTACTTGCCGCGCAGCGCATCGGGGAAGGGCACGTATTCCAGCAGGCCCTGGTCCACCGCGGCCCTGGCGTCCGGCACGCCGCCGCCCTGGAGGGTGTTGATCACGGCGACCGCGACGTCGTTGAACGGCTGCGCGCGGCCGGTGCCCAGGTTGTACACGCCGGACTTCTCCGGATGGTCGAAGAACCACAGGTTCACCGCCACCACGTCGTCGACGAACACGAAGTCGCGCGACTGCTCGCCGGCGCCATAGCCGCCGTACTCGCCGAACAGCTTGACCTTGCCCTGTTCGCGGAACTGGTTGAACTGGTGGAAGGCGACGCTGGCCATGCGGCCCTTGTGCTGCTCGCGCGGGCCGTAGACGTTGAAGTAGCGGAAGCCCACGGTCTGGCGGAACTTGCCGGTCGTGCCCTTCTGGAAGTCCTTGCCCAGTTCGCGCCGCAGGCGCTGGTCGAACAGCAGCTTGCTGTAGCCGTAGACGTTCAGCGGGCGCTCGAATTCCGGCGCCTCGCGGAAGCTGTCGGAGCCGCCGTAGACCGCGGCGGAGGACGCGTACAGCAGCCGCGTGCCGCGCTGCTGGCAGGCTTCGAACAGGCCGCAGGACAAGCCGTAGTTGTTGTCCATCATGTACTTGCCGTCCTGCTCCATCGTGTCGCTGCAGGCGCCCTCGTGGAACACGGCGTCGACCTTGCCGAAGCCGCCGTCGGCGAAGATGCCGTAGAACTCGTCGGCGTCGACGTAGTCGTCGATCTTCAGGTCGGCCAGGTTGCGGAACTTGTCGCCCTGCGTCAGGTCGTCGACGCAGACGATGTTGTCGATGCCGCGGGCGTTGAGGCCCTTGACGATGTTGCTGCCGATGAAGCCGGCGGCTCCGGTGACGACGACGCGGGTCATTGGAACAGTTCCTCGTAAGAGACGGTGGCGGTGCCGAACTTGCCCACCACGATGCCGCCGGCGCGGTTGGCGATCGGCACGGCGTCGCGCACGGGCAGGCCCGCGGCCACCATGGTGGCCAGGGTCGCGATCACGGTGTCGCCGGCGCCGGTGACGTCGAACACCTCGCGCGCCTGCGCCTTCACGGTCAGCTCGCCCTGCGCGTCGAACAGCGTCATGCCTTCCTCGCTGCGCGTGACCAGCAGGGCGTCGAGGCCGAGTTCCTGCCGCAGCTTGTGCGCGCGCGACTTCAGGTCGTCCTCGCCGTGCCAGCGGCCCACGACGTCCTGCAGTTCCGCGCGGTTGGGCGTGATCACGCTGGCGCCGCGGTAGCGCGTGTAGTCGGAGCCCTTGGGGTCGATCAGCACGGGCTTCTTCGCCTTGCGCGCCGCCTCGATCATCGCGGGGATGTGGGCCAGGCCGCCCTTGCCGTAGTCGGAGAACAGGATCGCGTCCTGCTGCGGCAGCAGCGCGCCGAAGGCCTCGCTCTGCATGGCGAGCACTTCGTGGTCGGGTTCGTTCTCGAAGTCCATGCGCAGCAGCTGCTGCTGGCGGCCGATGACGCGCAGCTTGACGGTGGTGCGCAGGCCCGCATCGCGCTTCAGGTGCGCGCGGATGCCGGTTTCCCGCAGCAGCGATTCGAGCCGGTGGCCCGGCTCGTCGTCGCCGACCACGCCCAGGAAGCTGGCCTGCGCGCCGAGCGTGCTGACGTTGTAGGCCACGTTGGCGGCGGCGCCGATGCGCTCTTCCTCGCGCGAGACCTTCACGACCGGAACCGGCGCCTCGGGCGAGATGCGCTCCACCGCGCCGTGCCAGTAGCGGTCCAGCATCGCGTCGCCGACCACCAGCACGCGCGCCTTGGCGAGTTGTTGCTTGGATGGAGTACTCATGCGTTCTTCCTGTCTTTCTCCGTGCCGCCGCGGATCCGGCTTTGCCGGGCCGCTGGGGGCGCCCCCTCGAGGGGGAGGCGGCCGTAGGCCGCTTCGGGGGTGGTCATAGTTCCTCGACCCGGCGGGCGGGGTAGCTGTCCCAGGCCTGGCAGCCGGGACATTGCCAGAAATGCTGCTTGGATTCGAAGCCGCAGGCGGCGCGGCGGTAGCGGGTGAGCGGGCGGGCCGCATGGTCGAGCGCACGCTGCACGTCGGGATGGAACTGCTCGTGCTCCAGCTTCTCGCCGGCCATCCACCGGGCGGCGGCGACCAGCGAAGGCTCGCGCTGGAGGTGCTGCACGTACCAGCCGCGCGCCGCTTCCGGGTCGGTCTCCATCGCCGTGATCGCTTCCAGCAGGTCCAGCGAGGGCGCCTGGTCGTAGGCGCCGCGCAGCAGCTGCATGGCTTCGGCCTGCCGGCCAGCCGCCGTGGCGGCTTCGGCCAGCGGCCTGGCGAGCAGGCCGAGGCTCGTCCCGTTCGACGCGGCGAGCTCCATCAGCAGGCGGAAGGCCTCGCGCGCATCGCCGGCGCGCAGGCGCAGGCCGGCGAGCTCCATGCGGGGACGCGGCGAACGCGGCGCCACCTTCATGGCTTGTTCCAGCAGCTGTTCGGCTTCGGCGGGCGCGGCCTTGGCGGCCTGTTCGCAGAGATAGTGCGCCTGGCGGACGGCGAACTGGCCGGCGGCTGCGCCGGCATCGAGCTTGCGGGCGATCTCGCAGGCCTGCGCCCAGTCGCGCGAGCGTTCGTAGATCGCGAGCAGGGCCAGCAGCGCCTGCTCTTCGTAGGCGGTGCCTTCGAGCTTGCGCAGCGCCTCCTCGGCGCGATCGAGCAGGCCGGCCTTCAGGAAGTCGAGCGCCAGCGCATGCTGGGCGCGGTGCCGGTCGGCGCGGGAGAGGTCGGCGCGGGAGATCAGGTGTTCGTGCACCCGCACGGCGCGCTCGTATTCGCCGCGGCGGCGGAACAGGTTGCCGAGCGCGAAGTGCAGCTCGGAGGTGTCGGGGTCGTTCTGGACGGCCTCGATGAAGGCGTCGATCGCCTGGTCCTGCTGTTCGTTCAGCAGGAAGTTGAGGCCGCGGAAGTAGGCCTTCGGCGCGAGGCGGTTCTCGATGCGCAGCTGCCGCAGGTCGAGCCGCGAGGCGAACCAGCCCAGGGCGAAGGCGATCGGCAGGCCCCAGAGCAGCCAGGTGAGGTCAAAGTCCATGCGTGGGGGGCGTGCCCTGTCCGATGAGGGTGCTGTGCGCTTCGGCGTCGGCGCCGGGAACCGGGCGCGCCGCCTTGCGGTGCTTCCACCAGCGCGGCACCATGCCCAGCGCGCCGGCGACGAGGCCGGCCGCGAACGCGGCCAGCACCACCAGCACCAGCGGCGCCGTCCACCGCGTGCCGAAGAAGAAGTGCACGGTGGCGTCCTGCTGGTTGTTCAGCGCGAAGGCGAACAGGGTAAAAAAAATGGCTGCCTTGAGCAGCCATGCAAGATATTTCATCGGGCTCCTCGGTCGCGAGGAATTGTACGTATCAGGTGTTCCCCATTTCCGCCGTCCGTTCGTCCACCGCCTCGCGCAGGGCCTTGCCCGGCTTGAAGTGGGGAACCCGCTTTTCCGGGATGTGCACGCTCTCGCCCGAACGGGGATTGCGGCCCATGCGGGGCGGGCGCCGGTTGATCGAGAAGCTGCCGAAGCCCCGGATCTCGATGCGGTGCCCCCGCACGAGGGCGTCGCCCATCGCGTCCAGGATGGTCTTGACGGCGTACTCCGCGTCGCGGTGGGTGAGCTGGCTGAAGCGGGCAGCCAGTTCTTCGACGAGATCCGATCGGGTCATGTTGGGTTCGGCGTCGAGCGTTCAGCGTTCAGCGAGGAATTCCACGCCCAACACCCAACGCCCGACGCTCAACGACTTACTGCTTGTCCTGGTTGTCCAGCTTCGCACGCAGCAGCGCGCCCAGGCTGGTGGTACCGGCCTGCTCGCGGGAGGACTGCTGCGACAGCTGGGCCATCGCGCCCTGCTCGTCGATCATGTCCTTCTGCTTGATGGACAGCTGGATGTTGCGGGTCTTGCGGTCGACGTTCACGACCACGGCCGTCACTTCGTCGCCTTCCTTCAGCACGTTGCGCGCGTCTTCCACGCGGTCGCGGCTGATCTCGGAGGCACGCAGGTAGCCGATGATGTCGTTGCCCAGGTCGATCTCGGCGCCCTTCGGGTCGACGGTCTTGACCTTGCCGGTCACCGAGGAGCCCTTGTCGTGCACCGAGGTGAAGGTGGCGAACGGGTCGCCATCGAGCTGCTTGATGCCCAGGGAGATGCGCTCGCGGTCGACGTCCACGCCCAGCACGATCGCGTCGACTTCCTGGCCCTTCTTGTAGTTGCGGACGGCCTGCTCGCCGGTTTCGTTCCAGGACAGGTCGGACAGGTGCACCAGGCCGTCGATCCCGGCAGCCAGGCCCACGAACACGCCGAAGTCGGTGATCGACTTGATCGGGCCCTTGACGCGGTCGCCGCGCTTGGTGTTCTGCGCGAATTCCTGCCAGGGGTTGGCCTTGCACTGCTTCATGCCCAGGCTGATGCGGCGCTTGTCCTCGTCGATCTCGAGGACCATGACTTCGACTTCGTCGCCCAGGGACACGACCTTGGACGGGGCCACGTTCTTGTTGGTCCAGTCCATTTCGGAGACGTGCACCAGGCCTTCGATGCCGGGCTCGAGCTCGACGAACGCGCCGTAGTCGGCGATGTTCGTGACCTTGCCGAACATGCGGGTGGTCGGCGGGTAGCGGCGGGACACGCCCAGCCACGGATCGTCGCCCATCTGCTTCAGGCCCAGGGACACGCGGTTCTTCTCGGTGTCGAACTTGAGGATCTTGGCGGTGATTTCCTGGCCAGCGGTGACCACTTCACTCGGGTGGCGGACACGGCGCCAGGCCATGTCGGTGATGTGCAGCAGGCCGTCGATGCCGCCGAGGTCCACGAACGCACCGTACTCGGTGATGTTCTTGACCACGCCGCGGACGATGGAGCCTTCCTTCAGGGTTTCCATCAGCTTGGCGCGCTCTTCGCCCATCGAGGCTTCGACGACGGCGCGGCGGCTCAGCACCACGTTGTTGCGCTTGCGGTCCAGCTTGATGACCTTGAATTCCAGGGTCTTGTTCTCGTAGGGCGACAGGTCCTTGATGGGACGGGTGTCGATCAGCGAGCCGGGCAGGAAGGCGCGGATGCCGTTGACCAGGACGGTCAGGCCGCCCTTGACCTTGCCGGTCGTCGTGCCGGTGACGAATTCGCCGGACTCGAGCGCCTTCTCCAGGGACATCCAGGAGGCGAGGCGCTTGGCCTTGTCGCGCGACAGGATGGTGTCGCCGTAGCCGTTTTCGATGGCGTCGATGGCAACGGACACGAAGTCGCCCGCTTGCACCTCGAGTTCGCCCTGGTCGTTCTTGAATTCGCCGATCGGAATGTAGGCTTCCGACTTCAGGCCGGCGTTGACCACGACGTGGCTGTGCTCCACGCGGACGACTTCGGCGGTGATGACCTCGCCGGCGCGCATTTCGGCGCGTTGCAGCGATTCCTCGAACAGGGCGGCAAAAGATTCAGACATTGAGTTTGCGGATAACCGCGGGTTGAGTTGATGAACCCCGCCACCGGTGCGCTGCTGCGCGGAGGGAGTGTCGGGGGCCTTCAGTCGGCGGAGAAGGATTGCTTCTCCTCCCACCACCGGAGCACCTGGGCGACCGACTCTTCGACGGTCTGGCCCGAGTTATCCAGCAGCAGGGCATCTTCGGCGGGCTTGAGCGGCGCGACGGCGCGACCGGAGTCGCGGGCATCGCGGGCCTCGAGGTCCGCGCGAAGATCGGCGAGTTTAGCCGAAATGCCTTTTGAAATCAATTGCTTATGGCGGCGGTCCGCCCTCTGGGCGGCGCTGGCCGTGAGGTAGACCTTCAGCGGCGCGTCGGGGAAGATCACCGTGCCCATGTCGCGGCCGTCGGCGACCAGCCCCGGCAGCTTGCGGAAACCCTGCTGCAGGGCCACCAGGGCCGTGCGCACCGCGGGCAGGGCGGACACCCTGGAGGCGTTCATGCCGGCTTCCTCGGTGCGGATCGCATCGGTGACGTCCTGGCCGTCCAGCAGGACGCGGCCGTCGGTGAACACGATGGGCAGGGTCTCGGCCATCTTCGCGATCGTGTGTTCGTGCGCGGTGTCCAGCGCCAGCCCGGCGCGGGTGGCAGCCAGGCCGGCGATGCGGTACAGGGCACCGGAATCCAGGTAGTGGTAGCCCAGGCGGCGGGCCACTTCCGACGCCAGCGTGCCCTTGCCGGAGGCGGTGGGGCCGTCGACGGCGATCACCGGCACGTGCGGCAGCGCGGTGTGCGACGCGGAGAACAACGCCTCGAAGAAGTCCGGGAAGGTCTTGCCCACGCACTTGGGGTCCTCGATGCGCACCCGCACGCCGGCCGGATTGAAGGCGGCGAGCGCGAAGCACATCGCCATCCGGTGGTCGTCGTAGGTGTGGATCGTCGCGGCGCGCCAGGTCGTGGGGGCGCTCACGCGCAGGAAGTCCGCGCCTTCCTCCACCTCGGCGCCGAGCTTGCGCAGCTCGATGGCCATGGCGGCCAGGCGGTCCGTTTCCTTGACGCGCCAGCTGGCGATGTTGCGGAGCGTGGACTGGCCGCGCGCGAACAGCGCCATCACGGCGAGCGTCATCGCCGCGTCCGGGATGTGGTTGCAGTCCAGGTCGATCGCGTTCAGCGGCCAGGCGCCGCGCCTGACTTCCAGCCAGTTGGGGCCGCTGGTGACGTCGGCGCCCATGAGCCGGGCGGCGTCGACGAAGCGGATGTCGCCCTGGATGGAGCTGGCGCCGACGCCTTCGATGCGCACCGGGCCGTCGACGCCGGCGATCGCGCCGAGCGCGACGAAGTAGCTGGCCGAGGACGCATCGGCCTCGACGTGGATCTCGCCCGGCGAGCGGTACCGGCTGCCGGCCGGGATGGTGAACCGCTGCCAGCCTTCGCGCTTCACGGCGATGCCGAAGCGCTGCAGCATGTTGAGCGTGATGTCGATGTAGGGCTTGGAGATCAGATCGCCGACCACTTCGATCACGATGTCGCGCGTGGCCACCAGCGGCAGGGCCATCAGGAGGGCCGTGAGGAACTGGCTGGAGACGTCGCCGCGCACCGGGATCGGCGCGTCCAGCGTCAGCGCCGGCGCGGGATGGATCTTCAGCGGCGGATAGCCTTCGGTGCCGAGGTAGTCGATGCGGGCGCCGAGCTGGCGCAGGGCGTCGACCAGGTCGCCGATCGGCCGCTCGTGCATGCGGGCGACGCCGGAGAGCTCGAACTCGCCGCCGATCAGCGCCAGGGCCGCGGTGAGGGGGCGCATGGCGGTGCCGGCGTTGCCGAGGAAAAGCCGCGCATGACCAGCGGCCTGCTTGCCGCCGATGCCGGTGATCTCGAGCGCGGAACCCTGGTGGACGACGGAGCAACCCAGCGCCCGCAAGGCATCGAGCATCACCCGCGTGTCGTCGGAATCGAGGAGGTCGTGGACGACGGTCGTGCCGGCCGACAGCGCGGCCAGCAGCAGGACGCGGTTCGAGATGCTCTTGGAACCGGGCAGCACGACGGTGCCCCCAGCTTCCTCGAGCGGGGCGAGGTCCAGGAAGGCGGTGGTGAACACGCGGGACCCGCTACTTCTTCTGGCCCATGCGCCAGTGGGTGCGGACCAGGCTGGCCTGGGCGATCATCTCCTCGAGCTTCTCGCCGTTGCCCTGTTCCGCCTCCTGCAGCATGTTGAGCAGGCTGCGCTGGAACATCTTGGCCTGTTCCACCAGTTCGAGGCGGTTGGCCAGCATCACGTCGCGCCACATCTTGGGGTCGCTCGCGGCGATGCGCGTGAAATCGCGGAAGCCCGGCCCCGCCAGCGACAGGAAGTCCTTGCCTTGCGGCTGCGAGCTGATCGCATGCACCAGCGCGAAGGCGAGCAGGTGCGGCAGGTGGCTGACGGCGGCGAAGGCGGCGTCGTGCGCCTCCGGGGCCATCTGCTGCACGTGGCAGCCGAGGCCCTCCCACAGTTCCTGCGCGCGCTTCAGGTGGCCGGGCTGCGTCTTGTCGATCGGCGTGAGGACGACCTGCTTGCCGCGGTACAGCTCGGGGTCGGTATGCTCCACGCCCGACACTTCCTTGCCGGTGATCGGGTGCGCCGGTACGAAGGAGCCGATGTGGTCGCGCAGCACCTTGCGGGCGGCGTCGACGACGTCGCGCTTGGTGGAGCCGACGTCCATGATCAGCATGTTGTTGGTGATCAGGTGGCGGATCGCCTTGAAGGTGGCTTCGGTGGCCGACACCGGCACGGCGAGCAGCACGAGGTCGGCGCCGGACACGGCCAGCAGCGCCGAAGGCGCCTCGACGTCGATGATGCCCATCTGGCGCGCGCGCTCGGTGGTGGAGGGCGACTTGCTGTAGCCCACCACCCGCTTCACGAGGCCGGCGCGCTTCATGGCGAGGGCGAACGAGCCGCCCATCAGGCCGCACCCGATCAATCCCAGTTGCTCAAACATCGCCGCCATCTTCTTCTTTATTCGCCCAACGGATAGGTGCCCAATACCTTGTAGAAGGCACAGAGGGACTGCAGGTCCTTCAGCGCCGCCGCGACGTGCGGCTGCGAGGGATGGCCCTGCAGGTCGATGTAGAAATAGTATTCCCACTGGCCCGAGCGCGCGGGGCGCGACTCGAAGCGCGTCATCGAGACGCCGTGCTGCTTCAGCGGCACGAGGATGTCGTGCACCGCGCCGGGGCGGTTCGGCACGGAGACGATCAGGCTGACGCAGTCCTTGCCCGAGGCTTCGGGCGCGGCCAGGGTCTGGGGCAGGCACACCACCGCGAAGCGGGTGCGGTTGAAGGCGTCGTCCTGGATCGCGTGCGCGGCGATGTGCAGGCCGAACTCGGTGGCGGCGCGGTCGCTCGCGATGCCGGCCCAGGCCGGATTGGTGGTGGCGAGCCGCGCGCCTTCCGCGTTGCTGGACACCGCGCGGCGCTCGGCGTCGGGCAGGTAGTTGTTGAGCCAGCCCTGGCACTGCGCCAGGGCCTGCGGGTGGGCCAGCACGACTTCGATGCCTTGCAGCGAGTTCGACTGGCGCAGCAGGTTGTGGCGCACCAGCAGGCTGGTTTCGCCGACGATGTGCAGCGGCGAGCCGAGGAACAGGTCGAGCGATCGCGCGACGACGCCTTCCGTCGAATTCTCGACGGGAACGACGCCGTATTCCGCGGTGCCGGCGGCGGTAGCGCGAAAGACCTCGTCGATGCTGCCGCAGGGCACGCGTTCGATGCTGCTGCCGAAGAACTGCACGGCGGCCTGCTCGCTGAAGGTGCCGGCCGGGCCGAGGTAGGCCACGCGCTGCGGCGCCTCCAGGGCGCGGCAGGCGGACATCACCTCGCGCCA
The DNA here is from genome assembly GCF_036383835.1 of Ramlibacter sp. Lineage (GTDB taxonomy): Bacteria > Pseudomonadota > Gammaproteobacteria > Burkholderiales > Burkholderiaceae_C > Ramlibacter. The sequence goes on from NZ_DASVNN010000008.1 coordinate 28,734, forward strand.
GATGTTGGCGATGCTGTCGGCCTTGAGCGGCCCGGGGTTGGCGGCCTGCAGGCCGTTGATGACCTGCGCCTCGCGTTCCGGGCGGAATACGGGCGAGCCTTCGGCGCGCTTGAGTTCGCCGACCTCGTTGGCCAGCGCGGCGCGCCGGTTCAGCAGCGCCAGCAGTTCGCGATCGACCTGGTCGATCCCGGTGCGGAGTTCGGAAAGGGTCTTGGGCATCAGGAGGCGGGAGTCTCGCTGCCGTTGGTGTCCTCACCCTCGCCAGCGCCGGCGTCATTCTCCACGATGCGCTGCAATCCGCTCAACTTGGACCCGTCGTCCAGCGCGATCAGGGTCACGCCCTGGGTGGCGCGCCCGAGCTCGCGGATCTCCGAGACGCGCGTGCGCACCAGCACGCCGCGGTCGGTGATCAGCATGATCTCGTCGTCGGCGTGCACCAGCGTGGCGGCCACGACCTTGCCGTTGCGCTCGCTCTGCTGGATGGCGATCATGCCCTTGGTGCCGCGGCCGTGGCGGGTGTACTCGCCGATGGGCGTGCGCTTGCCGTAGCCGTTCTCGGTGGCGGTGAGCACGCTCTGCGTCTCGTCCTCGGCCACCAGCATGGCGATCACGCTCTGGCCGGCTTCCAGCGACATCCCGCGCACGCCGCGCGAGACGCGGCCCAGCGGACGCACGTCTTCCTCGTGGAAGCGCACGGCCTTGCCGCCGTCGGAGAACAGCATGACGTCGTGCTTGCCGTCGGTGAGCGCCGCGCCGATCAGGAAATCGTTGTCGTCCAGGTTGGCGGCGATGATGCCGCCCTTGCGCGGGTTGTTGAACTCGTCGAGGGCCGTCTTCTTGACGGTGCCCATCGACGTCGCCATGAAGACGTAGTGGTCCGCGGGGAAGCTGCGGAACTCGCCGGTGAGCGGCAGCACCACGTTGATCTTCTCGCCTTCCTGCAGCGGGAACATGTTGACGATGGGCCGGCCACGCGAACCGCGCGAGCCCGCCGGCACTTCCCAGACCTTGAGCCAGTACAGGCGGCCGCGGTTGGAGAAGGCCAGCAGGTAGTCGTGCGTGTTGGCGATGAAGAGCTGGTCGATCCAGTCGTCTTCCTTCGTCTGCGTGGCCTGCTTGCCGCGGCCGCCGCGCTTCTGCGCGCGGTATTCCGACAGCGGCTGGCTCTTGATGTAGCCGGAATGCGAGAGCGTCACCACCATGTCGGTGGGCGTGATCAGGTCCTCGGTCGCCAGGTCCTGCGCGTTGTGCTCGATCGTGCTGCGGCGCGCGCCCAGCTTGGTCGTGGCGAACTCCAGCTTCACCGCGGTGAGTTCTTCCGTGATGATCGTGGAGACGCGCTCCGGCCGGGCCAGGATGTCCAGCAGGTCCTCGATCTCCGACATCACCTCGCGGTACTCGGAGACGATCTTGTCCTGCTCCAGGCCGGTAAGGCGCTGCAGGCGCATCTGCAGGATCTCGGAAGCCTGCGTATCGGAGAGGTGGTACAGGCCGTCGCCGCCCAGGCCGTAGTGCTTCTCCAGCCCTTCGGGCCGGTAGTCGTCGGCGTTGACCACGCTGCCGTCGGAACGGGCGCGCGTGAGCATTTCGCGCACCATCGAGGAATCCCAGGCGCGCGCCATCAGCTCGGACTTCGCCACCGGCGGGGTGGGCGACTCGCGGATGATGCGGATGAACTCGTCGATGTTGGCCAGGGCGACGGCCAGGCCTTCCAGCACGTGGCCGCGCTCGCGGGCCTTGCGCAGGTTGAACACCGTCCTGCGCGTGACCACCTCGCGGCGGTGCTGCAGGAAGACCTCCACCAGGTCCTTCAGGTTGCACAGGCGGGGCTGGCCGTCGATCAGCGCCACCATGTTCATGCCGAAGGTGTCCTGCAGCTGGGTCTGCTTGTACAGGTTGTTCAGGACGACTTCCGGCACCTCGCCGCGCTTGAGCTCGATCACGAGCCGCATGCCGGACTTGTCGCTCTCGTCCTGGATGTGGCTGATGCCCTCGAGCTTCTTCTCGTGCACCAGTTCGGCCATCCGTTCCTGCAGCGTCTTCTTGTTGACCTGGTAGGGGATCTCGTCGACGATGATCGCGGTGCGCTGGCCGCGGTCGATCTCCTCGAAGTGGCACTTGGCGCGCATCACGACGCGGCCGCGGCCGGTGCGGTAGCCCTCCTTGACGCCGGAGATGCCGTAGATGATGCCGCCCGTGGGGAAGTCGGGGGCCGGCACGATCTCCATCAGCTCGTCGATGCTCGCCTCGGGGTTGCGCAGCAGGTGCAGGCAGGCGTCGACGATCTCGTTGAGGTTGTGCGGCGGGATGTTGGTGGCCATGCCCACCGCGATGCCGCCCGAGCCGTTGACCAGCAGGTTGGGCAGCTTGGACGGCAGGACCAGCGGTTCCTTCTCCGAACCGTCGTAATTGGGCCCGAAATCGACCGTTTCCTTGTCGATGTCGGCCAGCATCTCGTGCGCGATCTTGGCCAGGCGGATTTCCGTGTACCGCATGGCGGCGGCGTTGTCGCCGTCGACCGAGCCGAAGTTGCCCTGGCCGTCCACCAGCATGTGGCGCATCGAGAAGTCCTGCGCCAGGCGGACGATCGTGTCGTAGACCGACTGGTCGCCGTGCGGGTGGTACTTGCCGATGACGTCGCCGACGATACGCGCCGACTTCTTGTACGGCCGGTTCCAGTCGTTGTTCAGCTCGTGCATCGCGAACAGCACGCGGCGGTGGACGGGCTTCAGGCCGTCCCTCGCGTCCGGCAGCGCGCGCCCGACGATCACGCTCATCGCGTAATCGAGGTAGCTGCGCCGCATCTCCTCCTCGAGGCTGACAGGCAGGGTTTCTTTGGCGAAGGAGGTCATTGGATACGGCGGGGCGGCACGAAACCCGAGATTTTAAGGTTTTGCCGTCATGTCGCGTCAGGGCAACGGAAGGTGGCTTTGCGGTTTCGTCCTACGAACCCCCGCTGGCAGAGCCGTTGATTGTGTAACTCGCTATGGCACAATGCCCCGGACGTAACTGGTGAATTGGTCACTAAGGACGTAGTTTTGGCGCAGCGCAGCTGCGAAACTTTTCCCCAAGAGGAGAACCATGAAGAAACTGAACAAAGTGGCGCTGATGTTTGCCTCGACTGCGCTGCTGGCCGGCTGCGGAAGCATGGGTGTGACCACCGCCGCGCCCGCGGGTGGCCGCGTGATTGCCGCCAATGGCGGTACGCAGGTCGACAACTGGCAGAACGGCACCGGCCAATACGTCTGGCGCAACGGCACCAACGAACTGTGCTGGCGCGATGCCAACTGGACCCCCGCCACGGCCGCCGTCGGCTGTGATGGCGCCCTGGTCCGCGCTGCTGCCGTTGCGGCCCCGGTGATCGTCGCTCCGGCGCCCGCCGTGCGTCCGGCCCCGGCTCCGGCCCCGGCTCCCGCCGCGCCCCAGCCGCCCGCCGCCACCAAGGTGACCTACGCCGCCGACGCCTTCTTCGACTTCGACAAGGCCATCCTGAAGCCCGAAGGCCGCGCGAAGCTGGATGACCTGGTCTCCAAGATCCAGGGCATCAACCTCGAAGTGATCATCGCCGTCGGCCACACCGACTCCGTCGGCAACGACGGCTACAACCAGAAGCTGTCGGTCAAGCGCGCCGAAGCCGTGAAGGCCTACCTGGTCTCCAAGGGCATCGAGAAGAACCGCGTGTACACCGAAGGCAAGGGCGAGAAGCAGCCCGTGGCCGACAACAAGACCGCCGAAGGCCGCGCGAAGAACCGCCGCGTGGAAATCGAAGTGGTCGGCACGCGCGCCAACCGCTGATCGATACGGACACGAGAAATCGTGCACGAAAGGCCCCGCCTGGCGGGGCCTTTTTTCATTCCGTCACGCTGAGCTGCGTCCACAATCTGCCCCAGCCATGAACGAAACCCTGAACGCCGATCCCGCGGAACTCGCGAAGTTCTCGGAGCAGGCCCACCGCTGGTGGGACCCGGACAGCGAGTTCGGGCCGCTGCACCAGATCAACCCGCTGCGGCTCGCCTGGATCGACAACCTCGCCGGCGGGCTGGCCGGCAAGCGCGTGGTGGACATCGGCTGCGGCGGCGGCATCCTGGCCGACTCGATGGCGCGCAAGGGCGCGAAGGTCCTCGGCATCGACCTGGCGAAGAAGGCGCTGCGCGTCGCGCAGCTGCATGCGCTGGAGGCCGGCACGCCCGACGTCGAATACCGCGAGAGCAGCGCCGAGGCGCTGGCGGCCGAAGAGCCGCAGGGCTTCGACGTCGTGACCTGCATGGAGATGCTCGAACACGTGCCCCGGCCGGAATCGGTGGTGGAGGCCTGCGCCACGCTGGTCAAGCCGGGCGGCTGGGTGTTCTTCTCCACCATCAACCGCAACCCGAAGTCCTTCCTCTTCGCCATCGTCGGCGCGGAGTACGTGCTGAACATGCTGCCGCGCGGCACGCACGAATACCTGAAGTTCATCAAGCCCAGCGAGCTCGCATCCTGGTGCCGCATGACGCGGCTGGACCTGCTGAAGACCGAGGGGATGGAATACAACCCGCTCACGAAGCGCTACTGGCTCTCGGGCAACACGAGCGTCAACTACCTGGCTGCGGCCCGCAGGATCGGATGATCGCCCACGACATCAAGGCCGTGCTGTTCGACCTGGACGGCACCCTCATCGACAGCGCGCCGGACCTCGGCGCCGCGGCCGACAAGATGCGCACCGACCGCGGCATGCCTTCGCTGCCGCTGGAAAATTACCGGCCCATGGCCGGCGCGGGCGCGCGCGGAATGCTGGGCATCGCCTTCGGCATCACGCCCGAACACCCGGACTTCCCGGCGATGCGCGAGGAGTTCTTCCGCAACTACGAGAGCTGCATGACGCAGCGCACCTACGTGTTCGAAGGGGTGGCGCAGCTGATCGCCCTGCTGGAAGAGCGCGGCGTCGCCTGGGGCGTGGTGACGAACAAGTCGATGCGCTTCACGGCGCCGCTGACGAAGGCGATGCCGCTGTTCGCGACGGCCAGGGCCGTGGTGGGCGGCGATTCCACCCCGCATGCCAAGCCGCACCCGGAGCCGCTGCTGGAGGCGGCGCGGCAGGTGGGCGTGCAGCCGATCGAATGCCTCTACGTCGGCGATGACCTGCGGGACATGCAGGCCGGGAAGGCGGCGGGGATGGGCACGGTGGCAGCGACGTACGGCTACCTCGGCAGCACGGACGTGAAGGAGTGGGGGGCGGATGTGCAGATCGATACGCCGCTGGCGTTGCTGAAGTTGCTGGAGCGGGTGCGGCAGGCGGCTTAGGTCCTGGCCCCGTGCCGTTCACTCGATCCGGAAAGACGTCACGATGAGGCGGAACGGACCGGTGGCGTAAGCGCCGTGTCCGAGACCGTCCCCACCTCCCAGCACGAAGCCCACGCGCCAGGCTTCGGCCAGGGCCGCGTCGAAACCCGTGCGGTTGCGTTCGCAAGCGATGCCCGTCATCGAGATCCATCCTCGGTCCAGCCGCGCTTCGATGGCTGCGGCGCCAGGCTGGGGCTCGTGCGTCATCGCCGCCGCGTACCACCGATACGCCTCGAAATCCCTGCTCCAGTCATCTCCAGCGCGCTGAAAATACAGCGTCATGGTCCCACGCTTGTCGGGAAACCACCGGGGCACCAGCCGGGCGTCTTGTGTCTCGACGCGGTACTCCATGACGATGCGCGATTTGCCCGACAGCGAGCCAGTGGGCATCGTCACGTAGTGGACGGAGCCGATGTTCTGGCTGGGATAGGGAAATTCGATCGCCCATCCCTCCGGATGCCGCGACGGATGCAGCGGCATGTTCCACGAGCGCATCTGCCCATTCATGATCGGGCCGATTTCCCAGTTGTCCGGATCCATGGGGTCGAGCGACGCCGCCCCGGGCTTGGGGGCGGACATGCGCGTCCCGTCCGCCTCGCCTTGGCCGTGCGCCGAGAACGCGGCGGACAAAAGCACGGCGCAAACGACGGCCAGCGTCAACGATCGGGTGTGTGGCATGCATGAGCTGGGCTCATCGAGGACTTCGTCGGTCGGAAGCACAGCCATGCCGGCCACTATATATCCCGCCCGACGGTGCAGGTTGCTGGACGGAAGCCCTTGAAGTCCGACCGCGTGGCTTAAGATACGTCTTCCTGGGGCTGCACTGGTTTCGACGTGGGTTCGGACACGCAGCAGGGCATGTCGAGGGTCAGAGTACCTCGTAAATCCAGCTGAAACAAACTAACTGCGAACGACGAACGTTTCGCCCTCGCCGCTTAATTGCCGGTGAGCCTTGCAACAGTTGGCCGATGGGCTGGGTTAGGGTCGCAAGGTCCTAGCTGCAAGGGTAATTACATTGGCTGGCTTCTGTCCGGGTGCCTTGGGCAGGAGCGAGATCCAAGGGCACTGGCTGACCCGGTAGCGTGCGACTGCGCGATCGGGGCGGCGAGAACCAAATCAGACCGCTAAACATGTAGAACTGCTCGGAGAAGGCTTGCGGACGCGGGTTCAATTCCCGCCAGCTCCACCATCTTCCTCAAGGCCGCCCGCTCGAAGAGCCGGCGGCCTTTTTCATCGTGCGCCGCCGGCGCGCCGTGCGGGCGCTCACTGTCCATTGCCGAGTTGCTCCAGTACAATCCGGCGCTGATTGGCTAAGAGGCAAGTGGCGTGCAGCAAGTAGATCCGACCCGGGGTGTCCCCGCATCCACGTCGACGAGTCGCCTGCTGTTCCCCGTGTCGTGCGCGGCGGGATCCATCGCGCTCCTCGCCTGGCTGCTGAAGTACAGCCACTACGGCGTGGACCTGACGGACGAGGCGTACTACCTCGTCTGGATCGCCAATCCATTCCTCTACGACGTCTCCGTCCACCTGTTCGGATTCGTCTACCACCCCATCTACCGGCTGCTTCAGGGCGACATCGCCGCACTGCGGCAGGCCAACATCCTCGTCACCTTCGCGCTGGCCTGGCTGGTGGTGGCGCTGACGCTGGGCAGATCCGCCCGCGGTGCCATCGACTCGCGGCTGCGGGTGGCGTTGTCGTTCGGCTTCGCCAGCGGCGCGCTGCTGCTGGTCGACAACTGGCTGCCCAGTCCGAGCTACAACAGCCTCGCGCAGCAGGCCTTGCTGCTCACGGTCTCGGGCTTGCTGCTGGCGGATCGCGAACTGCACCGGACCAGCGTCGCGGGCTGGCTGCTGGTGGCCATCGGCGGTTGGCTGACCTTCATGGGCAAGCCCAGCACGGCAGCGGCACTGGCCGTGTGCGCTCCCGTGTACCTGTTCGCCGCCGGCAAGATGAATTGGCGCATGCTGATCGTGACCGGAATCGTGGCGGCCGCCCTGGTGGTGCTGAGTGCCCTGGCCATCGACGGTTCGCTCGGTGCGTTCGCGCGGCGCCTGGGGGTGGGCATGGAATATCTTGCGCACCTGCAAGGCGGCCACACCGTGCAGAACATCCTGCGCCTGGACCGCTTCCAGCTGAATGCACGCGAAAAGGCACTTCTCGCCGTCGCGGCCCCCGCCCTGTGCGTCGCCGGCTTGTGCCTGCAGCGGTGGCGGCCGGCCCGGCCCTTCGGGCTGGTTGCGTGCGCGATGCTGCTGGCCGCGGTGCTGCTGCTGGTGTCTGGCGTGCGGCTTCCCGATCCGCGGCTGGGCGTCTACAAGGACCTGCTGATCGCGGCCGTCGCCTTCGCCGCGATCGGCCTGGCCGTGGTGGCGCCCGGCAACTTGCTGGGCACGCTCCGTCGCGGCGACTGGGCCCTCGCGATCCTGTTCCTGGTGCTGCCGCACGTGTACGCGTTCGGTACCAATGGCAACTACTGGCAGGCGGCCGGCGCTGCCGGCCTCTTCTGGGCGATGGCGGGTGTGGTGCTGCTCGTCCCCACGCTGGCCGGGGACCGCTGGGCGACCCTCGTGCCGCTGGCCCTGGGGACCCAGGCGATCGTGGCGCTGGTGATCTATTCGGCGCTGTTGGCGCCCTATCGCCAACCCGAGCCGCTGTGGACGAACCGCACGCCGGTGGAGTTCGGCGCACCCGGATCCCGTTTGGTGTTGTCGCAAGACAATGCCCGGTATGTCGAACGCGCGCTTTCCGGGGCCAGGCAGGCCGGATTCACGCCAGGAACGCCGGTCATCGACCTGACCGGGCAATCCCCCGGTCTGCTCTACGCACTGCGCGCCATGAACGTCGGGCACCCGTGGATCGTCGGCGGCTGGCCGGGCAGTGCGCCCTTCACGCAAGCCCACTTGCGGCACGTGCCTTGCAAGGACCTCGCGCGGGCCTGGCTGCTGACGGAGCCCCGGGGCCCGCGCAGCGTGACCGGCGAGGTGCTGGCTCCCTTCGGACTGGACGTCGGGCGTGATTACCAGGTGGTCGGCTCGTGGGAGACTGCGCCGGGCGCCGGCGGTTATGCGCAGCCGCGCTTGCAGGTGTTGATGAAGCCGCTGCGGCCTGACGACATCGCAGGTTGCGCGCGGGCCACGGCAGGGGGGCTGGCACATGCCCCGCAATAATCCATCGCGCGAGGATGAACAGAGGCTGCACAGCGGGACTTCCGGGATGGACAGGCAATTTCCGGTGATGGGCGACGGCGGCGCCGGAGAGGGCGGGACGCTCATCTCCATCGTGGTGCCGGTCTACAACGAGGAGGCCAACGTCCGCCGCGCCTACGAAGCCATCCGCGCGGAACTCGAGCCCAGGGACGACCTGTCCTTCGAGATCGTCTTCACCGACAACCACAGCACAGACCGCACCTTCGACCTGCTGCGGGAAATCGCCCAGGCCGATCCGCGGGTGAAGGTCATCCGCTTCGCGCGCAACTTCGGTTTCAACCGGTCCATCATGGCCGGCTACCGCTTCGCCCGCGGAGACGCGGCCATCCAGATCGACTGCGACCTGGAGGATCCGCCGCAGCTCTTCCACGATTTCATCCGTCTCTGGCGCGAGGGGCACGACGTCGTGGTCGGGGTGCGCGCGCGACGCCAGGAAAGCCCGCTGCGGGCGCGGGCACGCAACGCCTATTACAGGTTCCTCGACAGCATCTCGGAGACCCCGCACCAGATGAACGCGGGGGATTTCCGGCTGGTGGACCGCAGCGTCCTGAACCAGCTCGCGCTCGTGGACGATGCGCAGCCTTACATGCGGGGCCTGATCTCCGAACTCGCGCGCAACCAGGGCGCGGTGCCGTACGAGCGCACCGCGCGGCGCGAGTTCGGCGAGAGCAAGTTCCCCGCCCGCCAGTTGCTGAAGCTCGCGCTGCAGGGCGTCTTCGCCCACTCCACGCTGCCGCTGAAGCTCGCGACCTACATCGGCCTGGCCGTGGCGCTGCTGACCGCGACGCTCTCCGCGGTGTTCCTGGTCGGGCGGCTGCTGCATCCGGAGAGATGGCCCGTGGGCTACGCCACCACCACCATCCTGATCCTGTTCGGCATCAGCCTCAACGGCTTGTTCCTCGGCGTCATCGGCGAGTACATCGCACGCATCTACGACCAGGTTCGCACGCGCCCGACGGTGATCGTCGAAAGGGCGGTGAACCTGGATGTTTCGGGTGGCCAGTATCGGGAGGAGGCGCCGCGTGGATTTCAATGAGACCAGGGAAACCTATCGCGGGCAGATCGAGCAGACGATCGCGTTCGCGGGACAGGGGCTGGACTTCTACACCAGGGTGAAGGCAGGCTACCTGCGGGACATCGTCGGGGCCGCCCTGCCGCAGCTGCCGTCGCCGCGGCTGCTCGATATCGGCTGCGGGCATGGCTACATCCATCCGGACTTGCGCCAGGCCGGCTTCGAGGTCGTCGGCGTCGAGGTCGCCGACGAGGTGTTGCCGCTGGCGCGCCAGGCGAACCCGGAGGTCGAGTACCGCGCGTACGATGGCCATCGCCTGCCCTTCGACGATGCGAGTTTCGACGTCGCCACCGCGATCTGCGTGATGCACCACGTTCCACCGCCGCAGTGGCCGGCGTTCGCGCGCGAGATGCGCCGGATCCTGCGGCCCGGCGGCATCGCCGTGGTGTTCGAGCACAACCCCTGGAATCCGGCGACGCGCTACGTGGTGGCCCGCAGCGAGATCGATGCCGACGCGGTGCTGCTGCCCGCCCCGAAGCTGCGCAGGCTGCTTCAGGAAGCCGGCATGTCGCAGGTGACTTCCAGGAACATTCTCTTCACGCCCTTCGCAAGCGGTTTCTTCCGGACGCTCGACAAGGCCCTGGGACGGCTGCCGCTGGGGGCACAGTACTACGCAATGGGACGCGCACTATGAATTCGATGCAGGTGGTTCTTCTGGCTGGAGGACTGGGGACGCGGCTGGCCGAGGAAACGGACCGCATTCCCAAGCCGATGGTGACGATCGGGTCCCAGCCGATCCTGTGGCACATCATGAAGCTCTATGCGAGCTTCGGCTTCAAGGACTTCGTGATCTGCGGCGGCTACAAGGTCAGCTCCATCATCGAGTACTTCGTCAACTACCGGCAGCACACCAGCAACCTGTGCATCGACATCGCGCGCAACGAGGTGCGGTATCTCAACGAATCGTCGGAGGACTGGAAGGTCACCATCATCGATACGGGCGACACGACCATGACGGGCGGGCGCCTGAAGCGGGTCCGGGAATACCTCAAGCCCGACCAGCCGTTCTGCATGACCTATGGCGACGGCCTGGCCGACGTGGACATCGGCCGGCTGGTCGCCTACCACCGCGAAAAGCGCTGCGAGGCAACGCTCACGGCGGTGCGGCCCCCGGCGCGATTCGGCGCCACGATCATCGAGGACGGTCGCGTCACGAAATTCAGCGAGAAGCCGGTCGGCGGCGACGGCCACATCAACGGCGGATTCTTCGTCCTGAACCCGCCGGTGCTGGACCTCATCACCGGAGACCAGACGGTCTGGGAACAGGAGCCGCTGGAAACGCTGGCCGCCAACGGCAAGCTCGGTGCCTTCATCCACGACGGTTTCTGGCAGCCCATGGACACGCTGCGCGATCGCAGGCAGCTGGAACAGCTTTGGGAATCCGGCCGCGCGCCCTGGAAGCGATGGTGAGCGCGCCGCAGGTCCGGCTGGACGCGAAGGCCTGGCGCGGCAGGCGTGTCCTCCTGACGGGACACACCGGGTTCAAGGGCGCATGGATGGGGCTGCTGCTCGCCCGGCTCGGCGCGCACGTCACCGGCGTGTCCCTTGCGTCGCAGCCCGGTCCTGGCCTCTTCAACCTGCTGGGCAACGCCAACCCCGTCCACTCGCAGCTCTGCGACATCCGCGATGCGGACCAGCTCCGGCGCGTCGTCGACGAGAGCCGCCCGGAGCTCGTGATCCACATGGCCGCCCAGGCGCTGGTGAGCGAGGGGTATGCCGACCCCGTCGGAACGATCGGCTCCAACGTGATGGGCACGGTTCACTTGCTGGAGGCGCTGCGGGGGATCCAGGGCCTGCGCGGAGTGCTCGTCGTGACCAGCGACAAGGTGTACGAGAACCGCGAGGCGGGCGTGGACTTCGCGGAGGATGCGGCGCTGGGCGGCTACGACCCGTATTCCGCCTCCAAGGCGGCCACCGAGATCCTCGCCTCGGCGTACCGGCGCAGCTTCTTCGACCGGCTCGGCGTGCCCGTGGTGACCGCCCGCGCCGGCAATGTGATCGGCGGGGGCGACTGGGCCGCCAATCGCCTCCTCCCCGACCTCTGGCGGGCCTACGAGTCCGGCCAGCCGGTGGTCATGCGCAGTCCGGGCGCCGTGCGCCCGTGGCAGCACGTGCTCGATCCTCTGTATGGCTACCTGCTGTACCTGCAGCACACCGTCGCCGGCGGGGCAACGATCCCGTCCATGAACTTCGCTCCGCCGCGCGAGCCGGTACGGACCGTGCTCGAAGTGGCCCAGACGTTCGCCGCCTCCCTCGGCGCGGACCGGCTCTGGACGGTGGAGGAGGGCGCCCGCCAGATGCACGAGAGCCGCTTCCTTTCCATCGACAGCCGCCTCGCCGCGCAGGCGCTGGGCTGGCGCACGAGCCTGGCCGTGGACGAAGCCGTCGGCTGGACGGGCGAGTGGTACCGGGCGTTCCAGGACCATGGCGACATGGAAGCCTTCAGCCAGCAGCAGATCGATGCCTACGCGCAGCGCGCGCAGGACCCGGCGCTGCTCCGTCCGCACCGCTAGCACGGTCGGCGCGCGATGCGGGAAACCCCGGTCCTGGCAGTCGTCGGCGGTGGCCGCTGGGCCCGCGTGTACCTCTCGGTGCTGGCACGGATGCCCCTGTCGTGCCGGCTTGCGGTGGTTTCGCGGCATGGCGGGGAGCGCGTGGCCGCGATGACGGATGCCTGCGGACGATCCGTCACGGTGCTTCCGGACCTGGACGCGCTGCTGGCCGCCGGCAAGCCGGCGGGGGCCGTCGTCGTGAATGCCGCCATGAGCCACGTGGACACGGCCCGGACGCTGCTCTCCGCCGGGGTGCCGGTGCTGGTGGAGAAACCCGCCGCGACGGATGCGGCAGCGGCGCGATCGCTGCTGGCCGCGGCCGAACATGCCGGTGTTGCGCTGATGCCGGCGCTGACTTACCTGCATTGCTCCTACCTGGACCACTTTGCACGGCTCGTGCGGGCCGGCGCCCCGCGGCCTGCCACGCTTCGCCTCGTCTGGACCGACCCGGCCGGCGAGGTGCGCTACGGGGAGCAGAAAGACCACGACCGGGGGATCGGCATCGCCATGGACGTCGTGCCGCACGTGTGGGGCATCCTCGTGGCCGTGCTGGGAAGGCAACCGGTCTCGGTGGAGCGCTGCGTCGTGGAACGCGGTGGCCGCGGGGTGGAGCTGCGCCTGCGAGCTGGCGCCACCCTCTGCGAGGTGCTGATTGGGCGGCAGACGGGCGCGCGCCAGCGGCTGATCACGGTCGGCGGCAGGCTCGCGATCGATTTCAGCACCGAGCCGGGGACGATCCGTGTTGGCGATTCGCAGGTTTCAGGAGACGCGGATTGGAACATCCGCACGGACCGTCCCGTGCGCCGGCAACTCGACGCCTTCGTCGCTGCGATGGCTGTGCGTGCGACCCAGGAGTCGCTGTCGGATCTCCTGGAGACGGCGCGGCTGGCCGGGGAGTGCGACGGTCTGGTGAAGGCCCGGCAACGCACGATGCTTGCGGCCACCCCGGCGAGCGTCTTCGATGCGGACACCGCCTGTGCCGTGCAGGAGTTGCTCGCCGACGCGCGCGTGCGGACCGGCCGCCTGCAGGCTGGAGACCGTGCCGGGCTCGAGGCCCAGGTGCAGGCCCTGCGGGCCCGGGCCGCCGCGGAGCCGGATGGGGACTGGCTGCGCGTCCTCTCGGCGGAGGGCGTTTGAGGAGGACCGGCCGCTAGGCGCGGCCCGCAGCCAGGGCGACGCCGACCACGATCAGTGCAATGCCGAGCATCTGCACCGGCGCCAGCCGTTCGCCGAAAGTCACGACGGCGAGGACCGGTATGATCACGAAGGTCAGCGCCATGACCGGGTAGATGGCCGAAAGATTCGCGGTGCGCACCGCCAGCATCCATGTCGCGCTGGCCGCCAGCGCCGCCGCGAGGCCGCTCAGCACCCACGGATCGAGGAACATGGCGTAGAGGAATTCCTTGCCCTGAGCGGCGCGCGACAACTCCAACGCCCGTGCCTTGATCGCCATCTGGCCGTACACGGTCAGGCCGATGGTCAGGAACACGTAGAAATAGGCACCCATGATTGTGAACAGGGAAGATTGCAGCAGATGAACGACAACCTGATCGAGATCCACCACTGCGAAGTGTGCGGAAGTAAGCAGCTTTCCAAGGTGCTTGACCTGGGACGGCATCCGCTTTGCGACGACCTCGTTGCGATCGGAGACCCGCGGGTATGCAGGGAGTATCCGATCGAGATCCTTTTCTGCGAGCGCTGCTGCACCGCGCACCAGCACTACCAGATCCCCAAGACCGAACTGTTCCCCTCCACCTACCATTATCGCTCACGGCATACGGCGGACGTGCTCAATGGCATGCGCCAGCTCGTGGAGGCCACCGAGCGCCTGGCAGGATCGCTCCAGGGCCGGAAGGTGCTGGACGTGGGCTGCAACGACGGCAGCCTGCTGGGCTTCTTCGCGCAGCGCGGGGCTCGCTCGTTCGGCGTCGAGCCCACGGGCGCGGCCGCGGACGCGGTCGCCGGCGGCCACGACGTGGTGAACGATTTCCTGACCGAGGACGTGGCACGCGCCTTCGTGGAAAGGCACGGTCAACCCGACGTGATCACTTTCACGAACGTCTTCGCGCACATCGAGGACCTCGAAGCGGTCATCCGTTCCCTCAAGATCCTTTCGGCACCGGGCACCCTGATCGTGGTCGAGAACCACTATCTGGGCGCCATCGTGGCGCGCAACCAGTTCGACACCTTCTATCACGAGCACCCCCGGACCTACAGTTTCCGGTCGTTCGAGTTCATCGCGGCCTCGCTCGGCATGCGGGTGGCGAAGGCGGAGTTCCCGCATCGGTACGGCGGCAACATCCGGGTGTTCATGACCGCGGCCGACCTGGGAACGGAAGCGGACGCCGCGGAAGAACTGCGCGCGCGGGAGGGCGGCTACGGGGAAGGGCTCGTGGCGCTGGCGCAGGGGATCGACCGGTGGAAGGCGAACAAGGGCGCGCGGATCCAGGAGGCCGTGCGCCGCAACGGCCCGCTCAAGGGCAAGGCGTTTCCCGGCCGGTCGGCCATCCCGATCAAGATGCTGGGCCTGACGGAGAGGGACGTCGCGGCGGTCTACGAGAAGCCCGCTTCGATCAAGGTGGGCCACTACGTCCCCGGCACGCGCATCCCGATCCTGTCCGATGACGACTTCGTGCCGTCCGACACGCCGGTCCTGCTGAACATGGCCTGGCACATCGCCGCGGAAATCGGGACCTACATGCGCACGCGCGGGTATCAGGGCGGGATCATCGACATCATCGCGGAAGAAGACTTCCGCTAGGTCTTGTCGCGCCGGCGCTGCAGCCACACCGTGAGCTGCATGCCGGTGCCCGTGCGCGCCATGTAGCTTCGCAGCAGCGGGTGCAGGACGCGCGGCACGTTGTAGATCGAACAGACTTCGTGCCGGTGTTCGACCACCTCGTAGTCGAAGCGCCGCGCATGCTGCCGGAACGACTCGATGCTGAACTCGTAGAGGTGATACGGCGAGTGCATCGGACTGAGGTTGGTGACGTAGTTCAGGCCGTTGAGCGCATAGAAGGCGTTGATCAGCTTGGCGACCAGGTGCCGCGACGAAGGCACTTCGGCCTGGACCACTCCGCCGGGTTTCAGCCAGTGCATCACCTTTTCGATCGCGCGGCCCGGCTCCTGCAGATGCTCGAGCACCGCGCCGAAGGTGATGAAGTCGAAGCTCGCCGGCGCGTACTGCGCGTCCTCGATGCCGGCGAGTTGCAGCCGCTCCGGAGCGATCCCCGCGTTCGCGATGGTGTGCCGGCGGAACGGCTCGGAAGGTTCGATGCCGTGCACGTCGAAGCCGGCGCGCTGCATGGCCACCATGGCCTTGCCCAGGCCCGCGCCGATGTCGAGTGCCGTCATCCCGGGCGTGAAGCGCAGCAGCCGCTTGGCTTCGGCGATCTCGCGCGCGAAATACTCCGGCGGCGTGTCCCAGTGGCCCGGGCGGGTCCAGTAGCTCTCGGGCGGCACGCCGTAGTGCTCGGAGATCTCCGTGGGTTTCGGCCGCGGGTCGGCGAAGATCAGCTCGCACTGGAGGCACTTCTTCAGCGTGACGCCGACGCCGGAGACGCGCCGCGGGTGCCGTCCCTGGCTGCGGTTCATCCGCAGTCCCAGGACCTTGTGGTGCCGCGAGCCGCACATCTCGCATTCGCCGACGGGGATGAATTCGTAGCTCAAGGTTGCTTCTGGCTGGTGACGAGATCGAGGGGCGCGGCCGTCAGCTCGCGATAGACCGACAGGGTGGCGGCGATGATCTTGCGCTCGTCGAAGTCCGACGTCGCACGCTGGCGCGCGGCGGCCGCGAGGCGGCGGCGCAGGTTGGTGTCGTCGTGCAGGGTGGCGATCGCACGCGCGAGCGCTTCGGCGTCCCGGGCGCGCACCAGCAGTCCGTCGACGCCGTGGCGGACCACCTCGCGGCAACCGGGCACGTCGGTCGTGACCAGCGGCACGCCGCAGGCGCCCGCTTCGATCAATCCCTTGGGCAGCCCTTCGCGGTAGCTGGGAAGGACCACCACGTCCACCGAGCGGAACAAGGCGGGCATATCGTCCACCTGACCCAGCCACCGGATCGCGCCTTCGTCGATCCAGCCGCGGATGGTTTCTTCGGGCACCGCCGCGGGATTGCCGGCGTCCGGCGTGCCGGCCAGCAGGAACTCGATCGCGCGGCCCTGCGAACGCAACTGCCGTGACGCTTCCACGTATTCCGCGATGCCCTTGTCCCACAGCAGCCGCGCGGGCAGGACGACCCGCAGCTTGTCCGGCCGCGCCGCGGGCGGTGGCTCCTGCGTGGACGGCGCGAAGCGCTGGCAATCGACACCCGATCCCGGGATCAGGCGGATCCTGTGCGGCCGGACCAGTTCGGCGCTTTCGAACAGCGCCACGTCGTCCGGATTCTGCAGGATCAGCCGCGCGCCCTCGCCGTCGAGGGCCAGCCGCATCAGGCCGCGCACCACCGGCCGCAGCATGCGCGCCTTCAGGTCGCCGCTCGTGAACACGTAACCCATGCCCGCCACCGCGTTGACCCGCGCGGGCACGCCCGCCAGCCGCGCGGCCAGGGAACCATAGACCGCGCATTTGATGGTGAATCCGTGCACCAGGTCGATCTGCTCGCTGCGGCACAGCCGCCGCAGCCAGTCGACGAGCACCAGCTCGCGCCAGGGATTGAGGCTGCGCCGCACCATCGGCGCCGCTTCCCAGCGGAAGCCGAGGGCGCGCAACTTTTCGCCGTAGGGCCCGGGCGGCGAGACCAGAAGCACCTCGTGACCGGCGTCCCGCAGCGCCTGCGCGAGCGAGCGCCGGAAGTTGTACAGGTACCACTCGGTGTTGGCGAACAGCAGGACGTTCAAGCACTTCCCCCAGGAGAGGCGTCGGCCGCGCTCCACGCCTGGAACATCAGGATGCACCAGAGGCGTTGGCTCCAGTCGCGGCTGCCGCTCAGGTGTTCCTGCCATGCGGAGCGCACCCCCTGCGGTTGAAAGTAGCCGCCGGCGCGCAGGGACTGCGTGTCCAGCAGGTCTTCGGCCCAGTTTCGCAGGGGCCCGCGCAGCCAGGCGGCGAGAGGGATCGCGAATCCGCTCTTGGGCCGCTCGATCAGCGCGCGCGGCACGTGGCGATACAGCACCTGGCGCAAGGCCCACTTGGTTTCGCCGCCACGGATCTTCATGTGCTGCGGAAGCCGCCAGGCGAGTTCGGCCACGCGGTGGTCGAGGAAGGGGACGCGCGTCTCCAGGCCGATCGCCATCGCGGCCCGGTCGACCTTGCACAGGATGTCGTCGGGGAGGTAGCCGATCGTGTCCCAGTACATCATCCGTGCACGGGCGTCGCCAGCCACGTTGCGTGGAATCGGCCCGGTCGCGCGCGGCGGTCCGGGCGGAACCTGCGCCAGGACGGCACCGGGCTGCGGCCAGCAGCTCACGAGGTTGTCGTAGAGCCCATCGACGCTGCGCACGCCATGCATCGCCGTGCCCAGCTTGTGCAGCTTCTCCCGCGAGCGCGCCGGCGTGGCGAAGCGCGCCATCGGATGCTCGCCGAGGCTGGCCG
Source organism: Ramlibacter sp. (assembly GCF_036383835.1). Taxonomy (GTDB): domain Bacteria; phylum Pseudomonadota; class Gammaproteobacteria; order Burkholderiales; family Burkholderiaceae_C; genus Ramlibacter. The sequence continues at coordinate 46,416 of NZ_DASVNN010000008.1, forward strand.
CCAGGCGCATCGAGGTGGCGAGCACCTGGCGCGCGGGATGCGGAAGGCGGCCGACCTTGGACCAGATGCGCGGTGCCCAGAGGTAGCGGTTGTAGCCGCCGAACAGCTCGTCGCCGGCGTCTCCGGAGAGGGCCACGGTCACCTGCGAACGGGCGGCGCGGCACACGAGGTGCGTCGGGATCTGCGACGAGTCGGCGAACGGCTCGTCGTACATGCGCGGCAGGTGCGGTATGACGCCGCGGGCCTCGGCCGACGTGACCCGCAGTTCGTGGTGGTCGGTGCCGAGGTGGCTCGCGACCGCACGGGCGTGCAGCGATTCGTCGTAGCCATCTTCCTCGAATCCCACCGTGAAGGTCTGCACGCGCCGGCTGCTCTGCTTCTGCATGAGCGCGACGATCGCCGACGAATCCACGCCGCCGCTGAGGAACGCCCCGAGCGGGACGTCCGCCAGCGATTGCATCTTCACGGATTCGCACAGCTGCCGTTCCAGCAGGTCGATGGCCGCGACGTCGTCCAGCGGAGCGAGGGAATCGGCGTGCTGGATCGTGTCGGCCAGCGACCACCACCGCGACACGGACAGCGATCCGTGCGTTGCCGGTGCCGCCGGCGCCATGGCGGGCGGCTGCGCGGGCGGATGCCCGCGCAGCGTGAGCAGGCAGCCCGGCTCCAGCTTGTACACGCCTTCGTAGATCGAGCGCGGCGCCGGCACGTACATGAAGCGCAGGTAGTCCGCGAGAGCGTCGAGGCTCACCCTGCGGCCGAGTCCATGGTGCTGGCGCAGCGCCTTCAGTTCGGAGCCGAAGACGAAGGCGCCATCGGCCCAGCCGTAGTACAGGGGCTTTTCCCCAAAGCGATCGCGCGCGAGGTGCAGGCACCGTTCGCGCCGGTCCCACGCCGCCAGTGCGAACATCCCGACGCTGCGTTGCAGCGTCTTTTCCAGGCCCCAGCGTTCCATGCACGCCAGCAGCGTTTCCGTGTCCGAGTGCCCGCGCCAGGACGGCGCGCCGCCTTCCTTGTCCAACGCGGCGCGCAGTTCGGCGTGGTTGTAGACCTCTCCGTTGAACACCAGCACGAATCGCTGTCCCGCCGAGTGCATCGGTTGATGCCCCGCGGCGGAGAGATCGATGATCGACAGGCGCGTATGCCCCAGCGCGATGCCGCGGTCGGCATCGGTCCAGTGTCCGCGGTCGTCCGGGCCGCGATGGTCCAGGGCCGACGTCATGCGGGCGACGGTCGCGGCCAGGTCCGCCTCCCCGTCGTGGCGCGTGCTCCAGAGGCCGGTGATGCCGCACATGGCCGTTCACCTCGCCTTCATGCCGCGGAGAGGGAGGGCCGACTTCAGCAAGTGCCGGGCCTTGGGGGTGAGGCGCTCCGTGAACTGCGCGAAGGACCATGCCAGCAAGTACACCGTCATGATCGTCAGCACGTACACGGCCATGCCCGTGGCGCTGGTCGGCCTGAAACCGGTGGCGATTTCGGGGAAGAGGCCGCTCGCGTGCAGCGCGGCGAGCACGAAGAGCATCAGCGGGAAGTGCAGCAGGTACAGGCTGTAGGAAAAACCGGCCATGAACTCGTTCAGCCGGGCCGCGCGTTCCAGCAAGGGAAACCTGCGCCCGCGCACGCACAGGATGAGATAGGCGAAGGAAAACGCCACGGCGTAGTTCTTGGCCTCGCGCAGGAAGGGATTGCCGTCGAATGCGGCCTGCCCGGTGCGGATGACGGCCAGCAGCACGACGAACGTGCCGATCGCGAGCGGCAGCTTCTGCCAGCGCGCCGGCGGGATGAAGGCGATCGCCACGCCGATGCACCAGAGCCCGAGAAGCACGACGAACTTCGGCCCGAGCAGCGCGAACGCGGCGCCCAGGGCCACCACCGCAAGAAGCCAGCCGGCGGTGCCTCGCGCGAGCGTGAAGGCGAGCACCGCGAGCAGGAACACCACGTAGAACCAGAATTCCGCCGAGATCGTCCACAGCGGCTGGTTGCTGCCCAGCGGCGTCACGACGTAGTGCTGCAGCATCAGGGCGTTGCCGAGGAGCGTGTCGCCGGACAGCATCGACGCGAAAGCCGGGGCGTTGACCTTTTGCACCAGCATCGGATGGGTGTGGTCCCAGAAACCCACCGCCTGGAACCAGGTGCTCCCCGCCAGGTCCAGGACATAAGTCAGCATGAGCGCCGGCAGGAAGGGCAGGTACAGCCGCGTGACACGGTCGACGGCGTAGTTCCAGGGCTGGAACTGGCCGGCCGCGACGCGCCCGCAGCCGGCTGCGCCGACGAGCAGGCCGCTCAGGACGAAGAACACCGTCACGGCTTCCGCGTGCCAGCCGGTCACGAAGTACCAGAGCTGGACCGCCCACGTCCGGTCCGCCGGCTGCACATCGCCGTAACCGAGGAACAGCGGATTCCGGAGATGGGCGACGAACACCATGGCGGCGGCGACCCAGCGGCTCAGGTCGAGCATCGACGTCAGCGTCGGGGAACGCAGGTCGTCGGCGATTCGCTGTACGCGGTGGGGGGCCATGGTGTTCGCCTTGCTCAGGAGAAGATCCACCGATACGGCAGCCAGAGTTCCCCGGCGTACGCCCCGAGGTGCAGCCAGGTGTAGAAGTACAGCAGGTAGCCGCAGAGGATCAGCGTTTTCGCGGCCAGGGCGCTGCGGCCGCCATTGACCACGACCGGCAGGCGCGAGAAGGTGACGATCTGGAATGGCAGCAGGTACAGGCCCATGCGGTCCACGGGCGTGCTGGCGAAGAAGGACAGCGGCGGGCAGACCAGTGCCACGAGGGCGAACGGCCGCCACAGCACGTAGTCGGAATAGAGGTTCTTGAACTCCTTGCGCCACGCGAAGAACGCGAGGCCGGCGGCGGCGGTCACCAGCGAACGCAGGAATGCGCCGCCGGATTCATACCGGTCGATTTCGATGTAGCTGGCGACGTAGGTGTCGATCCGGTCGCTGAGGAAGCTCTGGGCCGAAACGGCGATGATGCCGACCACCGCCAGGCGCGAGACGAACCACCGCAGGCCGGTCTGGTTGCGCGTCCGCACGAACAGCGGGAGCGCCATCGCCGCGAACGCGGAATAGTGGAAGCCGGTACCGGCCAGGATGGCGACGCAGGCGAGCAGCACGCGGTTCTGCCGCAAGTACACGATGCTGAGCATCACCAGCGCCGCGGCGACGCCCTGGCGCGTGTAGCCCATGCCGACGACGATCACGAAGTACGGGATGGCCAGCGTGGTCAGCAGCAGCGGCAGCCTCTCCGTCGACGCCACCCGTGCCAGGCAGTACAGGAACACCAGCGCGCAGATCGAGTTGACGCCGTAGAGCCCGAGCCCCAGCTGGGACGAGAGCCAGTTCAGCAGGCCGTAGAGCGGCTCCACGCTGCTCAGGGACGTCTCCAGGTCGGCGCCGGAGAGCAGCTCGTACAGGTTCACATAGGTCGGATAGTCGCCGGCCGTGTCCCGCAGCCCCATGAAGAAGAACAGGAAAACGAAGATCAGCGCGAGCAGGGCGGACGTCCCGCCCCGGTTGCGCCGCATCGTCTCCGACAGCGACAGCAGCGTCGGGATCAGGACGAAGGACCAATAGACCATCATGCCGGTACTTCCTTGGGCGAATGGGGTGTGCGTGGCGGATCAGCGCAGGTAGCCACGGTAGTAGTCCTGCAGGTACTCCTCGAGGCACGTCTTCCAGTCGCGCATCACGTTGGCGCCGCGCAGGTCCAGCTTCTTCGTGATCAGCCGCTCGGACGGGGGACGGGCCGCGAAGTACTCCTCGGCGAAGTGCGCCGAACTCACGGCGGCCACTTCGATCTGCCGTTCCAGCCCGAGCAGGCGCACGAGTTCGCGCGCGACTTCGAGCCGGCCGGTGATGCCGCCGCACACCATGTTGTACACGCCCCAGAGCTCGCGATCCAGCAGCAGCATCGTGTTGCGCGCGAAGTCGTGGGTGTAGGTCGGCGTTCCCAGCTTGTCGTCGACCACGTGGAGCGTGGACTTGCCGGCGCGGACCTGCGCCATCAGCTTCTGGATGAATTTCTTGTCCTTGTCCGGCCCCGCGCCCATCATCCAGCCGGCGCGGCACACCAGGTAGCGCCGGCAGTTCTGGCTCACGTACAGCTCGCCCATGTACTTCGAACGCGCGTAGTGGCCGAGCGGATTCGGCTGGTCCCAGTCGTCGTAGGTGTCCTGGCGGCCGTCGAAGATCCCCGCGGTCGAGATGTACAGCAGCGGGATGTCCAGCCGGTTGGCGATCCTCACCGCATCTTCCACCGGCAGGGTGTTGGTGGCATAGGCGTCGTCGGGGTTCTCCTCGCAGTACTCGAGGCTGGTGTGCGCGCCCAGGTGGAACAGGTAGTCCGGCCGGAACGCCTCGACGTCACGCGCGTAGGCCGCGCCATCCCGGAAGTCCAGGAACGACAGCCAGTCGGCATTGACGTCCTTGTCGGTGCACCGCAGCGTGTTCTCGCTGGCGAACAGCTTCTGGAACGCCTCACCGAGCATCCCGCCGGAGCCCGCCATGTAGATCTTCTTGCCTTCCATCGCTCAGTTCCTTTCCCAAAACCTGGTCCAGCACGCCCCGGTAGTCGGAGCTGATGGCGCGGATCGAATACTTGCGTTCGGCGTCCTCGCGTGCCTTGCCGCCGAGGCTTTCGCGCAGCGCGGAATCGAGCACCAGCCGCTGCAGCGCATCGACCCATTCGGCATCCGTGCGCACCAGCAGGCCGTTTTCCTCGTGACGGATGATCAGCGGCGTCATGCCGGCCTCGGTGGCCACCGTGGGCAGCCCGAAGGCCATGTACTGGATCGCCTTCAGGCCGCTCTTGCCCATGACCCACTCGTCGCGCGGCAGGGGATAGACGCCGATGTCGATCCCCTGGAGGTCTTCGACTTCCTTTTCCTTGCTCCACTGGACGACCTCGAGGTCGACGCCAGGCAGCTCGTACTCGAAATTGCCGATGACGCGCAACCGGTAGTCCACGCGGCGGGCCAGTTCCTGGAACACGCCGCGCAGCGCGTCGAGGTAGACGCGCGAGGAGAAAGTGCCGGTCCAGCCGATCGTCACCTTGCGCCCGCCCGCGGCCTGGGTGCGGGGGACGAAGCGCGACGTGTCCACCGACGACGACACGTAGGTGCACGCCCGGGCGCCGAGCTCCTGCAGGCAGTAGTCGCGCAGGAAAGCCGACGATGCGATCACGTGGTCCGCGTTGCGGATGAGGAAGCGGGCCTTGTGCGGGCCCTTCAGCAGGCTGGCAAGCGCGTTGGGGTTGTAGCCGCGCGGCAGGGCCTGGCCGACGACGACGTTGTCCTCGACGTCGTAGACGACGTGGCGCGCAAGCCGCCGTACCAGGCGCTCCATCCACGAGGTGCCCAGGGGCGTCACCCACATGAACACGTAGACCAGGTCGTAGCGGCGCACGCGCGCCAGGTCCCGCAGGCGGCGCAGGTGGCCGCGCAGCACGCCCAGCGCCTTGGCGCCGACGCGTCCCGGCTGGTAGGCGACCTTCCAGGTCCCCATGTCCATGAAAGGCGACACGTCGATGGTCCAGCCGCGCGCGCGCCAGTCGTCGAAATACTGCTCGTACTTCAGGCGCTGGCCTGCCGCGACGCCCTCGGGATAGGGGCACAGCACGAGCATGGAGCGGCTCATGCGGCTTTCACTCCCACGGCAACCCAATAGGGCTCGCCCTGCGAAAAGCGGACGCCGCGCAGGCCCGCGCCTTCCATCATCGAACGGATCTCCTCGCGGGTGAAGCGCCGTTCCAGCGGCGTGCCGAAGCGGTCGCGGCTGTCGGTGCGCATCGTGTAGAACGACGTGTTCCGGTAGAACGACAGCGGCAGCGCAGCGGGGCGGCCGCCCAGTTTCTCCACGAGACCGGCGAGCCGCGCCAGTGGCCAGTACACGAAGGCCGCGAGTGCGTCGGTGGCGGCGAACTTGAGCCGCTCGGGCAGGCGGCTGATGCCGCCGCGCAGCAGGTCCGAAGCGCGCCACAGCGCGCGGAACCACAACGGACGGTTGTCGAAACGGTAGTACAGGTAAAGCAGGAAGGGCGCGCCCGGCTTGAGCAGGCGGGTGCAGGCCTTCAGTGCAGCCGCCGTGTCGGGGATATGGTGCAGCACGCCCAGCGAGTAGCCGAAGTCCTGGCTGGCCGCTTCCAGCGGCACCGTGTCGGTGGAGGCGTGCACCAGGTGCACGTTGGGCGTGGCGGCCAGCCGCCTTTCGGCGACGGCGAGCGCTTCGGCCGAAGGATCCACGCAGTGCAGGCGTCCCACGCGCCCGGCCACCAGCGCGGCCCACCGCCCCGAACCGCAGCCCATGTCGAAGCCTTCCGGCGAAGCTGGCAGCGTGCCCCACGGAAAGATGTCGAAGTAGGTGTCGAACAGCGACTGCAGTTCTTCGCCCCGCAGCCGCGACTGGTCGAAGCGGGACCACTCGCTGCCGAACGAGGCCACCGTCTCGCGGTCGATGTTGCTAGCTTCTGTGTTCATGCGGCTGGCCCTGCGGCAGTTCGGTGGAAAGCGAGCGGTAGATCGCGCGGTACGAGGCCACGCCTTCGTCGAGGGAGAACAGCCTGCGCGCCACGGCGGCGCAGCGGGCGCCGAGCGCGGGGTCGGCCATGAGCAGCAGGCTCGCATCGACGGCTGCGTCGATGTCGGCCGCCGAGAAACCCCGCATGACCACGCCCACCTGCTCCTGCTCGAGGATCTCCTGCACGTCGCCGACGCCGGCGTTGCCCAGGCAGGGAACGCCGCAGCCGAGGTACTCGGCCAGCTTCGTCGGAGCGCTGGCGATCTTCGAATACGAGGGCCGGATCAGGGCGGCGCCGAGATGCATGCGCTGCACGAAACGGGGCACGTCCGCGTGGGCCGCGGAAACGAGTTCGATCGTTTCGCGGGGGATGCCGAGCCGGTCCGCCATCGACCGGATCGGCGCGTGCTCGTTGCGGTTCACGACCAGGAAACGGGCATCGGGCCGGCGCCGCAGCAGGGCCTTGAAGAACAGCAGCGTTTCCTCGAACAGGTACCACGTCCCGACCGACCCCACGTAGCCGAAGACGAAGCCGTCGTCCGCGCGCCCTGCGGACGGACGGAAGCGCGCCAGGTCGGCGCAGGTGGGGATCACCGTGATCGGCCTGGGCCATTGGCGCAGCACCGGGAAGCGCTCGAGCTCGCGGGCCGACGCCCGCGTGAGCGTGACGATGTGGTCGGCGGCGCGCAGGAAGGAGCGTTCCAGCCGCTTGGTGATGCGGTACAGCGCCCCCGAAGCCAGCCACAGGCGGCCATCGACGCGCTCGTCGGCCCAGAATCCGCGCATGTCGAACAGCAGCTTCGCACCGGCGAGGAAGCGGATCGGCATCGCGATCAGGGCCGGTACGTAGGAGCGGGCATGGACGATCGTGACGCGGTTGCGCAGGGCCAGCCAGCTGCCCACCAGCATGCCGACCGCGATGTCGAAGGCCGTGGCCGGTGCGCTGGGGGTCTTGTGGTAACGCAATGGCGTCCAGCCGATGCCGAGCTCGTGCAGCCTGCCGCGCAGCGCGCGCACTTTCCCCGCATCGCTGCTGTCGGCCTTCTTCTCGAAGGACATCACGTGGATGCGGTGCTCCGACGCCAACAGCGCGAGGTACGCCAGTACCTGACTTTGCCCCAGCGGCTCCAGCAGGCCGTCGTAGGTGACGTAGAGCACCGAGCTCATGCGCGTTGAACCTCCTCGATGGGCTCGGCGACCGCAGCTGGCTGGACCTGCCGGGCCGGGTCGAAGAGGAACAGCCCGCGGAAGCGATTGCCGAACAGCGATCGCCGCAGGCCGCTGAACGCGACGGCGGCGCCCGCGATCGTGCGTTGCATCCGCCCGCCGCGTGCATACGGCCATCCCGTTTCGTAGAGTTCCCAGTGGCGCAAGGCCAGGCGGGGTTCCACCCGGTGGAAGAAGGCGAGCTGCTGCCTGCCGTTCGCCCGGTACAGGTGGGTCGGTGGATGCGACGCCATGAAGCCGGGCCGCGCGAGCCGCTTGGCCCAGCCGAACACGGTTGCGCACCAGTAGACCGGGCTGGGATTCACCTCCAGCGGACCTTCGGCGAACAGCACGCCACCGGGTCGCAGCCGGGCGAGCAGTTGCCGCAGCACGGCTCCAGGGTCGGGGAGGTGCTCGAGCACGTCACCGAGATGGATTGCATCGAAGCCCGAAGCCTGGCCGGCCCAGAACGCGTCGACCGTCTGCACTTCGCATTGCGAGCGCCGGCTCGCCGCCTGCGCCGCTTCGTGGTCGAACTCGACGCCGAAGGGCTCGAGCCCGACGGTCCGCACGGCTTGCAGGAAGGCGCCCGTCCCGCACCCGTAGTCGAGAACGCGTGCGCCCGGGGGCAGCAGGCCACGCAACATGCGCGCGGAGTCCAGGTACGCGGCCTGGTCCGCGTCGGCATAGTGCGCATCGTGGTAGTGCGCCTTCGCGTACATGCGCGAGAAGGTCTCGGCATCGGGAACGGGATCGACGTACACGCATGAGCACTGCGCGCACGCGACATACGAGAACTCCCGCCCGTTGAAGCGGGTCGCGAACGGAAACGCCGTGCGGCGCCCCCCGCCGCCGCAGAGCGGACAGATGCGATGGGTCGATGCTTCCGTGGTGCTCATGGTTGGACGTGCGCATGGTCGATGCGCGCGCAGGAGTGACGGGGGGACGTGGGATCGCGTTTGCCCGACGGCACGCAGATCGCGTGGATGTCGTCGCGGGCACGCGGCGCAGGCTGCCGCGCATGGACGAGCACGAGTTGCATCAGCGACTTCATCTTGATGAGGTGCTCTTTGCTCAGGGGTGAGCATTCTGCATCCGCGCCTGCGAAAAAGGGCATCCTCCGTTCTGGGGGAAACACCGAACGCGTATCGGCGGCTCGACGACGGTTGTGCTGTTCGACCATGGATGCAATGCGATCCGGCGACGTTGATGTCCGGTGAAGCTGCGACGTGCTCGACGGGCCTACGACGGCCCGCTTCCTGCATCCATCGGCCGGATCAGGTAGTTGCCGAAAGGCAGGGTTCCTCCAGCGAGCGCGTCACCGGTCACGTCCTTCGTGCTCATCGACGCTTCGTCGATGAAGTCGTAGCGGAACTGGTCCGGCGGCAGCAGCCGGGTAACGCCGCGGGCGATATGGTCGCGGATGATCTCGATGAGGAAGGTCGGGCGCCACGCGATCAGTTGACGCGCGCCCTCCAGCACCTGGACCTCGTGGCCCTCGACGTCCACCTTCACCAGCACGCGCTGTCCCGTCGCGCCGTAGTCGGCAGCCAATGCGTCGAGCGTCACGCCCTGCACCTTGTTCGGCTGCGCGCCTGCTCGCCATCCGTCATCCAGGCTGGCCGAGTACGAGATGGTCGGGAAGTCGTACAGCGTGACCTCTCCTTTCGTGGCCGTCACCGCGGCGCGGACGGCGGAGATGTCGAACGCATTGAGCTGGATGTTATTCTCCAGCGCCTGGAAGTTGGGTAGCGAGGGTTCGACCGCCACCACGCGCGCGGCGGGATTCGCGGCTTTCGCCAGCAGGGAGAAGAAGCCGGTGTTCGCGCCGATGTCGAACATGTACTGCGTGTTGCGCAGATAGGGCAGGATCAGCGCGACCGTGGCGCGCTCGTGCTCGAAAGTGCGGCGCCAGAACACTTCGTTTTCCAGCGCGAGTCCGGTGTGGTGCATCGCGAACTCGACTCCGTGCACCTTCGTCCTGAAGCGTCCCTGGAACCACAGGTGCGAATACAGGCGCTGCGGCATGAGCCCGCCGAAGGGGCGCGCCATCTTCATGAGGTATTGCCAGCTGCGTGTTCTTCTCAGGCTAGACATTCGGCGTCTCCTCGGTGATCGATGGCTTCAGATCCAGGTAATGGAGGTACTCATCGGAGATCGCTGCCACCGAGAAGTCCTGCGCCCGCCTGCGCAACAGGCCGGTATCGTGTTTCCCGGCAAAGCTGGAACACATCGCGGCGGCCATGGCGGCGGGATCCTGCACGGGCACCAGCCTGCCGAACCGGCCGCCGTCGAGGATCTCCGCCGGCCCGCTCTGGCAATCCGTGCTGACGACGGGAACGCCGCATTCGAGCGCTTCCACGAGGACGTTGCCGAAGCCTTCCCACCGCGACGAGAGAACGAACAAGTCCGCGGTCTGGTACCAGGGATACGGGTCGAGCACGAACCCCGGGAGGCGAACACGATCGCCAAGGTCCAGGCTGCGAATCTGCTTCTCGAGGTCCGGGCGCAGATGACCTTCGCCGAGGATCGTCAGCCTGGCATCGAGCCCGGCCGGTAGCCGCGCAAAGGCATCGATGAGCGTCGCGTGGTCCTTTTGGCGCTTGAGGGTTCCTACGGACAGGATGTTGTTGCCACCGTCCCGCCCCCACAACCGGATTCGGGCATCGGCGTCACCTCTTGCGTTCGGGATCCCCACGGCGGTGGGGTTGTAGATCACCCGCACGATCGCCGGGTCCAGGCCGGCGATGGCGCACAAGTCCTGCTTCACGCCGTTCGAGACAGCGATCACCCCGGTGGCGTGCGGATAGGTGTGCCGCATGGTTTGCCGCAGGAGCCACCGTGGCACGTTCATCTCCCTGACCGCGGAGATGCTCAGCTGCGAGTGGTCGCTGACGACAAGGCGACCCGGCCGCCCCGCGAGCCGCCACGCGGCAATGGCGACGCAGGTCAGCGGCCACATGGCTGCCAGGGTGACCGATGGCTGCGTGCGCCGCAGGTAACGCGCCAGCGGAAACAGGAGCGACCTGAGGCGCGAAACCCGAAGGTCGTGGACCCCGATCCCGGGGTCCATGGCTCCATGAAGGTCGCCGCGATTGCACATCACGGCAAACTGCACGTCCAGGCCCCTGGCGACCCAGTCGTTTGCCAGGTTGACGTGCAGCCGTTCGGCCCCGCCCCCACGCAGATCGGGGAGCAGGATGCAGACGAGACCGGTGCGCGCCGGGCGTCCGGACCGACCGTGGCTGGATGTGCCACTCGCGTGAGCAGGCGAAAGCTCCTCTCGCAACATCTGGCCGGTCATCCGCACCTCCGGGTTCCGGATGGCGCCCCCGGCGCGAACAGCGAACGCAATTGACGGTGGGAGCGCCGCACGGCGCCTGCGAGATAGCCGCTCAATTGCACACCCATCGTCCAACCCGCCGCCTGCATCACCTCGTCCGGCGTGAGGAGGTGGCGCGCGCCGAGCAGCTCGGAGCCGAGCGCCGGATCGAGATATCCGGATAGCGGCGGTGTGTCGAACAGCCCCGGAAACCGATTCCTCAGGTACGGCTCGTCGTGGACGAGGGACATCCGGTCCACATAGTCCCGGCTCAGCCCGTGTGCCGACTTCGCCAGCACGTCGTAGTCGTACCTGAAGATCGGGGACCAGATGGAGGTCCTGCATCCAGCCGCCAATGCATACGCGACGTGGCTGCCCATCGTGTTGGTCGAGACGTGCCCGAAGTACTCCAGGCACCTGCGGGTCCTCCGCATCGAATTGCGGTCTGCCGGATTCGCTCCGTCGAGAACGAACAGTCCCCTGCGCGTGATCTCGGCGTTGAGCTTGTCGTTCCTGTCGAGGGCGAAGACCGAGACGTAGACGCGCTCGAAATGGTGCCGGATGGATGCGAGATGGTCCAGGTAGTCGCCGTGGAGAACGTCGAACCTTTCCGCTTCCGCCGAGTGAGCGAGGAAGGCGAGGAGGGTGTCCGGCCTCCTCCGGACGTGCTGCGCGGGCACGTAGATCAGCGGCACCCCGCCCGCGAGGACGTTGGTGTATCCCGCGGCACGCATCATGTCCACCTGCTGCGAGGAGCCCACCACGATCGACAGGTCGCGGGGCATGTTCCGCGGACCCAGCAGATCCTCGGGCTTCACCAGTTCGTCCCACCAGATCCAGCCATGGATCCACGAGCAGAAGGGGCGCCGCGGTTGCTTCAGGCCTGCATACGCGGCGAGCACATGCGAGAAGCCGTACCGATCCAGATTGGTGACCGGCTCGATGATTTCTTCCGAACCCAGGACAGGGGATAGGTCGCTCACGGATATCCCTTTCCGACGGTGACGTAGGTCTCCCGGTCCCCGGGCGGGTCCGTCGCGGTGAAGGCGCAGCGGCGTGCCACCTCCTCGCTGCCCCGGGCGCCCGCTTCCATCGCCAGGGCGCTGATGCCTTCGAACTCCCACGCATCGGGCGCGGAGCGTTTCCAGAACCTGGCGTTCCTGTGCTGGTCCAGGATGAAGTCGAGGCTGCGCCTGTCCACGCCAAGCCAGTCGCAGAACAGGTCCACATGAGGTGTCGCGGCCCGTTCGTGCTTTCGCACCAGCGCGAGCCCCTGGGCGCGCGTCAGCCGGCCATGCCGGATCTCCCTGCAGGCGTGGTCCAGCACCTTGGAGTAGCCGTGCTTGCACAGCTTCAGCGTGTCGTGCAGGCCCATGAAGTTGAAGCAATCCACATGGTCGTAGCAGTCGAACGTCCTCGGGAATCCGGCCGTCCGGTAGCCGTAGTCGTCCATCATGAGTTCGTGCTGGGCCTTCGGGTCCCAGCGCACGAAGTTGCCGAGATAGATCCCGCGAACGTTCGCGGCCTGCAGGTCCGCGTCGTCCGGGTAGCGGTACTGCCAGACGTCGTCTTCGCCGAGGGTGTCGAAGATCGACAGCAGGTCGTCCGCCTCGTGTCCGAGAAGGTCATGATCCTTCCGGTAGCGGCGGGTCATCTCGGCCTCGTGTTCGTGCGAGAACATCCCCACCTGTTCCAGGCCCTGGTGCGCGCCCCAGATGATCAATGGAACGCGCAGCCTGACGGCCGTCTGCACGGGAAACACCGTCTGGCCCGCAAGGCACGGCCAGTAGATGCTTCCGAACTGGCGAAGCGTGGTGCGGGTGATCTTCTTCACCGATCGCGGGTCGACGTTCTGCGTGAGGATGTCGCAGTCGAAGCGGATCCGCAGGTTCGCCAGGTTCCGGATCCCCAGCGGCGTGTTGAAGTACTTGTTGTAGGTCACGAGAAGGGGGTTCAATCCCAGCTTCTTCTTGACCAGGTGGACGATGAAGTACGAGTCGTTCGCGCCCGTCACCGGGACGATGCAGTCGTACGTCCTGCCGCTGGCGCTCCGATAGGGGGCGACGATCTCGCGAAGCTTGTTCCAGCGGGCTTTCCAGTCGAGGCGGTCCTTCTCCTCGTGGATCCGGCACCCCGAGCAGATCCCCTCTTCGTCGAGAACCAAGCCGAGCGGATGGCTTTCGGGATACAGGCAACGATTGCAGATTCGCAGCATCTCAGGCAGCTCCCGGCTGGGAGGACGGCGAGCGGACCGCGACGCCCCCGAGCTCCTGCTTGAGCAGCCGCATGGCGTGCTCACGATAGTTGAGCGCATTCCCCACGCCGGCCGCTACCGTCTGCGGGTGCTCCAGCGCGGCGCGCATCGCCGCGGGATCGGCCAATCCACCGAATGCAATCAGCGGAATGCCCGCGAGCTCGGGTTGCGACAGGAGGCCCATGTCGAAGCCGCCGTGCGTTCCTTCGTTCTTCCAGTCGATGACCAGGGCCTCCGACAGGATCTTGTCGCGCAACAGCTGCAGAACGCGTTCGCCGATCGGACCGCTCTTCCGGTTCCGGTAGTCGAACCATCGGATGCCGCCCGGTTCGATGGACAAGGGCAGGGCGGCGATCACGGCTTGCGCGCCGAGACGACCGGAAAGCTCGCTTGCTCCCTCGGGCCGTTCGTGCAGGAGGGCGTCCACGCACACACGGTCGGCGCCGGCGTGGATGCAGCTGACGCCATCCGCCTCGTCGCGTATGCCCCCCGCAAGAATGAGCGGGGTGCCGAGGCCCATGTTCGCGACGCGCCCGAGCAACGCGAGATCCGGCCCGGCGTTGCCGGTGGAACGATCGATGCACTGAAGCAGGATCTCGTCCGCGCCCCAGCGGTCGAGGTTCTCGGCGACGACCTCCGGCCGGCCGACCGGCAGGTAGCGCCCGTAGCCGAACGACTGCACCGCCCATCCGCCGCGCACCGTGACCACACCCACGACTCGCTTCCTAAGCATGGCACAGGCCCTCGATCACGTTGGACAGGAGGATGCGGCCGTCGGCCTGGCTCTTTTCCGGGTGGAACTGGAGCCCGACGACGTTCTTGCGGCGCACTGCAACCGTGAAGGGGTCGTTCCGGCTGCCGATGCGGGCGACGGCCACGCGGTACTCGGACGGCGGATGGAACGCGTACGAGTGGTTGAAGTACATCGCGCGCCTGTCGGCGACCCGGAACATGGGATCGTCGCTCGTGACCTCGAGCGTGTTCCATCCGATATGCCAGTCTGCGTGGCTCAGGTGAAGCACTTCCCCCGGGATCAGGCCGATGCCGGCGGTGGATTGCCACTCCGTCGAACTTTCCGCGAGCAGCTGCATGCCGAGGCAGATGCCGAGGACCGGCTTCCCCGCGCCGGCCTGCTGCCGGATGAAGTCGACGAGCTTCATCGCGTGCAGCGCCTGCATCGCTGCCGGGAACGCGCCCACGCCGGGCAGCAGCAGGAGGTCGGATGCGGCGAGGATCTCGCGGTCGCTGCTGGAACGGCTTCTGTATCCCATGGAGCGCAGGGCATGACGAACCGAGGCGAGATTGCCGACGCCGTAGTCCACGATGCCGATGGTGAGTCGCGTCACAGGCCGACCCCCACCTGGAACTTGCGCCTGATCCTGCCGTTCTCCGGGACTTCGAACAGTTCACGGTTCGTCGACTTGCGCACCTGGGTCCAGAACTCGTCGACCGACAGCCCGATGTATTCGCAGAAGCTGGCGATGTAGTCCGGCGAGCACGCGTCGTCGTAGCGCGAAACGAGTTCGATGCCTTCGCCGCGTGTCAGCTTTCCAAGGCGGATTTCCTCGTTCACGTAGTCGGTGACGCGACCGAATCCGAACTTGTAGTACTTGATCATCTGGTTGAGCGTGACCCAGTCCTCGTCCAGGGAGGTCACTCCCATGAGGTCGCCCGTGTTGCCGACGTGGTCGTCCCGGATCTCGAGCCCGCTGGCGACGGAGTACATCGCGTTGTTCGCGAGCGACCAGTCCCCCAGGAACCATCCGAGGTAGACGATCTGCAGGCGATGGGCATCGAACTCTTCCGGCGTCGGGTACCGGTAGGGGAGGAGATCGCTGGGGGCGATGCCGGCCTCGAGCATCCAGTCCAGGGCGCCTCCGGACAAGGTGTTCATGTACCGCAGGTTGTTGCCGTCGTAACCGGTGCGTCCCAGGGTCTTGAGGTCGCCGAGCTGCAGGCCGGGGTTCTCGCCCCAGAGGATCAGCGGGATTCCATACTGGATCGCCAGTTGCGGGACGGAGCTGAAGAGCGCGAGCTCCGTGGACCTGGCCCAGTTCGTGAAACGCAGGAACGATTCCCGCATCAGGCGACGCCAGGTGGCGGGTGCCGGCGCGGAGATCACGACGTCGAACCCGAGGTTGATCAGGTTCGACAGGTTGTTCACTCCGCGCTCGGTGACCTGCTCCGGCGGATAGCTGAGGCACGCCAGCAGCGGCTTGAGCCCCAGCTTGTCGCGTACCCAAAGCGCCTGGCGCGTGCTGTCCTTGCCGCCGCTGACGCCGATGATGCAGTCGAAGCCCTGGCCACCGCGCCGGGGGAAGGTCTGCAACAGGTCTTCCAGGATCTCTGAGCGCTCCTGCCAGTCCACGTCGGCGAGCTTGTCGAAATATTCGCACGCCGGGCACACGCCCGCGTCGCTGAAGCGCGTGTTCGGGCGAGTGTCCGGTTGAAGGCAGCGTTTGCAGTACTTCATGGTGTTCCTGCGAGCCGGGAGAGATGCACCAGGCCTTCGTGCGGAAGGCGGCACGGGGGTGCCCAGGGCGGGAGCGCGCACTGGACCCGCCTGTTCGAAGCCAGGGCGACCACCAGGCCGAAGGACTCGCAGCCCACGACCCACGCCGAGCGCGAGAGGGAGTCTGCGAGCGAGCCGGCATCGTCGACGGCAAGCCGCAGATCGGGATGCTGCCGGATCCAGTCTGCGTACTTCGATGCGGATTCGGAGGGGTGCGGGCGCAACCGGATGACGGTCTCCGGCGGCAGTTTCAACGACGGGAGCTTCTCGACGAAATAGTCGAGCGCCTGGAATTCACCGGGCACGCCGCGGCCCCAGTCGGTGCGCATCGGTTCGAGCAAGTAAAGGCATTCGGCGCCGTGTGCCGGTACCGGGCCGATGGCGCGCACCTGGTCCTCGAGATAGCGATTGGGCATGCGGCGGATCGCGCCGCCGGGAAAGGTCTCCCGTGCGAGCCGGTACGCATGCTCGTCGAAGACCCAGAATTCGTCGGGCAGGACCTGCGTGCCGCCGCGTTCGAAGCGCTGACCGTAGTTGACCCAGTGGTCCAGGACCGCGATGCTGCGGACTCCCCTGGCCCGTGCCAGCACGCGCGCTTCATGTTCGAGCTCGCTCCCCCAGCCGGTGCCGCTGACGAGCAGGGCGACCTCTTCGAGCGCGGACTCGACATCGTCGACGAGCGCCCGATCCGGAAAGGCGACGCGCCACAGGCGTTCGGCAGGCCCGCGCATCACCGGTCGCACGGCGTCGCCCGCGCCGGCGGATCGAATCCACGCGATGACCTGGTTGGCCGCGCCGGCATCGTGGCAGACGGCAGCGAACGGGGCTTGGGCCTCAGTCATCACGGTGCTTCGCGAAGTAGACGATGTCCACGGGCTCGCCATCGATGAGTTCCTGCCGTTCGCGCACGGCCTCCCTTTTCATCCCGGAGCGCTCCATCAACTTGAGCATCCCTGCGTTGCAGGCCACCGTGCCCGCCGTGACCTTCCGGACGGCCGGATGCCTTGCGAGCCAGTGCACCACGGTGTTCCAGGCGTCCTGGCCGTAGCCCCGCCCCCAGGCATTCCGGTCGCCGATGAGGATGCCGACGTCGGCCGTCCCGTGGTGGCTCGCGTGATAGACGGTCATGGTTCCGATCGCGTGGCGGCCATCCTTGCGGCGCACGCTCAGGAACAGGTTGCCGGTGCCGGGAAAGCTTTCGAGGTAGGCGGCGCAGCTGCGGGCGTCATGGCGGCGGAACCGCTGGTTGCTGTACCGCACCACCTCGGGGTCGTTCAACCAGCCGACGTATTCCGGAGTGAGGTCCTCCGGACCGAACGCACGGATTTCCACCAGCTCGCCTTGCAGTGGCAAGTCTTGCGCGAGGGGGCCGATGGTTTGCGCTGCCATGGCTTTCAGCCTTGCCGCACCTGGTCGAGGTTGCTCCACACCTTGCGGAACGCGGCGACCAGGAGCTCCACGTCCTCCGGCGGGTACTCGAACATGCACAGGTTGAGGCCGAGGAATCGGCTGGAGTGCAGATCCTCGGCGACCGGACAAAGGCCCGGCCCGTAGTTCACGTCCGAAGTGCAGTACGGAGAATTCCACGGGAACCCGCGCGTGCCATAGGCGATCTTGTGCCTGAACATCGGCAGCAGGTGCAGGTTCTGGTAGCCGTTCACGATGCCCGGCACGCCTTCGGCGCGCAACGCGGCGACGATGCGATCCCGGGACACCCCGAGTGCCGGAACATCGACCTTCATGCCGTAGACGTAGTAGGCGTGGGTGCAGCCCTCGCTGACGCGCGGCGTGGCAAGTCCCTGCAGATCGCCGAGGCCGGCATCCAGGAGACGGGCGATCGCCTGTCGGCCTTCGACGCGTTTGGCCAGCTTGCGCAGCTGCGTGGACGCGATCGCCGCCTCGATCTCGCCCATGCGGAAGTTGTAGCCCACCATGTTCGACAGCTCCGCGGGGTCGTCGCTCTGGATCACGGCTTCCGCGTGATTGCGCAGCAAGCGCAGGCGATGGGCGAGGGCGTCGTCGTTCGTCACGAGGATGCCGCCTTCCCCGCAGTGGATGTGCTTGTGGTAATTCAGGCTGAAGCCGCCGATGTCGGCGAGCGTCCCCGCGTACTCGCCGAAGTACTTCGCGCCGGGGGCCTGTGCCGTGTCGCACAACAGCTTGAGGCCGTGCCGCCGGCAGATCGCCCGCAGGGCTTCCATGTCCGCGGACTGGCCGAAGATGTCCACCGCCATCACGGCGCGCGTGCGGGGGGTGATCAGCCGCTCCACGCTGGAGGGATCGATGTTGAAAGACTCCGGATCGATGTCCGCGAACACCGGGATGCCGTTGAAGTGCAGGATCGCCGTAGCCGTGGCCGCCATGGTCCACGGTGTCGTGATGACCTCATCGCCCGGCTCGATGCCGATGGCGCCCACGGCCGCGATGAGGCCGGACGTCCAGGAGTTCACGCCGATCGCGTGCTTCACCCCGAAATACGAGGCCGCCTGCTGCTCGAAGGCGCGGACTTCCTTGCCCCCGAGGAATCCCTCGCCGGGAGCGCCGATGTACGCGGACAGCACGCCACTGCGGATCACGCGCGCGGCCGCATCGACCTCGTCCTCCCCCAGGCTCCTGAAGGGCTGGAGGGGGCGTGCAATGGCAGGGGCTCCGCCGAAGATCGCAAGTTGATGGTCCATGGGACTCCTACCGGTTTCCTGAAACTGACTGCGCCGCGGCGGCGCTGATCTGTTCGCATAGACGCTGGGCGTCCGCGGCCGTGCGCCCGGTGCTATGGAGCGGCGCACCCGTCCGCAGGCATTCACGGATGTTGATCGCGGCCGATCGCATGGCCTGCCGGTACTCACCCGGCAGATCCACGCCCCGGTCGAGCCCCGTGTATCCGGAGAAATGCGGGCTGGGGACAGGATGGCGGATCCGCCACGCGAGGCCACCGTCTTCCATGCTGATCACGCCACGTTCGGTGACCAGGTGCGCCTCGAAGAGCGAGTAGTCGCGGGCATTCGACACCGCGAGCTGCACGGGCACCTCACCCGCCGCCAGCAAGGCCGGCACCGTGGGGTCGGTCTCCCAGAAATCCCACAGGGGCGCGCCGGCGCCGACGAGCCTCAGCGGACCCAGGAGAAACTGCAGCAGGTCGATCAGATGGCTGCCGTTGTTGAGGACGCCTTTTCCGTACGTGCCGTGCGCGGAACGGACACTGCCCCATTTGCCGCTCTGCAGCTCGACGCGCAGTCTTGCGACGTCCGGTGCCCAGCGGCGGGTGTGGTTGACCGCCAGGTGGATGCCGGCTTGCTCGAACCGTTCCACCCAATGGCGGGTCTCTGCCAGCGACGGAGTCACCGGCTTCTCGCAGAACACGAGCCGGGGGCGAAGCGCGAGGGCCGCCTCGAGGTGCCCGCCGTGCATGCCGGTCGGCGAGCAGATGCTGATGACGTCGAACGCCCCGGTTCGGTCGCCGAGGGAGGCGACGTCGGCGAATGCCTCCTCCACTTTCCAGCGGCGCTGGAAAGCCGATCGCCTGTCCTCGTCGGGGTCGACGCACGCCACGAGACGGAAGCCTGGCTCCCGGACGAACGCACCCGCGTGGGTGAGCGGCTCCGCATCGGCATTGCGCGCTGCGTCGAAACCGCCGGCAATGTTGCCGCAGCCGACGATGAGAACGCGATGGTCGTCCGCTTGCATTTCTGTCATCGCTCCAGGTGCTCGCGACGTACGGCCGTACCGCGAGCCACGTCCACGCGCAGGGTCGCGCCCAGCACTTCGTCCAGGTACTTGGGTGCCAGGCCGAATCCCGGGCGGATGCTCCTGACCATCTCCGGCGTGACGGTCTGGCCGGCGGCCGCGTCCCGCACGAAGTACAGGGAGCGGCGGAACTGCACGTTCCCCTGTTCGCTCGACTTGCGGCCGTAGTCCACCTTGCCCAATGCCTCCCAGGCCGTGCGCGCGCCGCGGCACAGCTCCAGCAATCCGGGAGGTTCCAGGGAGAAACTGTCGTCGGGACCGCCGCCATTGCGATCGAGGGTGAAATGCTTCTCGATGATTGCGGCGCCCAGCGCCACGCCGGCGATCGCCGTCGTGTTGTCGAGCGTGTGGTCCGACAGGCCCGTCACCAGGCCGTACCGGCCGATCATGTCGGGGATGGTGCTCAGGTTGTAGTCGGAAGCAGGTGCCGGGTACCCGCTGACGCAATGCAGCACGGCGAGTTGCGTGCAGCCGCCCGAACGCGCGGCGTCGATCGCCTCCTGGATCTCGTCCGCATCGGCCATGCCGGTCGAGATGATCATCGGCTTGCGCGTGGCAGCCACGTATTGGATCAGGGGCAGGTCCACCGCCTCGAACGATGCGATCTTGTACGCGGGGGCCTCCAGGTCCTCGAGCAGGTCGACCGCCGTCTTGTCGAACGGCGTGCTGAAGACCGTGATCCCGCTGGCGCGTGCATGTTCGAACAAGGGGGCATGCCACTCCCACGGCATGTGTGCCTGCTCGTACAGGTTGTAAAGGGTGCGGCCGTCCCAGAGGCCTCCCTGGATGCGGAACTCCGGCGCATCGCAATTGAGCGTGATGGTGTCCGGCTTGTAGGTCTGCAACTTGACCGCATCGGCGCCGGCCCGGCTCGCTTCGGTGATCAGCCGCATCGCGGTCTCCAGCGAGCCGTTGTGGTTCGCCGAAAGCTCGGCGATGACATAGGGCGGGGCACCGGCGCCGATGGTCCGTCCCGCGATCTGGATGGAATGCATGCCGGCTCCGTTCATCGAGGAATCCATTCCCGCTTGAGTAGCCCGAAACACAGCAGGTCGTGATGCCTGCCTTCCAGGAGGCACTGCTCCCGCAGCACGCCTTCCTGCGCGAAGCCGAGCGTCCGGTGCATGTGGATGGAGGCCTCGTTGAATGCGAAGGCCTGTCCGCAGACCTTGTGCAGATCCAGGGTCTCGAACGCGTGCCGCAGCGCTGCGGTGCCAAGGAGCCGGCCACTTCCCTTGGGAGCATCGGGCGCGGCATAGAAACCCCATTCCGAGATGCCGCCGGCACTGCGCGCGGAAAACTGGGCAAACCCGATGGGCCGCTCGCCCGATTCCACGATCAGCAGTTCCCGCGTTCCTTCGCGCTGGATCCGCTCGAACCAGGCGCGATGCTCCTCCGGCGAGATGAGATGCTGGCTCAGCATGAACCGGCGGACGTCGGGTGCATTCCGCCACGCGAGGACCTGCGGGAGATCCTCTTCGCGCATGCGCCTGGCCATGGACTCGGACGGTTCACGCATCGAGCAGGACCTCCGCAACCCGGGACGCACCCTCGCCGTCCGCGATATCACGGGCCGCGATCGCGACGTCGTGGCGCCTCTCGGGGTCCTGCAGGAGCTTCAACTTCCCGGGCAGGTCTTCCGGCAGCTTGTCGAGATCCACTGGCAGGATCGCCCCTGTGGCCGCGAGCGCCTCCGCACCGCGTCGCTGGTTCTCCGCGAGCACCACGGTCAGCGCGGGCAGTCCGAGGCAGCAGCGCTCGAGCGCGGTCGTCCCGGCCGCGCCGATCGCGACATCGCTTTCGGACATCAGTGCGGCCATGTCGGCGACGTTGACGCGAACCTCCGTGAGCCACGGCATGCGCCCGGCCTCCGCACGTACCGCATCGATCCAGGGGGCATGCGGTCCCAGCACGACGACGATGCCGATATCCGGCGGCAGGGCGCATGTCCGGAGGACACGGAGAACCTTCGAAGTCACGTCCGTGGCATCGACGCCGCCGAGGGAAACCATGATCTGCCGGAGGGCTGCCTGCCCACGCCGCTGCAGGCTCGCCGGTCGGAGAGCGCTGAAACGGGGACCGATCAGGGCGTACTCGGGCCCCGCGAGCACGGTGCAGTCGCCCGGCACCAGTGCCGCGTAGTCGGCCGCGTTGCGCCCCGGGCCCTGGTCGAGGAGGATCCGTGCCGCGTGCGGTCGGTCCGCGAGATCGTCGATGGCCATGACGCGGAGACGTCCGCCCGCTACCGCGGTTTCCCATCGGCCGTCGAGCCCATAGTGGTCGACGACGAGCCAGTCCGCGACGACCGGAGCCAGCGCTGCCAGGGTGTCCTGCGCGTCCGTCTCCCAATCCACACCGAGCCATCCAGAGTGTCCCGCGCGCTCCCCGTTGTCTTCGGAAGGCGTCGGCGGCAGGCAGACCACGCCGTGTCCGCGCTGCCGCATGAGGTCTGCAAGATTCCCCCGGCGCTCGCGGGTGACGAACACGCATTCGGCACGGCCGCGGAGCCGGTCGGCGAGCGTGAGGCAGCGCATGACGTGGCCCGTCCCGATCCGGGACGAAGCGTCAACCCTGATCGCCAGCGTTTTCATGGTCATGGTCCCGCGCGGCCTCTGGCGATGCTCAGGCCGTGCCGTTCTTCTCGAACAGCCACCAGGTGATGTCGTCGAAGCCCGCCTGGTCGTAGAGGTGTCCCCACAGGAAGCCGTAGTCGACGACCCGAACGGGGAAGTTCTCGATGAACAGTTTCCCGAAGTCCCTCTTGAACAACCTGTCCTGCTGGCCCTGGTACTCGATCATGACGGGCGTCCGGTTGAAGTACTCCCCGAAGAGGACGTAGCGCGACGAGTAGTCGAACATCTTCTTCATCACCCGCAGCAGGTTGTCCGGGTGGACGTGGATCAGCACGCCGATGGTGTAGACGAGGTCGAAGGCGCCCTGGGGAAGCGCCGACTCCTCGATCGATCCGTTGAACGCATGCTCGAACGCATGCTTCCGGGTGACGAAGTCGAACGCCGGCGCCGAGATCTCGACGATGCTCTTGCGGGCTTGCGGCAGGACCTGCTGGAGGAAATCGATGTTGCGGCCGATGTTGGGTCCGCATTCGAGGTAGGACTTCACGTCGGCGGCCTGCGCGAGCATCTGCCGCCAGGCCTCGACGCCGAAGTCGGCTTCGAAACGGCTGTTCTTCTCGATGTACTGCTGCGCATAGTCGCGCGCCCAGAAGTTCTGCTGCTCGTTCATTTCTCGCTTCCTCGTTGGTTGCTGCGGGAAAAAAGTGCGCGGTGGATGACCTCGGCGCGCCGCCAGTCGTCCGGGGTGTCGATGTCGACCACTCGCCAGGACGGAATCACGTGGCCGACGCCCGCGCTATGGATCCGCGGATTCGTCAGCCAGGCGGACTTGCGGCCCCAATAGAACTGGCCGGCGTCGTGATAGGCCTTCGGAAGGTCCTGCGTGCGCGTCAGCTCGTTTCCGGGGGACAACGGTGAAAGCGTGCCGTCGCCCGCCCGGGACAGTGCACGTTGCGGGGCAGACGGGAACTCCGCGACGGGGAAGCTGTAGTCGGCCGCGCTCTTTTCGAGCAGGTTCAGGGCAGCCGTCATGTCGTCCGTCTGCAGGAAGGGGACGGCTGGATAGATGCAGCAGACGTTCCCGAAGTCCCACCCGAGTGCCGCGCAAGCCGCAACGGCGTGCGCGATCACCGGCACGGTCGGCGTGTGATCGTCCGCCAGTTCCGCCGGCCGCGAGAACGGAACCTCCGCTCCGTAGCGCAGCGCGGTCTCGGCGATCTGGTCGTCGTCCGTGGAGACGACGACGTGCTGGAACAGCCCGGAGGAGCGCGCCGCGGAAATCGCGTACGCGATCATCGGCTGGCCGGCGAACTCCAGGACGTTCTTGCGCGGGATCCGCTTGCTGCCGCCCCTGGCCGGGATGATGGCGATGTTCGTCATCCCAGCGCTTCCTTCAGGGTCGCCGCCACGAAGTCGATCTCTTCGTCGCGCAGAAGGGGGAACATCGGCAGGCTCATGGCTTCCGCGTAGTAGCGCTCGGCTTCGGCGAAGGCGCCGCGGTCGAACCCCATGCGCGCATAGAAAGGCTGCCGGTAGATGGGGATGTAGTGCAGGTTCACGCCGATCCCGCTGGCGCGCATGAACTCGAACAGCTCGCGCTGGCTGCGCCTGGTCCTGGAAACCTCCAGCCGGACGACGTAAAGGTGGAATGCGGAGTACGCGTTCTCGTCGAGCCGGGGTGTCCGGAGCGGCAGCCCGGCCAGCAGCCGCCCGTAACGGGCCGCGATGGCCTGCCGACGCGCGACGTACGCCTCGAGCCGCTGCATCTGGCTGACGCCCAGCGCCGCCTGCAGGTCCGTCATGCGGTAATTGAAGCCGAGCGCGACCTGTTCGTAGTACCAGGGCCCCTCCGGCGCACGCTCCATCTGTCCGGGGTCCCGGGTCATGCCGTGGCTGCGCAGCAGCGCCATCCTCGCGGCGAGTTCGTCCGAGTTGGTGAGCGCCGCGCCGCCCTCCGCAGTCGTGACGATCTTCACCGGATGGAAGCTGAACACCGCGATGTCGCTGTACCGGCAGTCGCCGACCGGCCGGCCTTCGTACTTCCCTCCGATCGCGTGCGAGGCATCCTCGATCACCTTGAAGCCGTATTGCCGCGACAGCTCGCGGATGGCTTTCATGTCGCAGGACTGGCCCGCCAGGTGCACCGCGACGACGATCCTGGGCAGCTTGCCTTCCTTCGCGGCGCGCTGCAGCTTGTGCGCGAGTGCGACCGGCGAGAGGTTGTACGTGTCGGGATCGATGTCGACGAAATCCACCTCGGCGCCGCAGTACAGGCCGCAATTGGCGGATGCCAGGAAGGTCACCGGGCTGGTCCAGAGCCGGTCCCCGGGACCCAGCTCCAGTGCGAGGCACGCGATGTGCAGGGCCGAAGTCGCGCTGTTCACGGCAAGGGCATGGCGGGCGCCGGTATGCCGGGTGAGGGCCTGCTCGAACGCGGGGACCATGGGCCCCTGGGTCAGGAAGTCGGACTGCAGGACGGCCGTGACGGCCTCGACGTCGTCCCGCGTGATCTCCTGGCGTCCGTACGGGATCGGGTTCATCAGATGCTCCCGATCTTCTGCATGTTGCGTTCCATCCAGGACTGGAGGTCGCGGCTCGTCATCCATTCGGTGTTGGTGTCGCTGGAGTAGACGAATCCTTCCGCCACCTTCTTCCCGTCCTTGATGCGCTCCTGCGTTTCCGCCCATCCGTTGATGCCGGGCAGGATCTTGTAGTGCTCGGCGTACTCGTAGGTGTAGTGGGAGTCCTCGGCGCTGATCATCTGCTCGTGAAGCTTCTCGCCCGGCCGGATCCCGACGATCTTGTGCTCCGCCCGGGGCGCCACGGCGCGCGCCAGGTCCGTGATCTTCATGGACGGGATCTTCTTGACGTAGATCTCGCCCCCTTCCATGTCCTCGAAGGCGTGCCAGACGAGCTCGACGCCCTGTTCGAGCGAGATCATGAAGCGCGTCATGCGCGCATCCGTGATGGGCAGGACTCCCGCTTCCAGTTGCGAAAGGAAGAACGGGATCACCGAGCCACGGGAGCCCATCACGTTGCCGTAGCGCACGACCGAAAAGCGGCTGTCGTGGTCGCCCGAGTACGAGTTGCCGGCGACGAACAGCTTGTCCGAAGCGAGCTTGCTCGCTCCGTAGAGGTTGACCGGGCAGCTCGCCTTGTCGGTGGAGAGGGCCACGACGCGCTTGACGCGGTGGTCGATGCACGCGTCGATCAGGTTCATCGCGCCGAGCACGTTCGTCTTGATGCATTCGAACGGGTTGTATTCGGCGGTCGGAACGATCTTGGTCGCGGCCGCATGCACCACGTAGTCGACGCCGTCGAGCGCCCGGTACAGCCTGTCCTTGTCGCGCACGTCCCCGATGAAGAAGCGCACCCGCGGGTCGCCCTGGAACTTCTTCGCCATCTCCCACTGCTTCATCTCGTCGCGCGAGAACACGATGATCTTGCGGGGGTTGAACCTGGCCAGGGTCATCGGCACGAAGGTGTTGCCGAACGAGCCGGTACCGCCGGTCACGAGGAGGGTCTTGTCGTCAAACATGATTCTTGTCCTGTGAGCCCAGCCAGGGCATTGGTTGACACTTCTGCGCAGCCCACCATGTCCACGCGGCCCGGAGTGCCATGGTGGTGCAGAACGCGATGGCTGCCCCATGCAGTCCCAGGATGCGGATCCCCAGAACGAGCAGCACGATGCCCACTGCGCCGCTGGCGATGGTGATCGAGGAAAGGGTGCCCGTCCTTCTCTGGTACACGATGAAGGCGTTGAAGACCAGGTACATGCCGAAGAACACCTGGCCCATCGCGAGCCAGCCGATCACTTCTCCCGCGCGGCGGTAGCGTGTGCCTGCGACGAGCTCGACGAAGGTCGGCCCCGCGGCGACCATCGCCAGGCCTGCGGCAAGCATGAACCCGAGCACCATGTAGGTCCGGCGGACGACGTTGCGGTGGGCTGCCGCATCGCCCGCGCTCAGCTGCTCGAACAACCAGGGCGTGAACGAGCGGGCAGCGGCATCGAAGACCATCAGCAGGGCGGCGGCGATCTGCACGGCAACCATGTAGACGCCGGCCTCTTCGAGCCCGAGCTCCTTGGCCACGAGCAGCCGGTCGGCGGCTGCCATCGCGAACGAAGCCAGGAGGTGGGGCACCATGGGGACGCCGAATGCGAGAGCTTCCCTGATGTACCCCGGCCGCCAGCTCGCGATCGACAGCAGCCGGTCGCGATGCAGCAGGAGCAGCGCCGCGGCTCCGATGGTCCCCGTGGTCACGATCTGCGCCATGACGCGGCCGTCCGCACCCTTCAGGAGCACGACCACCAGGAACAGTGAAAGCGTGATGTTGAGAAGGCTTTGCGAGTTCTGCATGGCCCCGTACTGGTGGGGCTTGCGCCGCATCTCCCACTGGCCCAATCGCAGCTGCACCGGTACCGCGAGGATCGCGACGACGACCGCCCACGGCACCCACGCTGCGTCGAGCCCGAGCCAGCCGGAGATGCGGTCCTTGAGCAAGATCGCGAGCAGGAAGAAGAAGGCGCCGCTGGCCAGGAGGATCTGGAGGCAGGACGCGACGAATTGCCGCAGGACGTCGTCGGTGGTGCCCTTGTCGAAGTATTTCCGGCTGACCGCCCCGGCAGTGCCGAGTCCCACGAGCGCTCCCGCGCCCCAGACGAGCGTCTGGAACATCGCCGCTTCTCCGTACTCGCTCGGGCTCAGGTGGCGTGTCAGGACCGGCAGCAGCACGAAAGGGATGGCCGCACTGAGGACGTTCGACGCGAAATAGATCGCCGACGCGTGCAGGAAGGAGCGGTCGGCATCGGCGCCCACCGGCCACACACGTGCGCGCAGCTGGGCCATCAGCGGCATGCGAAGCCCTGCAGTGCGGGTGGGGAACGTGGCCGCCATGAAGTCATTGCGCGGCCACGCCGAGGGAGCGAACGTACCAGGGCATGGCCTCGGCGACGCCTTCCGCGATGCGGTGCGTGGGCTCGTAGCGCAGCAGGCGACGGGCCTTGTCGATGTCCGCCTGGCTGTGGCGCACGTCGCCGGCCCGGAAATCGCGGAACTCGGGGCGGGTGTCCGCCGCGACGCCGCTCGGCGCCAGGTTCTCGCGCAGCAACCCGAACAGGGTGTTCAGCGTCGTGCGGTCGCCTACCGCGACGTTGTAGACCTGGTTCAGCGCCTGCGGGTCCGTCGCGACCGCCGCGAGCAGGTTGGCCTGCACGGCGTTGTCGACGTAGCAGAAGTCGCGGCTGGTCTCGCCGTCGCCGTTGATGATCACCGTCTCGCCGGCGAGCAGGGCTGCCGTCCACTTGGGGATGACCGCCGCGTAGGCGGAGTCGGGGTCCTGCCGCCGGCCGAACACGTTGAAGTAGCGCAGGCCGATGCTGTCGAAGCGGTAGCTGCGTGCGAATACCTCGGCGTACAACTCGTTGACGTACTTCGTCACCGCGTACGGCGATAGCGGCTTGCCGATGCGGTCCTCCACCTTCGGGAGGGCAGGATGGTCGCCGTAGGTGGAACTGCTCGCCGCATAGGTGAAGCTGCGGACCCGGTTGTCGCGCGCGGCCACCAGCATGTTCAGGAAGCCGTCGATGTTGGAGGCATTGGTGGTGACGGGGTCCTCCAGCGAGCGCGGCACGGAGCCGAGCGCGGCCTGCTGCAGCACGTGGTCCACGCCTTCGCAGGCGCGCCGGCAGTCGTCCAGGCGGCGGATGTCGCCTTCATGGAAGGTGAAGCGCGCCCATTGCTCCGGCGTCACGAGGTCGCGGATCTCCTCGAGGTTGCGCTTCAGGCCGGTCGAGAAGTTGTCGATGCCGACCACGCGCTGGTCCAGCCGCAGCAGGGCCTCGAGCAGGTTCGAGCCGATGAATCCGGCCACGCCGGTGACGAGCCAGTTGCGAGGCTCCGTCCGGAGGCGCTCGCGCACTTCCTCGTACGCGGTCATGGCGGTCTTTTCATTCAGGTCCATGTCCTGCTTCCTCCGAGTTCCATGGAGTCCGTCGTCGAGCCTGTGACCCGTCTTCGCGGGCCATCTCCGACTGCAGCGCGGTGATCTCCGCCCGAAGGGTTTCGTACTCGGCCATCTTCCGCTTGAGGAAGCTGGCCGTCATGCGTCCCTTCTGCGCGATGCCCGCCGGCGTCAGGAGATAGGCGTAGCCGAGGTGATGCTTCGATCGCGCGAAGTTCCCCAGCTTCACGAGCCCCTTCTCCATCAGCGCCTTCATGCAGTAATGCAGCTTGCCGTTGCTCACCCCGAGCATCGCCGCCAGTTCGCGCTCCGAAGCGTCCGGTTTGTCCTGCAGCTGACGAAGCACACGGAAGTGCAGGTCGTCTTCCTGCTGCGAGCGCCGACTGGACATTAGGAATTCCCGCGATCAAGAGTCGATTGCTCAGTGGTGAGCATTCTTGATCCGCCCCCCGAAAAAAGGGGCTCATCTAGGGGAACTATCTAAACAAGATTCGCGCTGCTCGTCAGCGCATCAGCGCATCAGCGCATCAGCGCATCAGCGCGTGACCGCGCGATAGAGGAAGGGACGACGGAACATGCCACCGAAGTGGTGCACGTTCACCGCGCGCAGGACCACGAGATTGCGGCCGCTCTTCAGTTGTCCGGCGAGATCGACGTCCCACTCGAAGCGGTAGTCCGTCTTCCACCAGGGTTCCTGCGCCGTTCGCGTGGCAACGAGGTAGCCGTTCACATAGAGCCACAGTCCATTGAACACGCCGGGGAAATGGATGTGCAGGCCGCTCGCGGCCTGCTCGGCGGTGAGTTCGACTTCGGTCTGGTACCACAGGAAACCGTTGAAGCTCTGGCCGTCCGCATGGCGGATGCCCTCGCCCTGCGCGTAGACGTCGGTGCGCAACAGTTCCCACGCATCGGGATAGTCCTTGCGCGCCGCGAGCGACATGCGCGCGCCGTTCGCCTGCCACTGCGACAGGTCCGCGCGCGTGTATGCCCATCCGCGCGCGAGGCCGGTGTCGTGTGCATCGCGCCGGAACGACCAGGCCAGGGGAAGACGCGTCACCAGCTTCCCGCGTGTTCCGTCGGTCAACGCGGCCAGCTCGCGCATCTGCTGCACTTCGCCCGGCAGCCAGGCGTAACCCTTCTCGCCCATCCTCTTGTAAGTGGTGAAGATCGGGCTCAGCGCGGTGAGCTGCTCGCGTGCCAGGAGGGTGCGTTCTCCCGCGGCCACTGCCGCTGCATAGTCCGCCTCGCGGGCCGCCGCGCGCACCATCGCGAGATAGTTCTCGATCACGGCGAACGACAGCCGCGTGAACTCCATCCTTTCCAGGTAGAGCTTTTCGTTGCGGCTGGGCGCGGCCTTCGCCTTCAAGGGCTCGATGGCCTGCATGCCGGCGGCGAGGTGACGCCGCAGCTCATCGATGAGCTCGGGCGTGTAGATCACCGGCGCGACGTAGTGTTCGTGTTCGGTCGCGAGCGTGTCGCGCCAGGCGTTGTAGATCGCCGTCCAGTACGCCGCCATGGGCGCGGCGGCGGGACCGTAGAACTTGGGATAGAACTCCGCCAGCATGGCGTCGACGTCCGCATCCGGATCCCACAACAGCTGCAGCCGGAAGAACAGGTTCAGGAAGGTCGTGGCGAACGCGCCGCGGCTTTCCGTGCCGACGCCGAGGATGCCGGCCTTGCGGTAGTGCTGCACGTCCTGGCGGAACACATGGTGCGACGGATTCGGCAGGTCGCGCCACACCAGTTGCCCCTGGTCGTAGTCGTAGATCGCGAGCCGGCCGCCGAGCAGCTCGGCCCAGCGGTACATCATCGCCTTGTACTCCTGCCGCGGCGGCGAGTCGGCATGGTCCATGCCATGGTTGGGATCGATGTCGATGGGCGCCAGCCACATCGCCACGTGCGGCTCGATCTTCGTCACGCGCTGCGGTGGCAGCGTGACGTTCGAGTAAGCGAGGCCGCCGATCAGTGTCGGGCTGGCGGGGTACTTCTCGCGAAGGATGCGCGCCACGTTGTTGTACAGCGTGATCACCGCATCGGTCTGCGACGGCGCCAGCATGTACTTGTCGAAGATGCCGGCCTGCAGCGCCGCGTCGCTTTCCGAGTCGCTGCGGTAGATCCCGTCCTCGATGCCCAGCGTGATGCCGGGCACGCCCTTGGCGTAGTCCGCCTCCAGGTGGCGCGCCACCTCGGCGGCCGTGGCCGGATCGGACAGCGGCACGTTCAGCGCCGACTTGCCGGGCGGCACGAGGCTCTTCGTGTACTTCGCCAGCGTGTGACCGGCGCCGGGCAGGGTGGCGGTGCTGGCGAAGTTGCGCCGCCTGAAGTCCTGGCTGCCGGTCGGATCGCCGAGCCAGGCCAGCCAGAAGTTGCGGATCTCGAAGGGCGATCCGTAGGCGAGGTCGAGCGTTCCGACCGACAGGTCGCGCTGTTCCGGCACCACTTCGCCGAAAGGCGTCGGCAGGTACCAGCGGCAGCCCCAGGCCTGCAGCAGGCGCGACACCGCGAAGTAGTGCGCACTGTCGCTGTTGCCGGCGACGTACAGGCGCTCGCCGCTACGGCGCAACACGATCGCGTCGGCCTGCACGACCGGCTTCTGCCTGGCCGCGGCGCGCAGCCGGCCCGCCAGACTGGCGTCCTGTGCCAGCGCTGCCTTGCCGAGCACGATGGCGGGACCGGCCGGAAGGGCGGCGCCACGCACGGCGACGTGGACCGGCAGCCGTGCGCCGCTCATCATCTCCACGTACTTCACCAGGTCCGCCGCCGCGAGCTTCTCCTGCTCGCCCGCATCGTCGGCCACGATCACGCTGGCGACCGCGCGGCCGTTGCTGACGATCGACAGGGGATCGGGACCCGGCGCGCCGGCGGTCTGCGCGCCGGCGAAGGTTGAAGCCATCACCAGGGCCAGCGCCGCAAGAAGGCGCCCGAGGAGGTCCCGCATCGCTGCTCCCGATCCGTGAGGGAGCGCCATCGTAATCACAATCCCTGCATGGGATACTCGCCCGCCCCATGCAGTTGCAAGAGATTCTTTACAGCCAGGGCTTCGGCCCGCGCCGCGTCTGCCTCGGCCTGGTCGAGCACGGACTGGTGAGCGTTGCAGGCTCGCGCGTCGACGATCCCTTCGCGGAATTCGATCCCGACGAACTCGCGTTCACCGTCGAAGGCAAGCCCTGGACCTATCACGCCAAGGCCTACGTCATCCTCCACAAGCCTGCCGGCTACGAGACATCGCAGAAGCCCTCGGCGTGGCCGAGCATTTACACATTGCTGCCCGCGCCCTTGCGGCAGCGACCGAACAAGGGCAGCACGCCCGGCGTGCAGGCGATCGGCCGCCTCGACCAGGACACCACCGGCCTGCTCGTCCTGAGCGACGACGGCGTGTTCATTCACCGGATGAGTTCCCCGAAGCACCACGTGCCCAAGGAATACCAGGTGGAGACGGCCGATCCGGTGGACGAGCGCCAGGTCCGCCGGCTGCTGGAGGGCGTGGTGCTGGTCGACGATCCCAAGCCGGTGCGTGCTGCCGCCTGCGTCCAGACCGGCAGCCATTCGCTGGCCCTGACCCTCACGGAAGGCAAGTACCACCAAGTGAAACGGATGCTGGCCGCGGTCGGCAACCGGGTGACCGGATTGCACCGCTCGCGCATCGGCCGGCTGGAGCTTCCCCGTGAATTGCGTCAGGGGGAATGGCGATGGCTTTCTGCGGATGAGCTAGGAATGGCTGCGGATCGCGGAAAATAGCGGCCGCCGGGTCCTCCACCGGCCTGCCTGGCGCGTTGTGACGCCTGGCAGCCCGACTTTTCTCTCTCGTGAACCTACTTCCCCTGTGCCGGCGGTCCCTCGCCGCGGCCCTGTTGGTGGCCCCTGTCCTCGCTTTCGGGCAGGGTGCGCCGGTCTTCGTCCTCAATTCCCTGGATGCCGACGTCAGCGTGATCGACCCGGCCAGCTGGCGCGAGGTCCAGCGCATCCCGACCGGAAAAGAGCCCCACCACCTCTACATGACGCCGGACGAGAAGTCGATCATCGTCGCCAACGCGCTGGCCGACTCGCTGACCTTCATCGATCCGCGCACCGCCCAGGTCCAGAAGACGGTCCGCGGCGTGGTCGACCCCTACCACCTGCGCTTCTCGCCGGACATGAAGTGGCTGGTGACGGCCGGCAACCGGCTGCAGCACGTGGACATCTACCGCTGGGACGGCAGCAACCTGATCCTCGCCAGGCGCATCTCCACGGGCAAGACGCCCAGCCACATCTACATCGACAGCCGCAGCACGGTGGCCTACGTGACGATGCAGGACAGCGACGAACTGGTCGCGGTGGATCTCGCACGGCAGGAAATCCGCTGGCGGATCAAGACCGGCCCGATGCCGGCCGACATCTTCGTGCTGCCCGACG
The DNA here is from genome assembly GCF_036383835.1 of Ramlibacter sp. Classification (GTDB taxonomy): domain Bacteria; phylum Pseudomonadota; class Gammaproteobacteria; order Burkholderiales; family Burkholderiaceae_C; genus Ramlibacter. The sequence continues at coordinate 78,903 of NZ_DASVNN010000008.1, forward strand.
ACAAGACGGTGCTGGTCGGGCTCACTGGCAGCGACTCCGTGGAAGTCTTCGACGTCGGCGGCGACGGGCCGCGCAGCGTGCGCAAGATCAAGACCGGCGCCGGCGCCCATGCCTTCCGCGCGGCGGGGGACAAGCGCCACGTCTACCTGAGCAACCGCGTCGCCAACACCATCAGCAAGATCGACCTGCAGACGCTGCAGGTGGTCGACAACTATGCGGCGCCGGGCGGCCCCGACTGCATGGAAGTGCTGCAGGGCGGCCGCTACCTGCTCACCACCTCGCGCTGGGCCAGGCGCCTGACCATCATCGACACCGAAACGAAGAAGGTGGTGAAGGAGGTCAAGGTGGGCAAGTCGCCGCACGGCGTCTGGACCCTCGACCACGCCCCGAGGTTCTGAGCGCATGGCCGCACGCCTGGTCGCGCTCGCCCTCCTTGCCGCGCTCCCGGCGGCGATGGCGCAGCCCGCCTGCGACAAGCCCGTGTACCTCACCTTCGACACGGGGCACATGGGCGTGGCGAAGCTGGTCGCCGAGGTGCTGAAGAAGCACGACGTGAAGGTGACCTTCTTCGCCGCCAACGAGAAGACGAAGACGGGCGACGGCAGCCTCAGCCGCGACTGGGGCGAGTGGTGGCGCGCCCGCGCCACCGAAGGCCACGAGTTCGCCTCGCACACCTTCCACCACACCTACTGGATGGCCGACGAGCCCGGCAAGCCGGCGCGCTTTCGCGTGCGCGCGACTTCCGGTCCGGATGCGGGCAAGACGGTCACCTGGACGGCCGGCGAATACTGCCGCGAAATCGAGCGCGCCGCGCTGCGCATCGAGGAACTCACCGGCAAGCCGCCGCTGCCGCTGTTCCGCGCGCCCGGCGGCAAGACCTCGCCCAAGCTGCTCGCAGCGGCGCGGGCTTGCGGCTACATGCACGTGGGCTGGGCGCCGGCCGGCTTCCTCGGCGACGAGCTGCCCAGCGAAGCGGCGAGCAACAAGCAGCTGCTGCAAAAGGCGCTGCGCGACATCAAGCCGGGCGACATCCTCGTCGCCCACCTCGGCATCTGGTCGCGCAAGGAACCGTGGGCGCCCGAGGTGCTCGAACCCCTCGTCACCGGCCTGAAGGCCCGGGGATTCTGTTTTGCGACCCTGCGCGACCACCCCACGTACCGGGCGTGGATCCTGCGCGGGGGGAAGTAGTAGTAGAGACGACCATGCAGTGGATCCAGGACCTGTTCGCCGCCGCGCAGCAATGGCTGTACGAGACGGCCATCCAGCCGATCATGTTCTCCTTCGGCTTCGGGAATTTCCTCGAGGACGGCTATACGGCCACGGGCTGGCTGCTCGTGGGCCTGATGCAGATCGCGGTGATGCTGGCCATCATCGGCCCGCTGCAGCGCTGGCGGCCGGTCGAACCGGTGGTGGACGCCGCGAGCATCCGCACCGACGTGCTCTATACGCTGCTGCACCGCCTGGGGCTGTTCCGCGTCGCGCTGTTCTTCAGCGTCGAGCCGCTCTTCGACGACATGTTCGGCTGGCTGCGGGTGCACGGCTTCGGCACGGTGCACATCGACCAGTACGTGGCGGGCGTGGCCGACCATCCGTTCCTCAGCTTCATGCTGTACCTGGTGGTCTTCGACTTCGTCGACTACTGGATCCACCGCGGCCAGCACGGCCTGAAGTGGTGGTGGAACCTGCACTCGCTGCACCACTCGCAGCGGCAGATGACCATGTGGAGCGACAACCGCAACCACCTGCTGGACGACCTGCTGCGCGACAGCATCCTGGTGCTGGTGGCCCAGGTCATCGGCGTGGCGCCGGGCCAGTTCGTCGCGCTGGTGGCGCTCACCCAGCTGTCCGAGAGCCTTCAGCACGCCAACCTGCGGCTGGCGTTCGGGCGCTGGGGCGAGCGGCTGTGGGTGAGCCCGCGCTTCCACCGCCCGCACCACAGCATCGGGCTGGGCCACGAGCGCCGCGGCAGCGGATCGATGGGCGGCCACAACTTCGGCGTGCTCCTGCCCTGGTGGGACGTGCTGCTGGGCACCGCCAACTTCGAGCACCGCTTCGATCCCACCGGCATCCGCGACCAGGTCGAGCCCGACGCGGACGGCCGCGTGCGCGACTACGGGCGCGGCTTCTGGGCCCAGCAATGGCTCGGGCTCAAGCGGATGGCCGGCCGCGGCTGAGCACCGGGCCCGAACCGGGCCGGTTATCCTCGCACCCAAT
>NZ_DASVNN010000009.1:0-15108 GCF_036383835.1 Ramlibacter sp.
CGAGCCGACCAGCTTGCCGCGGGCCGCCTTGATCGGGAAGCTCCAGCTGCGGTCGCAGGCAAGCGACTCCGGCCCGATCGCAAGACCGCTGGCCGCCTGCGCGGGGTCGCCGGGCAGGCCCACCATGGGGTGCAGGCCCAGCCCTTGGCCGTCGGCGAGGTAGAAGGCGGCACGCGTGCCCTCGCCCAGCGCTTCGACGGCCGTCGCCACCAGGACGCCGAGCGACTCCGCAAGCGGCGCGCCTTCCAGTGCCGCCTCCAGCGCCTCGCGCTGGCCGCGCTGCCACGCCACGCGTTCGCGCAGCGCCGCCTCCACCTGCGCGCGCTGGGCGGCGGCCCAGACCCGCTCCGCCGTGTCCTCGACGATCGCCACGTCGGCCGGCGACCACGCGCGCGGCGTGTGGTGGCTCAACGCCAGCACCGCGACCAGCCGGCCGTCCTTCGTGAGGGGAGTCCCCACGGCGGACCGGGTGTCCGAGGCTTCGTAGATGTGCCGCTGTTCCGGGGCGATGGCCGGCGCCGCCGTGTCTTCGACGACGAAGGTGCGGCCCGCCAGGTACGCTTCGCGCGGCCCCGGCCCGAAGGCGTCCAGCCGGGTGCGTCCCGCCTGCGGCCGGCCGGACTGGGCATAGCCGCCGCGCGCGTCCACGAACTCGCCTCCGGCGTCGACCTCGTAGTACTGCGCCCGGGCGATCCCGAGGTGCTCGCCCAGCACGCGCATGGCCGCCGCCTGCGCCTGCAGGGCGTCGCCGATCGGCCGCAGCGTGTCGCTGATCTTCAGCAGATACGTCTGCCGCGCCTCGCTCTCGCGCAGCACGGCGTCCGCGCGCTTGCGCCCGGTGATGTCGGCGAACAGCACGGCGACATGCCGGCTCCCCCCGCCGCCGACCCGCGTGAAGAACACGTTGTACCAGCGGTCGACGTCGCGCAGGTAGTTCTCCACGCGCTCGGGCTCGCCGGTCCGCGCGACGCGGGTGTACGCCTCGATCCAGTACGGCTCGTGGGCCGGCAGCAGCTCGCGCACCGTGCGCCCGGTCACGTCCGCCAGCCCGGTGTTCCGCGTGAAGGCCTGGTTGGTCTCGCGGAACACGAGGTCGACGATGTCGCCGCGCGCATCGCGGACGAGCTCCATGATGCAGAAGCCCTCGTCCATCGAGTCGAACGCGGCGCTGTACTTCGCCTCGCTCTCGCGCAACGCCGCGGTGCGTTCGGCCATGCGCTCCTCGAGTTCCTCGTTGAGCGTCTTCAGGGCGCGCTCGGCGTGCTTGCGCGCGGTGACGTCCAGGAAGGCGCTCACCGCGCCCACCACGCGGCCGTCCTCCCGCAGGGGCCGGATGTTGAGCAGCAGTTCGAGCCGGGCGCCGTCCGCGCGCAGGATGGCGAGCTCGCGGCCGTGCACGGGCTGGCCGGTTCGCAGTACCTGCGCCATCGCCGAATCGTCCGGCTGCAGCCACTCGCCGTCCGGAAGCAGGGCGCGGGGCGCGCCGCAGAAGGCCCACCAGTGATCGTCGCGCTGCGGCTCGCGTCCCCACAGCTCCGCCGCCGTACGGTTGAAGTATTCGAAGTTGCCGGCCGTGTCGCAGGCGTACACGCCCACCGGCATCAGCGCGAGCAGCTCGCGCACCTGCCGCTCGCCCTGGCGGCGCACGCGCGCGAGCTCCAGCTGCGCCCCGATGCGCGCGACCAGCTCGCGCGAGGAGAAGGGCTTGGCAATGTAGTCGTCCGCGCCGGCCAGCAGGCCCTCGATGGCGGCATCCTCGTGCGCCCGGGCGGTGACCAGGACCAGCGGCGTCGCCTTCAAGGCGTCGTCGGCGCGCAGTTCGCGCAGCAGGGCGAAGCCGTCCAGCCCCGGCATCATGACGTCGGCGAGCACCAGGTCGGGAGGGTCGGCGCGGGCGAGCCGCAGCGCCTCTTCGCCGTCGGCGGCGACCGTCACCTGCCACGGGCCACCGAGCGTGCGCGCGAGGTACTCGCGCATGTCGGCGTTGTCGTCCACCACCAGAAGGCGGGCGCCGGCGACATGCGCGGGCAGCGCCGGATGGGCCGGCCCCAGCACGCTCTCGACCACGTCCGAAGGCGTGCCCGCGGCGGTCACGGTGCTGCCGCTCCAGCGCTCCGCCTCGCCGGCGAGCTGCCGGGCGGTGCGGTGCCGCGCCGCTTCGGCACCCGCGGGCTCCAGCGGGCGCAGCGACTCGTGGCCCTGCGGGATCCAAACGGTGAAGACCGAGCCGCGCCCCGGCTCGCTGCGCACCCGGATGCGCCCGTGGTGCAACTGCACGAGCTCGTGCACCAGCGACAGGCCGATGCCCGCGCCCTCCTCCGTGCGCGCGCGGGTGCCGCGCACCCGGTGGAACCGCTGGAACACGAGCGCCACTTCATCCGGCGGGATGCCCACGCCGGTGTCGCTCACGACCAGCTCCACGTGCTGCCCCAGGTCGCGCAGGCGCACGGCGATGCCGCCCTCGAAGGTGAACTTCAGCGCGTTGGACAGCAGGTTGGAGACGATCTTCTCCCACATGGCCGGGTCGGCGCGGACCGGCACCGCGAGCGGTTCGCAGGCGATCTCGAAGGCGAGGCCGGCGCGCTCGGCGGCGCTGCGGAACAGCCCCGCGATGTCCTCCGTGTAGGCGGCCAGGTCCACCGCGCGGAAGTTCGCGCGCAGCCGGTCGGCCTCGATCTGCGAGAAATCGAGCAGCGTGTCGACCAGGTTCAGCAGCCGGCGCGCGTTGCGCGAGGCGATCTCGAGATCGCGCCGCAGCGGCCTCACCTCCGCGCCCCCGGCCTCGAGCAGGTCTTCCAGCGGCGCGAGGATCAGCGTCAGCGGCGTGCGGAACTCGTGGCTCACGTTGGAGAAGAACTCGGTCCGGGTGCGATCGAGTTCCGCCAGCTGCGCGATGCGCTGGCGTTCGCCCTCTCGCAGCACCGCGGCGGCGATGTTGCTGCCCAGCTGCCGCGCGAGCAGCTCGAAAAAATCGCGTCCGGCTGCATCGAGGGGCAGGCGGGGACTCAGGCCGGCGACCAGCACGCCACCGGCTTCGCCGCCGCCGCTTCCCAGCGGCAGGAGCAGTGCCGAGGATGGCGCCTCCGGCCACGGCCCCGCGTGGAAGCCGCGCAGCCGCGCCGCCAGGTCGTTCAGCACCAGGCTGCTGCCCTGGCGCAGCACCTTCGCCACCGGCCAGGGCGCGACGGCGATGGCGAGATCGATGCCGTGCGGGGCGAGCGCGGAGCCGCCTCGCAGGCCCACCGCCGCCTGCAGCGTCGCGCGCAGGCCAGCGCGGTCGCAGGCGTAGACCAGCGCGAAGGGGACGTCGCGCGGAATCTCGGCGAGCACGTCGGCCGCCTTGTCGCAGGCGGTTCCCACCGTGTCCGCGCCGCCGGTAGCCGCCAGGGCGCGCAGCGCGCCCTGCCGGCGCGCGGCCAGCACGCGCTCGGTGGTTTCGGTGGCGATCGTCATCACGCCCTGCACCGCGCCCTGGTCGTCGTGCACGGGGCTGTGCGACACCGTGAAATACGCCTCTTCCGGGAAGCCGTGGCGGCGCACCTCGAACAGCTGGTCCTCGAAGTAGCTGGCCTGCCCCGTCTGCAGCACCGAGCGGTAGCCGGCGACCTGGCCGGCCCAGATCTCGCTCCAGGTGGAACGCGCCGGCACCCCCGCCGCGCCGGGATGGCTGCTTCCCAGCACCGCGATCCACGCGTCGTTGTAGACCTGCACGAACTCCGCGCCCCAGAAGATGCACGTGGGAAAGCGCGAATGCAGCATGGTGGCGACGATGGCCTTGAAGCTCTGCGGCCAGTCGAGCACGTTGCCGGGCGGCGTGGACGACCATTCCACCGCCCGCAGCGCCGCCCGCGCCTCGCCGGCGCCGGCGAACAGCGCCTCGCGCGCCTCCTGTTCGTTGCGCGGGTGCGGGAAGCGGCCGCCGGCCGTCACGTCGAGGACGGCGCGGCCGATCTCCGCCAGCGGCAGCACCAGGTCGGCGGCCCCCGCCTCGGCGGCCGCGCGCGGCATGTCGGGGAAGGCCGCGCTCGACGGGCTCTGCACCACCACGGCGCCGCCCGCGGCGCGCACGGCGCGCGCGCCCATGGCGCCGTCGGAGCCCATGCCCGTGAGCACCACCGCGAGCGCGCGCGCGCCGCAGCTGTCCGCCAGCGACCGCAGCAGCACGTCGAGCGGCTTTTCCACCAGCAGGTCGCCGGTCAGCTGCGACAGGGTGCAGGTGCGGTCCGGCAGCACTTCCAGGCGCGTGCGCGGCGGCACGACGTAGACGCGCCCCGGCTGCAGCTCGCCGCCCTCGCACGCCCACTCCACGGGCAGCGTGATGCGGCGCGCGAGGATCTCGACCAGGGCGCTTTCGACGCCGAGGTGCTGGCCCACCACGACGGCCACGGGGAAGGAGGCCGGCAGGTCGGCGAGCACCGCAGACATGGCATCCAGGCCGCCCGCGGAGGAAACGACGGCCAGGACGTCGAATGGCGCCGCGGCCAGCGGCGCGAGCTGGGCGTTCATGGTGAAGCCCAGTCTAACCACCGGCGCGCCGCTGCCAAGTGGGCGGGTGTCGCTTCCGGCGGCTCAGCCGTCGAGGTTCAGCAGCCTGGCGATCGCCTCCTGCAGCGGGATGGCGTCGCGGCGAATGGCCTCGGCCACTTCCTTCTGCTGCGGCGCCAGCGCGGCGGACTGCAGCAGCCGCTCCGCATGGCTGCGGATCTGGTCGGCGGCGAGCTGCTGGTCGCGCAGCGCGCGCTGCGTCTCCTCCACCGTGCGGCGCAGCTTCTCGTCGGTGGCGCGCAGGGCTTCGGCCGCGGCATGGGCGGCGCTGATGTCGCGCACGATCGCCGTGCCCGCCATCACCTTGCCCTGGCTGTCGCGGATCGGCGAGACCGTGAGCGAAACGCGCGCCTCGCTGCCGTCCTTGCGCACGCGCACCGTCTCCAGGTTCTCCACGCGCTGCGCGGCGGTGATCGTCTCCACGACGCGCTGCTGCTCCGCCGGGTCGTTCGGCGACAGCAGCGACAGCGGCTTGCCGATGGCTTCCTCCGCGGTGTAGCCGTAGATGCGTTCGGCGCCGCTGTTCCAGCTCAGGATCGTCTGGTCCAGCGAGAAGCTGATGATGCCGTCGGTGGTGGACGTCACCACCGCCGACAGCGAGAGCCGGACCTCCTCCGCCTGCTTGCGCTCCGTGATGTTCACGAAGGACAGCACCACGCCGGCGATGCGGTCCTCGATGGTGCGGTAAGGCAGCAGGCGCGCGAGGTACCAGCTGCCGTCGGACTGCCCCACTTCGCGCTCGACCGGCACCAGCCGTTCCAGCACGCGCGTGGCATCGGCGCCCATCTCCGCATACTGCAGGTGCGTGGTCAGGTCGGTGAGCGGCCGGCCGACGTCGGTGGGGATCAGGTTGAACAGGCTCACGGCCGAAGGCGTGTAGCGCGTGATGCGCAGATCGCGGTCGAGGAACACGGTGGCGATCGCCGTCGCGTCCATGAGGTTGTGCATGTCGCTGTTCGCATGCCCGAGCTCCTCCACCTTCGTCTTCAGCTCGTGGTTGACGGTGGTGAGCTCCTCGTTGATCGACTGCAGTTCCTCGCGGCTGGTCTCGAGTTCCTCGGTGGCGGAACGCAGCTCCTCGTTCATCGCCTGCAGTTCCTCGTTGCTCGCCTTGAGCTCCTCGGTGGAGGCCTCGTACTGCTCCACGGTGTCCCGCAGGTGCGACTTCAGGCGCTCGATCTCGCGATCGAGGTGCTGCGCGACGGGATCGCTGGCGCCGCGGTCGGTCTCCACGCGCTGCACGGGCACTTCCGCGGCGTTCTCCTGCAGCAGCACCAGGAACAGGTCGGTGCCGATGTCGTTGGCGGGCGCGACGCGGATCACCACCGGCACCGAGCCCTTGCCCGGCACTTCCACCGGGACGGCGGGCACCTCGACCAGCGCGTGCGACTGCGAAGCCTGGTAGAGCGCCGCCCGCAGCTCGATGCGCAGGCTGGCGGGCACGGCGCGCAGCAGGTTACGCGTGGGTTCGCCGCCGCCGAATTGCAGGTAGCGCCCGGCGCTCGGGGACAGGTGCACGATGTCGTACTCGCCGTCCACCAGGATCGAGGGCGGCGACAGGTGCTCCAGCAGGCGCAGGTGCAGCTCGCCCCAGGAGGCGACGCGGTCCGCCTGCGCCGCCCGCGGGCGCGTGGCCTGCAGGTGCTGCGCGAACGCGCGGCCCGCCACCACCGGCGGCTCCTTCAGGTTCTGCTGCATTTGCAGCGCCTGCACCAGCGTGCCCGGCGCCGACGGGATCGGCAGGCCGACGCGCGGCGTCGAGCGCTGGCCGTAGATGCGGTGCTTCTTGTCGATCGTGCTGAACAGCGGGCTGCCGTCCTCCACCGCCTCGGAGGAGCCGAGGAACATCCTGCCCTGCGGCTGCAGGGCGAAATGGAAGATGTCGAACACGCGCCGCTGCGCCTCGCGCGTGAGGTAGATCAGCAGGTTGCGGCAGGTGACCAGGTCCAGCCGCGAGAACGGCGAGTCCTTCAGCACGTCGTGCACGGCGAACAGCACCGTCTCGCGCAGCTCGCGCCGCACGCGGTAGCCGCGGTGCTCCTTGACGAAGAAGCGGCGCAGCCTTTCCTCGCTCACGTCCGCCTCGATCGCGTCGGAAAAGATGCCTTCGCGGGCGGCGGAGATGGCGTCCTCGTCGAGGTCGGTCGCGAACACCTGGATCAGCGGCGGCGCGTCCATCGTGCGGGCGTGTTCGGCCAGCAGCATCGCGACGCTGTAGGCCTCCTCGCCCGTGGCGCAGGCGGCCACCCACACCCGCACGGTGTCGTGCGGGCCCTTGCCGTGGAACAGCTCGGGGATGTGCTGCTCCAGGGCGGAGAAGCAGCCCGCGTCCCGGAAGAAATTGGTGACGGTGATCAGCAGGTCCTGCAGCAGCGCGGCCGGCTCGCCGGGACGGGTGCGCAGGCAGTCCATGTACTGCGGCAGCGTCTCCACGCCGTTGACCTGCATGCGGCGGCCGATGCGGCGCAGGATCGTGGCGCGCTTGTAGTGCGCGAAGTCGCGGCCGGTGCGGGTGCGCAGCAGCGTGAGGATGTCGCGCAGGGGGGCGTCGGCGTCCTGCGGGCGCGTCACCTCCTGCAGCAGCGGCCCTTCCTCCGGCGGCAGCTGCAGCTGCGGCTCCAGCCGGAAGTAGGCGAGCAGGCGCTGCGGCATGTCGCGCACCGGCAGCACCCAGTCGACCATGCCCGTGCCGATGGCGGCGCGCGGCATCGCGTCGAACACGGCTTCGTCCGGGTCCTGCGCCACGGTCAGGCCGCCGCGCTCCTTCACGCGCTTGACGCCGATGGCGCCGTCGGCACCCTGGCCGGAGAGCACCACCGCCGCCGCGTGCGCGCCGTGCGTGTCGGCCATGCTGCGCAGGAACAGGTCGATCACCATGCGCCCATGCTGCAGTTCGCCGTCGGTGAGCAGCAGCGAACCATCCAGTGCGCGGGCGCCGCGCTCGCGCGGCACCAAGTACACCGTGTCCTTCTCGATGCGCACCGAGTTCTCCACCGGCACCACCTTCAGCCGCGTCATCTCGCCGATGCGCTGCGCCCATTCGTCCTGCGAGGTGGCGGGCAGGTCGTGGCGCAGCACCACGAAGGCGACACCGCTCTGCTCCGGCACCCCGTTCAGCAGCGATTGAAGTTGCGGCAGCGCGGACTCGGAGGCCCCGATGCCCACCACGGGCACGGAGTGGTAGCCGTGCGTGGGCACGGCATCGTCGAGCCGGGCTCCCAGCTGTTCCTCGGCTTCGTCGGGCGTGTAGTCTGTCGTCATGATGTCGGCTGTACGCCGATCATAGTGTCCCTGCTAGGCAGCTTCGCCGTCCACCGAGGCGGTCAGGGAACGCAGTTCGCGCACCTGCGCGTGCAACTGGTCGGCCTGCCGCCGGCCGGCCTCCGCCTGGGCGTTGTCGCCGGTGGCATCGGCGATCGTGGCCATGCGCCTCAGCAGCATCTCGCGCTCCTGCAGCGCGCGGACGCTGCTGCGCAGGGAATGCTCGCTGGCCTGCGCCTGCGCCCGTTCCAGGGAGTGCGCGCCGTAGGCGTGGCCGGTGTGGCAGCGGAAACGCAGCTGCGGCGAATCCTTCACCTCCCACAGGCCGCCGCCGCAGTCGGGGCAGGACAGGCCCGCCGGCGCGGCCAGGGCGGTGAGGTTCTCGACGAGGTCCTCTCCGCGATTGATCGCCACCTCGCGGGCCAGGACATCGGGCGGCGGGGCCTCGGCCGCGGGCGGCTGCCGCACCAGGCGGGACAGCAGTGCCCCCATCCGGTCGATGGCCACCGTGTGGTCCACGTCCACCGCCCGGATCGCGCATTCCGGCATGCTGGGCTCCGCGGCGGTGGCCGGGTCCTGCACCACGGCGATGCCCCCGCGGCTCTTGATCGCCCACAGGCCCGCGGAGCCGTCGTCCATGGTGCCGGTGAGCACCACGCCGATCGCGCGCGGCCCCCAGGCCAGGGCGGCGGACCGGAACAGCGGATCGATGGCGGGCCGCGTGTGGTTCTCGCGCGGGCCGCGCGTGAGGCGCAGCTGGCGCCCCTCCACCAGCATGTGGTGGTCCGGCGGCGCGACGTGCAGCACGCCGGGCGTGAGCAGCTGGCCGTCGCGCCCATGCACCGCCGGATGCGGGCCGCGGTTGGCGAGGAGCTCGGGAAGGATGCTGAGGTTGGCGCCGACATGCTGCACGACGCACACCGGCGCGGGAAAGCCCGGCGGCAGCGACTGCGCCAGTTCCATCAGGGCGGAAATGCCGCCGGCGGATGCGCCGACCACGACAAGGTGGCTGAAGGAAGGATCGTTCGCCATGGGTCATTGTGGACCCCTGGCGTTGCGGGTGGGGCTCTTCAGGCCCTGCGTCGCTCGCTGCAGGCCAGCAAGCGCAGCGCGCGCGCGCGCAGGGTCACCACGCAATCGCCATGCCGCTCGTGGAGTTCCGCCAGCCGGCCGCGATCGGCTTCGACTTCGCGGAACCGCAGCCGCCACAGGGAGTGCAACAGTTCCGCGTGCGCGATGAGGAGCTCCACCCACTGCACGCTCAGCTGCGGCAGCGCCGCGCTGTACATCCGGATCTCCTCGACCTGCTCGCTCACCCGGCAATACAGGTCCATGTCGAGCCAGGTGTCCACCATCGTGGCCACGTCGCGCTCGTACTTCTCCAGCGAAGCGACGAGCTGGAAGGCGATGGCGTCGAGGGCTTGCGACTGGAAGGCGGACATGGCGGGCTGCAGTGCAGGAGATTCAGTGTACGCAGCCGGCGGGCCGCGGACTCAGGGAATCCCCTGCTTGCAAGGGAAAAGTCTCGGGCCCGCGAGCCTTCCGAGGCAGGCAGCGCAGCTATGCGAACAGCGCCTTGTGCGCCTCGCGCAGCAGGTTCTTCTGGACCTTGCCCATGGTGTTGCGCGGCAGTTCGTTGACCACGAAGCACCTCTTCGGGATCTTGAAGTTCGCCAGCTGCGATTTCAGCGTGGCGATGAGCTGCTCCGGCTCCACCTGCGCGCCCGGCTTGGCGATCACGACCGCCACCCCCACTTCGCCGAAGTCCGGATGCGGCACGCCGACGACGGCGCTCTCTGCCACGCCGGGCATGTCGTTGATGTAGCCCTCGATCTCCGCCGGGTAGACGTTGTAGCCGCCGCTGATGATCAGGTCCTTGCTGCGGCCGACGATGGTCACGTAGCGCAGCTCGTCGACCTTGCCGACGTCGCCCGTCCTGAACCAGCCGTCGGCGGTGAACTCCTCCTTCGTCTTCTCCGGCATGCGCCAGTAGCCCTTGAAGACGTTGGGTCCCTTGACCTGGATGCCGCCGATCTCGCCGGCCGGCACCTCCTTGCCTTGCTCGTCGCGCACGCGCACGCCGACGCCGGGCAGGGGGAAGCCCACGGTACCTCCGCGCCGCTCGCCCTCCGCCTCGTGGTAGGGGTTGGAGGTGAGCATGATCGTCTCGCTCATGCCGTAGCGCTCCAGGATGGTGTGCCCGGTGCGCTCCTTCCAGGCGCTGAAGGTCTCGAGCAGCAGCGGCGCCGAGCCGGAGATGAACAGGCGCATGTTGCCGACTGCCGCCCGGGTCAGCGCGGGTTCGGCCAGCATGCGGGTGTACAGCGTCGGCACGCCCATGAACACGGTGGCCTCGGCCATGCGCCCGATCGCCTTCTTCGGATCGAACTTGCCGAACCACAGGATCTTGCTGCCATTGAGCAGCGCGCCGTGCAGCGCCACGAACAGGCCGTGCACGTGGAAGATCGGCAGCGCGTGGATCAGGACGTCGCCCTCCTTCCAGCCCCAGTAGTCCTTGAGCACCTCGGCGTTGGACAGCAGGTTGCCGTGCGTGAGCATGGCGCCCTTGCTGCGGCCGGTGGTGCCGCTGGTGTAGAGGATGGCGGCGAGATCGTCGTCCGCGCTGCGCACCGGCGTCTGCTGGTCGGATTGCTGCGCGGCGCGCTGCAGCAGCGTGCCATTGCGGTCCTCGCCCAGCGTGAACACGTGCTGCGTGCCGGCCTGGAAGGCGATCTTGCTGACCCAGCCGAAGTTGCCCGGGCTGCACACCACCACCGCCGGTTCGGCGTTGCCGACGAAGTACTCGATCTCGGCCTTCTGGTAGGCGGTGTTGAGCGGCAGGAAGACGTAGCCGGCGCGCAGCGTCGCCAGGTACAGCATCATGGCCTCGACCGACTTTTCCACCTGCACCGCGATGCGCGCGCCCGGCTCGATGCCCAGCGACTGCAGCAGGTTGGCGATCATGGCCGTGCCGCGCTCGAGGTCGCGCCAGCTGTAGTTCAGGCCGGTGTCGGTCTCCACCGCGATGGCGTCGAGGTTCTTGGGGAAAGCGGCGCGCAGCGCCGCAAACAGGTTGCGGTTGTCCATGTCGTCGGTCCGTCTAGGTCTGGAAACGGGGAGGTCTTTTTTCGAGGAAGGCCGCGATGCCTTCGCGGTGCTCTGCGCTCGTGGCGTAGTCGTAGGCGCGCGCCAGCAGGTCCGCCGGCGGCGGCGCGTCCGGCGCCCGCGCGGCCAGCCGCCGCAGGATGCGCTTGTTCATGCGCGCGGCCTGCGGCGCCAGCTGCGCGATGCGCTCGCAGGTGGCGTCGACTTCGGCCGCGAGGTCTTCGTTGGGCACGACGCGCTGCAGGAAGCCGCGCGCCTTCATCTCGCGGGCGTCGAGCTGCACGCCTTCCAGCAGCATCTCGCGCAGCGTCGCTTCCCCCGCGACGTGGGCCAGCAACTGCGCCTCGCGCGGCGCCATCGGGAAACCGAGCTTCGCGATCGGCGCGCCGAAGCGCGCGGCGGTGCCGGCGATGCGGATGTCGCAGCAGCAGGCGATCTCGAGCCCGCCGCCCATGCAGGAGCCTTCGATCTCCGCCACGATGGGGACTTCGCAGGCGAGCATCGCGGCGAGGCCGCCCCACACGTCTTCCTCGTGGAAGGCGCGCAGCGTGTCCGGATGGAAGCGGAAGGAGGGAAATTCGGAGATGTCGCCGCCGGCGCAGAAGCCGCCGTTCTCGCCGGCCACCACGACGCAGCGGAAACCGCTGTTCTCGTGGATGGCGGCGAAGGCGTCGCGCAGCTCGCGCCACATCGCGCGCGACATGGCATCGAGCTTGCCGGGGTGCGACAGCGTGACCCGGGCGACGGAACCCTGTGCCGAAAGGCGCACCTGTCCCGTCATGGCCCGGTCAGTCCGCCTTGACGTTGGAGGCCTTCACCACCTGGCCCCAGCGCTTGATCTCGCCGTCGATGAAGGCGGCGAACTGCTGCTGGCTCAGGTTGGGGAACTCGGCGCCCTGGTTGGCCCAGACCGTCTTGAGTTCTTCGGAGGCCATCGCCTTGCGGATCTCGTCGGCCATGCGCGCCTGCACGTCGGCCGGCGTGCCCTTGGGCGCCCAGATGCCGTACCAGGAGGTCACGTTGTAATCGGGCAGGCCCACTTCCTTGGCGGACGGAACGTCCGGGAAGGCGGCGTTGCGCGCGTTGCCCGCGACCATCAGGGCCTTGATGCGGCCGCCCTTGATGTGGCCGGCGGAGGAACCGAGGCCGTCGAACATCAGGTCGGCGCTGCCGGTGATGAGGTCCTGCAGGGCCGGGCCGGCGCCGCGGTAGGGGATGTGCGTGATGAAGGTCTTGGTCTGCAGCTTGAACAGCTCGCCCGCGAGGTGGTGCGAGGTGCCGTTGCCGGCCGAGGCGTAGTTGTACTTGCCCGGGTTGGCCTTCACCAGCGCCAGGAACTCCTTGAAGTCCTTGGCCGGGATGCGCTGCGGATTGACCACGATCACCTGCGGCACGCGCGCCACCAGCGAGATCGGGATCAGGTCCTTCTGCAGGTCGTAGTCGAGGCGCGGATAGATGTGCGGGGCGATCGTGTGGTGCACGGCGCCCATGAAGAAGTTGTAGCCGTCCGGCGCGGCGCGCGAGGCGAGCGTGGCGCCCACGGTGCCGCCGGCGCCGCCCTTGTTGTCGATGATCAGCTGGCGGCCGGTCTGCTTGGCGAATTGCGCGGCGAGCGGACGCGCGAACGCATCGGTGCCCCCGCCCGCGGGGAACGGCACGATCACGTTGACGGGCTTGGTGGGCCAGCCCGAAGACTGCGCGCTCGCGAACGGAACGCTGGCGGCAGCCGCGCCGGCGGCGGCCACGCGCAGCACATCGCGCCGGGTGAGGCGATTTGTTGTCATCTAGTTGTCTCCTTCAGGGTCGGGGGGAAGCGCTCAACGGTACAAGTCTTCGATGGCACCGGAAATCGGGATTTCTCCCTGCGAGAGCAGGGTGCGGTGCTTGTCGATGCGCTTGGGATCGTACAGGTAGTTCACCATGAGGCCGAAAGACTGCTTGACGCCCTTGGCGGAGGGATCGCCCGCCCAGTTCAGGCGCTCGACGCGGGCGCCGTTGCCCAGGTGGAAACGCGCCACCGGGTCCACCGGCTTGCCCTCCTGCATCTCCTTGCCGAGGTAGCGCGCGGCAAAGGCGAGCAGTTCCTGGCGCTCGGGCGCCCTGGCGGCGAGCTCCAGCGGCTTTTCCCAGGCGGCGAGCTTGTCGGCCGGCGCGTTCTTCACGAGCCACGAGCGGAAGCCGGGGATCGGCGACAGCGTCGCGAAGGTCTTGAGCTTGGGGAATTCTTCCTTCAGCGTTTCCACCACCCGCTTGATCAGCGAGTCGCCGAAGCTCACGCCGCGCAGGCCGGTCTGGCAGTTGCTGATGGAATAGAAGATCGCGGTGGTGGCCTTCGTGAGGTCGGCCGCGGCGGCGGTCTCGTCCAGCAGCGGCGTGATGCTGTCGGAGATGGCGTCGGTGAGCGCCACTTCCACGAAGATCAGCGGATCGCCATCGAGCTTCGGGTGGAAGAAGCCGTAGCAGCGGCGGTCGCTGTCCAGGCGGTTCTTCAGGTCGGCCCAGCTGCGGATGTCGTGCACCGCTTCGTACTTGATCAGCTTCTCGATCAGCGAAGCGGGCGAGTCCCACGACAGCCGGCGCAGCTCCAGGAAGGCGACGTCGAACCAGGTGGAGAACAGCGTCTCCAGTTCGGCGTCGAGCGGGATCAGGCGCTTGTCGCCCTTGAGGTGCGGCAGGATCTCGGCGCGCAGGTCCACCAGGAAGCGCATGCCTTCGGGGAAGGCGGCGAAGCGCTGCATCAGGCGCGTGCGCGGCGACACCATCGCCTTGCGCAGGCGGATCTCGGCGGCGCCCTCTTCCGGCGTGCCGTGCGAAGCCTCGTAGTGCTCGCGCGCGGAGGCGATCTTCTTCGGGTCGGGACCGAACTGCTCGCTCATGAGCGACCAGGCGTCGCGGCGTTCGTCGGCCGAGGCCGTCGCGTACCACTTGGCGAAGGCCTTGGCGCGGCGGCCGCCCTCGACCTCGCTCACGCGCGTGTCGACGATGGACTGCAGGTCGGCAAGCGTCTTGCGCAGCACGCGCGGCGACAGCGCTTCCTCGCCGCGGCGCCACGTGGCGACGAGGCGTTCGCGCGTGGTGCGGGCGGACGGCGCCTGCGCCACGGCGGCGGTCGACGCCATCGGCTTCGGCTCGCGCAAGGTGCCGGCCGTGGCCTTCGGTTCGAAACCGGGGCGCCACATGGAGACGCCGCGGGAAATCCAGTCGGAGGGGCTCACTTCGTCACCGCCTTCATGCAAGTTGAATGATCTGTAGTCCTCATGCGAGCCTCGGCCGCTGGGCGCGGGCCAGCTCGCGCAGCGCGTCGCGCTGGCGTGTCAGGTGGGTTCGCATGGCGGCATCGGCGCCCTCGGCATCGCGGGCCTTGAGTGCGGCGAAGACGGACAGGTGTTCGGACAGGCTCTGGTCCAGGCGGCCCGGCGCGTGCAGCTGCTGCAGGCGCGCGAGCTTGACGATCTTGCGCAGGTCGCTGATCACGCCGGCGAGCCAGCGGTTGCCGGCCAGCGCGATGATCGCCTCGTGGATCGCGAAGTTGGTCTCGTAGTACTCGTTGGTGCGCCTGGCCTTGGCGTAGCGCACCAGCTTCTGGTGCAGGTCTTCCAGCACCACGACGTCGGCATCGGTGACGTGCAGCGCGGCCTCGTAGGCGCAGCGGCCTTCCAGCAGCGCGATCACGGGAAAGATCTCGTCGAGGTCCTTCTCGGTCACCTCGTTGACGAAGCAGCCGCGGCGCGGCTCGTGCCGCACCAGCCCCTCGGCGGTGAGAACCTTCAGCGCCTCGCGCAGCGGGGTGCGGGAGATCTTCAGCTCCTCGGCGAGGCGCACCTCGTCCATGAAGGAACCGGGCGACAGCTCGCCGGCGAAGATGCGCTCCCGAAGCTGGGAAGCGACCTCGTCGTGCAGGGAGTTGTGGACCAGGCGCATGATGGGCTCGCCGTAATTTCCTGTAATTACGGGTAATTATGGAGCAAGACACGCGGGCCGTGGGGCACTTTTTTCTAGGGAGAACCCGGCCGTCGACGGAGGGCTGCTCGGCCGTGGCGTGCGCGTTCTGAGTCACGTAGGGTGGGTGTTTGGACTGGGGACATGGGTAACACCCGTGCGAGGACATAGGTAACGCTTTCGGGGTGTGGATAACACTTCGGAGGGTTCTCATGCCGTGGCAGGAGAGAGATACCGTGTCCATTCGCTTGGAATTCG
>NZ_DASVNN010000010.1:0-34637 GCF_036383835.1 Ramlibacter sp.
CTTCGCCACGGCCCGCTGCGTCAGCACCGAGACCAGGTTCGCCCGATACGCCGCGCTCGCATGCAGGTCGCCCGAGAGCTCGCCCGCATCCACCTTCACCGCGGCCGCGGCTTCGGGCGTGAAGTTCTTCGCGAGCGCCTGCTCCAGGCCGGCATGGCGGAACACGCCGCTGCCGCCGCCCGTGACCGCCACGCGCACGCCGCTGTCGGTCTGCGCCACGCACACGCCGATCAGCGCGAAGCGCGAAGCCGGCTGCTTGAACTTGATGTAGGCCGCGCGCCTGGCGACCGGGAAGCTCACCGCCGTGATCAGCTCGCCCTCCTCCAGCGCCGTGGCGAACAGGCCCTGGAAGAAGTCGTCGGCCGCGATCTTGCGCGTGGTCGTCTGGACCGTCGCGTTCAGCGCCAGCACACCGGCCGGATAGCAGGCCGCCGGATCGTTGTTCGCCACCGAGCCGCCGATGGTGCCCATCGCGCGGACCTGCCGGTCGCCGATGCCGCCGGCCAGTTCGGCCAGCGCCGGGATCGCCGACTGCACCTCCTTGCTGGCGGCGACGTCGGCATGCCGCGTCATGGCGCCGATCACGAGGGCGTTGCCTTCGCGCCGGATGCCCGCCAGCTCGGGGATGCCGCCCAGGTCGACGAGCACTTCGGGATTGGCGAGCCGCAGCTTCATCGAGGCCAGCAGGGTCTGGCCGCCGGCGAGCAGCTTGGCGCCGCCGGCCTGGGCCGCGCGCGTCGCGTCGGCGACCGAAGAAGGACGTTGGAAATCGAATGCGTACATGGTTCTGTCTCCTTCCTCAGGGCTGCCTGGCGGCCTGGATCGCCTCCCACACCCGCGCCGGCGAGGCGGGCATGTCGAGGTCGCGCACGCCGAGGTCCTGCAGCGCGTCGAGCACGGCGTTGATCACGGCCGGCGGCGATCCGATCGCGCCCGCCTCGCCGCAGCCCTTGGTGCCCAGCGGGTTGTGGGTGCAGGGGGTGCACACCGTGTCCAGCGTGAACTTCGGCAGGTCGTCGGCGCGCGGCATCGCGTAGTCCATGAAGGACCCCGTGAGCAGCTGGCCGCTTTCGCGGTCGTACACGCAGTTTTCCAGCAGCGCCTGGCCGATGCCCTGCACCAGCCCGCCGTGCACCTGGCCCTCGACGATCATCGGGTTGATGATGGTGCCGAAGTCGTCCACCGCGGTGAAGCGGTCGATGCGCGTCTGCCCCGTGGCCGGATCGACCTCCACTTCGCAGATGTAGGTGCCGGCCGGGAAGGTGAAGTTGGTCGGGTCGTAGAAGGCCGTCTCGTTGAGGCCCGGCTCCAGCTTGTCCAGCGGGTAGTTGTGCGGCACGTAGGCCGTCAGCGCCACCTGGCCGAAGGTCACCTTCTTGTCGGTGCCCTTGACGCGGAACTCGCCGTTGCTGAACTCGACGTCGCCCTCGCCGGACTCCATCAGGTGCGCCGCGATCTTCTTCGCCTTGGTCTCGATCTTGTCGAGGGCCTTCATGATCGCCGCGCCGCCGACGCTGATCGAGCGCGAACCGTAGGTGCCCATGCCGAAGGGCACGCGGCCGGTGTCGCCGTGCACGACGTCGACGTTCTCCACCGGGATGCCCAGGCGCGCGGCCACCACCTGCGCGAAGGTCGTCTCGTGGCCCTGGCCGTGGCTGTGCGAGCCGGTGAACACCGTGACGCTGCCGGTCGGGTGCACGCGGATCTCGCCGCACTCGAACAGGCCGGCGCGCGCACCGAGCGCACCCGCGATGTTCGACGGCGCGATGCCGCAGGCCTCGATGTAGCTGCTGTAGCCGATGCCGCGCCTGAGCCCCTTCGCTTCGCTGGCCTTGCGGCGCTGCCCGAAGCCCTTCACGTCGGCCAGCGCGTTCGCCTTGAACAGCGCGCCGTGGTAGTCGCCCGTGTCGTACTGCAAGGCCACCGGCGTCTGGTACGGGAAGCTGCCGATGAAGTTGCGTTCGCGGATCTCGTCCTGCGGCAGGCCCATGTCCCAGGCACAGCGCGTGACCAGGCGCTCCAGCAGGTACGTCGCCTCGGGCCGGCCGGCGCCGCGATAGGCGTCCACGGGCGCGGTGTTGGTGAACCAGGCGTCCACTTCCACGTAGATCTGCGGCGTGGTGTACTGGCCCGCCAGCAGCGTGGCGTACAGGATGGTCGGCACCGCCGTCGAAAAGGTCGAGAGGTAGGCGCCCAGGTTGGCGTCGGTGTGCACGCGCAGCGCCAGGAACTTGCCCTGGCTGTCCATCGCCATCTCGGCATGCGTCACGTGGTCGCGGCCGTGGGCGTCGGACAGGAAGGATTCGCTGCGCTCAGCCGTCCACTTGATG
The DNA here is from genome assembly GCF_036383835.1 of Ramlibacter sp. Classification (GTDB taxonomy): domain Bacteria; phylum Pseudomonadota; class Gammaproteobacteria; order Burkholderiales; family Burkholderiaceae_C; genus Ramlibacter. The sequence continues at coordinate 2,331 of NZ_DASVNN010000010.1, forward strand.
GCGCAATTGAGCTGCCTGGCCGCCCAGGTCAACGCCACGTCTTCCGCGTACAGGAAGATCTTGGAGCCGAAGCCGCCGCCGACGTCGGGCGCGATCACGCGCACCTTGTGCTCGGGCAGGCCCAGCACGAAGGCCGTCATCAGCAGGCGCTCCACGTGCGGGTTCTGGTTGGCGACGTAGAGCGTGTATTCGTCGTTGGCGCGGTTGTAGGAACCGATGGCCGAACGCGGCTCGATCGCGTTGGGGATCAGGCGGTTGTTCCTCAGGTCGATCTTCGAGACGTGCGCGGCCTTGGCGAACACCGCGTCCACCTGCGCCTTGTCGCCGATCGCCCACTTGTAGCAGCGGTTGTCGGGCGAGAGGTCGTGCAGCGCGGGGCCCTGGCCCGCCGCCGCATCGCGCACGTCCACCACCGCCGGCAGCACGTCGTAGTCGACTTCCACGGCTTCGGCGGCATTGCGCGCGTTCTGCACCGTGTCGGCCACGACCATCGCGACGTGGTCGCCGACGTAGCGCACCTTGCCCTGCGCCAGCACCGGATGGGGCGGCTCCTTCATCGGCGTGCCGTCGGTGCTGGTGATCAGCCAGCCGCAGGGCAGGCCGTTGACCTTGCCGGCGAGGTCCTGCCCGGTGAAGACCTTCACCACGCCGGGCATGGACTCCGCTCGCGAGATGTCGATGCCGCGGATGGCCGCATGCGCATGCGGCGAACGCACGAACACGGCGCAGCGCTGGTTCGGCAGATTGACGTCGTCGGTGTACTGGCCGCTGCCGGTGAGGAAGCGGTAGTCCTCCTTGCGGCGGACCGCTTCGCCGATGTGGGGCAGCTTGGCGAAATTCTCGTTGGCACCCATGACGCTCTCCTCAGCCCTTGGCCATGGCAGCCATGCCCTGCTGCACGGCCTTCACGATGTTCTGGTAGCCCGTGCAGCGGCACAGGTTGCCTTCCAGCTGTTCGCGGATCTCCTGCTCGCCGGCGTTGGGATGGCGCCGGCACAGGTCGAGCGAGCTCATGACCATGCCGGGCGTGCAGAAGCCGCATTGCAGGCCGTGGCACTCCTTGAAGGCCGCCTGCATCGGATGCATCGTGCCGTCCGCCGCCGCCAGCCCTTCGATGGTGGTGATCTCGGCGCCGGGGTGCTGCACCGCGAGCGTGTTGCACGACTTGATGGCGCGCCCGTCGACCAGCACCGTGCAGGCGCCGCACTGGGCCGTGTCGCAGCCGACGTGCGTACCGGTGAGGCGCAGGTTTTCGCGGATCGCCGTGACCAGCAGTGTGTTGGGCGCGACGTCGACGGACGACGCCTTGCCGTTGACCTTGAGTTGAACCAGCATGTCTCGTGCCTCCGGTAGGGTCTCGGGCGGTCATTGTTGAATTCGGCCCCCGCACCCTCCCTAGGCGAAACCCTAGGTTGCCCAGGGAGTAGCGGGAAATTCTCAAAATGGAACAATGAGCGGCCGAGCAGCATTCCGGCGCCGCGGGCGTCAGACGAGAGGAGCGCATTGCATGAACGTGCCAGGAGCGGGCGACAGGCTGTTGCAGATCGAGCGCGCGCGCCACGCCGTGATGGACGAAGGCCGCTCGATGACCGACATGCTCATCCATGGCTGGTACGAGGGCGCCTGGATCGAACGCTCGTGGCGCCGCTGCCTGCAAAGCGGCCGGCGGCCGCAGGACCCCGTGGGCTTCGACGTCATCCCCGCGCAGCAGCTCAGGCGCGTGCAGGATGAGAACCACACGCTCGTCGCCGCGGCGCGCCCGGTGCTCGAACAGCTCGGCCGCGCGATCGCCAGCACCCGCTACTTCGCCATCCTCACCAACCAGGACGGCGTGGTGGTGGATGCGCACGGTCCCATCGACCGCAACGATCCGCGCGCCACCATCGTCACGCGCATCGGCGTCGACCTGTCGGAGCGCAGCGTGGGCACCACCGCGATCGGCGCCGCGCTCACCGAGCTGCAGCCGGTGTGGCTGCACCGGGGCGAACATTTCTTCGAGAACACGAGTTGCTACAGCTGCGCCGGCGCGCCGCTGTTCGGACCCGACGGCGATTGCGTCGGCATGCTGGACCTCACCGGCATCGACGCGGCCGAGAGGCCGGAGCTGAAGCACCTGGTGACGCAGTCCGCGCGCAGCATCGAAAATGCGCTGACGCTGTCGCGTCCGCATCGCATCGTGCTGCGCCTGAACTGGCCCGGCCGGTTGCTCGGCGACGACGACGACGGCCTGCTCTGCCTCGACGGCGACGGCTGGGTGACCGGCAGCAACGGCGCGGCCCGGCAGATGGTGGCCGGGCTTGCCGGTGCGGTGCAGGGTCCGATCCATTGCAGCGAACTGTTCGCGCAACCGTGGGAGCCGCTGTTCGACCTGGCGCGCGGCGGCGAGCAGGTGCCGGTGGAGCTGCCCCTGTGGTCGGGCCTGCGCCTGTCGGCGCTGGCGCAGCCGGCCGGCGACGCACGCATGGCCGGCTCGCGGCTGCCGCTGCGCGACGTGGAGATCGCCCTGATCCGCAAGGCGGTGAGCGACGCGCGCGGCAACGTGATGGAAGCGGCGCGGTCGCTGGGCATCAGCCGCGCCACCGTGTACCGCAAGCTGTCGCAGAAGCCGCCGGGGCGCTGAACAGCCGGAACATCCGGACGCAGAAGACGCAAAGGTTCCGCAGAAGACGCAAAAGAATTCATTGGAAGTTCCTTCTGCGTTCTCTGCGAAACTTTTGCGTCTTCTGCGTCCGGTTGTTGGTAGTTGGCTGTTGGCTGTTCCTTCCTATACTCGGCGACTGTTGCCCAGCCCGACCATGCCGCGCGCCCTCCTCGCCCTCCTCCTGCTGCTCGCCGCCTGCGCCGCGCGGGCCGGCGAGGTGCAGGTCGCCGCCGCCGCCAACCTCGGACCTGCGATCCAGAAGATCGCCGCGGCCTTCGCGCGCGACACCGGCCACCGCGCCGTCGTGGCGCTCGGTTCCACCGGCAAGTTCCATGCGCAGATCGTCCACGGCGCGCCCTTCGAGGTGCTGCTGGCGGCCGACGAGGACACGCCGCGCAGGCTCGAGGCCGAAGGGCACGGCGTGCCCCGCAGCCGATTCACGTACGCCATCGGCCGGCTCGTGTTGTGGAGCCCGCAGGAAGGCACGGTCGACCGCCGCGGAGACGTGCTGCGCCAGCCGCCGCGCGGCCGCCTCGCGCTGGCCGATCCGCGGCTGGCGCCCTACGGAGCGGCCGCGATCGCCGTGCTGAAGAAGATGGGCGTGCACGCGGCGTGGCAGCCGCACATCGTGATGGGCGAGAGCGTCGGCCAGGCCTACCAGTTCGTCGCCAGCGGCAACGCCTCGCTCGGCTTCGTCGCGCTTTCGCAGGTGGCGGAAGACGGCCGCATCGTGCGCGGCTCCGGCTGGGTGGTCCCCGGCAATCTCTATCCGCCGATCCGGCAGGACGCCCTGCTGCTGAAACCCGGCGCCGGCAACGCGGCCGCCCAGGCCTTCCTGCAGTACATGCGTGGCAACGCGGCCCGGGCCATCCTGCGCCGCGCCGGCTACGCAGTCTGACGCCGATGCCATTCAGCGCCAGCGACCTGCAGGCAATCTGGCTCACGTTCAAGCTCGCGGCGGCGGCGACGCTGCTGCTCCTGCTGCTGTCGACGCCGCTGGCCTGGTGGCTGGCGCAGACGCGCTCGCGCTGGCGCGGCCCGGTCTCCGCCTTCGTCGCCCTGCCCCTGGTGCTGCCGCCCACCGTGCTCGGTTTCTACCTGCTGGTCGCCTTCGGGCCGCGCGGCTGGGGCGGCCAGCTCACGCAGGCGCTGGGCGTCGGGCTGCTGCCCTTCACCTTCGGCGGCCTGCTGCTCGGATCGATCCTCTACTCGCTGCCCTTCGCCGTGCAGCCGCTGCAGAACGCCTTCGAGGCAGTGGGACGGCGGCCGCTGGAAGCGGCGGCGACGCTGCGCGCCAGCCCGCTGGACAGCTTCTTCCACGTGGTGCTGCCGCTCGCGCGCGGCGGCATCGTGCAGGCGGCCGTCCTCAGCTTCGCCCACACCGTCGGCGAGTTCGGCGTGGTGCTGATGATCGGCGGCAACATCCCCGAGCGCACGCGCGTGGTCTCCACCCAGATCTACGGGCACGTCGAGGCCCTCGACTACGTGCATGCGCATTGGCTCTCGGCCGGCATGCTGGTGTTCTCCTTCGCGGTGCTGCTGGCGCTGGCGCGCCTGAACCGGCGCAGCACGCGGGTGCTCGGATGAGCGAGGAAGCCATCGTCCTGCGCGTGCGGCTGCCGCGTCCCGGCTTCCTGCTGGAGACCGACCTGGAGTTGCCCGCGCGCGGCATCAGCGCGGTGTTCGGCCCCTCCGGCTCCGGCAAGACGACGCTGCTGCGCTGCGTGGCGGGACTGGAACGTGCGCCCGATGCGCGCATCGCCGTGACCGGCCAGGTCTGGCAGGACAGCGCCGCGGGCGTGTTCCTGCCCGCGTGGCGGCGGCCGCTCGGCTACGTGTTCCAGGAGGCGAGCCTGTTCGACCACCTCGACGTGCGGCGCAACATCGCCTTCGGGCAGCGGCGGGTGCGCGATGCGGGCCAGGGCATCGAGGTCGAAGGCTTGCTGCGGCTGCTGGGCATCGGCCACCTGCTGGATCGGCGGCCGCACCAGCTGTCCGGCGGCGAGCGCCAGCGGGTGGCGATCGCGCGGGCGCTCGCGACGCAGCCGCGCATCCTGTTGCTGGACGAACCGCTCGCGGCCGTCGACGTCGCGCGCCGGCAGGAGATCCTGCCCTGGCTCGAGCGCCTGCGCGACGAACTGCGCATCCCGATGCTGTACGTCACCCACTCCGCCGACGAAGTCGCGCGGCTCGCCGACCACCTCGTGCTGCTGGACGAAGGCCGGGTGCGCGCTTCGGGCCCGCTGGCCGAAACGCTGGCGCGCGTCGACCTGCCCGCGCTGCCCGGCGAGGAAGCGGGCGCACTGCTGCAGGCCTCGGTGGCGCAGAAGGACGCACGCTGGAAGCTCGCGCAGGTGCGCTTCGACGGCGGCACGCTGTGGATCGCCGATCCCGGGCTGGCACCCGGCGACGCCGTGCGGGTGCGCGTGCTGGCGCGCGACGTGAGCCTCGCCCTGGTGCCGCCGGAGCGCAGCAGCATCCAGAACGTGCTCCCCTGCATCGTGCGCACGATCGCCCCCGGCGCGCATCCCTCGCAGTCCCTCGTGCAACTGGCCTGCGGCGATTCGCTGCTGCTGGCCCGCATCACCGCGCGGGCGGTCGACACGCTGGGCCTGCAACCCGGCAGCCCCGTCTGGGCGCAGATCAAGTCGGCCGCGCTGGTGGCGTAGGGTGGGCAAGCTCCTGCTTGCCCACCACTCCCTATCGCTGCCCGTGCCGTGACCCTTCGAACAGGTCCTTGAACTGCCGCGGCTGCGAGCGCCAGTACTGCTTCGGTGCGTGCACCTGGGCGCCCAGCTTCGCCGCCGCATGCCAGGGCCAGCGCGGGTCGTACAGCATCGCCCGCGCGAGCGACACGGCATCCGCCTCGCCGGCCGCGACGATGGCCTCGGCCTGTTCCGGCTCGGTGATCAGCCCCACCGCGAGGGTGGGCAGGCCGACTTCCGCCTTCACGCGCTGCGCATACGGCACCTGGTAGCCGGGCCCGAGCTTGATCGCCTGCTGCGGCGACACGCCGCCGGTGGTGACGTGGATGCCCGCGCAGCCGCGCGCCTTCAGGGCCTGCGACAAGGCGACGGTGCCTTCGATGTCCCAGCCGTCCGGGACCCAGTCGGTCGCCGAGATCCGCATCCAGACCGGACGCTCCGCCGGGAACGCCTCGCGCACCGCATCGAACACTTCCAGCGGAAAGCGCATGCGGTTCTCCAGGCTGCCGCCGTATTCGTCGTCGCGGAAGTTGGCGAGCGGCGACAGGAACTGGTGCAGCAGGTAGCCGTGCGCGCCGTGGAGCTCGATGCCGTCGAAGCCGAGGCGGGCCGCCCGCTTCGCCGCCGCCACGAAGTCTTCGCGCACCTTGCGCAGGCCCGCACGGTCCAGCGCCAGCGGCGGCTCCTCGCCGTCGGAATGCGGCACGTTGCTCGGCGCCAGGGTCTTCCAGCCGCCGGGCTCGTTCGGATGGATCTGCGCCCCGCCCTCCCAGGGCGCGTGGCTGGACGCCTTGCGGCCGGCGTGCGAGAGCTGGACGGCGAAGGCGATGGGCGAATAGCCGCGCACCGCGTCGAGCACGCGGCGCAGCGCGTCCTCGTTCGCCTGCGAGTACAGGCCGAGGTCGGCGGGCGAGATGCGTCCTTCGGCCGACACGGCCGTCGCCTCGACGATCAGCAGGCCCGCGCCGGAAATGGCGAGCTGGCCGAGATGCATCATGTGCCAGTCGCCCGGCGATCCCTCGTGCGCCGAGTACTGGCACATGGGGGCGATGACGATGCGGTTGGCGAGCTTCAGCTCGCCGAGGGACCAGGGCTCGAACAGGCGGCTCATGGCGGTCTCCGTTGTCGGACAGCAAGGCTAACTCAGGCGGCGCGGCCCTGTCTTGCGGCGGGCTGGCGATGCGCACTCTTCAAGGCCGTCCGACAGCCGCGCCCCCCTCGTCCTACGGCCACCGCGGCAGCGCCTGCGGATGATGAGGTCCCCCTCCGTGCGGACACACACTCCATGAACAAGCCCACCCTTCCGCTCGCGCTGGTGCTGGCCGCCGCCCTCGTCGCCTGCGGCAAGAGCGACGAAAGCCGGTCGTCCTCTTCCACCAGCACCACCACCAGCAGCACGACCTCGCCCTCCACCGGCGCGGCCAGCCCCGGCAGCCCCGGCCCGACGACGCCGTCCACCGGCAGCGCGGGCGCGGCCCCCACGCCGAGCCCTTCCGGCACCGCGATGGCCGCCGGCGGGGCCGCGGGCAATTCCGCGCAGGCCGGCCAGGGCGTCTATTCGACCACCTGCGTCGCCTGCCACGGCGCCGGCGTGGCCGGTGCGCCCAAGCTGGGCGACAAGGCGGACTGGGGCCCGCGCGTCGCGCAGGGCAACGACACGCTGTACCAGCACGCCCTCAACGGCTTCACCGGCAAGAAGGGCACCATGCCGCCCAAGGGCGGCAACACCGCGCTGCCCGATCCGGACGTGCGCGCGGCCGTCGACTACATGGTCAGCCAGGCGCGCTGAGCCCTTTCGTCCTGGCAGAGGCCGCGCGGGCGCGCGGCCGGCGCGGCTTCGCCGATACTGCGCCGATGAGCCCTCGCCTGCTGCGCATCCTGCTGCCCCTCGCCTGCGCGCTGGCGCTCTCCAGCGCCGGCGCGAAGGAACTGGTGGTCGGCTCCAAGCGTTTCACGGAAAGCTACATCCTCGGCGAACTCGCGCGCCACGCGCTGGCCGACGCCGGCGTGGCCGCGGTGCACCGCCAGGGACTGGGCAACACCGCCGTGATGAAGCAGGCGCTCGCCACCGGCGGCATCGACCTCTATCCCGAGTACACCGGCACCATCGTGCGCGAGCTGCTGAAGAAGGAAGGTTCGCCTTCGCTGCCGGAGCTCAACGCCTGGCTGGCGCCGCGCGGGCTCAAGGCCGCGGTGCCGCTCGGCTTCAACAACAGCTACGCGCTGGCGATGCGCGAGGACGACGCGGCGCGGCTGGGCATCGCCTCGCTCTCGGACCTCGCGCGCAGCAAGGCGCCGCTGCGCTTCGGGCTGTCGCACGAATTCCTGGTGCGCGCCGACGGCTGGCCGGCACTGCAGCGCGCCTATGCGCTGCCCTTCCAGCCAGGCAGCGGCCTCGACCATGGCCTGGCCTACCAGGCCCTCGCGCGCGGCCAGGTCGACATCGTCGACGCCTACACGACCGATGCCCAGATCCCGCGCCTGAAGCTGCGCGTGCTGCGCGACGACCGCGCCTTCTTCCCGCGCTACGACGCCGTGCTGCTGATGCGCAGTGGCGTCGACGAAGCGCCGCTGGCCGCGGCGCTGGCCGGCCGCATCGACGATACCGCCATGCAGGCGATGAACGCCGCCGTGGAGATCGACGGCCGCAAGTTCGACGACGTGGCCGGCGAGTTCCTGGCGCGCAGCCGGACGGCCGCGGCGCCCACACCCGCGGCTTCGTCCGCGGGGCGATCGAGCTTCATGCAGCGCCTGCTAGCGCCGGACCTGCCGCGGCTGCTGCGCGAGCACCTCGCGCTGGTGTTCACCTCGCTGGCGATCGCCGCGGCGATCGGCATCCCGCTGGGCGTGCTGGCGCAGCGCCGGCCGCGGCTCGGCGCGGTTCTGATGGCGCTCGTCGGCATGGCGCAGACCATCCCTTCGCTGGCGCTGCTGGCCTTCCTGATCGCCATCGTCGGCACCATCGGCTTCGTGCCGGCGCTGCTGGCGCTGTCGCTCTATGCGCTGCTGCCCATCGTGCGCAACACGCATGCCGGGCTCGTCTCGCTGCCCGAAGGCATGCGGCAGGCGGGACTCGCCCTCGGCCTGCGCGACGGCCAGGTGCTGCGAACGATCGAACTGCCGCTGGCGGGCCCGACGATCTTCGCCGGCATCAAGACCGCCGCGGTGCTGAACGTGGGCGTGGCCACCGTCGCCACCTTCATCGGCGCCGGCGGACTCGGCGAGCGCATCGTGGCGGGCCTCGCGGTCAACGACACCGCCTACATGCTGGCCGGCGCCGTGCCGGCGGCGCTGCTGGCGCTCGTCACGCAGTGGGTGTTCGACGTCCTGGAGCGGTGGCTGCGCCGACCGCGGCGCTCGCCAGCGCCAGGACCGCGCTCGCCACCATGATCCAGCGGTAGCCGCGCACGAAGGCCTGCTGCACCGCGTCGCGCACCACCTCGGCGGCCTGCGCGCCCATCGCGGGCGGCACCTCGATGGCGGCGAGCCTGTCGCGTTGATTCCAGATCGCGGCGACCGCGTCGGCGGGCAGGCCCGCGAGCCCGGCGCGCAGGCGCGGCTCGAAGGCCGCCGCCATCAGCGCGCCGAACACCGCGATGCCCAGCACGCCGGCGACGCGCGAGAAGGCGTTGTTCACGCCCGAGGCGATGCCCGCGTCCTGCGGCTGCACCGAGTTCATCACGGTGGTGGTCAGCGGCGCCACCGCGATCGCCATGCCCAGGCCCAGCACCGCGATGCCGGGGAGGAAGCCGCTCCAGTAGCTCGCGCCCGTGCCGGGCAACGCCAGCAGCGCGAAGCCGGCCCCCGCGATCAGCGGGCCGGCGACCAGCGGCAGGCGGGCGCCGCGCCGGTCCACCAGTCCGCCCGCCCAGCGCGAGAGCACGAACATCACCAGCACGAAAGGCAGCAGCGCCGCACCGGCGGCCGTCGCCGACAGGCCCTGCACCTGCACGAGGTTGAGCGGCAGGAAGAACAGGCCGCCGCCGAGCGCGGCATACAGCAACAGCGTCAGCAGGTTGGCGCCCGCGAAGCTGCGGCGGCGCAGCAGCGCCAGCGGCAGCATCGGCGAGGCCCGCTTGCGCTCGACGAAGAGGAAGCCCCCCAGCGACGCCACGCCGGTGGCGAGCGCGGCGAGCACGGCCGGCGCGCCCCAGCCCTGCGCCGGCGCCTCGATGAAGAAGAACACCAGGCCCGCGAGCCCCACCGTGGCAAGCACCGCGCCGGGCACGTCGAGCGCGGGCGCCGTGCCTTCGCGCCGGCTTTCGGGGACGTGCTTCCAGGCGATCGCCATCACGATGGCGGCGAGCGGCACGTTCACGGCGAAAGCCCAGGACCAGGAGAACTTGTCGACCAGGTAGCCCCCCAGCAGCGGACCCACCGCGGACGTGATGCCGCTGAATGCCGCCCAGGTGCCGAAGGCGCGGCCGCGTTCCTTCTCGGGAAAAGTGGCGCTGATCAGGGCGAGGCTGCCCGGCACCAGCAGCGCCGCGCCGACGCCTTGCACCGCGCGCGCCGCCACCAGTTGCTGCACGGTGCGCGACAGCGCGCAGGCGACGGAGGCCACGGCGAAGACCACCACGCCGACGAGGAAGATGCGGCGACGCCCATAGCGGTCGCCGAGCGCGCCGCCCACCAGCAGCAGCGCCGCGAGCAGCAGCGCGTACGACTCGATCACCCACTGCGCCTGGTACACGGTGGCCTGCAGGCCGCGCTGGATCGCCGGCAGCGCGACGTTCACCACGGTGCCGTCGACGAAGGCCAGGCTGGAGCCGAGGATGGCCGCCGCCAGCACCCAGCGCTTCTGCGCCGGGCCGCAGTCGGTCGCCTGTACACCGTTGCGCGGCGCATCGTCGCAGGGGAAGCGGGAGGTGAGGGTCATGGCCGCGGTCTTGCGGCCGGAGTGTGCAGCGCTTCGGCGGCTTGCGCCACTGCCGGGCCGACGCGCGGCGCAGCGGCTTCAGTTCGGCGTGCCGGCGTTGGGGAAGAAGAGCTGCTGGCCCTCGATCCTGTACGCGGCGATCGCCTGCTGGCCGGCCGGCGAAGTCACCCAGTCGACGAACTTCTGCGCCTCGGCCGCCTTCACGTGCGGATGCTTCCGCGGGCTCACGATCATCACGCCGTACTGGTTGAACAGGCGGCGATCGCCTTCGACCAGCACCTGCAGGTCACCCCGGTTCCTGAAGCTGAGCCAGGTGCCGCGGTCGGCGAGCACGTAAGCGCCGCTGGACGCGCCGATGTTGAGCGCCGGTCCCATGCCGCAGCCGCACTCCTTGTAGCCGCCGCCCTTGGCGTTCGCCAGGCCCGCCTGCGTCCAGTAGCGCAGTTCCGCCGCGTGCGTGCCGCTCTTGTCGCCGCGCGAGATGAAGGGTGCGTTCGCCGCCGAGACCTTCTTCAGCGCTCCGACGATGTCGCTGCCCTTCACCTTCGCCGGGTCCGCGACCGGGCCGACCAGCACGAAGTCGTTGTACATCACGGGGTAGCGGCGCGGCGCGAAGCCTTCCGCGACGAACTTCTCCTCCGCGGCACGGTCGTGCACGAACAGCACGTCGGCGTCGCCGCGGCGGGCCATGTCGATCGCCTGGCCGGTGCCCACCGCCACCACCTTCACGGTGATGCCGGTGGCCTTCGCGAACTCGGGCAGCAGGTGGCCGAACAGGCCCGACTGCTCCGTCGACGTGGTCGACGCCATCGTGATGCTGGCCTGGGCCCAGGCGGAACCCGCCGCGGCGAATGCAAATGCGGCGGCGACGAGTGCGCGGCGCGTGGACTTCATCCCAACTCTCCCTTGACGAACAACTCGGCCTCGCGCGAGGTCTCCCCCAGCGGGCCGCCGAAAAACTGCTGCACCGGCAGGTCCGCCAGCACGCGGCCCTGCTCCATGTAGACGACGCGGGTGGCCAGGCGCTTCACTTGCCCGAGGTTGTGGCTGGCGAACACGAGCGTCATGCCGCTCGCCGCGAAGTCGGCCATCAGCGTCTCGACCTCGCGCTTGGCATGCGGATCCAGGCTGGCGGTGGGTTCGTCGAGCAGCAGCACATGCGGCTGGAGCGCCCAGGCGCGCGCCATCGCCAGCCGCTGCAACTGGCCGCCGGACAGCGTGCGCGCATTGCGCAGCGACTGGCCGCCGAGGCCGACGCGTCCCAGCGCCAGCAGCGCCTCTTCCTTCGCGTCGCGCCAGCGCTTGCCGCGCAGCCAAAGCCCCAGGGCCACGTTGGTCAGCGCCGTGGCGCGCAGGGCGAAGGGCCGCTGGAAGACCATCGCCTGCCGCATCGCGCGGTCGCGCAGCACCGTGCCGGCATTCGGCCGCAACAGGCCGTGCAGCACCCGCAGCAGCGTGCTCTTGCCGCAGCCGTTGGCGCCGATCAGCGCGACGCGCTCGCCCCCGGCGATGCGCAGATCGATGCCGCGCAGCGCCGGCACCGGCCCGTAGTGCAGGTCGACACCCTTCAATTGAACCCAGCCACTCATGCCGCAGCCCCTTGCCAGGAACCCAGGCCCTCGGTGCGCGCGCCGCGCCAGCGCGCCACCCCTGCGATCAGCGCATTGAGCGCCAGCACCACCCCGAGCAGCACGATGCCCAGTGCCAGCGCCAGCGGCAGGTCGCCCTTGCTGGTCTCCAGCGCGATGGCGGTGGTCATCACGCGGGTGAAGCCGTCGATGTTGCCGCCCACGATCATCACGGCACCCACTTCCGAGATCGCGCGGCCGAAGCAGGCGAGCAGCACCGTGAGCAGCGCGTAGCGCTCGTCGAAGGCGAGCAGCAGGCTGCGCAGCATGCCGTTCGCGCCGAGCGACTGCAGCTGCTCGCCGTTGGCGCGCTCGGCGTCTTCCACCACCTGGCGCGTCAGCGCGGTGCACACCGGCAGCACCAGCAGCACCTGCGCGACGACCATGGCCTGGAAGGAGAACAGCCAGCCGAGGAATCCGAGCGGCCCGGAGCGCGAAAGCAGCAGGTACACCACCAGGCCCACCACCACCGAAGGAATGGCGAGCGAGGTGTTCAGTACCGTGATCAGCGCCCCGCGCCAGCGGAAGCGCGCCACGCCCAGCCAGGCGCCCAGCACGATGCCCGCGCCGCAGGCGGCGACGCAGGCGGTTCCGCTGACGGCCAGCGAACGCCCGACGATGGACAGCAGCAGCGGATCGGCCCCGCCGATCAGGGCGAAGGCGCGCTGCACGCTTTCCGAGAAGGTGTTCATCGCCTGCGATGCTAAGCATTCACACGAGCGGCCGCCCTCGGTGCTTGCGAGCTATGAAGGCTGCTGCATAGGCCCCGAACTCGCCGACAATGCGGGCATGCGCAAGGTGGAGCTTTCGTATGCCTTCGCCGCCCGGAAGTCGGGGGGCTGGATCCGCAATGCGCTGATGGACCTGCTGCATGCGGTGCAGGAACAGGGCTCGATCTCCGGCGCGGCCAAGGCGCTGGGCCTGTCCTACCGGCACGTCTGGGGCGAGCTGAAACGCTGGGAGGCGGACCTCGGCCATCCCCTGATCCAGTGGGAAAAGGGCCAGCGCGCGCGCCTCTCGCCCTTCGGCGAGAAACTGCTGTGGGCCGAGCGCCAGGCGCAGGCGCGGCTCGCGCCGCAGATCGAGGCGCTGCACGCGGACCTCGAACGCGCTTTCGCCGTGGCCTTCGACGACCAGGCGCAGGTGCTCACGCTCTTCGCGAGCCACGACGACGGCCTGTCGCTGCTGCGCGCGCGCACGGTGGAACAGGCGCGGCTGCACCTCGACGTGCGCTTTTGCGGCAGCGTCGATGCGATCGCGGCGCTCAACGAAGGCCGCTGCCTGCTCGCGGGCTTCCACAGCTCGCTGCAGCCGGGCCTGGGCTCGCACACGCAGCGCGCCTACCAGCCGCTGCTGCAGCCCGGGCAGCACAAGCTGATCGGCTTCGCCGAACGCAGCCAGGGGCTGCTCGTCGCCGCCGGCAACCCGATGGGACTGCAGTCTCTGCGCGACGCGGCGCTGCGGGGGGCGCGCTTCGTCAATCGGGCGCTGGGCAGCGGCACGCGCTTGCTGTGCGACGAACTGCTCGCACGCGACGGGCTCGGGCCGCAACACCTGAACGGTTACGACAGCGTCGAGTCCTCGCACGCCGCGGTGGCGCAGGCGATCGCGGCGGGCGATGCGGACTGCGGACTCGGCATCGAAGCGGCCGCGCGCGCCCGCGGCCTGGATTTCGTCCCGCTGCTGCAGGAGCACTACTTCCTCGTGTGCCTGAAGGACGCGCTGGAGCTGCCGCCGATCGCCACCTTGCGGCAGGTGCTGCAGGACGCGGACTGGCAGGGGCAGCTCGCCGCGCTGCCGGGATACCAGCCGTGGCGCAGTGGGGAGGTGTTGAGCCTCACGGAGCAGTTGCCGTGGTGGGAGTTGCCGCCCAAGAAGAGCGTGCAGCGGGCGTGAGCGGCATGGTGGGCAAGCTCGGCTTGCCCACCATGACCCGCCACGAACTCCTTTAGACTGCCCCCCGGGTGTCCGCCGCACGGTGCGCGGGCAGGTCGTGCGAATGGTCGGGCCGCCTCGCGGACCTGCCACGCCCATGACAGCCACCGCGCCCTCTTCCCTCCAGCTCCTCGCCGCCCTCCTGTTCGCGCTGGCGCTGCTGCACACCTTCGCCGCCAGGCAGTTCGAGCGGCTGTCGCACCGCTTCCCCCGGCACGCCGGCCTGTTCCACCTGCTCGGCGAAGTCGAAGTGGTGTTCGGCTTCTGGTCCGTCGTGCTCGTCCTCGGCATGGCGGTGCTGGCCGGCGGCGGCACGGCGCTAGCCTACGTCGAGTCGCGCCGGTACACCGAGCCCCTGTTCGTGTTCGTCGTGATGGTGATCGCGGCGTCGCGGCCGGTCATGTCCGGCGTCACGGCCGCCGTGCAGGCGCTCGCGCGCCTGCTGCCGGTGCCGCGCGGCATGGCGACGGCGTGGCTCGGGCTCGCCGTGCTGCCGCTGTCCGGCTCGCTGATCACCGAGCCGGCCGCGATGACCGTGGCGGCGCTGCTGCTCTCGGGAACCGTGTTCCGGCCGGCCATGCCGGAGTGGGCGAAGTACGCCGCGCTGGGCGTGCTGTTCGTCAACGTCTCCATCGGCGGCACGCTGACCTCCTTCGCCGCGCCGCCGGTGCTGATGGTGGCGGGCACCTGGCAGTGGGATTCCGCCTTCATGCTGCGCACCTTCGGCTGGAAGGCGGCGATCGCGGTGCTCGTGAACGCGACCGCCGTGACGCTGCTGCTGCGGCGTTACCTGCACCACCCTCCCCCGGCCCACGGCCGCGGCATGCACAAGCGCATGCCCGTCGCGGTAGTCGCCGTGCATTTCGCATTCCTCGCCGGCGTGGTGCTGCTGGCCCACCATCCGGCGGCTTTCCTCGGCCTGTTCCTGCTGTTCCTCGGATTCACGCAGGCCTACGAGCGGCACCAGGGCCCGCTGATGATCCGCGAGGCGCTGCTGGTGGCTTTCTTCCTGGCCGGACTCGTGGTGCTGGGCGGGATGCAGCAGTGGTGGCTCCAGCCCATCGTCGCATCGCTGTCGCCGGGGGCGCTGTTCACCGCGGCGACGCTGCTGACCGCGATCACCGACAACGCCGCCCTCACCTACCTCGGTTCGCTGATCGAAGGCATCCCGGACGCCGCGAAGGTCAGCCTGGTCGCCGGCGCGGTGGCCGGCGGCGGCCTGACCGTGATCGCCAACGCGCCCAATCCGGCGGGCGTGACGCTGCTCAAATCGGCCTTCGCCGACGCGTCGATCGGCGCGGGCGGCCTGCTGCTCGGTGCGCTCGCGCCGACCCTCGTGGCGGTTGCGGCGTTCGTCCTGCTCTAGATCGCGCAGGTGCGAAAGCCGACGAAGGCATCGTCGCCGCCGGGCAGGGCCCAGGACCGCGCCCGCGGGTCCTTCATGCGCGCGCGCGTCGCGAACGACGCACCCCGCAGCACGCGGGCCTGGCCGAACAGCGCCTGCGGATCCAGTTCGGCCAGCGCCGACCAGGCCTCCGCACGGTAGCCGGCAAATGGCCGCAGCGTGCCCGCGGTCCATTCACGCACCTCGCCCCAGCGGAAGCCGCGGCGCGCGCCCATCAGCGCCGCGATCTCCCACTCGGCTTCGGTGGGCAGCCGCCGCCCGGCCCAGCGCGCGAAGGCATCGGCTTCCCACCAGCTCGAGTGCATCACCGGCTGGCTGCCGCCCATGCGCGTGGGCTTGCCGAAGAAGGCCTGCAGGACCGCGCCGCTCGCCACGCCGATCTGCTCCACGAAGCGCGGACCGCGCCGGCCTTCCGCCGCCGCCTCGCGCTGCAGCCACTGCCAGCCTTCGGCGTGCCACAGCTCCTCGCGGTCGTAGCCGCCGTCGTCGATGAACTCGACGTACTGCGCCCACGACACCGGCTGCGCGTCGATCTCGAACTCCGGCACCGCCACCGGCTCGTGCCCGCGCTCGACGTCCAGCGCGAAGCTCGCATCGGACCAGCCGAGCGTCACGCGCGTGGCCGGCAGCAGCAGTTCGGGCCGGCTCGCCGCACCCGGCGGCAGCTGCACCGGCATCGGCACGCCGGCCGACTGCGCCAGCTGCAGCAGCTCCTCGCAGCGCCAGTCCTCGTGGAACAGCGCCATGCGGAAGAAGAACAGGGCATCGTCGTCCTCCGCCGCATGCTCCAGCAGTTCGAGGGTCGTCTCCAGCGTTTCCAGCAGGTAGCCCTTGATCACGCCGAGTTCGGGCAAGGCGAGCGACCAGCGATCCTCGCGCGGCACGAGCCGCGGGTCGAACCAGGCATCGGCATCCGGGTCGATCGAAGCGAGGCGCACGCCGTCGGGCGCGGACCGCAGGCCCAGCGCGCGCTGCGGGTTGCGCGCGATCCAGTACTCGGTGAGCCAGGCGATGTGGCCCGCCGTCCAGAGCGGCGGCACGGCCTCGGCGCGCGCCTCCAGGTAGAGGTCCGGGCCGAGCACCTGCTCGAAGGCATCGAGCAGGCGCAGCGTGTGGTTGCGCGCGTCCAGCAAGGCGATGGACAGGGCCGCGCGGCTGCCCCGTCGCGCCCCGGCCTCCAGGGCCACCGCCGGGCCGCCCGGCGAAGCGAATTCGTTCATGCCCTATTATTCGCGCCTCACTGCCGGGCATCGGGAAAACCCTCGCTGGCTGCGTCAGCACGCCTTCAGATGGTCCCCCGGCCCGCGGCTAGTATTTACGGTTTACCCGAATCACCTCCCGTCACCCTTGTTTCGCATGACGGCCGTCATGGCGAGGAGATCCATGTGTCAGCGCTCCTGAAATTCGTCCGCCTCGTGGATTGGCTCAACGAACGCCTCGGCAAGGTCGCGGCCTGGGCCGTGTTCATCTCCACGATGATCTGCGCGGGCAACGCCTTCATCCGCTACGGGCTCGACACCAGCTCGAACGCCTGGCTCGAGGTGCAGTGGTACCTCTTCGCCGTGGTGGTGATGCTCGGCGCGCCCTACGTGCTCGCGAAGAACGAGCACGTGCGGGTCGACCTGGTCTACGGCAAGCTCAAGCGCAACGGCCCCGTGTACGTCGACCTGTTCGGCCTGCTGTTCTTCCTGCTGCCGGTGATCGGCCTGCTCGCGTGGATGTCCGCCCCCTACTTCTGGGGCTTCTTCAAGAGCGGCGAGATGTCGAACAACGCGGGCGGCCTGATCCGCTGGCCGGTGGTGCTCACCATGCCCGTGGGCTTCACGCTGCTGTTCCTGCAGGGCATCGCCGAAGTGATCAAGCGCATCGCGTACCTGCAGGGCAAGTACGCCATGGACACCCATTACGAGAAGCCGGTGCAGTGAGCACGGCCACCTGACGGAACCCCACCATGCAGATGCAAGATTTCGCGCCGGTCATGTTCGCCGGCCTGGTGTTCGTGATGCTGATCGGCTTCCCGGTCGCCTTCTCGCTGGCGGCGCTCGGGCTGGGCTGCGGCTTCTACGCCATCCACATGGGATGGTTCCCGGCGGCCTTCATGGGCAACCTGCCGATCTCGATCTTCTCGATCCTGAGCAACGAGCTGCTGCTGGCCATCCCTTTCTTCACGCTGATGGGCGCCATCCTCGAGAAGTGCGGCCTGGCGGAGGACATGCTCGACTCCATGGGCCAGCTGTTCGGCCCGGTGCGCGGCGGCCTCGGCTACTCGGTGATCCTGGTGGGCTTCATCCTCGGCGCGATCACGGGCACGGTGGCAGGCCAGGTGATCGCCATGGCGCTGATCTCGCTGCCGGTGATGGTGCGCTACGGCTACAACATGCGCTACGCGACCGGCGTGCTCGCCGCGTCGGGAACGATCACGCAGCTGGTGCCGCCGTCGCTGGTGCTGGTGGTGCTGGCCGACCAGCTCGGCAAGCCGGTGGGCGACATGTACAAGGGCGCCTGGGGCCCGTCGATCCTGCAGATCCTGTTCTTCGCCATCTTCACCTTCATGGTGGGCCTGGTCCGGCCGGACCACGTGCCGGGCGTGCCGAAAGAAGCGCGCACGCTGAACGGCTGGGCGCTGTGGGCCAAGTGCCTGAAGGGCATCATCCCGTCGGCGGCGCTGATCTTCATCGTGCTGGGCTCGATGGGCGGCCTGCCCTTCCAGGACCACGCGGTCGCCACGCCGACGGAAGCCGGCGCGATGGGCGTCGTCGGCGCGCTGGTGCTGGCCGCGATCCACAGGCGCCTGAGCCTGTCGCTGTTGTGGGAAGCGATGCACGGCACCATGCGGCTGACCGCGATGGTGGTGTTCATCCTGATCGGCTCGCGCGTGTTCAGCCAGGTGTTCCAGGGCGTGGACGGCGCGGTGTGGGTCGAGCACATGCTCACCAGCCTGCCCGGCGGCCAGGTGGGCTTCCTGATCGTCGTCAACCTGTTCGTCTTCTTCCTGGCCTTCTTCCTCGACTTCTTCGAGATCGCCTTCATCGTGGTGCCGATGCTGGCGCCGGTGGCGGCCAAGATGGGCATCGACCTCGTGTGGTTCGGCGTGATGCTGTGCGTGAACCTGCAGACCAGCTTCATGCATCCGCCCTTCGGCTTCGCGCTGTTCTACCTGCGCGGCATCGCCGACACGCTGTACAAGGAAAAGCGGCTGGAAAAGCCGGTGCAGTCGAACGACATCTACCTCGGCTCGATCCCCTGGGTGATCATGCAGCTGATGCTGGTGGCGGTGGTGATCTTCATCCCGCAGTCGGTCACCGCCTTCCTCGACAAGGAAGTGGCCGTGGACCTCGACAAGGTGAAGATCGAGGCGCCGCCGGAGTTCGGCCCCGGTCCCGACGGCAACGATCCGCTCGCGCCGCCGGCCCAGGGCACGGACCCGCTCGCGCCGCCCGATCCGCTGCAGCCCGGTGCCGACGCCAACGCCGACGCCGAGCAGCAGAAGATCGACGACCTGTTCAAGGAAAAGAAGTAAGGCGCGGGAGGCTCGGTGGTCCCCGCTTCCGGCACCACGCAGGTGGGGCCGCCGCCCTTCCGCTTCGAGCCGCGCGTGCCGGGCGGGCTGCGCGCGCCGGCCTTCTCTCGCACCTTCCGCCTGATCGCCACCGCCATCGTGGCGGGCAGCGCCTGGTGGATGTTCCAGCTGTGGCAGTCCGGCAAGCTGGCACCGGCCGGCAGCGATGCCGTCGTCGCCCTCGGCTGGCCCCTGGCGGCGCTGGCCCTCATGGCTTACACGTGGTGGCACATCCAGACCAGCACCACGCGCCTCACCGCGGAGGGGCTGCACCAGACCTGGATCTGGGACAAGAAGATGGAGCTGCGCGAGCTGGCCTACGGCAAGCTGTTCCGGGTGCGCGGCCTCGAATGGCTGATCGCGCCGCGGCTGTACGTGCGCACGCTGCTGGGGAAGTTCGCGGTGTTCTACACCGCCGACCGCGAGATGCTCGCGGAGTTCGAGCGGCTGATCCAGGAACTGCAGGCGTTTCGCGGATTCCGGTGACGTGCGGTGCTGGGGTTGCACCCCAGCCTACGAAATCCGAATTCCAGACGGGGCTGGGGTCCCTGTAGGCTGGGGTGCAACCCCAGCACACGCCCTACCCCGCGCACCGCTCCAGCACATGCCGCGACATCGCCGCCGCGAGCTCGTGCTCCCCGACGAACACCCGGCCCGCCACTTCCTCCTCGAGGCGCCGCGCTTCCTCCGGGTTGTGCGAACGCACGGCGATCTCGATCTCCGGGTTCAGCATGCGCGCATGCGCCGCCATCTGGCGAACGCCCAGCGTGTCGGGGATGGCGATCACCAGCATCCGGGCGCGGGCGATGTGCGCCTGCACCAGCACCTCGGGCTGCGAAGCGTCCCCTGTCACCGCGGGGATCCCGCGCTCGCGCAGGCGCTCCACCAGCTCGCGGTTCTGCTCCGCCACGACGAAGGGAATGCCGGCGCCGGTCAGCGCTTCCGCCAGCCGCTGGCCCACCCGGCCGTAGCCCACCAGCACGACCTGCTTCGACAGGTACTTCGGGTCGGTGCTCATGGGCAGCTCGGCGAGCGGATCGTCGCGCGCGGCCAGCTGCCGCGCGAGCTGCGAGCGCGCGAGCAGCCAGCGCTGCAGCGGATCGATCGCCTGGAACACCAGCGTGTTGAGCGCGATCGAGATCAGCGCGCCCGCCACCACCAGGCTCTGGGCCTCGGGGGGCACGACGCCCAGCGCCGCGCCCAGGTTGATCAGGATGAAGGAGAACTCGCCGATCTGCGCCAGGCTCGCCGAGACGGTGAGCGCCGTGTTCAGCGGATAGCGCAGCAGCAGCACCAGCACCGCGGCCGCGATCGACTTGCCGAAGACGATGATCGCGACCACGCCGAGCACGCGCAGCGGCTGGTCCAGCAGCACCTGCGGATCGAACAGCATGCCGACCGAGACGAAGAACAGCACCGCGAAGGCGTCGCGCAGCGGCAGCGTCTCTTCCGCCGCGCGGTGGCTGAACTGCGATTCGCGCAGCACCATGCCGGCGAAGAAGGCGCCCAGCGCGAAGGACACGCCGAACAGCTTGGTCGCGCCGTAGGCGATGCTCACCGCGGCGGCGACCACGCACAGCGTGAACAGCTCGCGCGAGCCGAGTTTCTGCACCTGCCACAGCAGCCACGGGAAGACGCGGCGGCCCACCACCAGCATCAGCGCGACGAACAGGCCCACCTGCACGAGGGTGGTGCCGATGTCGCGCCAGAGGCCGCTCGTGTCCATCACGCCGCTGCCGGTGAGCACGGCGGCGGCCGGCGGCAGCAGCACGAGCACCAGCACCATGGCGAGGTCCTCCACCACCAGCCAGCCCACCGCGATGCGGCCGTTGAAGCTCTCCAGCGCGCCGCGCGCCTCGAGCGCACGCAGCAGCACCACCGTGCTGGCCACCGACAGCGCGAGCCCGAAGACCAGCGAGGCCGCGAGGTTCCAGCCCCACAGCGTCGCCATGCCGACGCCCATCGCCGTGGCCGCGAGGATCTGCACCACGGCGCCCGGAATCGCGATCTTGCGCACCGCCAGCAGGTCGGCCAGCGAGAAGTGCAGTCCGACGCCGAACATCAGCAGCATCACGCCGATCTCGGCCAGTTGCGACGCGAGGTGGGTGTCGGCGACGAAGCCGGGCGTGAACGGCCCGATCACGATGCCGGCGAACAGGTAGCCCACCAGCGCGGGCATGCGCAGGCGGGCGGCCAGGAAGCCGAACACGAGGGCGAGGCCCAGCGCGGCGGCGATGGTCGTGATGAGGGGCAGGTCGTGGTCCATGAACGGCCCACTCTAACCGACGCGGGCGCGGCTATCGGGACTGATTGCCGTCGCGGGGCGAAGCGGGATGGCGGATCACCCGCACCACGTACCAGACCGCGATGATCGCGAAGATTGCAGTGGAGATCGGGTTGAGCCACTTGCCGATGCGGCCATACTGGTTCTCCAGCAGGTAGCCGGCAGCGGTGAGGAACGCGGTCCAGAGCACCGAGCCGAGCAGCGACCACAGGATGAAGGGCAGTGGCCGCATGTGCGCGAGCCCCGCCGGCAGCGCGACCACCGTGCGCAGCGCCGGCACCAGCCGGCCGAACACCAGCAGCAGCGGTCCCCTCTTCTCGAACAGGCGCCGCCCGCGGTCGATCTCCGCGGGCGTGATCGCGATCCAGCGGCCGTGCTGCTCGGCGAGCCGGCGCAGGCGATCGGCGCCGACCTGGCGCCCCACGAAGTACCAGGGCAAGGCGCCCAGCAGGGAGCCGAACGCGCCGGCGGCGACCACCAGCACCGGGTTCAGCTGGCCCTTGGCGGCCAGGAAGCCGGCGAAGGGCATGATGAGTTCGGAAGGCAGGGGCGGGAACAGGTTCTCCGCCAGCATCAGCAGGACCACGCCGAAGTAGCCCAGCTTGTCGATGACGCCGATGACCCATTCCGCCATGGGGCGCGAGTCTAGGGCTTCCGCGTCATCCCCGCGCAGGCGGGGATGACGGAACTCAGATCTTCACGCCGGTCATGTAGCTGTCGAAGCGGTACTCCGAGAAGCGGGCCCACAGCAGCTGGTCGCGCTGGAAGGCGCGCATGTCCTGGTGGATCTTCTTGAACTCGGGCGACTTGGCCTCGTGCTCGGCGAAGACTTCCATCGACGCCTTGAAGCCGGCGTCCATGATCTGCTTGGAGAAGGGCTTCAGCTGCGTCTTGTTGGCCACCAGGCGCTTGAGCGCGACCGGGTTCAGCGCGTCGTACTTGGCGGTCATGTCGCGCGCCGCGACGTTGGTGGCCGCGGCCAGGATCGCCTTGTTCTCGGCGGACAGCGCCTCGAAGGCCTTGGTGTTGGCGAAGAACTCCAGTTCCGCGCCGCCTTCCCACCAGCCGGGGTAGTAGTAGAAGGGCGCCACCTTGTTGAAGCCCAGCTTCTCGTCGTCGAAGGGGCCGACGAACTCGGTCGCATCCAGCGTGCCCTTCTCGAGCGCCTGGTACACCTCGCCGGCGGGCATGTTCTGCGCCACCACGCCCAGCTTGGCCATCGCCTCGCCGAACAGGCCGCCGCCCATGCGCATCTTCAGGCCCTTGAGGTCGTTGACCGTCTTGATCTCCTTGCGGTACCAGCCGCCCATCTGGGTGCCGGTGTTGCCCGCGGAGAAGCTCTTCATGTTGTACTTGGCGTAGAACGCGTCCAGCAGCTTGCGGCCGTTGCCGTGCTCCATCCAGGCGTCCATCTGGCGCGCGGTCAGGCCGAAGGGCACGGCGCAGCCGAAGGCGAAGATCGGGTCCTTGCCGGTGAAGTAGTAAGGCGCCGTCTGCGCCATCTCCAGCGTGCCGGCCTGCAGGCCGTCGACGTTGCCGAAGGCGGGCATCAGCTCGCCGGCGGCGTGCACGGAAATTTCGAACTTGCCGCCCGACAGCGCCTTGACGGTGTTGGACAGCGTCTGCGCGCTGCCGAAGATGGTGTCGAGGGACTTCGGGAAGCTGGAGGCGAGGCGCCAGCGCACGGCGGCCTGCGCGTGCACGGCGGGGGCGATGCCCGTGGCGAGCACGCCGGCGATGCCGGCGCGCTTGATGAGGGAACGACGGTCCATGGAAGAGAGGCTCCTGATTCTGGTGCGGCGGATGATGCGGTCGAGCTCCTGTCGAAGCTTGCAAAAGGCTGGCAGCGGATGTGAGCGCTTGTACCTAAAACGTCCGGCTGACAGGAAAAAAGCCGCACGGTGTGCGGCTTTTGGCATGAGCTGCCGGCGCCGTCGTCCCCGCGGAGGCGGGGACCCAGCGCATCCAGAAGCTCTGGATCCCCGCCTGCGCGGGGATGACGCCTTACAGCTTCTGCGACTGCATGAAGCGGTCGAAGGTCGCCTCGGTGAA
Source organism: Ramlibacter sp. (assembly GCF_036383835.1). Classification (GTDB taxonomy): domain Bacteria; phylum Pseudomonadota; class Gammaproteobacteria; order Burkholderiales; family Burkholderiaceae_C; genus Ramlibacter. The sequence continues at coordinate 25,419 of NZ_DASVNN010000010.1, forward strand.
GCGGAACCACAGGTTCTGCTCGGAGCGGAACTTGGCGAAGTCGGTGTAGACCTTGCGCCAGTTCTCGTTCTTCTTCGACAGCTCGTCGTACAGCGCCATCGACTGCTTGAAGGCTTCCGTCATCACGTCGCTCGGGAAGGGACGCAGCTTGGCGCCGGATGCCACCAGCTGCTTGAGCGAAGCGGGATTGCGGGCGTCGTACTTGGCCTGCGTCTCCACGTGCGCGTAGGTCGCGGCGGCCTGCACGATCGCCTTGTTCTCGGCGGAGAGGGCGTCGTAGGCCTTCTGGTTGATGTACAGGTCCAGCTGCAGGCCGCCTTCCCACCAGCCCGGGTAGTAGTAGAAGGGCGCGACCTTGTGGAAACCGAGCTTCAGGTCGTCGTACGGGCCGATCCATTCGGCCGCGTCGATGGTGCCCTTCTCCAGCGCGGTGTAGATCTCGCCGCCCGGGAGGTTCTGCGGGATGCCGCCCATGCGTTCCAGCACCTTGCCGGCGAAGCCGCCGATGCGGAACTTCAGGCCCTTGAGGTCCTTGACGCTCTTGATCTCCTTGCGCATCCAGCCGCCCATCTGCGCGCCGGTGTTGCCGCAGGCGAAGTTCACGATGTTGTACTTCGCGTAGAACTCGCGCATCAGCTTCAGGCCGTTGCCCTCGAAGGTCCAGGCGCTCATCTGGCGGCTGTTGAGGCCGAAGGGGATCGCGCCGCCGATGGCGAAGGTCTCGTCCTTGCCGAAGAAGTAATAGGGCGCGGTGTGCGCCGCTTCCACGGTGCCCTGCTGCACGCCGTCGACCACGCCGAAGGCCGGCATCAGTTCGCCGGCGGCATGCACGGAGATCTCGAAGCGGCCGCTGGAGAGCTGGCGCACCTTCTGCGCGAACACGTCGGCCGCGCCATAGATGGTGTCGAGCGACTTCGGGAAGCTGGAGGCCAGGCGCCAGCGCAGGCCGGCTTGCGCGTGCACGGCAGGCGCGGCGGCCGCGGCGAGGATGCCGGCGACACCGGCGTGCTTCATGACGGAACGGCGATCCACTGTCTTGTCTCCTGTGGGGATTGTTTGCGCCGACGATGATGCGGCGGCACTGCAGGCGAAGCTGTCACTCCGCTGGCGCCGGCAAGAAAAAAGGGGCCCTCGCGGGGCCCCTCGTCAGGAAAGCGACTGCTTCAGCCGAGCTTCTGCTGCTGCATGAAGCGGTCGAAGGTGGCTTCGGTGAAGCGGAACCAGAGGTTCTGCTCGGCGCGGAATTTCGAGTAGTCGGCGTAGATCTTCTTCCAGTCCGGGTTCTTGGTGCCGATCTCGGAGTACAGCGCCATCGACTGCTTGAACGCCTCGCCCATCACGGCATTGCTGAAGGCGCGCAGCTTGGTGCCGTTGGCCACCAGTTGCTTGAGCGCCGCCGGGTTGCGGGCGTCGTAGCGCGCCTGCATCACCGTGTGCGCGTGGGCCGCGGCGTTCTCCACGATCGCCTTGTTCTCGGGAGAGAGTGCGTCGAAGGCCTTCTGGTTGATGAAGAAGTCCAGCTGGGGGCCGCCTTCCCACCACCCCGGGTAGTAGTAGTTGGGAGCGACCTTGTTGAAACCGAGCTTCAGGTCGTCGTAGGGGCCGACCCACTCCGCGGCATCGATCGTGCCCTTCTCCAGCGCGGTGTAGATCTCGCCGGCCGGCAGGTTCTGCGGCACGCCGCCGAGGCGCTCCAGCACCTTGCCGGCGAAGCCGCCGATGCGCATCTTCAGGCCCTTCACGTCGGCGAGGGTCTTGATCTCCTTGCGGTACCAGCCGCCCATCTGCGCGCCGGTGTTGCCGCCGGGGAAGTTGAGCATGTTGTACTTGGCGTAGAACTCGCGCATCAGCTTCAGGCCGTTGCCCTCGTACATCCAGGCCGTCATCTGGCGGCTGTTGAGGCCGAAGGGGATCGCGCAGCCGAGCGCGAAGCACTCGTTCTTGCCGAAGAAGTAATAGGGCGCGGTGTGCGCCGCCTCGACGGTGCCTTGCTGCACGCCGTCGACCACGCCGAAGGCGGGCATCAGTTCGCCCGCCGCATGGACCGAAATCTCGAACTTGCCGCCCGACATGGCCTTGACCTGCTGCGCGAACACTTCCGCCGCCCCGTAGATCGTGTCGAGCGACTTGGGGAAGCTGGAGGCCAGGCGCCAGCGGATGGCGGCCTGCGCGTGCACGGCCGGCGCGACGCCGGCGGCCAGCACTCCCGCGATGCCGGCACTGCGGATGATGGAACGACGATCCATGAGACTCCTCGAATGAGTAGGACTGTTTAAAACGCTTGCCCCGCTTCCAACTTTCGTGTCGGTGCACGAGGGTGGCTCATTCTAGGAATGCAAGGTTTCTGTCAGCCACGGGTTTTCCCTCGCGCACGTGGCGCGAACCTTCGGCTGTCAGCCTTTGTCAGCGAACCTTCAGGAAGCTTGCGCGCTACAGCTTCTGCGCCTGCATGAAGCGGTCGAAGGTGAACTCGGTAAAGCGGAACCACACGTTGGCGTCGGCGCGGAACTTGGCATAGTCCGCGTAGATCTTCTTCCAGTCCGCGTTCTTGCTGCCGATGTCCTCGTACAGCGCCATCGACTCCTTGAAGGCCGCCGCCATGATCGCGTTGCTGAAGGGCCGCAGCTTGGTGCCGGAGGCCACCAGCTGCTTCAGGGCCGCCGGATTGCGCGCGTCGTAGCGGGCCTGCACGAAGATGTGCGAGTCCGCCGCCGCCGACTCGAGGATCGCCTTGTTCTCGGGCGACAGCGCGTCGTAGGACTTCTGGTTGATGAACACGTCCAGTTCCGGGCCGCCTTCCCACCAGCCGGGGTAGTAGTAGAAGGGCGCGACCTTGGCGAACCCGAGCTTCAGGTCGTCGTAGGGACCCACCCATTCCGCGGCGTCGATCGTGCCCTTCTCCAGCGCGGTGTAGATCTCGCCGCCGGGGATGTTCTGCGGCACCCCGCCCATGCGCTCGATCACCTTGCCGGCGAAGCCGCCGACGCGGAACTTCAGTCCCTTGATGTCGGCCGCCGTCTTGATCTCCTTGCGGTACCAGCCGCCCATCTGCGCGCCGGTGTTGCCCGCCGGGAAGTTGACGATGTTGTACTTGGCGTAGAACTCGCGCATTAGCTTCAGGCCGTTGCCTTCGTGCATCCACGCCGTCATCTGCCGGCTGTTCAGGCCGAAGGGGATCGCGCAACCGAGCGCGAACACCTCGCTCTTGCCGAAGAAGTAGTACGGCGCGGTGTGCGCGCATTCGACGGTGCCCTGCTGCACGCCGTCGACGACGCCGAAGGCCGGCATCAGTTCGCCCGCGGCATGCGTGGAGATCTCGAACTTGCCGCCGGACAGCGCCTTCACGCGCGCCGCGAACACCTCTGCGCCGCCGTACAGCGTGTCAAGCGACTTCGGAAAACTGGAGGCGAGCCGCCATCGGATGGCGGCCTGCGCGTGCACCGCCGGGGCGATGCCGGTGGCGAGCACGCTGGCGATGCCAGCGTTGCGAATGAGCGATCGACGGTCCATGGTGTCGTCTCCTGGTGTGTTCGGAATGGTCGGACTTCGGCCTGGAGGGAGGGCCAGGCGCGGACCATTGTCGGCACGACAGGATTTCGTCAGGAACGGGTTTTCCCGAGCGCGGCGCTGGACGTCGAATGGTGGACGCCATGCCAGCGCGACTCCGGCCCCGCCCGCGCGGGGGTGGCAGCCGGCGCGATGCGAAAAAGCGGGAAGCGGCTGCGCCGCTTCGAAGGGGCCCTGGGTCCCCGCCTCCGCGGGGATGACGGATCAGCCGACGATCTTCAGGCTCGGCCCGCGCTGGTCCAGAAAGCCACCGAAGCGCTGGCGGATCGAAGCCTCGATGCCCGCCGCGTCCAGTCCCTGCAGCGACAGCAGCTTGGCCGGATCGCCGTGCGGCGCGTATTCGTCGCGCAGGCCCAGCTGCAGCACCGGCTTCTGGACGCCGGCGGCGTTCAGCGCCTCGGTGACCGCGCTGCCCGCGCCGCCCATGATCGCGCCCTCTTCCACCGTGACCAGCGCGTCGTGCGTGGACGCGATCTGCAGCAGCAGCTCGGTGTCCAGCGGCTTGGCCCAGCGCATGTTGGCGACGGTCAGGTCCAGCCGATCGGCGACCTGCAGCGCGGGATGGAGCAAGGTGCCGAAGGCCAGCACCGCGATGCGTTGGCCCTGGCGGCGCAGCTCGCCCTTGCCGAAGGGCAGCGGCTGCAGGTCGGGTTCGACCGCCACGCCCACGCCGGCGCCGCGCGGATAGCGCACGGCCACCGGGTGCTCCTGCTGGTAGGCGGTCGTGAGCAGCTTGCGCGCCTCGTTCTCGTCGGCCGGGCAGGCGATGCTCACCTGCGGGATGCAGCGCAGGAAGGGGATGTCGTAGGCGCCCGCATGCGTGGGACCGTCGGCGCCGACCAGGCCGGCGCGATCGAGGGCGAACACCACCGGGAGGTTCTGCAGCGCGACGTCGTGGATCAGCTGGTCGTAGCCACGCTGCAGGAAAGTCGAATAGATCGCCACCACGGGCTTCAGGCCCTCGCAGGCCAGGCCCGCGGCGAAGGTCACCGCGTGCTGCTCCGCGATGCCGACGTCGAAGTAGCGCTCGGGAAAGCGCTTGTGGAATTCCACCATGCCCGACCCTTCGCGCATCGCGGGCGTGATGCCCACCAGGCGATGGTCGTGCGCCGCCATGTCGCATAGCCACTGGCCGAACACCTGCGTGAAGGTCGGCTTGGACGGCGTGGCGGGCTTGACCAGGCCCACGGCCGGATCGAACTTGCCGGGGCCGTGATAGGCCACCGGGTCCGCTTCGGCCAGCTTGTAGCCCTGCCCCTTCCGGGTCACCACGTGCAGGAACTGCGGACCCTTCAGCTGCTTGATGTTCTGCAGCGTGGGAATCAGCGACTCGAGGTCGTGGCCATCGATCGGCCCGACGTAGTTGAAGCCGAACTTCTCGAACAGCGTGGCGGGGACCACCATGCCCTTGGCGTGCTCCTCGATGCGCTTGGCCAGCTCGAAAAGCGGCGGCGCCACCTTCAGCACGTTCTTGCCCAGCTCCTTGGTCGCAGCGTAGAAGCGGCCGCTCATGAGCTGCGCGAGGTAGCGGTTCAGCGCGCCCACCGGCGGGCTGATCGACATGTCGTTGTCGTTGAGGATCACCAGCAGGTCGGTGTCCGCCACGCCGGCGTTGTTCAGGGCCTCGAAGGCCATGCCCGCGCTCATCGCGCCGTCGCCGATCACGGCGATCGCATGGCGTTGCTCGCCCTTCTGCTTGGCCGCCACCGCCATGCCCAGCGCGGCGGAGATGCTGGTCGACGAATGCGCGGTGCCGAAGGTGTCGTACGCGCTCTCGGCGCGCTGCGGGAAGCCCGCCAGGCCGCCCAGCTGGCGCAGGCTCGTCATGCGGTCGCGGCGGCCGGTGAGAATCTTGTGCGGGTAGGTCTGGTGGCCGACGTCCCACACCACGCGGTCGTAGGGCGTGTCGAAGACGTAGTGCAGCGCGATGGTCAGTTCCACCGTGCCCAGGTTGGAGCTCAGGTGGCCGCCGGTGCGCGAGACCGAGTCCAGCACGTAGGCCCGCAGTTCGTCCGCCAGCAGCGGCAGCTGCGTGCGCGGGAGCCGGCGCAGGTCGGCGGGGTCGTTGATCGATTCCAGCAGCGTGGACATACAGCTTTCAGTTTTCCCGGTGCACCACCATCTCCGCGAGCGCCAGCAGCGCCCGCGTGTCCGGCAGTCCGGTGGTGGCCAGCGCGGAACGCGCCTGGCCCAGCAGTTCGAGCGCATAGGCGCGCGCGGGTTCCAGCCCCAGCAGCGACACGTAGGTCGGCTTGTCCTGGGCGGCGTCCTTGCCCGCCGTCTTGCCGAGGGTAGCCGAATCCGCGGTCACGTCGAGGATGTCGTCCACCACCTGGAAGGCCAGGCCCAGCGCGCGGCCATAAGTCTCGAGTCCCGCGGCGGCGGCCGGCGACGCCTCGCCGCAGGCCGCGCCCATCATGACGCTCGCCTGCAGCAGCGCGCCCGTCTTCAGGCGGTGCATGTGGCGCAGTTCGTCCTCGGTGAGCGACCGTCCCACGGCCGCGAGGTCGATCGCCTGGCCGCCGGCCATGCCGGCCTGGCCCGCGGCCTGCGCCAGCAGGCGGCACAGGCGGGCCTGCGTGCGGTCGGGGATGCCGGCGTCGTCCGGGGCGAGCAGCTCGAAGGCGAGCGCCTGCAGGGCGTCGCCGGCGAGCAGCGCGGTCGCCTGGCCGAAGGCGACGTGCACCGTGGGCTTGCCGCGGCGCAGGATGTCGTTGTCCATGCACGGCATGTCGTCGTGCACGAGCGAATAGGCGTGGATCAGTTCGACGGCGCAGCCAGCACGCAGCGCCGCCTGCGGATGGCCGCCCACCGCCTCGGCGGCCCCGAGCACCAGCAGGGGACGCAGGCGCTTGCCGCCATCGAGCACGGCGTAGCGCATCGCCTCGCCGAGGCCGGCGGGCGCATCGGCGGGGACCCAGGCGGAGAGCGCTTCTTCGACGCGTTGCAGTCGTTCGGTCGACCAACCCTTCAGATCGAAACTCACTCGCTGGCCCAGGGCTTCAGGACACCGGCGTCCAGCACCTTGATCTGTTCCTCCACGGCCTGCAGCTTCTCGCGGCAGTACTTCAGCAGTTCGGCGCCGCGCTCGTAGCCGGCGAGCAGCTGTTCGAGCGGCAGCTGGCCCGACTCGATGCGGGCGGTCAGCTGCTCAAGCTCTTCCATCGCCGCTTCATAGCTGGCTGGGGGTGGGGACTGCGGCTTGGCGGACATCAAAGACTTTCAGATCAACAGTTGATTTTAGGGGACGGCTACCCATGTCTTACCGGGGGGTAGAATCCCCCTCCCTTTCTGTCGCGCTCCCTAGCGCGGCCCTGCCCCTTCATAGGGGGAGCCTCTAGGTCAGGTGAAATGTCTGATTTAAGTCTTCAGCTACAGCAGGCCGCAAGCCAACTTCCCGTTTCCAGCTATTTCGACCAGGCGCTCTTCGAGCGCGAGATGGAACTCATCTTCCAGCACGGGCCCCGGTACCTGGGGCACGAACTGGCCGTGCCGGAATCCGGTCACTATCACGCACTTGCCCAGGAGGGCGAGGGGCGGGCGCTGCTGCGCACGCCCAACGGCGTCGAACTCATCTCCAACGTCTGCCGCCACCGGCAGGCGGTGATGCTGCGCGGCCGCGGCTCGGTCGACGGCCAGCCCTCGAGCGGAGGGAACATCGTGTGCCCGCTACACCGCTGGACCTACAGCGCGGGCCAGGGCGCGAAGGCCGGCACGCTGCTGGGCGCGCCGCACTTCGCGGCGGATCCCTGCCTGAACCTGAACAACTACAAGGTCCAGAGCTGGAACGGCCTGGTGTTCGAGGCCAACGGCTACGACGTCAACCGCGCGCTGGCCAAGCTCGGCCCCAAGGCCGACCTCGACTTCGCCGGCTACGTGTACGACCGTACCGAGCTGCACGTGGTGGACTACAACTGGAAGACCTTCATCGAGGTCTACCTCGAGGACTACCACGTCGGTCCCTTCCACCCGGGGCTGGGCAACTTCGTCACCTGCGAGGACCTGCGCTGGGAATTCGGGCGTGAATATTCCGTGCAGACCGTGGGCGTGGCCGGCAAGCTGGGCAAGCCGGGCTCCGACGTGTACGGCAAGTGGCACGACGAGATCCTGCGCTACCAGGACGGCAAGGCGCCCAAGCAGGGCGCCGTGTGGCTCACGCTGTACCCCACCGTGATGGTGGAGTGGTATCCCAACGTGCTCGTGGTCTCGACGCTGTATCCGAAGGGCCCGCAGAAGACGCTCAACGTGGTGGAGTTCTTCTACCCCGAGGAGATCCAGGCCTTCGAGCGCGAGTTCGTCGAGGCCCAGCAGGCCGCGTACATGGAGACCTGCGAGGAGGACGACGAGATCGCCCTGCGCATGGACGCGGGCCGCAAGGCCCTGTTCGATCGCGGCGACAACGAGGTCGGTCCCTACCAGAGCCCGATGGAAGACGGCATGCAGCACTTCCACGAGTGGTACCGCGAGACCATGGGCCACCACGTGCCGAAGGCCTGATCCTGCAAGCGCTGTGGATGCTCGCCGCGTCGCTGTTCTTCGCGACGATGGCGGTGTGCGTCAAGATCGCCTCGCAGTGGTTCAACGCGTCCGAGCTGGTGTTCTGGCGCGGGCTGATCGGCATGGGGATCATGGCGCTGTGGGCGCGTTCGCGGCGCACGCCGCTGGCAACGCGCTACCCGGGCATGCATGCCTGGCGCAGCCTGGTGGGCGTGCTGTCGCTCGGCGCCTGGTTCTATTCGATCGCCGGCCTGCCGCTCGCCACCTCGATGACGCTCAACTACATGAGCAGCGTGTGGATCGCCGCCTTCCTGGTCGGCGGCGCGCTGGTCGCGTGGAACCCGCGCAGCGGCATGGCCCTGCCCGGGCGCCAGGGCGCCCTCGCCCTGACGGTGCTGGCCGGTTTCGCCGGCGTGGTGCTGATGCTGCGGCCGACGATGGAGCAGCACCAGGTGTTCGCCGGGCTGGTCGGACTGCTCTCGGGCCTGCTGTCCGCCTTCGCCTACCTGCAGGTGATGGCGCTGGGAAAGATCGGCGAGCCGGAGATCCGCACCGTCTTCTACTTCGCCGCGGGCTCCGCCGCGGCCGGCGCGGTGGGCATGCTGGCCGAAGGCGTGTCGCCCTGGGACTGGATGCACGCGCTGTGGCTGCTGCCGATGGCGCTGCTCGCATCGCTGGGCCAATGGTGCATGACGCGCGCCTACTCCCACGGCGCGACGCTGGTGGTGGCGAACCTGCAGTACTCCGGCATCGTCTTCGGCGCGCTCTACAGCCTCGTGCTGTTCGACGACCGCATCCCGCCGGCGGGCTGGATCGGCATGGCGCTGATCTGCGCGAGCGGCATCGCGGCGACGGTGCTCCGGGCGCGTGCGATGCCGGATGCGCCGGGGGAGGAGCATTGATGTCCCTGCGTCATCCCCGCGGAGGCGGGGACCCAGAGCTTCCTGCCCTTGAAGCGGCTGCGCCGCTTCCCGCTTTGGGCAGCGGGGTGCCCACCATGACAATCCGCGGGGAACGGTGGGCAAGCAAGCTTGCCCACCTGTTTGGACCGGGGACATGGGTAACGGGTGTGCGAGGACATAGGTAACACCCTGGGCTCAAGTATCCACAGGCTTGTGGCGCAGGTCCAAGCGGCCGAAGCGTTGGTGGCAAAAA
>NZ_DASVNN010000011.1:0-87026 GCF_036383835.1 Ramlibacter sp.
CGCGCGACGCTGGGGTTGCACCCCAGCCTACGAAAACCCGCCTAGCGTTCCTCGGATGCGAGCTGCATCCTGCGCCGCAACTGCGCGGCCTCTTCCGTCGCGCCCGCCTTCTCGGCACGCATCGCCTGCGCGCCCAGCCACGCCATCACCGCGCGCCGCCAGCCCTGCTCCGATGCCGTATCCGTCGCGGCCTTCAGCACCTCGGGATCGGCCTTCTCGGTCCGCAACAGCACGCCCGCGGCGATCAGCCGCGACAGCGGGTTCCTGATGCCTTTCAGGGCACCGGCGCCGCCCTGCCCGCCCGCGACGCCGCGGTAATCCTCCTGCAGCAGCTTGGCCTGCTCCGGCGCGATCCGGCCGGCCAGGAAGTCCGCATAGGCGCGCTCCGCATCCGACGCGTCGCGGCGCAGCGGCTCGAAGCCGGTGCACGGACTGAAATCCAGGCTCGCCACCTGCACCGCGCAGCGCGTGAGCTCCGCGCGCGCCACCAGCGAAGGCTGCGCCGTGCTCGCCACCTCGCTGCGAAAGCGCGCGAATTCCGCCGTGGCGACGCGGTCCTTGCCGGACAGGTAGGCGCGCTCGTAGCGGTCCTGCGCGCCGTCGGCGTTCACCAGCCAGTCCGGCTGGCGCGGCTTGTTGCCACAGCCCGCGAGCAGCAACGCCAGGATGAGCGTGAGGAGCCGGATCATGGCAATTCGATCTTGCGGTCTTTCGAGAACGGCCACTTGCGGTTCAGGTCGTTGATCAGGTCCTCGATCTTGCGCAGGTTGGCCTCGACGTCACCGCGCAGGCTGCCCAGGTCCTCGCTCGCCTTGTTGACGTTGCCGGCGATGCCCTGCGCCTCCTTCAGCACGGCGTCCACCCGCTGCAGGCTGCCGCGCGTCTCGGCCAGCAGCGCATGCAGCTGGCGCACGCTGGCCTGCGCGTCGTCGGCGATGCCGCCCTGGCCGAACACCCGCTGGTCGGCGTGGCCCACCAGCCGGTCGCCGTTGGCCGCCAGGCGCTGCACCTGCGCCATCGCCGTGTTCGCGCGATCGATCGCCGCCACCAGCTTCTGGGCGTCGGTCTCGTTGCCGAAGATCGCGTGCAGCGCGCCCTTGTTGCCCTGCAGCTTCTGGGTGAAGGCCTGCAGGTTCTGCATGGAGCGATTCAGCTCGGAGTTCGCCGCCGTGATCTGGTTCAGGTTGTCCAGCACGTCCTTCGCGGCGCCGATCACGCGCCCGACCTCCTCGTTGAAGTCGCCGCGCAGCACCGGCCGCTCTGCGCCGTCGGGCAGCGGCGGGTCGGTCAGCACGCCGCTGTAGGCGCGCAGCTGCGCCGACCCGAAGATCGGCTTGATCAGCGTGAAGACGCTGGAGGTGCGAAGCCACTTGGCGTCCTTCTCCACCACGTCGATCAGGATGCGCACGTTGCCGCGCTCGCCGAGTTCCACCCGCTTGACGGTACCGATCGGAAAGCCCGAGAAGGTGAGGTCCATGCCGGAGGCCACGCCTTCGGCGTTGTCGGCCACCAGCACCAGCTGCTGCTTGGGTTCGAAGTAGCCGCGCGCGCGCAGTAGGAACAGCGCCGAGGCGACGATGAGCGCCACGGTGAAGGCCAGCAGCATGGTGGCCTTCAGCTCCAGGTTCTTCACCGGCACGTTCTTGCCGGCGGGTTCGGACTTCCCGGCCGGGGTTTCCGGCTGCGGGGGCGCGGTCGGGGACGGCGGACGGTTCGGGTCGGCCATGGTCAGATGTAGTTGCCCACGAGCGAGGACGCCTCCAGGATCAGCAGCACGCCGAACATGCGCACCAGGCCCTGCAGCGCGGCGCTCTCGCGCGAGCCGTCGTCCTCGATGTTGTTGAGGCCGGACGCCATCGGGATGACCGACACGGCGATGGCGAAGAACAAGGTCTTGAGGGCAAAGATGAAGGTGAACATCGGCTCGAACACGCGGCCGGTCATGTGCGTGTAGCCGTCGATGCCGGCCATGGTGAAGCCGTAGACGGCGAAGTAGGCGAGGATACCCGCCACCACGCAGCTGAGGGCGGCCAGCGTGATGCAGGAGAAGATGCCGGCCAGCAGCCGCGGCAGCACTTCGACGTCGATCGGGTCGAGCCGCCGCCTGCGCAAGGTGCGGAAATGGCCCGCGCGCCGCATCTCCACCAGCGCGGCGCCGCTGGGGATGGTGCAGCGCAGGGCGACGAACAGCGCCGCCGTGAGCGGGATCAGTTCGACCACCAGCACCCGCACCACCATCTCCAGGGCATATTGCGACAGGCCGTAGCTGGCCGACGTGACGATCACGATGCGGGTGATGATCAGCGTGAACAGGGCGATCAGCACCGTGAACCAGCCGAGAATGGGCGCCGTGTCGAGCCACACGTGGCGCGCCAAGTTGTACCGTGTCTGCGGCCCGTAGCTGCGCGGGGAGAAGGAGCGCACCACCATCACCGAGCCGAAGAAGGTGATGCGCGCCCAGGCCGCGGCCCAGCGGATGGGCGCCTTGCTGGTGTGGCCGATGTGCCGGTACCAGGTCGCTGCTTTGGTCATATGCCGGCGATGGTAATGGGCGCTGAACGACAAGGTCGTAAGGCGGCGCCTACAGTTGAGCCATGACCGGGAAAGGATGCGGGATGGACTTCGATTGCGACCTCTTCGTCATCGGCGGCGGCAGCGGCGGCGTGCGCGCCGCGCGCATGGCGGCGCAGCGCGGCGTGCGGGTGATGCTGGCCGAGGCGGCCGCGCTGGGCGGCACCTGCGTCAACGTCGGCTGCATCCCCAAGAAGCTTTATAGCTACGCGGCGCACTTTGCCGACGATTTCCGCGATGCCGCCGGCTTCGGCTGGGACCTCGCGCCGGCACGCTTCGACTGGCGGCGGCTGAAGGCGAATCGCGCCAAGGAGATCGCGCGCCTGAACGGCGTCTACGAAGGCCTGCTGCGCGACGCCGGCGTGGAGTTGCAGCGCGGGTGGGCCACGCTGTGCGATGCGAACACGGTCCAGGTCGCGACCGGCGACACGGCGAAACGCTGGCGCGCGCGCCACGTCCTGGTCGCCGCCGGCGGCACGCCCTCGGTGCCGCACTTCCCCGGACGAGAGCACGTGCTCACCTCGGACCAGATGTTCGACCTCGATCCCTTCCCGCGCCGGCTCGTCGTGGTGGGCGGCGGCTACATCGCCTGCGAGTTCGCCTCGATCTTCAACGGCCTCGGCGCGCAGGTCACGCAGCTCTACCGCGGCGAACAGGTGCTGCGCGGCTTCGACGACGACGTGCGCGCCTTCCTGGCCACGGAGGTGCGCAGGCACGGCGTGGACCTGCGGCTGCGCGTCGACGTGGAAGCCGTGGACCGGTCCGCCGACGGCCTGGCGGTGAAGCTCACGAACGGCGAGACGCTGGCCGCCGATGCCGTTCTCTACGCGACCGGCCGCGTGCCCAACGTCGCCGGGCTCGGCCTCGACGCCGCCGGCGTGCAGCTCTCGGCGCACGGCGGCATCGTCGTCGACGGCGACTATCGCTCTTCCTCCGCCTCGGTCTACGCGGTCGGCGACGTGACCGCGCGGCTGCAATTGACGCCGGTGGCGCTGGCCGAAGCCATGGTGGTGGTCGACCGGCTGTTCGGCGGCGGCGAGCGGGACCTGTCGTACGAATACGTGCCGACGGCCGTCTTCACCCATCCGAACGCGAGCACCGTCGGCCTCACCGAGCTGCAGGCGCGCGAGCGCTTCGGCGCGGTGCGTATCTTCCGCACCGATTTCCGCGCGCTGAAGAACACCTTGAGCGGCAGCGAGGAGCGCACGCTGATGAAGCTGGTGGTGGACGCCGCCAGCGACCGCGTGGTCGGGCTGCACATGGTCGGACCCGACGCGGGGGAGATCGTGCAGGGCTTCGCCGTGGCGATGAAGGCCGGCGCCACCAAGGCCCAGTTCGACGCCACCATCGGCATCCACCCGACCGCCGCGGAGGAGTTCGTGACGATGCGCGAGCCGGTCCCCTCCTGAAAAAAGCGGGGGCGACGCGTGCGTGACAACTTCACGCAGGTCGAATCTGGGTAAGACAGGGACTACAGCCTTTACACGGCCTTTGCGTGCCAAATCGCTATCTCAAGCGTTCAATATCGCATGAGCGCGAACGACACACGTACCGGCGTCAGGCAGGGCTGCCGCCGGTGGAATCATGGCCTGGCAGCCCTGGCATTGGCATGGGGCGGCACGGCCTGGTCGCAGGTGGTGTCCGTTCCCGCCGCTCACCTCAACCATGCGGAGGGCCCGGTGGCGGTCGCGCCGCAGGGCGACAAGGAGTGGCACGACGTGCAGCCGCGCCGCGTGCTCAAGCGCGGCGACCGGCTGTGGACCGACCGCGGCTCCCGCGCCGAAGTGCAGGCCGGCGGCCATGCGCTGCGGCTGAACGGCGAGACGCAATTGGTACTGGAGAACGTCGGTGACACCGCGACCCAGTTGAGCGTCACGCAGGGCAGCGTCGTCGCCACCGTCACGCGCATGAACCCGGGCGACAGCTTCGAGGTCGGCACGCCCAACCTCGCCTTCCGCGCCCGCCAGCCGGGCGATTACCGCATCGACGTCGACACGAAACAGGGTCTCACCCGCATCGTGGTGCTGTCCGGATCCGCCGTGGTGTTCGGCGAGAAGGGCGAGGCCCTGGAGGTGCGCAACGGGCAGCGCGTCACCTTCCGCGAACGCAGCCTGGCGCGCGTTCAGCAGGCGGCGTTTGCCGCCAATGACGATTTCGATCGCTGGGCCGGCGCGCGCCGCCGCGGCGAACCGACGGTCAGCATGCCCGTGGCGGCCGCTGCGGCGCCGGTGCCGGCGCCCGCGGCGGAGCCTTCGAGCAGGAGCCGCACGATCGTCATCCCCGGCGGTCCCGCGGTGGCCGCGGCCAAGCCGGCGCCCGCCACGAAGGCCGTGCCCGCCGTCGCCGTCGCACCGGCGACGCCGATGGCGATCGCTCCCGCGCCCGTCGTCCCGATGCCCGCGGCCAAGCCGATCCCCACCACGCCGATGGCGGCGCCCCTGCGCGTGACCGCCCCCGCGCCCACCGTCCCCGTTTCCTCGCAGGCCGCGCTGGCCGAAGCGCAGGCGCGGGCCCAGGCAGCGCGCGAGAAGGCGGAACGCGAGCGCCTCGCGGCGCAGCAGCGCGCGGAGGAAGACAAGCGTGCGGCCGCCGTGCGTGCGGAACGTGCGGAACGTGCCGAACGTGCCGAGCGCGCCGAACGCGCCGAACGCGAAAAACGCGCGGCGATCGCCGCCGATGCGAAGCGCGCCGAGGAGCGCAAGCGCGCGATCGCGGTGAAGCGCGAGGAAGACCGCAAGCACGCGAAGCGGGCCGAAGAGGAACGCAAGCTGCAGGCCAAGCGCGCGGCGGAAGACAAGCGGCTGGCGCTCAGGCGCGCCGAGGAAGAGCGCCGGCACGCGAAGCGCGCAGCGGAGGAAAAGCGCATCGCGGCCGCTCGCCAGGCCGAGGCGCAGAAGGTGTCGGAGCAGGCCCGTCGCAAGCAGCTGGCCCGCCTGCAGGAGCAGGCGCACCGCGAGGAACAGGCCGTCCAGGCCCGCCGCGAGCAGGCCGCGCGCCGGGCGGAGGAAGACCGTCGGGAGGAACAGGCCCGCCGCGAGGAACAGGCGCGGCATGAAGAGCAGGCCCGTCGCGACGAGGATTTGCGCCGGCAGCGCGCCCTGGCGGATCAATGGCGGCGCGAACAGGAGCGCCGGGACCAGGAAGTGTGGCTGCGCCAGCAGCAGCAGCTGCAGCCGGTGCGGCCGGCGCCGATGGGCGTGCCGGCCCGCCGGGTCAGTTGACGCGGCGCGTGTAGGTGCGGGTGACCGCGGCGGAGGCGGCCTTCTCTTCTTCCGGCGGCAGGTAGATCGTGGTGCGGTCGATCTTGGCGTCGAAGGCGGCGATCTCGGCGCTCGCGCAGCGGATCACGGCGCGATCGAGGGGATGACACTGGCGCTGGCTCAGTTTGGTGAGTTGCTCCGACCCTTCGATATGGGCGCGGACCTGGGCCGGGTCGACCATCAGGGCGAAAGGATTGGCGGCCATCGCTTGCGTCATTTTCTTGGACTCCTTGATTGATTTGCGTCTCTCTGGGACGTCGTTCTGGATGACGCAAACTGTCGTTCCTGGGCCCAAAAACGAAGGTCAGCGGAGTGCGTTACACCTTGTAGGACGGTTTCGCACCGACGGCCGGGTTTGCAGGCGCTTGTAAAGGGAGTTGCACAATAGGCGCATGCCCTTCCAGCCGCCGTTCATCGCACCCACTTTCCATACCGATCCCGAGAGCGCGCTGGACCAGGTCCGCGCCATCTACGCGCAGCAGATCCACCACCTGCGCGAGGCGATGCAAAGGTTCGTGGCCGGCGAGTCCATGCCGGGGCGGGTGAGGGCCTGCTATCCGTACGTGCGGATCCAGACCGAAAGCGTTCTGCCGCAGGCGCAGCTCGAAAACGCGGGCCTGTCGTATGGCTTCGTCGCCAGCGCGGGCCGCTACGAGACCACCCTCACGCGCCCGGACCTGTACGGCAACTACTACCGCGAGCAGTTCCGGCTGCTGCTCGCCAACCACGGCGTCGCGCTGGAGGTGGGCACCAGCAACGAGCCGATGCCGATCCACTTCTCCTTCGCGGAGCACGACCACATCGAGGGCAACCTGCCGCCGCAGCGGCGCGCCATGATGCGCGACCTGTTCGACCTGCCGGACCTGTCCACGATGGACGATGGCATCGCCAACGGCACGCAGGGCTTCGATCCGGCGTCGCATCCGCTGTCGCTGTTCACCGCTTCGCGCGTCGACTACTCCCTGCACCGCATGCGGCACTACACGGGCAGCGCGCCGGACTGGTTCCAGAACTTCGTGCTGTTCACCAACTACCAGTTCTACATCGACGAATTCGTGAAGCTCGGTCACGAGGAGATGAACCGCCGCGACAGCGAGTACATCGCCTTCGTCGAGCCGGGCAACGTGGTGACGCGCCGCGTGGGCCTGCCGCGCGAGGCCATGGACAGCCTGGGCGCGCCGCCGCCGCGGCTGCCGCAGATGCCGGCCTACCACCTGATCCGCCCGGGGCACCACGGCATCACGATGGTCAACATCGGCGTGGGCCCCTCGAACGCGAAGAACATCACCGACCACGTCGCCGTGCTGCGTCCGCATGCCTGGCTGATGCTGGGACACTGCGCGGGCCTGCGCAACAGCCAGCAGCTGGGCGACTACGTGCTGGCGCACGGCTACGTGCGCGAGGACCACGTGCTGGACGAGGAACTGCCGCTGTGGGTGCCGATCCCGGCGCTCGCCGAGATCCAGGTGGCGCTGGAGCAGGCGGTGGCGGACATCACGCAGTGCAAGGGCGCGGACCTCAAGCGCATCATGCGCACCGGCACGGTGGCCAGCACCGACAACCGCAACTGGGAGCTGCTGCCCGGCAACGAACCGCAGCGGCGCTTCTCGCAAAGCCGCGCGGTGGCGCTCGACATGGAATCGGCCACCATCGCCGCCAACGGCTTCCGCTTCCGCGTCCCCTACGGCACCCTGCTGTGCGTGAGCGACAAGCCCCTGCACGGCGAGATCAAGCTGCCGGGCATGGCCAACCAGTTCTACCGGGAACGCGTCGACCAGCACCTGCGCATCGGCATGCGCGCGATCGAGATCCTGCGTTCACAGGGGCCGCAGCGGCTGCACTCCCGCAAGCTGCGCTCCTTCGACGAGGTCGCGTTCCAGTAACGCCTGTCTTCGTAGGTCGGGGTGAGCCCGCAGGCGAACCCCGACGCCTAGAGCGCCGCCTCGGTCTCGATCAGCGTCGCCATCGCCTCCCCCAGCCGCACCGGCTTCGTCGGCCCCCAGTCCGGCGTGAACGTCAGCACGTTGCGCGGGAACAGCAGGATCACCGTGGAGCCGAGCAGGAAGCGGCCCATCTCCGCGCCCTTGGCGATCACGATGTCCTGGTCGTCGTAGCGCCACTCGCGCGGCTCGCGGGTGCGCGGCGGGTTCACCACGCCGTGCCACACGGTGGCCATGCTGCCGACGATGGTGGCGCCCACCAGCACCATCACCATCGGTCCGTGCGCGCAGTCGAACTCGCACACCACCCGCTCGTTGCGCGCGAACAGGCTGGGCACGTGGCGCGCCGTCAGCGGGTTGACCGAGAACAGGTCGCCCGGCACGTAGATCATCCGCTTCAGGCGCCCCTCGCAGGGCATGTGGATGCGGTGGTAATCCTTGGGCGCGAGGTACAGCGTGGCGAAGTGGCCGTGGTCGAAGCGGTGCGCCAGCGCCTGGTCGCCGCCCACCAGCGCGCGGGTCGAGTAGCTGTGGCCCTTGGCCTGGAACAGCTGGTCGTGCTCGATCGGCCCGAACTGGCTGATCGCCGCGTCCACCGGGCAGATGAAGGGCGCGTTCCCGACCGGGCGCGCGCCTTCGCGCAGGGGCCGGGTGAAAAAGTCGTTGAAGCTGGCGTAGCTCTCGAGGCGCGGCTCCACCGCCTCCGCCATGTTCACCTGGTACTGGGCCGCGAAGCGCCGCACCATCCATCGCGTCACGGGCCCGAGCCGCGCGCCGGCCATCTTGCCGGCCAGCACGGTGAGGAACTTCTTGGGCAACAGGTACTGCTGCGTGATGGGCAATGGGGGTAGCAGGGGAAACAAGCGGCGTCCTGGTCGGCAAATCGCAAAATTCTACGGCGGCGCAGCCCGGCAGGCGCGCCGGGCCGGGCTGCGACACAATAGCCGCCGCCCATGACCGAGCCGCTCCTCGACGCCCGCGACCTGACCAAGCGCTACGGTGAAGCCACCGTCGTCGACAGTCTCTCCTTCCGCATCGAGGCCGGCGAGTGCCTGGGCGTGATCGGCCCCAACGGCGCCGGCAAGACGACGACGCTGCGCATGTGCCTGGGCCTCACCGAGCCCGACGGGGGCGAGATCCGCGCGCTCGGGCTGCGCATGCCGCAGGACGCGCTGGTCATCAAGTCGCAGCTGGGCGTGGTGAGCCAGTTCGATTCGCTGGACCCGGACTTCAGCTGCGCCGAGAACCTGCTCGTCTATGGCCGCTATTTCGGCCTGCCCGAACGGCGCGTGCGCGAGCGCATCCCGCAGCTGCTGGAGTTCGCCGCGCTGACGCACAAGGGCCAGGCCAAACCCGGCGAGCTTTCGGGCGGCATGCGCCGGCGCCTCTCGCTGGCGCGCGCGCTGGTCAACGATCCGCGCCTGCTCATGCTGGACGAGCCCACGACGGGCCTCGATCCGCAGGCCCGCCACCTGATGTGGGAGCGGCTGCAGGTGCTGCTGCAGCAGGGCAAGTCGATCCTGCTGACGACGCACTTCATGGACGAGGCGGAACGCCTGTGCAACCGGCTGCTGGTGCTGGACCACGGCCGCAAGATCGCCGAAGGGCGTCCGCGCGACCTGATCGCCGAACACCTGGAGCCCGACGTGGTGGAGGCCTACGGCAACGGAGTCCTGGAGATCGCGCAGTCGCCGCTCAAGTCGCTCGCGCGCCGCACCGAGGTGAGCGGCGAGACGGTGTTCTTCTACACGCAGGACGCGCGGCCGCTGCTCGACACGCTCGGGCGCGAGCATCCCAAGCTGCGCACCCTGCACCGGCCGGCCAACCTGGAGGACCTGTTCCTCAAGCTCACCGGCCGGCAGATCCGCGAAGGAGCCTAGATGACGACGCACGTCTCTCCCTGGCGCGCCCCGGCGCTGTCGCTGCGCTGGTGGCCGGTGTTCCGCCGCAACCTGCTGGTGTGGCGCAAGCTCGCCATCCCCAGCCTGATCGGCAACATCGCCGAGCCGCTGATCTGGCTGGTGGCCTTCGGCTACGGCATGGGTGCGCTGGTGGGCAGCGTGCGGGTCGAAGGCGCCGAAGTGCCCTACATCGTGTTCCTGGCCAGCGGTTCGATCTGCATGAGCGCGATGAACGCCGCCACCTTCGAGGCGCTCTATTCGGCGTTCTCGCGCATGCACGTGCAGAAGACCTGGGACGGCATCCTCAACGCGCCGGTGGTGCTGGACGACATCGTGCTGGCGGAGATGCTGTGGGCCGCCTACAAGGCGATCTTCACGGTGACGGCGATCCTGATCGTGATGCTGGCGCTGGGCATCAGCGCCAGTCCCAAGCTGCTGGTGGCCTGGCCGGTGCTGCTGGGCGCGGGCATCACCTTCTCCTGCATCGCGCTGATCTTCAACGCGCTGGCCAAGGGCTACGACTTCTTCACCTACTACTTCACCCTGTTCCTCACGCCGATGATGTTCCTGTCCGGGGTGTTCTTCCCGCGCGAGCAGCTGCCGCAGGTGGTGCGGGTGGTTTCCGACTGGCTGCCGCTGACGGCGGCGGTGGAGCTGGTGCGGCCGATGTTCGTCGACCAGTGGCCGGAGCACTGGCTGCGGCATCTGCTGGTGCTGGCCGGGTATGCGGTGGTGGCGTTCTGGATCGCACTGGCGCTGACCCGGCGGCGGTTCGCGGCTTGAACAAGGCTGGGGGTTCGTAGGCTGGGGTGGAACCCCAGCGCTGGGGTTGCACCCAGCCTACAAGGCAACGCTCTCCTCGGAAGGCGTGGTGACCTCCGGTCGACGCGCCGACTGCCGGATCATCTCCGCCGCCTTCTCCCCGATCATGATCACCGGCGCATTGGTGTTGCCGCCCACGATGCTGGGCATGATCGACGCATCCACCACGCGCAGGCCTTCCAGGCCGTGCACGCGCAACTGCGGATCGACCACCGCCAGCGCGTCGCTGCCCATGCGGCAGGTGCCCACCGGGTGGTAGATCGTATCGGCGTGGCTGCGCACGAAGGCCTCGATCTGTTCGTCGCTGCACGCCGCCGCGGAGGTCGCGAGTTCGCGGCCGCGGTGGTCCGCCAGGGCGGGCTGCGCCAGGATCTCGCGCATCAGCCGGAAGCCCTTCACGAGGCGGCGCGTATCGTCATCGTCGGCCAGGAAGTTGGGGTCGATGCGCGGCGCGGCGAGCGGATCGGCGCTCGCCAGCGTCAGCGTGCCGCGGCTCTTCGGGCGCAGCAGGCAGACATGGCAGGAGTAGCCGTGGCCGAACACCGTCTTGCGGCCGTGGTCCACCAGCTTGCCGATCACGAAGTGCAGCTGCAGGTCGGGGAGGGCCTCCTGCGGCGAGCTGCGGATGAAGCCGCCCGCCTCCGCGAAATTCGTCGTGAGCATCCCGCTGCGCTGCCGCCGCCATTCGAGGATGCCCTTCAGCGTGTTGAGGATGCCGGGAAAGGACAGCCCGAACAGGTCCGTGAGGTGCGGCGCGTCGACCACCTGCACGACATCGACGTGGTCGTGCAGGTTGCGGCCGACACCGGGCAGGTCGTGCACCAGCGGGATGCCCTGCCGCCGCAGCTCCTCCGCCGGCCCGACGCCGGAGAGCATCAGCAGCTGCGGCGACAGCAGCGCACCGGCGCTGAGGAGCACCTCGCGGCGCGCGCGAACCTGCCGTTCCACGCCGTCCTGCAGGAAGGCGACGCCGGTCGCACGACGGCCTTCGAACAGCACGCGAGTGGCATGAGCCCCGGTGAGCACGTGCAGGTTGGCGCGATGCCGGTTCGGCGCGAGGTAGGCCTTGGCCGCGCTGAAGCGCTCGCCGTTCCTGTGCGTCACCTGGTACAGGCCCACGCCCTCCTGCTCCGCACCATTGAAATCGCGGTTCTCGCGAAAGCCCGCCTCCTTCGCGGCATCCACGAACACCGGCCCGAAGCGATGCGGGCTGCGCAGGTCCATCACGTTCAGCGGCCCGCCCGTGCCGTGGAAGGCGTCGGCGCCGCGCTCGTTGTGTTCGGCGCGCTTGAAGTACGGGAGCACCTCGTCCCAGGACCAACCAGTGTTGCCCGCTGCGGCCCACGCGTCGTAGTCGGCGCGATGGCCGCGTGCGTAGATCATCGCGTTGACCGAGCTGGAGCCGCCCAGCACCTTGCCGCGCGGCTGGTAGCCGCGCCGGCCGTTGAGCCCGGCCTGCGGCACGGTCTGGAAGCCCCAGTTCGCCTGCCCGTTCCGAGCGAGCAGCGCGAGCCCCGCGGGACAGTGGATGAGCACGCTGGTGTCGGGCGGGCCCGCTTCGAGCAACGCCACCTGCACCGACGGGTCCTCGCTCAGGCGCGCGGCCAGCACGCAGCCCGCGCTGCCGCCGCCGACCACCAGGTAATCCACGCTTTCCGGATGGGAAGAAGCCATGCCCAGTCTCCTCTGCGGCCAGTCTAGGGTTTCCCTCCACAAGGTGGACGAGTGGCTGCTCTAATGCGGCCCATGGACACCGCCACGCCCGCAGAGGGCACCATCGTCACCGAGCGCCGCGGCGCGCTGCTCCTGATCGGAATCGACCGGCCCGCCAAGCGCAACGGCTTCACGCCGCGCATGTTCCGCGAGCTGGCGCAAGCCTACACCTTGCTGGACGACGATCCAAGCCTGCGCGTGGGCGTGCTGTTCGCCCACGGCGAGCACTTCACCGCGGGCCTGGACCTGCCCGCGATCGCGCCGTTCATGCAGAAGGGCGAGAAGCTGTGGCCGCCAGGCATGGTGGAGCCGCTGGATCTCGGCTCGCCCGGCTACCGGCGGCGCACCAAGCCGATGGTGGCGGCGGTGCAGGGCATCACTTTCACCCTGGGCATCGAGCTGATGCTCGCGGCCGACGTGGTCATCGCCGCCGACGACTGCCGTTTCTCGCAGCTGGAAGTCAGGCGCGGGATCATGGCCACCGGCGGCGCGACCCTGCGCATGGCCGAACGCGCGGGCCTCGGCAACGCGCTGCTGCACCTGCTCACCGGCGACGAATTCGGGCCCGCCGAGGCGCTGCGGCTGCACTTCGTGCAACGGGTGGTGCCGGCGGGCCGGCAATTCGACGAGGCCCTGCGCGTCGCCGAAGCGATCGCGGCGCAGGCCCCGCAGGCCGTGGTCGCCACCCGCCTGAACGCGCTGAAGGCGGTGGAGCACGGGCCGCTGGAGGCGATGGCGGAGTTCGTGCCGGTGCAGCAGCGCCTGTCGCGCAGCGAGGACGCGGCCGAAGGCCTGCGTTCGTTCGTCGAGAAGCGGCCGGCGCGGTTCACGGGGAAGTAGGCACGCGCGGGCGGCTGCCTGGAAACCCTGGATCCCCGCCTGCGCGGGGATGACGGAACTCCAGTTGAGTTGCACGCAATTCGATTTCGAGCTACAGTTCCGTCCATGCCGAACCGCAGCCTCTCCGCCGACGAAGCCCTCCTGCTGGAGAACCAGGTGTGTTTCGCCCTGTACTCGGCGTCGCTCGCGATGACCAAGCTGTACAAGCCGCTGCTCGACGAGCTGGGCCTCACCTATCCGCAATACCTCGCGATGCTGGTGCTGTGGGAGGGCGACGGCCTGATGGTGTCCGAGCTCGGCCAGCGGCTCTATCTCGATTCCGGCACGCTCACGCCGCTGCTCAAGCGGCTGGAGTCCGCCGGCCTGGTCAGCCGCCTGCGCGACGTGGCCGACGAGCGTCGCGTGCACATCCACCTCACTTCCGCCGGCCGCCGGTTGAAAGCGAAAGCGGCGAAGGTGCCGGCCTGCGTCCTGGCGGCCAGCCAGTGCTCGCTGCCCGAACTGAAACAGATCACCGACCAGGTGCGCCTGCTGCGCGAGCGGCTGGCGGCCTGAACCCTCCCCCGCTTCGCGAGAAGCCTCCATCCCCGAAGGAACAACCATGGCCACTCCCCTCGACAAGGTCCTCTACACCGCCAAGACGCACGTCACCGGCGGCCGCGAAGGCGAAGGTCGCTCCAGCGACGACCGCATCTCGGTCAAGCTGTCCTCGCCCGGCGGCCCCGGCAACGGCACCAATCCCGAACAGCTGTTCGGCATCGGCTATTCCGCCTGCTTCATGGGCGCGATGAAGGCGGTGGCGCCCAAGGTCGGCGTCAAGGTGCCGGACAACGCGGCCATCGACGCGGAAGTGGATCTGGGCCCCACCTCGCTCGGCTACGGCATCTCGGTGCGGCTGAACATCAGCCTGCCGGGCCTGGAGCGCGCGCAGGCCGAGAAGCTGGTGGAGGAAGGCCACAAGGTGTGCCCCTACTCCAACGCCACCCGCAACAACATCGACGTCAAGCTGAACATCGTCTGAGGCCCGGCGCGCGGCGACAATGCCGGCATGCAGCCAGATGCCGTGCGCCATCCTTACGAGACCCTCACGCCGGACGCCGTGCTGGACGCACTGGCGTCCGTCGGTCTCTACGGCGACGGGCGCCTGCTCGCGCTGAGCTCCTACGAGAACCGGGTGTACCAGGTGCACCTGGAGGAGCCTTTCGAAGGCGCCGCGATCGTGGTGGCCAAGTTCTACCGGCCCGCGCGCTGGAGCGAAGCGCAGATCCTGGAGGAGCACGCCTTCGCGGCCGAACTGCAGCAGGCCGAAGTGCCCGCCGTCGCGCCGCTCGCGCCGGGCGGGCGCACGCTGCACCATCACGCCGGCTTCTTCTTCAGCGTGTCGCCGCGCCGCGGCGGCCGCACGCCCGAACTCGACGACGGCGACGTGCTGGAATGGATCGGGCGCTACCTGGCGCGCCTGCACGTCGTCGGCGCGAAGCATCCCTTCGCCACCCGTCCCGCGATCGACCTGGACGGCTTCGGCCGCGAGCCGCGCGACTGGCTGCTCGCGCACGACGCGATCCCGCTGGACGTGCAGGGCGATTGGGAACGCGCCTGCGAACAGGCGTTGCGGCAGATCGGAGCCGCGCTCGATGCGGCCGGCGAAGCGGACGTGCAGGTGCTGCGCCTGCATGGCGATTGCCATCCCGGCAACATCCTCTGGACTCCCGACCAGGGCCCGCATTTCGTCGACCTCGACGACGCGCGCAGCGGGCCGGCGGTGCAGGACTTGTGGATGCTGCTGTCAGGCGAGCGGGCGCAGCGGCAGCGCCAGCTCGGCTTCCTGCTCGATGGGTACGAACAGATGCGTGAGTTCGACCGCGCGGAGTTGGCGCTCGTCGAGCCTTTGCGCACGCTGCGGCTGATCCACTACAGCGCCTGGCTGGCACGGCGCTGGGACGACCCGGCGTTTCCGCGGGCGTTTCCGTGGTTCGGCACGCCCGACTACTGGCGCGGGCAGGTGCAGATGCTCGTGGAGCAGATGGAGGCGATGGAGGAGCCGCCGCTGGTGGCTTGAGGGATGGTGGGCAAGCAAAGCTTGCCCACCCTACGCCGGGGACGTGAGCCTCGTAGGGTGGGCAACTCCGTTGCCCACCATGACGATCACTTCAGCGGATTCTCGAGAACGCCGATCCCGCCGATCTCGATCTTCACCACGTCGCCCGACTTCAGGTACTTCGGCGGCTTGAAGCCGATGCCCACGCCGGCCGGCGTGCCGGTGGCGATCAGGTCGCCCGGGTACAGCGTGATGCCGGCGGAGATGCACTCGATCAGCGTCGGGATGTCGAAGATGAAGTCCTTCGTGTTGGCGTTCTGGCGCAGCTCGCCGTTGACCCAGCACTTCACGTCGGTGTTCTGGCCGTCCATCTCGTCGGCCGTCACCAGCCACGGGCCCATGGGGCAGAAGGTGTCGAAGGACTTGCCCAGCAGCCACTGCGAGTGGCGGCCCTGCCAGTCGCGCGCGGTGAAGTCGTTGATGATCGTGTAGCCCCACACGTGCTTCATCGCATCGGCCTTGCTGATGCCCTTGCCGCCCTTGCCGATCACCACGGTGAGTTCGGCTTCGTAGTCGAGGGCGTCGGAGGCCGCGGGCTTGAGGATGGGCTCATTCGGACCGATCACCGATTCGGGCACCTTGGAGAAGATGATCGGGTGCGCGGGGATGTCGCCGCCGGACTTGGCGCTGGAGTCGAAGCCGCTGCCGGCGAATTCCTTGGCGTGCGCGTGGTAGTTCTTGCCGACGCAGAACACGTTGCGACGCGGACGCGGGATGGGCGCGACGAGCTTCACCTGCGCCAGCGGGATCGCGGCGCCGGTGGCGGGCAGCGCGCGGCCCGCGGCCTGCGCCTCCACCAGCGGCAAGGCGCCCAGCGCGGCATCGGCGGCGCTCAGCTGGAAGGGCTCGACCTGTTGGCCGTCGGCGGAAATCCGGCCGACGCCGGGCTGGTTCTGGTAAACGTACGCGGCGATCTTCATGGGGGAAAACTCTCTTTCGGGGGGAGGCGGCTGTTCAGTAGCATGCTAACAAAACAACCCATAGGAGTTACCCCAATGTTCCGCCGAATCCTGATCGCCGTGGGCCTTGCAGCCGCGGCCGGGCTGGCCGCCGCGCAGGGCGCCTTCCCCACCAAGCCCATCACCATGGTCGTGCCCTTCCCGCCGGGCGGCCTGGCCGACCTCGTCGGCCGTCCCGTCGCCGAGGCCATGGGCCGCGACCTCGGCCAGACGGTCGTCATCGAGAACAAGGGCGGCGCCGGCGGCGGCATCGGCATGGCGTACGCGTCCAAGGCCCCGGCCGACGGCTACACCATCCTGATGGCGCTGGCTTCGTACAGCGTGCTGCCCGAAGCCGACACCGTGCTGGGCCGCAGCCAGATGTACGCCTACAACGCGCTGCGCCCCATCGCCCGCTTCACCGCCGACCCGACGGTGCTGGCCGTGCGCGCCGATGCGCCGTGGAAGACCGTCAAGGACTTCGTCGAGGACGCGCGCAAGCGCCCCGGCGCGATCAACTTCGGCTCCTCGGGCAACTACGGCACCATGCACGTGCCGATGGAGATCCTCAAGCAGGTCGCCAACGTGCGCATGACCCACATCCCCTACACCGGCGCGGGTCCTTCCGTCACCGCGCTGCTGGCCGGCCAGATCGACGCCGTGTCCACCGGTCCCGCCACCGTGCTGCAGCACGTGAAGTCCGGCAAGCTGCGCGTGCTGGCGCACTGGGGCAACACGAAGCTCGAGTCCATGCCCGACGTGCCGTCGCTCAAGCAGTCCGGCTACAACGCCGAATACGCGCAGTGGTCCGGCCTGTTCGTTCCCGCGAACACGCCCGAGCCGGTGGTGCAGCGCCTGCGCCAGGCCGCGCGCTTCGCCGCCAACGATGCCAAGGTGAAGGACACCATCCTCGGCGCCGGCAGCCCCGTGCTGTTCCAGGACACGCCGGAATTCGAGAAGTACGTGCACAGCGACGTCAAGCGCATGGCCGACGTCGTGAAGAAGATCGGCAAGGTCGAATAAGGAGACCCGCGATGAAGCGTCCGCAATTCCTCCGCTGGCTGGCGGCCTCCGCCTGCGCCGCCACCCTGCTGCCGGTGCCTGCCGCCGCGCAGACCTGGCCCGCCAGGCCGATCCGCATCATCGTGCCCTTCGCGGCCGGCGGTTCGGCGGACGTCTACGCACGCTTCCTCGCGCAGCGCCTCCCCGACCTCCTCGGCCAGCCGGTGGTGGTGGAGAACCGTCCCGGCGCCGGCGCGGTGATCGGCACGGAAGCCGTCGCCAAGTCCCCGGCGGACGGCTACACGCTGCTGCTGATGTCGAACACCCACACGGTGAACGAGACGCTGGTGCCGAACCGGCCGTACAACCTCACG
This sequence comes from Ramlibacter sp., assembly GCF_036383835.1. Lineage (GTDB taxonomy): Bacteria > Pseudomonadota > Gammaproteobacteria > Burkholderiales > Burkholderiaceae_C > Ramlibacter. The sequence continues at coordinate 17,460 of NZ_DASVNN010000011.1, forward strand.
CGCGACTTCGTCGCCGTGGCGCCGATCAACTACGCCGACCTGATCCTCGCCGCGCATCCCTCGGTGCCGGCGAACAACGTGCGCGAAGTGCTGAAGCTGGCGAAGGAGCGCCCGGGCAAGCTGAACTACGCCTCCTCGGGCACGGGCACGCCGTACCACATGGCCGGCGAGCTGTTCAAGAGCATGTCCAGCACCTACCTCGTGCACATCCCGTACAAGGGCAGCTCGGGCGCGCGCACCGACCTGCTCGGTGGCCAGGTGGACCTGATGTTCGACGCCGTCACCACCATGGTGGAACAGGTGAAGTCCGGCAAGGTGAAGGCGATCGCCACCACGGGCAAGCAGCGCTCCGTCGTGCTGCCGGACGTACCCACCGTGCACGAGTCCGGCATCCCGAACTACGAAGCCACGATCTGGCTGGGCCTGCTGGCCCCCAAGGGCACGCCGGCGCCCGTGGTGAACCGCCTCAATGAAGCGGTCAGCAAGATCGTGAGCCAGCCCGACGTGCAGCAGGGCTGGGCCAAGCAGGGCGCGACCGCCATGGTCATGAACCCGCAGGCCTTCGACAAGTACGTCCACGAAGACATCGAGAAGTGGGCGAAGCTGATCAAGGCCGCGCACATCAAGGCGGACTGATGCCCAAGACGCTCCATATCCTCAGCGGCGGCGCCGCCCAGGCGCTGGTGACGCGCCTGCAGCCTGCCTTCGAGAAAAAGCACGACTGCAAGATTTCGGGCACCTACGGCGCCGTCGGCCTGATGAAGGACAAGCTGCTCGCCGGCACGCCTTGCGACGTGCTGATCCTGAGCCAGGCGCTGATCGACGACCTGGCGGCGCAGGGCCGCGCCGATGCAGCGACGGCGCGCGCCGTCGGCGGCGTGCAGACCGGCGTGGCGCTGAAGGAAGGCCGCGCGCCGGTCACGCTGCGCAACGAGCAGGACCTGAAGGCGCTGCTGCAATCCGCGCCCGCGATCTACTTCCCCGATCCCGCGAAGGCCACGGCCGGCATCCACTTCATGAAGGTGCTGCAGGCGCTCGGGCTCGCGGAGCAGAAGGAAAAGCTGCGCACCTTCCCCAATGGCGCCACCGCGATGGCGGCGCTGGCGCAGGCGAAGGAAGCCGACGCGGTGGGCTGCACCCAGGTCACCGAGATCCTGATGACGATCGGCGTGAAGCTCACGGGCCTGCTGCCGGCGCCGCACGGGCTCACCACGACCTACACGGCCGCCGCGGCGAGCCCCGCGACCGAGCCACAGCTCGCGCGCGCGCTGATCGCGGCGCTCACGGCGCCGGAAGCGGCGCAGGCGCGCAAGGAATGCGGTTTCACCTGAGACCCGTCATGCCCGCGGAGGCGGGCACCCAGAGCGTTCAGGAAGCGGCCGCCCGGCCGCGTTTCTTTGGTGGCCGCGCTCCATGCCCCTCCGCCAGCAGGTCGATCAGCCGCTGCGCCGCCGCCGAGATGTAGGCCTTGTCGCGATACGTCACCACCAGCCGGCGCAGCATGGTCGTCTCCTTCAGCGGGACTTCCTTCAGGCCCGGCAGCGCCTTGGACCCGAGATGGTGGCGCGAGATGAAGCTGAGAAGTCCCGTTTCCGCGATCAGCGTGGGCAGCATCAGCAGCATCGTGCTTTCCACCTGCACCTGCGGCCGCGGCAGCCGGCGCCGGTCGAAGGTGTGGTCCAGCCAGTCGCGCGTCGGCGCGCCCGGAGGCTGCAGGACCCAGCGATAGCGGGTCAGGTCCTTCAGCGTCGGCTGGCCGCGGAAGATCTCGTGCTCCGCGCTGGCGGCCACCACGATCGCGTCCTCGGCCAGCAGCTTCGAAACCATGCCGGGATCGGCGTGGGTCTCGGTGGCCACCAGGAGGTCGAGCTCGCCCTGGCGCAGCAGCGGCTTGAGCGAGTCGACCAGGCCCACCACCGTGCGCAGCGTGACGTCGGGCCCCTCCTGCAGCAGCTGGCGCGCCGCGGCCGGCAGCAGGAACTGCGCGGCCGTCGGCACGATGCCGATGCGCACGTGGCCCGCCAGTCCGCTGCCGATCGCGGCGATCTCGCGCCGCGCGTCCTCCATGTCGAAGCGCACCCGCTGCGCCCATTTGAGCAGCACCCCGCCCGCCGACGTGAGGCGGATGCCGCGGCCGGCGCGCTCGAACAGCGGCGCGCCGCAGTCCTCTTCCAGCCGCCGGATGCTGCTGGTGAGCGCCGGCTGCGTGCGGTGCAGCTTCTGCGCGGCGCGCCCGACGTGCTGCAGCTCCGCGATGGTCTCGAAATAGCGCAGGTCTCGCAGGTCCATTGCAAAAGTCCGGTGGATGGATCGGAAGAAATTATCGATTGGACCGGAGGTCCATGGGTGCCGATACTCCGCCCATTCCAATTCCATTCAAGGAGACGAAGCCGATGTACACCCGCCGCCTGCTGCTCGCCCTCGCCGCTGCCGCCGCCTGCAGCACTTCCTTCGCCCAGGCCTGGCCTGCCAAGCCGATCCGTCTCGTCGTGCCCTTCCCGGCCGGCGGCGGCACCGACATCATCGGCCGCGAAGTCACCCAGAAGATCACCGAGGCCACCAAGTGGGCCTTCATCGTCGACAACAAGCCCGGCTCGGGCGGCAACATCGGCATCGACAACGTCGCCAAGTCGCCGGCCGACGGCTACAGCCTGGTGCTGGGCCAGACCAGCAACCTGGCGATCAACCCCAGCCTGTACGCCAAGCTGCCCTACGATCCGCTCAAGGACCTGACGCCGATCACGAAGGTCGCAAGCGCGCCGCTGACGCTGGTGGTGTCGGCCGACTCCCCCCTCAGGAACCTGGGCGACCTGGTCGCCGCGGCGAAGGCCAAGCCGGGCTCGATCAACTTCGCCACTTCCGGCAACGGCACCGTCGCCCACCTGGCGACGGAAATGTTCCAGAAGGAAGCGAACGTCAAGCTCACGCACATCCCCTACAAGGGCGCCTCGCAGGGCATCAACGACGTGATCGGCGGCCAGGTGCAGGTCTACGTCTCGTCGATCCCGACGCTGATCGGCCACATCAAGAGCGGCAAGCTGCGCGCCCTGGCCGTCACGTCCGCCAAGCGCGTCGACGACCTGCCGCAGGTGCCGACGATCGCCGAATCGGGCTACAAGGGCTTCGAGGCGGTCACCTGGTTCGGCATCCTCGGCCCCGCCAACCTGCCCAAGGACGTCACCGCTCGCCTGAACACCGAGATCAACAAGGCCCTGAAGACGCCCGAGCTGCAGAAGAAGCTGAGCGACCAGGGCGCGGACGTCGCCGGCAGCACGCCGGAGCAGTTCGGCAAGCTGGTCCGCGACGACATCACCCGCTGGGGCAAGGTCGTCAAGGACTCCGGCGCCAAGATCGACTAAGCCTCCCTCTCCCTCCCCCCACAGGCAGCCGTGCAGTTCCCCGCGCAAAGCGGGGTGGGCACGGCTTTGCCTTCCGCGACCCCACTTCCCCAGGAACGCACATGACCTCTTCGCCCGACATCATCCGTGACTTCGACCGAGTGCCGGCCGACATCGTGAAGCAGGCCGCCGAATACCAGGCCGCCATCCTCGCCGACGTCGCCGGCCGCCGCGGCGCCCTGCATGGCCGCATCGCCGCGCTGCGCCCCGACATGAAGGTCGTGGGCACCGCCTTCACGGTGGACGTGCGCCCCGGCGACAACCTCATGATCCACGCCGCCATGTCGCTGGCGAAACCCGGCGACGTGCTGGTGATCGACGGCAAGGGCGACCAGACGGCCGCCCTCATGGGCACCATCATGATGACGGCCTGCCAGCAACTGGGCATCGCCGGCGTGGTGATCGACGGCGCCGTGCGCGATGCGCTCGAGATCGAGGAGATGAAGTTCCCGGTCTTCAGCGTCGGCACCAACCCGAACGGCCCGACCAAGTTCGTGCCCGGCCGCATCGGCCATCCCGTGACGGTCGGCGGCGTGACGGTCCATCCCGGCGACTTCATCCTCGGCGACGCCGACGGCGTGGTCGTGGTCGAACGCGACAAGATCGCCTCGCTGCTGCCGCTGGCGGCCAAGAAGGTGAAGGACGAAGCGGATCGCATCGCGGCCATCAAGAAGGGCGACACCGCCGCCAAGTGGCTGGACGGCGCGCTGCGCGCCGCCGGCGTGCTGAAGGAAGGGGAGCGCCTGTGAGCGGCAAGCCCGTCCTCCTGGTCACCGCCGCCGACCTGGCGCCGCAGGCGCTCGCGCTCCTGCGCGACTACGAAGTGGTCTACGCCGGCAAGACGCCGACCGAGGACGACATCGTCGCACTGTGCAAGCGGCACGATCCGCAGGCCATCATCGTGCGCTACAGCAAGGTCGGCGCCGCGGCGATGGACGCGGCCCCTTCGCTGCGCGTGATCTCCAAGCACGGCAGCGGCACCGACACCATCGACAAGGTGGCGGCCAAGGCGCGCAACATCGAAGTGCGTGCCGCCGTGGGCGCCAATGCCGCAGCCGTCGCGGAGCAGGCCCTGGCGCTGCTGCTGGCCTGCGCGAAGTCCGTCCCGAAGATGAACGCCCGCATGCACGGCGGCTTCTGGGACAAGGCGACGCACAAGAGCATCGAGCTGGGCGGCCGCACCATCGGCCTGGTCGGACTGGGCGCGATCGGTGCGCGCTTCGCCCGCATGGCGAAGGCGCTGGACCTGCGCGTGATCGGTTTCGATCCGTATGCCAAGTCCGCCCCGGACGGCGTGGAGCTCGTGGACCTGGAGACCCTGTGGCGCTCCGCGGACGCGATCTCCTTCCACTGCCCGCTGACGGAAGACAACCGCAACCTCCTGAACCGCGAAACGCTCGCCAAGTGCAAGCCGGGCGTGATCGTGGTGAACACCGCGCGCGGCGGCCTGATCGACGAGGCCGCGCTGCTGGAAGCAGTGCGCTCGGGACAGGTGTCTTCCGCCGGCCTCGACAGCTTCGCGGTGGAGCCGATGACAGCGGGGCATCCCTTCCACGGCGAGGAGCGCATCATCCTCAGCCCGCACATCGGCGGCGTGACGGCGGATGCGTACGTGAAGATGGGTGTGGCGGCGGCGGAGAACGCGCTGGCGGTGCTGCACGCATGATGGGCGTCGGGGTTCGGCGCTGCGCGCGCTCACCCCGACCTACAGGAGACCGGGCAGTTCGTAGGTCGGGGTGAGCGCGAAGCCGAACCCCGACGCACCGATCAGGCGAGCAACGCGTTCACCCGCTTCACATAAGCCGCCGGATCCTCCGGCATCCCGCCTTCGGCCAGCACGGCCTGGTCGAACAGGATGTGCGCGAGGTCGTGGAAGTTCGGCGAGCCTTCCAGCTTCTGCACCAGCGGGTGGGAGGCGTTCACCTCCAGCACCGGCTTCTGGTTCGGCGCCTGCTGGCCGGCCTGCTTCAGCAGGCGCGCCAGTTGCAGGCTCATGCCGCCTTCGGTGACCACCAGGCAGGCCGGCGAGTCGACCAGGCGCGTCGTGACGCGCACGTCCTGCGCCTTGTCCTTCAGCGCTTCCTTCAGCTTCGCCAGCACCGGCTTGAAGCTCTCGGCGGCTTCCTCCGCCGCCTTCTTCTCCGCCTCGTCCTGCAGCTGGCCCAGGTCCACCTGGCCCTTGGCCACCGATTGCAGCGGCAGGCCATCGAACTCGTTGAGGAAGGACAGCGCCCATTCGTCCACGCGGTCCGTCATGAACAGCACCTCGATGCCCTTCTTGCGGAAGATCTCGAGCTGCGGGCTGTTCGCGGCGGCGGCCTGCGTTTCGGCGGTGACGTAGTAGATCGCCTCCTGCCCTTCCTTCATGCGCGCCTTGTAGTCGGCCAGCGAGACGCCGGCGACGTCGCTGCCGGTCGACGCGAAGCGCAGCAGCCTGGCCAGGCGCTCGCGGTTGCCGAAGTCCTCGCCCAGGCCTTCCTTCAGCACGGCGCCGAACTCGGCGTAGAACTTCGCGTACTTCGCCTTGTCCTCTTCCGAGGCCGCTTCGTCCATCCCGGCCTTCGCCATGTCCTCCAGCATCGACAGCACGCGGCGCGTGTTGCCTTCGCGGATCGCCTTCACGTCGCGGCTTTCCTGCAGCAGCTCGCGGCTGACGTTCAGCGGCAGGTCGGCGGAGTCGATCACGCCCTTCACGAAACGAAGGTAGGAGGGCAGCAGGGCCTCCGCTTCGTCCATGATGAACACGCGCTTGACGTACAGCTTGACGCCGGCCGACTTGTCGCGGTTCCACAGGTCGACGGGCGCATGCGCCGGGATGAACAGCAGCTGCGTGTACTCGGTGCCGCCTTCCACGCGGTTGTGCGTCCAGGCGAGCGGGGCCTCGTGGTCGTGGCTGATGGACTTGTAGAACTCCTGGTACTGCTCGGGCGTGATGTCCTTCTTCGCGCGGGTCCACAGCGCGGTGGCCTGGTTCACCGTCTCCCATTCGTCCGTGAGAACGTGGTCGCCGGGCTGGCCCTCCTCGCCCTCCTTCCACTCTTCCTTGCGCATCAGGATGGGCAGCGAGATGTGGTCGGAGTACCGGCCGACGATCGACTTGAGCTTCCAGGTGGAGAGATAGTCCAGCGCGTCCTCGCGCAGGTGCAGCGTGACGGCCGTGCCGCGCTGCGGCCGCGTGATCGTCTCCACCTCGAAGTCGCCGGCCCCGGCGCTCGTCCAGCGCACGCCCTCTTCCGGCTTCTGGCCGGCACGGCGCGATTCGACCGTGATCCTGTCGGCGACGATGAAGCCCGAATAGAAGCCCACGCCGAACTGTCCGATCAGCTGCGCATCGGACTTCTGGTCGCCGGAGAGACGCCCCATGAACTCGCGCGTGCCGCTCTTGGCGATGGTGCCCAGGTTGTCGATCGCTTCCTGCTGCGACAGGCCGATGCCGTTGTCGGCGATGGTGAGCGTGCGCGCATCGCGGTCGAAATCCACCCGCACCTCGAGGTTCGGCGCGTCCTCGTACAGCGCGGCGTCGTGCAGCGCCTCGAAGCGCAGCTTGTCGCAGGCATCGGAGGCGTTGGAGATGAGCTCGCGGAGGAAGATCTCCTTGTTCGAATACAGCGAATGGGTGACGAGGTGCAGCAGCTGCGCCACCTCGGCCTGGAAGGAGAGGGTCTGTTTCTGGCTCATGGCGTGTCGTTTGGATCGGCGCGACGGCGGCGAAAACCTCCGGTCGGGCCGTGAACTTATCAGGGCGCGTGATGCTACTGCACCTCGTCGTGAAGTTTTCGACGTTTCCCGCCGAGTATCGGCGCCCGGCGGCGCGGGACCGGTGCAACCGGTCGTTACAGTGGCAGGCATGAGGATCGAACTGCCCCCCGCTTCGTGGGCCGACACGGCACAGCGCGCCGAAGACGACGCCCACACGCTCACCGTGGCCGCGCCCGCCGCCGCGGACTGGGTGCAGTGGCAGTGGCCGACCGGTCCGGAGGAAACCCTCCGGGTCGAGGTGCCGGGCGAGCAGCCGCGCCGCCTCACCCTCACTTTCTGAGCGCTTCGCGCGCTTTCCCTGCAGCCCTTTCGAGCGCCTGCGCGCGATAGCGCCGCACTGCCGGGCGCCGTGGTTACGGCGCGCAATCGCAGGTAACAGGCTGCGCGGCCGCTTCACCAAAAAAATCCGCTCGACCTCTTGTCACCGCTTCTTCCCGGGAGCAAGTTCCGCTTGTTGGCAAGACGCATGGGAGACGGGCCGACGCCCAGCCGAAGCGGGCGCGGTCGGGATGAACCTCAGAACAAATGTTCACAAGGAGGCCCCCATGAGCGGTACGGATTCCTCTGCGGTCCGCGTTTTCGCGACGGACTCGCGCCCCCTGATGCTCCAGGGCATCGCCGCGATCGGCGACAGGGGCAAGCCCCTGCTCGAGCTGGTCGCGGCCGAGACCGACTATCGCGCCGCCGTGCAGCAGGTCGAGCGGCTGCTGCTCGGCTGGCTGGCGGACGGCATGACGCCGATGGATGCCTTGCGCCTGCTGGTCCGATGCTGCCGGGCCCGGGTCCTGCTCCTGTGCGACCTGAAAGGTGTGCCCACCCGGAACGAGCAGCCCGTGCCCGCCGTCGTCAACGGCGGCGCCCTGGTCGACGAGCCCGTCGAGCGCATGGTCGAGGCGATCCTGCAGTCGGTCTGCCCGGCGCAGGAGGCCGACGCAGTGGAGTGCATCGCGTGCGAGGCGCCGCAGATCGCAGTGCGGCCGCCTGCACCGGCGACACCGGCAGCCGCCTGGCCGCACGTCGAAGCGGTGGCCGAACCCGCCGTCCACGCGAAGCACCCGCTGACCGCGCGCGAGCTCGAAGTGATCCGCGCCGTCGTGGCGAACCCTTCGGCCAAGTACCTCACCATCGCCGCGATGCTGAAAGTCAGCGAGCACACGGTGCACAACCACCTCACCAACATCTACCAGAAGCTCAATGTGGTGAACCGCACCGGCCTGCTGCATTACGCGATCACGAACCGGATCGCCGGCGTCGGCGCGGCACCCGCTCGCCACGCAGACGCCGCGTCCTGAGTCGCTCAGCGCCTGGGCTCCGGCGCATTGTGATGATGGTGCTGCGCGTTGCCCGCGCCGGCGTTTGGTGACGCGCCGGCCGATGTCGCCGCCCGGCTCTGCTGCGCGAGCCAGGCCACGAGCCCCCTCACGTCGTCTTCGCCGAGGGACAGGTTGGGCATTGGAACGCCGCCGTACTTCTTCGACAGTGCGACTGCGGTCGGGTCGCGTTCGGCGAGCACGCGTTCGGGCTCCTTCAGGTAACGCGCCAGCCAGGCCGCGTCCCGCCGTTGCGTTACGTTCAATAGGTCGGGGCCGATGCGGTCGCCGGCACCCATCGTGTGGCAGGAGCTGCAGCGGCTCTCGAACAGATACTGCGACTTGCTGATGTCCACCACCCGGGCCTGGCCGTAATCCTGGGTCGGCAGCGCATCCTTCCACTGGAAGAACGATGCCATGGTGGTGGCGAGGAAGCGCGGGTTGTCCACCGAGGAGGTGCGCATCCACTGGCCGCCGCGGTCGTCTCCCAGCATCAGGCTGGAAGCATGGCCGTCCTTGCTGAAGGCGTCGCTCGTGCGCGAGAGTCCGAGCTTGCGCGTCAGCAGCTGGATGTCCTGCTTCCTGCCGGTGAGGAACAGCCATCCCGGGCCGACGCCGAAGCGGGCGGCGTAGGCCTTGAGGACCTTGGGCGTGTCACGCTCCGGGTCGATGCTGATCGAATAGAACCAGACGTCGCGGCCCACGCGGCCGGCGAGCAGGCGCTGCACTTCGGCCAGGCGCGCCGTCTCCAGGGGACACTCGTCGACGCAACTCGTGTAGATCACGTTCACGGCGACCGACTTGCCCTTGACCAGGTCCTCGTAGAAGTGCACCTGCCTGCCGTCCTGCGTGGTGAGCACCACGTCGGGAAAGTAGTCCGCCCCCCACTTGTTCGCGGCCGCCGGCGCGGCGGACGCGGCGACGGCCAGCAGCACGCCGGCCAGCAGGCCGCGCCAGCCGGCCATTCGTCGAAAGTTCATCGTCGCTCCCGGCACTTCACGGATTCCGGACGGGAGTCGCGCGCACGGTGACCTGCCGGGCCGGGTTCGTGACGACCTGCAGCGAAACCACTCCGGTGCGCGCCGTACGCGGGTTGTTGCCCGGCCCGTAGGGGAAGGTGACCTCGAACTCGTCGAAGGCCTTCAGCGGGCGGCGCACGATCACCAGCGCTTCCGTGCCGAAGGCTGCACGGCTGCCGAGGCCGATGCCCCGGATGGTGCTGAAATCGATGGTCAGCTCCAGCACGTCGGGGTTCAGGAATACCGCGTCCTGGACGATGCGGGTCTCGATGCTCAGCTGGCCGGCGAAGTTGACCCTCTCGATCGGGTGGTCGAGCATTCCCTGGATCGGAACCCGCGCATTCGCCTTCGCGACCTGCGCGTCGGCCGACACGGGGGTGAGCAGCGGCATCGCCGCTGCCGTGCAGGCGGCCGCTGCGAGGCAGCCGCGGCGGATGACGGAAAGCATGGCGTTCCTCCAGTGCGTGTGCGCTCAGGCGGTGGGCAGCACCTGCGTCGGTGCCTGGAACTTCACGCCGTAGGGCGTGGGGATCGGCGTGGGCAGCGCCTGCAGTTCGCCGAGCTGCCAGCGCAGCAGCATTGCGTTGTCCTCGTGCACGGTGTTGTGGCAGTGCTCCATGAACATGCCGCCCCAGTCGCGGAACTGCAGGCTGATGGTGATGCTGCCGCCGGGCCGCAGGCGGTAGACGTCCTTGCGGCCGCGCTCCCATGGCGGCACCAGGCTGGCGCTGCCGTCGCGCGCGAGCACCAGCCCTTCCTCGAAGTGGATGTGGATCGGATGGTCCCAGCCGCCGCCGCCGTTGACGAGCGTCCAGATCTCGCGCGATCCCGGCCTGGGCGCAGCGGAAACGCGGCCGTAGTCGGCGTTCAGCATGTCGCCGCCGTCGGTCTTGATGCCCCAGGGGCCGAACGCCGACGACACCGGGTCGCGGGTGACCTGCTTGCCGCCGCGGCCGAACTCGAAGGTGCGGCGGCGCGCGATCGGAACCCTGGAGTGATCGGGATTCTCGATCAGGTTCATGCCGCCGGGCTTCGAGAAATCGCGGCTGGGATCGGGGGCCGGCGCCTGCCCCTTCACCCGGAATTCGAGGATGGGCCCGACGCACGGGTCGGCGGAATTGCCGGACATCGCTTCGCGGATCGACAGGTCGTTGGCGACCCGCCGCCCGTTCTGGTGCTCCGCCAGGTTCACCAGGTAGATCTTCGTGCCGTCGGAATAGCTGGAGAAATCGATCACGATGTCGTAGCGCTCGGCGATGCCCTGTTCGTCCAGTTCCGTGAGCTGCACGGCCCGCGGCAGCAGGTTGCCGTCGTTGCCGATCTGGAGGATCGGCGCGGCGTTGCTGAGGGCCAGCTTGTAGAAGCGGCCGACCGAGCCGTTGAGGATGCGGAAACGGTACTTGCGGCGCGCGACCTCGAAATAGGGCCGGTAGGTGTGGTTCACCATCATCACGTCGCCGAGGAAGCCGTCGAGGTCGAAGATGTCGAACGTGAGCTGGCCGCCGGTGTCGAAGGCCTTGTCGCTCAGCAGGAGGTTGACGTCGTAGTCCAGGTTGCCCCAGTCCTTCTTCGATCCGCTCGGCAGCCGCAGGTTGACCCCGTCCTCGAGCGCCTCGTTGCCCCGGTCCAGCGAGCTGTAGATGTTCATCATCGCCGCGTTGCCCTTGTAGACGTTCTGCGAGGTGAAGCTGAACATGTGGTCGTGGAACCAGTGCGTGCTCATGGTCTCGCGCCAGTCGCCCGGCAGCTTCCGGATGCCGCCCGAGCCGTCGGGGCTGCCGCAACGCGGATCGGTCGCCGCGGTATTGAAGGTGCGGAAGCCCGCATGCACGATCGGCCAGTGGTAGTCGTAGTACTGCCCGGGGTAGAAGAAGGCGCCGGTGAAGCCGTCGTTCTCCGCGCCGTGGTGGCCGTTGTGCTCGTGCGTGGTGATGGTGTTGCGGCCGAAGCCGTTGTTCTCCGTGACCTTTCCGGGCAGCTTGTTGTGGTGCCGGAACAGGACGGGCTCGCCGTAGCGCACGAGCAGCAGGTTCGGCGGGGCGTTGCCGTCGAAGGTCCACATCGCCGTGCCGCTCTGGTCCGGCATCAGCGGATGGAAGCAGGGCCGCACCGGGTCCGTTTGCAGGATGCCCGAATTGCCGCTGGAGGGCACGCCCGGGTCGTAGTCGTCGCAGGTGTTGGCGCCCTCCTGGAACGCCTCCACCGCCACCACCGGCGCGAAGTCGGTCCAGCCCTGGTGCGCCCACATCGGTCCGGGCGGCCGCCCCTCCTTCGGGCCCGGCACCGCCACGCCGTCCGGTCCGAACACCTGCGTCTTGTCGGTGTTCGCCTGCTCGAGCGGAGCCGGCGAGAGCGTCGAGATGGCACTGCGCTTGAACTGGGTGAAGCGCAGCATCCGCGCGGTGAACGGCTTGGCGCCGAACATCGGACTGCGCGGCAGGAGCACCAGGTCGGTGGCACGGGCGCTGGGCAGGAACGGATGCAGGCCGTACTTCAGGGCCACGCCGCCCCCCGCCGTGATGAGCCCCATTTTCAGCAGCTCGCGCCGGCTGACCTGCCCGTGCGACAGCGCCCGGATGATCTGCTGGCGGTGGTAGCGCGCGCGCTCCGCGATCCGGATCGCCGCGGCGGAAGCGTTCTCGGGCAAATACATGGTGGAAGGCTCCGTGCGTGGTGTTTCCCCTGGCACGTTCCAATCTAGGCCGGAGCCTGCATCCGCGCATCGACCGAAACTCCTGCGCGATGCAGGAGTTTCGGCCAGAAGAGCAGGAGGCTTGCGCATCGATCGCGCCAAGGCAAAAGGGCTGCATCGCTGCAGCCCTTGCTTTCCCGAAGCGGCGCCGGTCAGAGGCTGCGCTCGCCCGACGGGATCTTGCCCAGGCGCACCGCATCGACCGTCTCGGCGCGCACCGTCCGCACGTCGACCGTCGACTGCAGCGTCGCGATCGCGCGGGCGCCGGGTTCGTCGATGCTGCGCGTGGCGGGCACCCGCGCGGCCTCGGCCATCACCTCGGCGCGGGTACGGTTGCCCTCGAACTTGATGGCGAACTGCTGGGAAGGATCGATGCTGTCGGCGCGGGCGATGCCCGAGAAGGCGGCGGCGAGGGCACCGATGGTGGTGGCGGCGAACAGGATCTTGGCATTCATGGCGGGGACCTTTTCAGTGAGGGGTGGGACCGGGTGGTTCGGTCTCCGCTTCCTGTGCGTCGACCGTGATCTCAATGTAGGTGCCTGCCTTTAGGCGACTCTGAGCGCTTCGTTAGGCGGGGATGAGGGAGCACGCAGGCGCTTGCCGCCGCGACAAGGAAAAAGGGCTGCATCGCTGCAGCCCTTGCTTCCTGCGGGAAGTGACGATCAGAGGCTGCGCTCGCCCGACGGGATCTTGCCCAGGCGCAGCGCGTCGATCGCCTGCGCGCGCACCGACTGCGCGTCGACCGAAGATTGCAGCGGCGCGATCGCGCGCGCGCCGGGCTGGTCGATGTTGCGCTTGGCGGACACCTGCGCGGCCTCGGCCATCACCTCGGCCTGGGTGCGGTTGCCCTGGAACTTGATGGCGAACTGCTGCGAAGCGTCGGCGTCGTCGGCACGGGCGGCGCCGGAGAAGGCGAGGGTACCGAGGGCAGCGGCGGCGAGCAGGATCTTGGCATTCATGGCGGGAACCTTTCAGTGAGCGTTGGAACCGGGGTTGATCGGCCGACGCTTCCTGTGCTTCGACCGTGTTCTCACTGTAGGTAGCCGCCCTTAGGCGACTCTGAGCGCTTTGTTAGGTGAGGATTAGGGGGTGGATTCGATGCGCGCGATCAGGCCGCTGCGGTCCTGCCGGTTGCGCAGCGTGAGCAGCAGGCCGGCGCGCTGCGCCGCCGCCTGCGCGATCGAGAGTCCGAGGCCGCTGCCGCCGGGGCCCGTGCCCGGGACGCGGAAGAAGCGGTCGAACACGCGCGGCAGCAGTTCCTGCGGGATGCCCGGGCCGGTATCCACCACCTCCACGGCGACATGTCCCTCGTCGCGCAGCAGGCGCACGTCCACGACGCCGCCCTCGGGCGTGTAGCGCAGCGCGTTCTCGATCAGGTTGTCGAGCAGGCTGCGCAGGTCGCCCACCGCGCACTGCAGCGTGATCGGGTCGCAGGGCGGCTCGGGGCCGACGAGCCCCAGGTCGATGTTGCGCTGGTCCGCCAGGCCGATCAGCGTGTTCATGCTGTCGCGAAGCTGCATCTGCAGGTCGACGATCGCGGGGCCGTCGGCGCCTGCTGCTTCCTGCCGCGACAGGCGCAGCAGCTGGTCGACCAGGCGGCTCGCGCGCTTGACGCCCGCCTCGAGGTGGGCGAAACGGTCGGCGGCGGCGGCGCAGTTGACGTCCTGCCGCATGTTTTCCACCTGCAGGCCGATCGCCGCGATCGGCGTGCGCAGCTCGTGCGCGGCGTCCTGCACGAAGCGGCGCTGCGTCGCGAAGGCGTCGCGCAGTCGCCGCAGCAGGCTGTTGAAGGACTGCACCAGGGGCGCGATCTCGCTCGGCACGTTGTCCACCGGCAGCTCGGTGATGGTGTGCTCGTCCTGCTGCGCGGCCCGCCGGCCGATGTCCTGCAGCGCGCGCGACATCGCGCGCGCCACCAGCCACAGCACGAACATCGACAGCGGCAGCAGGATCACCACCGGCGCGACCGCCGCGCCCGCGCGCTCGGCGGCGAGCTTGGTGCGGAAGGATCCGCTCTGCAGCACCTGCACCGTGCGGCCGTCGCCGCCCTGCGTGACATAGGCGCGCCAGCGCGAGCCCTGGTGGGCCACGTCGTGGAAGCCTTCGGCCTGCCTGGGCACGCGCAGTTGCGGCCAGGAGCTGGACACCAGCGCGCCTTCCGGCGCCCAGGTCTGCACGACGTAGGCGCCCCATTTGTTCACCTTCTCGGCGTCCTGCTGCGGCGGCTGCACGGCCGGATAGGCCGCGAGCGACTGCGCCAGCTGCTGCATCTGTTCGTCCATGAAGCCGCTGACCATGCGCGAATAGGTCCACCACGACAGCGCGGCGGACATCGCGGCCACCAGCAGGAACAGCGGCACCAGCCACAGCAGCATGGCGCGGCGGATCGAGCACATCGGCCCGTTGGGAAAGACGTGCCATTTCATGCGGAGGCTCCCGTGGAACCGCCGGCGACGCGCCAGCCCAGCCCGCGCACGTTGCGGATGGCTTCGGGCCCGAGCTTGCGCCGCATGCCGTAGATCAGGACGTCGACCGCATTGCTGGTGACCTCCTCGCCCCAGCCGTAGATGCGGTTTTCCAGCTGTTCGCGCGAGAGGATCGCGCCGGGGCGCTCCAGCAAGGCGTGCAGCAGCGCGAACTCGCGCGCCGACAGCTGCGAGCGCCCGCCCTGCACCAGCACCTCGCGGGTGGTGAGATCCAGCTGCATCGCGGCGTTGCCGATGATCGAATGGGCGGCGCCGTCGCGGCGGCGGATGATGGCCCGCATGCGCGCGAGCAGCTCCCGCATCTCGTAAGGTTTGAGCAGGTAGTCGTCGGCGCCGAGGTCCAGGCCGTGCACGCGGTCGTCGACGCCGTCGCGCGCGGTGAGCACGAGCACCGGCGTGCTGTCGCCGCTCCCCCGCGCGTGGCGCAGCACCTCCACGCCATCCCGCTTGGGCAGGCCCAGGTCCAGCAGCACGCAGGCATAGTCGCCGTCGGCCCAGGCGCTTTGCGCCAGCAGGCCGTCCTTCACCCAGTCGACCGACCAGCCCTGGGAAGACAAGGCTTCGCGCAGGCTGTGCCCGATCATCTCGTCGTCTTCCACCAGCAGCACACGCATGTTCGGCTCTCCTGCGGCGGACGGTAGCACTTGAGTCTTAGGCCGGCGTGAGCGGGGCGCGGCGAGGCGACCGTCACATTCCGGCCACGGCCACCGGTCAGCGCCGGCCATCCGCCTGTCCTGCTGTAAACCCGAAGTTCGCCACACCGGTGCAACGAAGTGTGCCAAATTGCGCGGCTGAGCCTGCCGGGCGCGCGCAAGTCTTTGATTTGCCTGACTGGCGATGTTGCAAGTCGTTACCGGCTCGCCTACAGTTCGCTTACGGGAGCTTAGGCAAGACACCTAAGCAACGTTAGGACGAATCGCTAGGAGATGAACATGAGCAAGATCTTTCGCATGACGGCAATCGCCGCCTTCGCCGCCCTCGCCGCCTCGGCTTCGATGGCCGAGACCATGAACATGGACGTCAAGGCGTCCGTGACGGGCACCTGCAAGCTGGCGGCCGCCAACGCGCTGGACTTCGGCGCGCTGGACCCCGTCGCTGCCCCCGCGGTGACCGGCAAGACGACCACGATCACCTACCTGTGCACCAAGGGCAAGACCCCGGCGGCGCTGACCATCAACGGCGGCTCCGGCAGCACGACCAGCTCCATGGTCCACGCGACCGTGGTGGCCGACCTGATCCCCTTCTCCCTGACCTGGAGCACGACGCTGCCGGCAGGCCTGGGCATGGGGACCGGCAAGGAAGTGACCGTCACGGTGTCGGGCGACATCGCCGCCGGCGTGTACTCCAACCTGACGGCCGGCAACTACTCGAAGACGCTGACGGTCGACTTCACGCCCTGATCCCCTTCACGGCAAAGGACTCGGGCGCCACGGCGAAAGCCGGCGCCCGATTTTTTTCCCCGCACCATGCAGTTTCAAGACGTGACCCGCGCGCCCGCCCGGTCCGCGTGGACCCTGTGCGCCCTGGCGGCCGCCGCGACGTTCCTCGCGCCGGCAGCCCAGGCCGAGACCCGCGGCTTCGCCGTCGGCGCGGTCATCGTGTCCAAGAGCAACTGCAAGTTCAACACGCCCACCCTGCTGCTCGATTTCGGCACCATCAACCCGGCGTCGACGACGACGGCCACGGCCAGCGTGAGCAGCAGCGTCACCTGCAACGGTGGCCAGGGAAGCACCGTCACCCTCGCCTTCACGCTGGGCGCGGGCACCTTCGACAGCGGCCCCGGCGCCCGGCGCATGCGCCACGCCACGACGCTCACCGAATTCCTGCCGTACAGCCTGGGCGTCACGCCCGCGTCGGCGACGATCGCCAAGAACGGCACGCTCGCCTTCACCGTGAACGGGTCCATCCTCGCGTCGCAGTTCCAGAATGTGATGGCCGGCAACTACACCGACCGGGTCGCCATCACCGTCTCGCCTTGACCTTTTGTCGGGGCGGACCCACAGTGACGAAATGCCTTTCCTGAAGTTCCTGCGGCGGGTGGCCGCCTGCCGCATGCTGGCGCTCGCCGCCTGCGCGCTGCCCCTGTCCTGCCTCGCCGCCAGCTTCTCCGTTTCGCCGATCCGCGCCGACCTCAAGCCGGGCGTGCTGAGCGAAACCATCACGGTCACCAACGATTCCCCCGCGCGCCTGCGGGTGCTGGTGAAGCTGGTGGAGTGGACCCAGGACGAGACCGGCAAGGACGTCTACACGGAAAGCGCCGACCTCGTGTACTTCCCGCGCCAGATGGACATCGAGCCCGGCGCCAAGCGCCTCGTGCGCGTGGGCGCCAAGGCGCCGGCGCAAGGCAGCGAGCGCGCCTACCGGCTGTTCATCGAGGAAGTGCCGTCTCCCTCCGCGGGCGGCCCGACGGCGGTGAGCTTCTATTTCCGCTTCGGCGTGCCGGTATTCGTCACGCCCGGCGGGGCGGCAGCCAAGCCGGAGATCGCGCAGCCGAAGCTGGCGAAGGGCAAGCTGTCCCTGGCCGTGAGCAATCCCGGCTCGCAGCATTTCCGCGCCGCGCGCGTGAATTTCACCGACAACGCCGGCTGGTCGCGCGACGTCAACGGCTGGTATTCGCTCTCCGGCACGGCACGCACCTACCAGGTGGACGTGCCGCCCGAGGTGTGCCGCAGGACGCGCAAGTTCTCGGTCACGGTCGAAGGGGCGGAAGACAACATCAAGTACGAGCGCAGCCTCGATGTCGACCCGGCGGCCTGTTCCTGATCGTTGCCGGCCGCGCGCGGATCGTGCCTGCGCCCGCGCCACCGGTGCGCGCCGGGGCGCATGAAGCTCCATGCCCGCTCCGCCGCCTTCCTGATCGCCTGCATTTTCTCGGCCACGGCGCCGCTGCTGCATGCGCAGGCGGTGCCCGCGGCCAGCCAGGACAACGCGGATGAACTGATCGTCACGGTGCGCGCCAACGGCGTGTCCCGCGGCGAGTTCACGGTGCTGCGCACGGCCGACGGCGATTTCTGGATCGCCGCGCAGGACGTCGAGCGGCTCAAGCTGACCCCCAGGCCGGAGGCGCGCCGCCGCACGCTGGCGGGCGACTACTACTCGCTGCGCGACCTGTCGAACCAGAGCCTGCGCTTCGACGAAGCCAACCTCTCGCTGAACCTGGACTTCCCGGCGGGCGCGCTGGAAGCCACGCGCATCGACCTGTCGGGCCGTCCGCCGCGCGGCGAGATCACGACGCCGCCCGCCAGCGCGATCCTCAACTACCGCGCCGGCGTGCGGCAAGCGGACGTCGGCCCCATGCAACTGCGGCTGAACACCGAGCTGAACGCGCGCGTGGGCGAGGTGCTGTTCCGCCAGGAAGCGAAAGCGGAGACCGGGCGCAACCTGCCGGTGTTCGCGCGTGGCGTGACGCAGGTCGTCTGGGACGACCGCCGCGACGGCCGGCGCCTGCTGCTCGGCGATCAGCTCACCGCGGGCGGGCCTTTCGGCAGCAGCTTCCCGGCCGCGGGCCTGTCGGTGACCAAGCTGTTCTCGATGACGCCGGACGTGCTGTACCAGCCCACCGCGAACTTCCAGGTCTCGACCAGCACGCCCTCGCAGGTGGAAGTGGCGGTGGACGGCAACCCCGTCTACCGCACGACGGTGGCGCCCGGCCCGGTGAACGTGCAGAACCTGCACTACTACAGCGGCGTGCGCAACGTGAGCGTGACGGTGATCGACGCCAACGGCAACCGGCAGGTCTACGAGCAGCCCTTCCTCTTCACCGACACGGTGCTGGCCCGGGGCATGCACGAATACAGCTACTTCCTCGGCAAGCGTTCCGAGCTGGGCTTCGACGACCGCTGGCGCTATCGCGAGCAGGCGTGGCAAGGCTTCCACCGCTACGGGGTGAGCGACCACCTGACCCTCGAAGCCGGCGCCGAAGGCAACCCCGACTTCGCCAGCGGCGGCGCCGGCGTCACCTTGCGCAGCGACCTTGCCGGCCTGCTGTCGGTGGGCGCTCTGGGCAGCGTCGACCGCGTGAAGGACCGCACCGCGCAAGGCTGGTCGACCCGCTACACCTACATCGCGCCGCGCGCGACTTTCTACGCCACGCGCAGGCGGCTGGACCCGGGGTTCCGCACGTTCGCGTCGGCCAGCACCAGCAACGCGCTGCTCGCGGAGACGCGGCTGGGCGGTTCGCTGCGCCTGAGCGAGATGGCCAATGCCTCGCTGGACTACACGCGCGCCAGCGAGACGGGCGGGCGGCGGGAGAACTTCGCCGTGCGCCTGTCTTCCAGCATCACGCGGCAGCTGTCGATGTTCGCGGAATACAGCCGCTCGAGGACAGGAGGCGGCAGCGAGTCCTGGGCCTTCAACACCTACCTGCGCTACGAGCTCGACCCGCAGCACTGGACGGGCGGGACCTATCGCGCCAGCCGCGACTTCCGCGCGGTGGAGGCCGAGGTCGGGCGCAAGCTGCCGCAAGGCGAAGGCGTGGGCTACCGCGTGGGCACGGTGCTCGGGCGCACGCGCGGCGAACCGGCCGAATCGGCGCACGCGGCGGCCAACTGGAACCTGCGCCCGGTGAGCTTCGACTTCAACGCCAGCACGCAGACGCGCGGCGGCCAAAGCTGGTTCGCCGAAGCCGGCGTGTCCGGCGCCTTCGTCACGCTGGACGGCTACGTGGGCGCCACGCGCCAAGTGCCGGACGGCTTCGCGCTGGCGCGGCTGGGCGTGCCGCAAGGCGGCGTGGACGTGTACCTGAACAGCCAGGTGCAGGGCCGGACCGATGCCGACGGCAACCTGCTGATCCCCAACGTGGGCGCCTTCGGCCGGCAGGACGTGACCCTGGACGACAAGAAACTTTCGATGGAATACAGCCTTGCGCGCAAGCGCGTGACGATCGCGCCGGCCTACAAGAGCGGCACGCTCGTGAACTTCGGCGGCAAGAAGCTGCAGGCGGTGACGGGCCACGCCTGGCTGCAGCAGGCGGGCGGCCGCAAGCCGATCGCCTCGCGCGCGTGGACGGTGACGGGACCCGGCGGCCGCCTGGCGATCGAAACGGCACCGTCCGGGGACTTCTACCTGGAAGACGGGCCGGCGGGACGCTATACGGGAAGCGTGCAAGTCGACGGCAAGGTTTATTCTTGCGCCATGGACATCCCGAGCTTCACGGAGGCAGTGCATGAATTGCGCGACGGCCTGGTCTGCCGCTAGGCCCCTGCTGCTGGCGGCGTGCGCCGCCTTCGCGGCGCCGCTGGCCACCGCTGCCGTGAGCTGCGGCATCGTCAGCGGCACCAGCACCAATTTCGGCGCCTACGACATCACGTCGACGGCGCCGGCCGACACCGTGGCGACGCTGCAGGTGCGCTGCGACAGCGTCGAGCCCGGCAACCCGAACATCACGCTCACCGTGACGGTCGGTGCGGGCAACGGAGGATCGGTGAACAATCGCCGCTTGCGCCACACCGGCGGCAGTGCCGACGTCCTGAACTACGGCTTGTTCCGCGACGGCAGCCGCTCCGCGGTGTGGGGCGTCACGCCCGGCATCGACGCGATGACGCAGACGGTGAAGGTGCAGAACAACCGCACCGCCCAGGCGCTGTTCACGATCTACGGGCGCATTCCGCCGCTGCAGGACGTGACGCCGGGGGACTACGCGGACCTGGTGCAGGTGACGCTGTCGCCCTGAACGCAACCCGCCATTCCCGCGCAGGCGGGAATCCAGGGCTTCAAAAACAAGAAAGCGGCCCGCGGGCCGCTTTTTCCATCAGGCCGCGCCGGGAGGCGGCAGCGCCACGTCGGCCGGCAGCGCCGGGCCTTCACCGTAGGCGTTCGGCCCCACACTCGGCTGCGCCAGCCAGTAGATCAGCACCGCCCAGCCGATCACGGGGATGAACCCGAGCAGCTGGAACCAGCCGCTCTTGCCCATGTCGTGCAGGCGACGGGAGCCGGCGGCCAGCTGCGGCAGCAGCAGGGCCAGGTTCACCAGCATGGCAACCATGTTGCCCAGCACGGCGGACACCAGGAACTGGACGATGACGACGGCCAGCACGAACCACCAGAACTCGGGCCGCCCGGCGCGCCCGTTGAATTCGACGTACTTTTTCAGGCAGGCCTTGACCGACTGTTGGAAATCCATGGAATGCCCTCCTCTTGTTGTAGGCGCGGCCATCATAGGGAGATGCGGAGCGAAAGCAAAGACCCAAACGGTCAGGGCTTCGGCACGCCGGGCGCGCCCTTGCCAAATAGTCCACGGCGCTCGAGCAGGAACAGCGGGATGCTGCGCAGCGGCAGGATCTCGCGCCCCTGCTGCAGCGCCCGCAGGTAGCGGCCGACGAGATGCCGGCGATCGAGCTGGTTTGCACGAGCGAGATGCCGAGCCGCCTGCTCGCGCCGTCCGGACAGCCACAGCGCCAGGGCGACGCATCCCTCGGACTCGGCCGATTCCGGGTCCAGGCCCAAGGCCTGGCGGAACGCGGTGAGCGCTGCGGGCGTGTCCTGCAGCAACAGGCAGGACCATCCGAGGCCATGCCATGCGCCCGCGCTGGAGGGCAGCAACGCGGCCGCGCGCGAGAACTGGATGCGGGCCTCCTCGGGGTGATTCGCCCGCAGGCTGGCGACGCCGAGCGCGAACCAGGACGCGGCATCGGCGGGGTCCGCCGCGAGCGAACGGTGCAGGAGGCGCAGGGCCGGCAGGTCGCGGCGCATCGTGTTCAGAAGGATGTGGCCCAGTCGGCGTGTTCGCGCAGGGCCCCGCGCAGGCGCGACAAGGCCTGCTTGTGGATCTGCGAGATGCGTCCGCGCGTGAGCTGCATCTCGGCGGCGATCTTTTCAAAGGCGAGATCGTTCACGTAGTGCCCGCGCAGAACGTAGCGCTCCGCCGGCGGCAGCCCCTCGATCGCCTGCGCCAGTTGCCGCCGCAGTTGCTGGATCGCCGCGGAGCGGTAGAAGGGAACGCTGACGGAGGCGGCCGGGTTGTCGACCATCGCCGTGTCCTCCAGCATCCAGCACAGGGCCAGGCCGATGCCGACCTCCGACACGTAGCGCATCAGCTCGCGCGGATGCCGGGGAACGTCGCCCGCCTCGCCGGCCAGCTGCTTCACCTCGACCAGGCGTTCCGATCGCATCCGCTTGCGGGCGGCGATCTGCTGCTGCTTTTCCGTCATCCGCTCCAGGCCGGTCAGGATGGCGCCGTGCATGCGTCTTGCGGCGAAGGTCCGGAACTGCACGCCGCGCGCCGGGTCGAACCGGTCCATCGCCTCCAGCAGGCCCATGGAGGCGAGCTGCAGCAGGTCGTCGAACTCGATGTCCTGGTCGTAGCGCCGCGAAAAAAAGGAGGCCGCCACCACTCGGGCGTAACCGAGATGCATGTCGAGCAGGCGCTGCTTCGCATCGGCGTCACCGTGCTCGCGCCAGCGCTGCCAGAGCGCGGCCTCCTGCACGCTGTCGGGCGTGGCGAGGTCCATGGACGTTCAATGGAAGGACCCGACGAGGGCTTTCAGCACCAGGGCCCACCCGTCGACCAGGACGAACACGAGGACCTTGAGTGGCAAGGACACCGTGGTGGGCGGCAGCATCATCATTCCGAGCGCCATCAGGACCGATGACACGATCAGGTCGATCAGCAGGAAGGGCAGGAACAGCAAAAGGCCGATCTGGAATGCGGCGCGCAGCTCCGACAGCATGAACGCCGGGATCAGCTGCACGTTCCCGACTTCCTCGATGCCCTGCGGGATCCTCGCCTTGGACAGTTCGATCATCAGCGCGAGGTCCTGCTCGCGCGTCTGGCGCACCATGAACTCGCGCAGCGGCGCGATGCCTTTTCCGTACGCCGCCTCCATGCCCATGCTGCCGTTCATGAACGGCTGGAAGGCCTGCTCGTTGAGCGCCTGGAGAACGGGAGACATCGTGAACAGCGTGATGAACAATGCCAGGCCGATCAACACCGGGTTCGGCGGCGTTTCAGGCATGCCGATGGCCTGCCGCAGCATCGACAGGACGATGATGATGCGGAGGAACGACGTGAGGCACACCAGCAGCGCGGGCAGGATCGCAAGGACGCTCAAGCCGAGAACGACGCGCAGTGCCTGCGCCGTCTCGGTCGATGCGCGCGTCGATGGCGTCAGCCCCGCAAGCGATGGCAATTCGGATGCGGCGAACGCTCCTGCGTGCCACACCAGTGCCAACAGGACGAGCAGGGCACGCGCTGCGAGCCGCCGGCCGGGTCCGCTCATGCATCCTCCGTCGCCGACGTCGGCCGGCGTGAAACCAAGGTGATCTCTTGCGAGGTGCACGCCAGCAGGTACTCCTCGCCGTTCCAGCGCACGGCGTGAACGCTCGCGTGCGGCGTCAGGGCCTGGCTGGACAGCCGGACGATCGCCTGACCGTCCGCGGAGCCCTTGCGCCGCAGCGCGCGGGATCCCGCGCGCACCCACCACCAGAAGCCGCCCGCGGCGCCGGCGACCCCCAGCCATGCCAGCACGGACGGCAAGGCCCCATCGATCGGGCCTGGCTCGGCGCGCATCGGCAGGTTTGCCAGCAAGCGGCGTTCGGCGTTCGCGGCAGTCCGTGGCGACGTCGCCGAAGTTTCCTCCGCATGACTGCATGGGAAGAGCGCGCACAGCAGGCTGGCACAAAGACCGGCGCGAACCATCGCAAGGCAGCCCATCTCAGAACTTCAGGGGCAACGGAACTTCGGTGATGCGGACGGCAAAGTTTCCGTCGTCGACGGCAACCAGCTGCCCGCGTCCGACCACCTTTCCTTCCAGCACCAGATCGACGGGTTGCTCGATCGTTCGATCCAGCACCAGGACCTGGTTCTCGCGCGCTGCGAGGAGTTCACCGATGCTCAGGACCGCCTCCCCCACGCGCACGTCGAGCCGTACCTTCACTGCGTGCAAGGGATGGGCATCCCGCAGGAGAACGGCGCCCGGCTCGGAACCGCCGTCGCTTTCCTGCAGTTCCACGGCCTGCGCTCGCAGCGACGCCAGGGGCGCCGGCTGCATGAAGGATTCGAACATCTGGCTCATGACGGGTCTTTCAGGAAGGGAACTCAGGCTGTCGCGGAAAGCTCGATCACCTTGCGCCCACGGCTGCTCGCGAGATGACCGCTGAACAGGGTTGCGCCGGATTCCGTGCGTACCTGCAACGGGGCATCGAGGGGGTGCGGGATGCGCAGCACGTCGCCCGGCCGCAGGTCCTGCAGGACGCCGAGATCGATCTCGCACGGCGCGAGCTGGGCTTGCAGGGCCAGGCGCTGTGCTGCTGCAGCCTGCAGCAGCGGCATCGCCGCGGACGAGCCGGGCAAGGAACGGGGCTGTCCCGCCACGCCACTTCCGCCCAGGCAAGCGTCGACCGCGGCGCAGTTCATCAGCAACGCGCCATCGAAGGGGAGCACGGCCCACACCTGCCCGCTCCAGGGGCCGCCGTAGTGCGGTGCCGCTGTCGTTCGTTCCGGCAGGGCACCTGGCATGGCCAATGCCAGGACGAGTCGCCGCGTGAAGTCGTCGACGCACGCGCGTGCAACTTCCTCGACGATCGCGCCCGTCCCGCCCGCGTGACCAAACAGCTCCTCGGCCAGTGCGCCTGTCCAGGATGCATCACGCAACCAGGCCAACGCGCCCTCCGGCCCGCGCAGCGTCGTCCCCTGGGTTGCTCCTTCGGCGCAGGCGGCCGCGCGATGACAGGACACGCGCGCCACGTCCTCGGGCAGTCCCCAATCGCTCGCCCAGGAGCGCAAGGCCTGCCCCAGCAGACGCTCCAGCCTTTCAAGCTGTTCCGTCCTCCAGTAGCGCAGGGGCTGCGCCGCAGCAGCTGGCCGGATGCTCACTTGCGCTTCATCCCGAACAACTCCTGCAGCATGTCGTTCGCGGTGGAAATCACCTGCGACGACGCCTGGTAGCCGCGCTGCATCACGACCAGGTCGCTGAATTCGCGCGACAAGTCCACGTTGGATCCCTCCAGCATGCCGGCCTTCACGGACCCGAAGCCACCTTCGCCCGCGCTGCCGATCTGCCAGGCCATGCCGCCGGCCTCGGCGAACAGATTGCCGCCGAGTTCCTTCACCGCATCCGGCGAAGAGAAGCGCCCCAGCGCGAGACGCGGACCTTTCACCGTCTGCCCGTTCGAGTAGGTCGCCACCAGCGTCCCGGCGGCATCGAAGACCACCTTGGCGAGATTGCCGGGCGCATAGCCATCCTGTGTCGCCAGGGCCAGCGTCGACAGGTTGCCGGCAGCGAAAGAGGTCACGTCCGCGCCGAACGTGAAAGCCAGCTGCTGCGCCGCCTGCCCCGAGGGGGTGTACGTGAAGACCAGCTTGTTCGTTGCGGCGCTCGGGCGGCCGTCGACGAACACCAGCTCGGCCGACCCCAGGGACGTGGTGCCTTCGAGGAGCTCCACCTTCCAGCTGCCCGGCGTCTCGGAGGCCGTGTTGGTGAACTTGAGCGAGAGGGCGTGCTCGCCTCCCACTGCGTCGAACACTTTCAGGCCGCTCACGGTGTGCTCCGGCAGAGTGCTCGACAGGTTTCCGTTGAATTGCCCCGACGAAGTGGCCTTGCCCGCAGAAGTGCGCAAACCCGCGATGGACACCTCGACCAGCTTGTCGGACGCGTCCCGGGCCAGGACCTTGCTGCCATCCGCGCGGTTGACGAAGATGCCGTCGCCATTGAACTCGAACAGCCCGGCACGCGTGTACCGCATCTGGCCCTGCGCATCTCGCAGGGCGAACAGCCCTTCGCCGTCCAGCGCCAGGTCGAAGTCGTTGCCGGTCTGCCGCAGGTCCCCCGGACGGAAGTTGAGCTGGGTGCCCGTCGTGTCCAGGCCATGTCCGAGCTGGATGTCGGAACGGCCGCCGCCTGGAGACGCCGAATAGAACAGATCGGCGAATTGCAGCGTGGAGCTCTTGTAGCCCGGCGTATTGAGGTTGGCGGTGTTGTTCGCGATGACCCGCAGGCCCTGCTGGTAGCCGGCGAGGCCCGTGACGCCGATCTGGATCGAATCGAGCATGGTGTTTCTCCTTGGATTCAACGAACAGAGAGGACCTGGCCGAGACTCACGTTCTGCAGCACGCCGCCGCCGGCGACCGACAGCGTCAGCAACGGGGTCTCGCCTTGCAGGGACAAGGACGTCACCGTCCCCGTCGCCTGCCCTGTGCTGGTGGCGACATCGACGGTGCGCCCGATCAGGCTGACGGACTGCAGCGCCGCCTGGTTCTCGATCAGCTGCTGCACCCGGTCGTTCAGGCGCTGCGTCTGTTCCAGCGAAGTGAACTGCGCCATCTGCGCCATGAACGACTGGTTGTCCATGGGCTTGAGCGGATCCTGGTAGGTCAGCTGCGTGAGCAGGATGCGCATGAAGTCCTGCAGCCCGAGGCTGCTTGCGCCGGTCGCGGAAGCGGGCGCGCTTCCGATCGCACTTATCGCCATGACGGCTCCTTCTTCGTTGTCGACCCGGTCACGGGTGCTTCGCCATACACCACCGAACCGTTGCAGATGACGGCGGCGAGGCGCCAGTGCACGCCCTGGGAATGGCGCACCAGCTCCGCCGCGATGGCCAGCGCCTGCGCGCCCACGGAGGCGGCATCGCCGTCCAGCCCGATCCAGACCGCCGTTCCCTGGTCGCCTTGTTCGATGTGCAGACGCATCGGTTGCGCATATGCGGCCGGAACCGGATGCCTTCGGCCCTGAACGGCGCCATCCGGGAGCAAGCCGTCGGTTCCGCGCACGCATGCCGCGGTGCGCGCCGGGAAGCTTTGCGCCGGCACTGAAGCCGCGACCACGGCCGAAGTCCTCGCGAGCACCGAGCTCGGGGCGCCGCCGAAGGGCGCCTGCGTTGTCTCAGGCCTCGCCTGGTTGGGACGCGACAGGTCCAACAGGTTGGCCCCCTCAGGCATTGCGGACAAGGGGCGCCATCCCGGGATGCCGACGCCTCGCCCCGGGCGGTCCTGGCCGGCTCCGGAAGCAAGGCTGCCAGCACTGCGGGGATCCAGGGGGCCGTGGAACCAACCCCGCGTGAAGGCGCTTTCGAGTTCCCGCCTCCAGCCGGTGGCCATGCTGCCGGCCCCTTGCCGTGGCGCGCCTTGCGGCACTTCGGCAGGACCGGCGAACGGAACAAGCCCTGTGTTCACGACCCGTCCTCCGGGCCGGAGCGCCCCGTGAACCTCGACACCAGCCACGCGAAGTCGGCCTCCTTCGTTGCGGCCCGCAGGCGGGACCCCGCGTACGCGCCCTGCGCCGCGTCGCGCAGCTTGCGCGCCGATGCCAGGGCGCGTTCGGCATCGACGCAGGCCAGCCGGGCTGCCTCGATCCGGCTGGCGAGTTCGCGCAATTCCTCCTCGCGTGCTTTCAACGAAAGCCCCTGCTGTAACGCGTGCCGCAAGCGAACGCCCCTGGCCACAGGATCGACCGATCGCCGGCCGACCGCCATGCCGGCGAGCACGTGACGGCGCTCTCCGTCGATGGCGTGCACGGATTGGCAAAGCTCCGCCTCCTCGCGACGCAAGTTGGCGAGCCGCAGCTGTGCGGCATCGCGTGCGATCTGGAGCTTGCAGTCCAGCGGAGCCAGGGGCCAGTGAAATCCGCGCAGGTCCATGGAACTCATGCCCGTGCCCCGGTTGCGAGTGCGCGCTGCAAATGCGCCACTGCGTCCGCTCGCCGGATGCCCCCGCCGTCCTGGCGCAGCCATGCGAACAGCGACGCTTCGGCGGACAGTGCGGAATCGAGTACCGCATTGGAACCCCGCACGTACGCTCCCAGGTCGACGAGCTGGCGGTTCCTTTCCAGTGCGGCGAGATGACGAACCGCGAGCGCCGCAATCTCCCGCTCTGGTTGGCTCGCGAGATCCGCCATCAGCCGGCTCGCGCTTTTCAGCACATCGATGGGCGGGTAGTGCCCTTGCTGGGCGAGTTCGCGTGACAGCACGACGTGGCCGTCCAGGATGGCGCGCATGTTGTCTGCGACCGGTTCGTTGAGGTCGTCCCCTTCCACCAGCACGGTGAGCAAGGCGGTGACCGAGCCGCCGGAGGGCGCGGTGCCGCAACGCTCGCAGAGCTGCGGCAGTTCGCTGAACACCGAAGGTGTGTAGCCGCGCGCGGTGGCCGGTTCGCCGGCTGCCAGGCCGATCTCGCGCCGCGCCATCGCCAGCCGGGTGACCGAATCCATGGTGAGGAGCACCCTCTTGCCGTCTTCCCGGAATCGGCTGGCGATCGCGACGGCGGCGTGCGCGGCGCGGATGCGCGCGAGCGCGGGCTGCTCCGAAGTAGCGGCGACGACCACGGAGCGCGCCAGGCCTTCCGGGCCCAACTGCTCCTCGACGAACTCGCGAACCTCGCGGCTCCGTTCGCCGATCATGGCGATCACGTTGACATCGACCTGCGCGTGCCGGGTGATCAGTCCCAGCAGGCTGCTCTTGCCGACGCCGCTGCCTGCGAAGATGCCCACGCGCTGGCCTTCGCCGATGGTGAGCAAGGCGTCGATCGCGCGGATTCCCGTTTCGAGGATGCGCGTGATGCGCGGGCGCTGCATCGGGCTCGATGTCTTTCCCTCCAGGGGAGTGCGCTCGTGGCCCCGGATCATCGGGCCGCCATCCAGCGGCAGTCCGAATCCATCGATCACCCGCCCGACCAGCTCGGGCGAGGCGACCACGTCCGCGGCATGCCCCAGCGCGATCACGCGCGAGCCCGGCCCGATGCCGCGCAAACCTCCATAGGGCAGGAGCACGATGTGATCGCGGGCGAGGCCCACCACTTCCGCCATCAAGGGTTCGCTGGCGGCATCGCGCGGGACGATGCGACACATTTCGCCCACGTTCGCATCGGGGCCCTCCGCGTGGATCGCCAGCCCCTGCACGTGGCGAACCCATCCGATGCGCTGCGTCACATCGCTTCGAGCGAAAACGCCGTGGTATGCGGAAAGTGTCATGACGACTTCTCCCCGCCGCTGCGGCGCAGCGCCCTGTGCGCGAGCAGCGCCGCCTTGCATCCCTCGAGGGCCGTCTCGAGCCGGGCATCCAGTCCGCCACCGCGGCCCACCAGGATGCAGCCGCCGATGGACACCTCGGGGTCGGCGACCCAGTTCCATCCTTCAGCCTTCTCACCCATGCCCGAGGCCGCGAGCATTTCCGCGTCTTGCGGATGGACATGAACTTCGATGGCGGAGATGGATCTCCACTGGGACAGGAGATGCTCCAGGTGCGAACGCACGACCTCCGGACGGAGAGCGTTGCTCCCGAACACGTGGCACACCGCCTCGAAGCAGAGTGCCACCAGCTCGTCCTCCACCGAAGCGAGTCCGCGTGCGACGCAATCGTTCAACGCGCCCGCCAGTCCCCGCAGGCGTTCCTCCTGTTTGGCCAACGGCGCCCGTGCCTCCGTGACGGCCTGCTCGGTGGCGGCGCGGCCGCGGGCCAGTGCTTCCTCCATTCCCTTGCGGACACCTTCCTCGTGCCCTAAATGGAAGCCCTCCTCGCGGCCTTGCTGCCAGCCCGCGTCGTGGCCTCGCTGCACCGCGACTTCTTCAGGCGGGCGCACTGCGGGCTCGGAGCGGTCCAAGGCACTCGCCGGGCCCTCTTTCGCTGCATGACGGCCGACACGTACGGGCGTGGCCTCCACGCAGATCCCGCGAAGCAGTTCCGCAGCCACGGGCGCGTTCATGCGGTCCTCCGCAGGACGTTCCAGGCGCTCCACCAGGAGCTGCGCGCCGTTCCACCCGCCTGCCGGTTCAACCGGCCCTCCACCACGGCAAGGAGGGCAGCCGCCAGTGCAGGACCGTTGGACACCGCGGAGGACAGGCCTCTCACGCGCGTGGCGAAACGGGGATCCAGCGCCTTCAGGAGCGAATTGCGCCAAGCGGCATCGCCCGCGGCAAGCAGCGCGCGCGTCACTTCGGGCGGCTCCTGCTCCAGCAAGCGCGCCAGGTGCTGGATCTGCGGACGGCCGAGGCGGGCCAGCCGGGCGGTCGCCGAGACCGGCGAGGGCGAGTCGCTTTCGATCTGCTCCAGTACGCGCCGATCGGATTGGATGCCCAGGTCCCGCAGCTCGCTCAACAAGGGCTCCAGGACGGCACGTTGCTGCGGCTGCAATTGCGCAAGCATCCACGCGCGATCCTCCTCGCCCAGCGCATGGATCGTGAGGGCGGCGCGGCGTGCTGCGACCTGCGTTTGCACACCGGCGCTCATTCGGCTCCCCTCGATGGCACTGTGGTGAACGCTGCCGCGGTCGTGTCCTGCAGCAACCAACCCTGCACCCGCTGCAACGCGGCACGTCTCTCGGCTTCGGTGAGGCGCGCCGTCCTCCTCGCTGCCTGCTTGCGGCGCCACGCCAGCAAGATCCCTCCGATGGCGAGCATCAGCGCCGCCGGTGCGATCCATTCGGCACTGGGCGAGACCTGGACGCGCGGGCCTGCCGGCAGGGGATCGGGCAAGGCAGGCGGAACCTCCGCCGGTACCGGTTGCAGCGATTGCAGGACCACCGTATCGCCCCGCTCCGGCTGTGCTCCCACGGCAGCGGCGACCAGCCGCTGGAGCTGGTCCTTCTGCTCGTCGCCGAGAGGCTGCCGGATCACGGCGACCACATGCAGGCGCCGGATCGCGCCCGGCTGCGTGACGACCTGCTCCATGCGGCGTCCCGCCTGGTATTCCGCATCCCTTTGCATGCTGCTGCCGCGCGCGGTGTTTCGGGCATCCGGAGCGGCCGTGTCGCGAGCGGACTCGCGCTCCCGAACCAGGACGCCGGTCGTCGTCGTCCCACGGGGATCCAGCGCCGGGATCACGTCCTCGGTGGTGACGCGCACCTGGTCCATGTTGAGTGTCACGTCGACGCTGGCCAGCGCCTGCCCGGCGCCGACCGCCTTCTCCAGGACGACGCTGGCCTTGCGCGAAAGATAGTTCTCGGTGTCCCGCTTGAGGTCGAGCCTGCCGCTTCCCGTCGCCGGGTCTCCGTCGGCATCGGACGACCTGCTCAAGGCCGTGCCCTGTTGATCGACGATGGTGACCTCCTGGGCATGCAGGCCGGGGACCGCCGCAGCGACCAGCCGCTGGATGCCGCTGACCTGGTCGCCGCGGAGCGCCTGTCCCGGGCGCATCGCCAGGGTGATGGCCGCCTTGGGCCGCGCGGCGTTCTGCTTGAAGAGGCCCTGCTCCGGCAGCGCAAGGTGCACGCGCGCGTCGCGGATCTCGGCCAGGGCGAGGATCGTTCGCGTGAGCTCTCCCTGCAGGGCTCGCTGGTAGTTGATCTTCTGCGCGAACTCCGTCATGCCGAAGTCGGTGTGGTTGAACAACTCCAGGCCGACCGTGCCGTTGAGGGGAAGCTCGCGCCCCATCAGCTTCAACCGCGCGGCGTGCACCTGCGAGCGATCGACCAGCAAGGTCGCGCCGTTGTCCGCGAACGTGTAAGGGATCTTCAGCTTGTCCAGTTCCGCGCTCATGAGCGCGGCATCCTGCGGTCGCAGGTCGGAGAAAAGCACGGCATGCTCCACCCGCAGGATCCACCAGGCCGCCGCCGCCAGCGCGATGCACACCGCACCGGCAGCCGCGACGAGGGTCATTCGAGCCCGTGGCGTCAAGGTGTTCCATCCCCAGTTCATGGCGTGTCTCCCGGGCGCCCGCTACACCTGCATCCGCATGACGTCCTGGTAGGCCTCCAGGACGCGATTGCGGACCTGCAGCATCAGTTGCAAGGCCATGCGGCTTTCTTCCAGCCGGATCATGATGTCGTGCAGGTTCTCCGCTTCGCCGACCGCCAGGGTCTGCAGGTCCCGCTGGCTGCCAAGCAACTGCGTGTTCAATTGCTCCAGCCCGCTGCCGATCCGGTCGGCGAAGGAAGGCGCCGCAGCGTCCGCCGGCTGGAGCGCACCGGGCGGGCGCAGCGGCGCCACTTCGTCGTGCGCACCGAGCGCCGGCAAGGCTTCGACGTTCATGCGTTCCTCCCGATCTCCAGGGTTTTCAAGGCAAGGACACGGGCGGTGTTCAGCGCTGCGACGTTGGCTTCGTACGAGCGCATCGCACTCATGAGCGTCACCATCTCGGTCACGGGATCGACACCGGGATAGGCGACGAATCCACGCTCGTCGGCCATCGGGTGTCCGGGTTCGTGGACGAGACGCGCGCGGCCGGGCGCGGGCTCGAGCGTGGCGACCGGTGTGCTCACTCCGCCGGTCTGGTCGACGAGCGTGGCGAAGGGAGCGGCACGCACGACGGCACGCATGGGCCCGGCGGATCGCTCCGCGGGATGCTGCGCCACGTGTGCGTTGGCGATGTTGACGACCGCGGCCTCGACACGCGTGCGTTCGGCAGTCATGCCCGCCGCGCTGATCGCAAATGCCTGCAGATAGTCCATGGCTTACCTTTTCCCGTCCGCTGCCGCCAGGGCCAGCATCGCCAGATGGCGCGACAGGCCTTGCGTGAGCGCCTGGAACTGCACGGAATTGCGTGCGAGTTCGGCCATTTCCGCATCCAGGCGCGTGCGCGTGCCTGCCTCCGCCGCGTCCTGGATGGGTCCGACGGATCCCCGGAGAGCGTCGATGGCGCCGGGCGCGAGCCATTGCTGTTCGCGCAAGGACTGGCGCGCTTCCTCGATGCGCTCGTCGAACTGCAGGCGTAGCGGCACGTAGCCCTCGCTGTTGGCGTTGGCGATGTTCCCCGCGATGACAGCGTGCCGCCGCGAAGCAGCATCCAGGGCGGCGCTGAGCGCGGAGGTGGTGAGGGCTTCGATGGGCATGGGCATGGAAGGTCGGCTCCCTACTGGACGATCAGCTCGCCGTGCAGCGCACCGGCAGCCTTGATGGCACGCAGGATGGAAATCACGTCGCGCGTGCTGGTTTTCATGCGGGCGAGCGACTGGACCAGGTCGGCCACGGTCCCGACGCCCTTGACGAAACCGACGCCGGTCGCTTCGTCGACGTCGAGCAGGCTGTTGCTCACGACGGCGGTGCCGACGCCGGGCCCGGTGCGCCCCAGGTAAGCGGGCTGGGACACGCTGGTCTGCGTGGCCACCGAGATCTTGAGATCCCCGTGCGAGATCGCGATCGGCGAGATCCGCACGTCCCCGCCGGCGACGACGGTGCCGGTGCGCTCGTTGATCACGACGCGCGCCCGCCGGTCGGGTTCGACACCGACGCTCTCTACGCGCGCGAGGAACGCGACCGGGTCCTGTTGCAGCAGCTCCGGGATGTCGATCTCGATCCCGGAAGCATCGCGGGCCCGCGCCAGGCCCGGTGCGATCTGCGCGTTGATCGCCGCCACGACGCGAGCCGCCGTGGTGTAGTCGGGCTCGTGCAGGACGAAGGTCACGGATGACGGCGCACCGACCGGTCCGGGCATGCCGACTTCCACGGTGGCCCCGTTGGGGATGGATCCGGCCGTGGGGTGGTTCTTCTGCACGACGTTGCCGTTGGCGTCGTACCGATGCCCACCGATGGACAAGGGGCCTTGCGCCAGCGCATAGATCCTCCCGTTCGGGGCGCGCAGTGACGTCAGCAGCAGGCTGCCTCCCAGAAGGCTTCGCGCGTCGCCGCTGGAGGTGACGCTGACGTCCAGCGTGTCGCCGGCGCGCGCGAACGCCGGAAGGGACGCGCTGACGACGACGACCGCGACGTTCCGGCTGTTCACCTGTTCCGGCGGCACCGTCAGGTTGAACTGGGACAGCACGTTGGAAAGCGCCTGCCGCGTCGCGCGGTTGGCCGGCGAGTCGCCCGTGCCGGCAAGCCCCGTGACGATGCCCGTTCCCACCAGCACGTTCTCCCGCCAGCCTTGCACCTTGCCGAGGTCCTTCACGCGCATGGGCGCTTCGCGACACCAGCCAGGACCGGCGAGCAGCATTGCAAGAAGGAGTGCAAGAGCCAGTCGCATGGTCAGAGCCCGAGTGCGTCCAGCAGGCGCCGCCACCAGGCACGCCGGCTGCGCTCCGTCACGTCGCCTTCGCCCAGGTAGGTGATGCGCGCCTCGGCGAGGCGCGACGAGGAAACGACATTCGCATCCGTGATGTCGACGGTCCGCACGATGCCTTCCAGGGTGACGCGCTGCAGTTCCTCGTTGACCATGAGGGAATGGGTGCCGGCCACCCGCAGGTGTCCGCCGGGCAGGACTTCCTGGACGACCACCGACACCGTGGTCAGCAGGCGGCTTGCCCGCTGGGTGCGGCCGCCGCCGTCGAATTCGCCGGCCACCGCCAGCGAAGCCTGCGCCGACTTGTTGCTCCCGTGTGCCAATTCCGCCTGCAGGCGGTTGCTGCGCCGGGTTCCGGTATCCGCGCTGCTGCTCGCGCTGGAGTTCTCGAGCACCTGGACGGTCAGGACGTCGCCGGGCCGGAAGGCCTTGTTGTCGCCGGTCCACCCGCGCCAGCTGTGTTCGTCGAACAGGCTCTGCGCCTGCGTCGAAGTGGCGAGCAGCAGCCCAAGGAGGCAGGTGACTCTCCAGCTCACGGAGCGACCTCCACCTGGCCAGGCCCGATGACGCGCGCGGACAGGAGAGCCGCTGCTCCCTGCTGTCGCACCCGCACGAGGTCGCCCACGCGTCCGTCCTCCAGGACTTGCACGCGGCTTTCGAGCTGTACGGCGCCGGCGACACTGCGCAGGGCCGCGGTTTCTCCCCGCTCCACCGCGAGCCGGGCGGCCGCGGCATCGACCTGGCGCGATCCGGGCCGGCTGCCGTTTTCTTCGAGCCACCGGTGTTGCAGGCTTCGCGGCCGCCCTCCACCCGAGATGTTCAGGCTCACCGGAACGGATCGGACGAGCGCGTCGGCAACCCACACGTCCACCCACACCAGCGTGCGAGCGCCCAACTGCGCGCCGCTCCACGGTCGCGGCTGCAGGCGCACCAGGCCGCGAGGTACCTGCAGGTCGTGCGGAATGGAAGCCGCGTTGACTTCATGCGCCTGCCCGGCGCGCTGATGCATGGCCTGGACCGCGAATTGCGCGGCGCGCGCGATTTCTTCGCCGGTGACGCGCGCGGCCTGCCGCTCGACGCGGCTCTCCCGGGCACCCGACCAAGCCACGTCATCTGCACGCATGCCGACCTGCCGTTCGATCCAGGCCACCAGGTCGCGGACCGGGATGCTGGCGGACTCACCGGGCCTGGGAGCGCGCCCCAGGTCCAGGCCGACCAGTTGCCGCATCAGCTCGAGGTCAGGGGAATGCAGGCGCGCGATCTCCCCCAGCTGGATCGTGGGCCCCTCGATCTGGGCATCGGCCCGCAGTTCGATGCTCACGCGCGGAGCGGCGGCGGCGGGAAGGACCAGCCAGGCCAGCAAGCAGAGGAGGATTCTGGCCATGCGCTACTTCCTCAGCGCGTTGACCATGCCGAGCATTTCGTCGGAGGCCTGGACGACTTTCACGCTCGCCTCGTAGGCACGCTGGGCGACCATGAGATCGACCATCTCGTCCAGCAGCTTGACGTTGGAGGATTCGGTGAAGCCCTGCGCGAGCGAACCCATGCCGTCTTCGCCGGGCCGTCCGAGCACGGCATCACCCGAGGCATCCGTGGCCCGGTAGAGATTCCCTCCCTGCGCAAGCAGGCCCTGCGGATGGGCGAATCGAACCAGCTCGAGCTGCCCCAGCTCCATGAGTCCCGATTGGCCGGGCATGCGCACCTGCACGCGACCCGTGCCGGAGATCAGCAAGGCTTCGGCGTTCTCCGGGACCGAGATCCCTGCCTTCAGCGGGATGCCCGCCTGGTTGGCGAGCAGGCCCTCGGCGTTCACCTTGAGGGACCCGCCCCTGGCATAGGCGCGCGAGCCATCGGGCATCGAGAGTTCCAGGAAGCCGTCGCCGGCGATGGCCAGGTCCAGGGGTGCGTCGGTCTTCTTCAGCTCGGCGCCATCGAACACCTTGCCCGCGCTGGCGACGCGCACGCCGACGCCCGCGGAGCTGCGCAGCGCGGAGTCCTCTGACCTTCCCGCTCCCGTGACTGCCGCGCCGCTCACCACCAGGTCCGAGAAGCTGACCCGCGTTTTCTTGAAGCCGGGCGTGTTGACGTTGGCGAGGTTGTTGGCGATGGCATCCACCTGCGTCTGCTGCGCCTGCATCCCGGTAGCGCCGATGTACATGGCATCCAACATGGTTTTCTCCTTGGTGTCACGCCTCACCGAGCTTGCGGATGCTGGTGGCCAGCATCTCGTCGTAGCCCACGGTCACGCGCTGAAGGGACTCGAAATGACGGACCGTCTCCATCAGCCGGACCATCTCCTGCAACTGACTGACGTTCGCGTTTTCGAGAGCGCCTTGCTGGAGTTGCACGGCACCCTCGCGCGCGGGCACGGCTTCGCCGGCCGCCGCGTACAGGCCATTGCCGAGGGGCTGCATGGCCGAAGCACGCTCGAACTGCACGACCTTGATCTGGCCGGCCGGAGCCGATCCGTGGGGCGCACCCATTCCCTGCGCGGCCTGGCCGTCGAACACACGTCCAGCCGTGTCGATCACCGCCGCGCCGCGCGCGAGCAGGATCTCCCCGCCCGTCCCCATCACCGGCGAGCCTTCCTGCGTGACCAGCCGCCCGCCCGCGTCGAGGCGGAAGTTGCCCTTGCGCGTGTACGCCGGTCCGCTGTCCGTGGCCACTTCGAACCAGCCGTCACCGACGATCGCGACATCCAGGCTCTGGCCCGTGGTCCGGAGGGTGCCGGGGCGCGCATCCAGATGGACCGAGACGGCGGGCGACGTTGCCGCCTGCACTCCGGAAGCCGCTTCGAACTCCGCAGCGAACGTCGTCACGGTCGCGATCTCGCGCTTGTACGCCGGCGTCTGCACGTTGGCCAGATTCGTCGCGACGCGTTCGGCGCGCGCCATGTCGGCCTGCATGCTGGAGACGAGGACGCCGAGGATTTCGTTCATGCCTGGACCTCACGCACCGACGGTTGCATAGGACTTCAACTCGATGGCCTGCGGGATCTCCGCCATGGACAGCACCCGCAGGTGCGGCAGCCCCCTTTCGGAGAGCGCCCGCAGATGACGGCGTAGCTCCGGCGCGCACAGCAGGACCGGCAGCAGGTTGCTCTTCATCATGCGGTCGGCGTGTTGCACGAGCTGCAGCAGGAAGCGCTCCACCAGCTTCGGTTCCAGTACGAATGCCGCGGCGGCCGCGCCCTCGCGCCTGGCTCCCTGCAGGGACTCGAGCATGCGAACCTCGATCGCCGGGTCCAGCGTCATCACGTGCAGCGAGGCGCCGGCGCCGGCCAGGCTCTGGCAGATCGCCTGGCCGAGCCGCTGGCGTACGGCTTCGGTCAGGAACACCGCATCCTTGGTTCCACGTCCCGCATCCGCCAGCGTTTCGAGGATGGCTTCGATGTTCCGGATCGACACCTTCTCGCGCAGCAGGTTCTGCAGGACCTTCTGGACGTCCCCGGCACTCATGACGGCGGGCACGAGTTCCTCCACGAGCGAGGGGTTGGCTTGCCGGATCCGCGCCAGCAGCTTGTCCGTCTCCGAACGGGTGAGCAGCGCGGCGGACTCCCGCCGGATCACCTCGGCGAGGTGCGTCATCAGCACCGTCGCCCCGTCCACCAGCGTGTAGTGCGCGGCCGCAGCCTGTTCGCGCGCGTCCGCGTGGATCCACAACGCGGGCAAGCCGTAGGTGGGATCCCGCGTAGCCTCGCCCGGGATGGACTTGAGGTCGCCGGCAGGGTGGATGGCGAGCAGCTGTCCCTCCCTTGCTTCGCCGCGCCCGGCGAGGGCGCCGTCCACGTGGATCTCGTAGGCGTCCGGTGCGAGTTGGGGCGCCGAGCGGAACCGCACCGGCGGGATCACCATGCCCAGGTCCAATGCGTGCTGCTTGCGCAGGGCGGCGATCCGCTCGCCGAACAGTCCCCCGTCTTCCCCGGCCCGCGAAGACAAGCGCTTGCCCACGCGGACCTCGATCGGTTCGGTCACGAGGAGGGCGTACGGGTCGTCGGTGCCCGATTGGGGTTGCGATTCGGCGTCCTCCTCCGCCACCGCCGCCCGCGCTCGATGCGCGATCCAGGCCACCAGCAAGGCCGCTGCGAGCAACACGAAGGTCGGCAACGCGGGGATGCCGGGCAGCAGCAGCAAACCACCGAGCGCGCCCGCCACCAGCAGCAGCGTCTTTGGAAACGACGTGATCTGGCGCAAGGCCTGCTGGCTCAGGTTGCCATCCGACGCCGAGCGCGTGACGATGATGCCGGTCCCCACTGCGATGATCAGCGCCGGCACCTGCGTGACGATGCCGTCGCCGATCGTCAGCAAGGTGTAGGTCTGCAGCGCCTGCGACCACGGCATCTTGTGCTGCAGCACGCCGATGACGAGCCCGCCGATGATGTTGATCAGAAGAATGAGGATGCCGGCGATGGCATCGCCCTTCACGAATTTGCTTGCACCGTCCATGGCGCCGTAGAAGCCGGCTTCCTTCTCCAGGTTGCGGCGGCGTCGCTGCGCCTCCGCCTGGTCGATGAAACCCATGTTCAGGTCCGCGTCGATGCTCATTTGCTGGCCGGGCATGCTGTCCAGCGTGAAGCGCGCCGCCACCTCCGCCACGCGCTGGGCACCGCTGGTGACCACCACATACTGGACGACCACCAGCACCAGGAAGACGATCAGGCCGACGACGTAGTTGCCGCCGACGACGTAGGAGCCGATCGCGCCGATCACCTTGCCCGCATCTCCTTCGGCCAGGATCAGGCGCGTGGCCGCGACGTTGAGGGCGAGGCGGAACAGCGTCGCGACCAGCAGGAGCGAGGGGAAGGTGGAGAACTCCACCGGCCGCGCCATGTAGAACGTGAGCAGCAGCACCAGGAAGGCGAAGCTGAAGTTCGTGAGGATCAGGAAATCCAGCAGGCCGCGCGGGATCGGCACGAAGAGCACCATCAGCACGCCGAGCACCGCCAGGACGACGGCGACGTCCGTATTGCGGGCGAGGAAGGAACGCACGGCGTTCATGCGGCGGCTCCCGAGAGCCCGCTGTGCTGCCGGCGCATCGCCAGCACCCAGACGATGATCTTCGCCACCTCCGCGTGGAAGGCGGCCGGGATCATGTCCTCGATCGCCACTTCCCGGAACAGGCGGCGCGCGAGCGGCGGGTTCTGCACCACCACGATGCGATGGCGCGCCGCGATTTCGCGCATGGCCGCGGCGAGCTGTCCTGCGCCCTTGGCGACGACCTGCGGCGCATCCATTTCGCCGTGCACATAGCGCAGGGCCACCGCGTAATGCGTCGGATTGGTGACCACGACGTCCGCGGTCCGCGTATTGCGCAGCGATTTGCTGCGCTTCAGGAGTTCGCGGCGAAGTTCGCGCAGCCGCGCCCGCACGCGCGGGTCGCCTTCGCGATTCTTCCACTCGTCCTTCAGCTCGCGCCGGCTCATGCGCATGCTGCGGCCGAATTCACTGCGCGTGAACATCACGTCCACCAGTCCGACCAGCACGAGTGCGAGCCCCATCTTCAAGCCCAGGCCGCTGAAGTCTTCGGCCAGGGTGCGGAGAAACGCCGATGCCGGCATGGCGGAGATCGCGTGGAACTGCGGCAGGAGGGCCTGCAGCGCCACGACCGCGGTGATCGACAGCACGAGGAGCTTCATCCCGGCGCGGGCTCCATCGAAGAGGGTGCGCATGGAGAACAGCCTCTTGAGGCCGGTCGCGGGATTGATCCTGTTGAAGTCGACGTGCAGCGGCGTCCAGGAGAACACCATGCCGGTCTGCGCCATCGCGGCGAGGATGGCGAGCAGCGGCAACGCGAAGAGGAAGGGCAGCAGGACGGAGAAGGATGCCGTCGCGACTTCCGCCGCCAGTGGCCAGAGGGAGCTCACCGCCTGCGCGCGACCCGCTTGCATCAGCGCGGACTGCATGATCTTCAGCAGGGACTCGGCCATGCCCATCGCCTGGCCCGCGAGATACACCATGGCGCCGAGGAACACGACGCTGGAGACGAAGTCCGCGCTGCGCGGGGTCTGCCCCTGTTCGCGCGCCTTCTCCAGCTTGAAAGGCGTCGCGGCCTCGTTGCGATCGAGTTCCTGCTCCGCCATCAGCGCCTCCCCTCTTGCGCGAACCAGCCCGTCCACGACTGGTAGATGGCGGCATACAAGCGACTGGCGGGGGCACCGAAGCCCGTGGCCCAGACGGAGAGCGCCAGCAAGCCGGCGGCGATCTTCACCGGGATGCCCATGGCCAGCATGTTCATCTGGGGCAGGTTGCGCGACACGACACCGAGGGCGAACTCGACCAGCAACAGGCCCAGCACCACCGGCGCCGCCAGCGCGAATCCCAATGCGAAGAGTGCGCCGAACTGCTTCAGGACCGGTTCGGCCGCGGCGGCCGGGGTCCAGCCCTGGCCGATCGGGAAAAGCTCGACGCTATACGCGAGCCCGCGCATCAGCGCGTGGTGCCCCTCGATGGTGAAGAAGAAGACGGCCGCGAACAGGCCGAAGATCGCGGACAAGATCGGCAGGCGGCTGCGCGTGAGCGGATCGAAGACCTGCGCGATGCCGAAGCCGACCTGGATGTCGATCAGGCGGCCGGCCAGGCCGAAGCCCGCGAACGCAGCGAGCACGCCGAGGCCGAGGGTAGCGCCGATGCTCGCCTCCACGAGGACGGCTTGTATCAGCGCACCGACGTCGACCACGGCGGCGGTTCCCGAACCGGCAAGAGGAAGCGCGATCACGCAAGCCAGGCCGAGGACGATCGCGAGCCGCACCGGCGCCGGCATGGACACGGCATAAAGGACGGGCGTGAGAAACAGCAGCGCCGCGATGCGCACCGCCAGCAACATGACGCTGGTGATCCACGCCTGCCCGAGGACTGCCACGATGTCCTGCATGTGCTCTCAGAACAGCAATGGGATCTGCGACCAGAGCCCCACCGCGTAGACGCACAGCGTGCGCAGCATCCACGGGCCGAAGGCGATGATCGCAGCCCCCGCGGCCACGAGCTTCGGAACGAAGCTCAGGGACATTTCCTGGATCTGGGTCACCACCTGGACGACCGAGATCGCAAGCCCCACCACCATCGTGAGCCCCAGCACGGGCAGCGAGACCAGCAGCCCCGTCCAGAACAGGTCGGCGGCGATCTTCATGGCGAGGTCGCTGTGCACACCGGTCTCCATGCGTTGGAATGGGTGTGGACTGTGCCCGCATGGGCGGTCGCTGTTTAGTGCGGCATGTCACATGGCTGGTCGCCACTAGGTCGGACCGACGCGGTGCGCGATTCAGGCGTGCTGTTCGCCGCTTGCATGCAAGGCGACGCGCGCTGGGGCCCGTGCAAGCGCGAGAATGTTGGCAGTCTGGAGTCCATGCATGACCACAAGCCCCCAGTCGCTGAAGATCGCCGTCCCCGGCGCGGGCGACGTTTCCGCCCTGCTCGATTTTCCCGCCGACCCTTTCGCGTGCTACGTGTTCGCCCACGGCGCGGGCGCTGGCATGGAGCACGCCTTCATGGCGGCGCTAGCCGAAGGCCTCGTGCAGCGCGGCGTCGCGGTGCTGCGCTTCCAGTTTCCGTTCATGGAGCAAGGGTCGAAGCGCACCGACGCGCCGCCCCTGGCGCAGTCAACGGTGCGCGCGGCGGTGCAGGAAGCCGCGGCGCGCGTGCCTGGCGTTGCGCTGTTCGCCGGCGGCAAGTCCTTCGGCGGGCGCATGAGCTCGCAGGCGCAGGCGGACGATCCGCTGCCGGGCGTGCGCGGGCTGGTGTTCGTGGGCTTTCCGCTGCATCCGGCCGGCAAACCGTCCACGCAGCGGGCGGAACATCTCGCCGGCGTGAAGCTGCCGATGCTGTTCCTGCAGGGCACTCGGGATGCGCTCGCCGAACTCGACCTGGTCCGGGACGTGACATCCGGCCTGCGGGATCGCGCGACGCTGCACGTGGTGGAAGGAGCGGACCATGCGTTCCACGTGCTGGCCCGTTCGGGGCGCAACGATGCGCAGGTGCGCGACGAGATCCTGGATGCGGCGGTGAAGTGGATGCGGCGCCTGGCGCTCACTCGCTAGTGCAACGGTGGGCAAGCGAAGCTTGCCCACCCTACGGGGGACGACGGGGGACTGGGGCTCAAGACCGGCGCACGCGCGCCAGCAGACCGGCCGTGGACGCATCCAGGCCCTGCGTGTCGCCGGAGGCGATGCGCCTGGCGATGTCGGAGGCCAGCACCTTGCCCAGCTCCACGCCCCACTGGTCGAAGCTGTCGATGCCCCAGATCGCGCCGCTGGTGAAGACGCGGTGCTCGTACAGCGCGAGCAGCGCGCCGAGCGATGCCGGCGAGAGCGCCTCCAGCAGGAAGAAGCTGCTCGGGCGGTTGC
The DNA here is from genome assembly GCF_036383835.1 of Ramlibacter sp. GTDB lineage: Bacteria > Pseudomonadota > Gammaproteobacteria > Burkholderiales > Burkholderiaceae_C > Ramlibacter. Next base: position 59,320 of record NZ_DASVNN010000011.1, read on the forward strand.
CGCTGAAGTTCCTGTGCCCGCCCGCGTCGGCCTTGCCCTGCATCAGCGCCTGCGCCTGCGCGAGCGCGTTGGCGAGCAGCAGTTCGTGGTGTCCGGGCAGGTCGTGGGCGGGCTCGCGCACGGCGATGAACTCCACCGGCACGCGGTCGGTGCCCTGGTGCAGCATCTGGAAGTAGGCGTGCTGGCCGTTGGTGCCCGGCTCGCCCCACAGCACCGGTGAGGTCGCGACGGCGAGCGCGCGGCCCTGCGCGTCCACGCTCTTGCCGTTGCTTTCCATCTCCAGCTGCTGCAGGTAGGCCGGCAGTCGGCGCAATGCGCTGTGGTACGGCGCGATGCTGCGGCTGCCGAAGCCGTGGAAGTTGCGGTACCAGACGTCCAGCAGGCCCAGGCGCACCGGCAGGTTGCCTTGCAGCGGCTCGGTGCGGAAGTGCCGGTCCATCGCATGGGCGCCCGCCAGCAGTTCGCGGAAGCCCTGCGCGCCGATGGCGATGGCGATCGGCAGGCCGATGGCGGACCACAGCGAATAGCGGCCGCCCACCCAGTCCCAGAAGCCGAAGGTGGTGGCGATGCCGAACTGGCGCGCCGCCTCCACGTTGGTGGTGAGCGCCGCGAAGTGGCGCGCGATGTCGGTGCCGCCCTGCTGCTCGAACCAGGCCTTGGCCGAGCGCGCGTTGGTCATCGTCTCCAGCGTGGTGAAGGTCTTGGAGGCGACGAGGAAGAGCGTGTTGTGCGGCTTCACGCGCTGCAACACCGCCGCGAGTTCGTGGCCGTCGACGTTGGAGACGAAGTGGAAGCGCTTGCCGGGCGACACCCCCGCCTGCGCGGGGGCAGGCTCACACCATTCGAGCGCGGCCACCGCCATCTGCGGGCCGAGATCCGAGCCGCCGATGCCGATGTTCACGACGTCGGTGATCGCCGCGTCGGCGCGCACCTGCCCGGCATACGCGAGCATCGCGTCGAGCGTCTCGTGCACCGCCACCGAATCGGGGTCCTTCGCATCGCGCGGCGCGCGCAGCAGCCAGTGCTTGACCGCACGGTCTTCGGTGTTGTTGATGCGCTCGCCGGCGAACATCGCGTCGCGATGGGCTTCCAGCTTGCACTCGCGCGCCAACGCCAGCAGCGCGTCTTCGACCTGCGCATCGACCAGGTTCTTGGACAGGTCGGCGAAGACGTGCGGCGCCTGCTGGCTGAAGCGGGCGAAACGCTGCGCGTCCTGCGCGAAGGCCTGGCGCAGGTCGAAGCCCGCGCCGCCCGCGCGGAAGCGCTCCTGCAATTGGCGCCAGGCGGCGGTGTCGTCGCAGCGGGGGCGATTCATGGACTCAGGCCGCGAGGATCAGCTTCTCGAGCTTGATCGCGTCGGCCGCGAACGCGCGGATGCCCTCGGCGAGCTTCTCGGTGGCCATCGCGTCCTCGTTGAGCGCCCAGCGGAACTTCTTCTCGTCGTACTGCACGTGCTCGATGCTGGCGGTCTTGGCTTGTTCCGGGTCCAGCGCGCGCCGCAGCCCGGTCTCGTTCTTCGCGAGTTCGCCCAGCAGCTCGGGGCTGATGGTCAGCAGGTCGCTGCCCGCCAGCGCCAGGATCTGCCCGGTGTTGCGGAAGCTCGCGCCCATCACTTCGGTCTTGATGCCGAAATGCTTGTAGTACTGGTAGATCTGGCGCACGGACTTCACGCCCGGGTCGTTGGCGCCGGCCATCGCCTGCTCGTCCCAGGCGGCGCCCGCGCTCTTCTTGTACCAGTCGTAGATGCGGCCGACGAAGGGCGAGACCAGTTGCACGCGCGCCTGCCCGCAGGCCACCGCCTGGCAGAAGGAGAACAGCAGCGTGAGGTTGCAGGCGATGCCACGCTGCTGCAGCTGCGCGGCTGCCTGGATGCCCTCCCAGGTGGAAGCCACCTTGATCAGCACGCGCTCCACCGGCACGCCCTCGGCGCGGTACAGGTCGATCAGGCGCTGGCCGCGCGCCACGGTGGCTTCGGTGTCGAAGCTCAGGCGCGCGTCCACTTCGGTGGAGACGCGGCCCGGGATGTGCTGCAGGATCTCGGTGCCGAAACGCACCAGCAGGCAATCCATGATCTCGTCGATGTGCTCGCCGCGGTGGCGGTCCACCGTCTGCTTGAGCAACGGCGCGTACTCGGGCTTCTGAACCGCCTTGAGGATCAGCGACGGATTGGTGGTCGCATCCTGCGGGTGGTATTGCGCCAGCTGGCGGAAGTCGCCGGTGTCCGCCACGACGGTGGTGTACTGCTTGAGGGCTTCCAGTTGGTTCATGGGCCGATTATCGGCCTGCGCGGTTACCGCGCGGGTACAAGGCTCAGGCTGCCCGCACCACCGAGACGCCGTGCGCGCCCAGCCGCAGGCCGACGTCGCTGCCAATGCTGAGCACGCGGCCCAGGTCCGGCGACACCACGAACACCGGGCCGAGCTCGGTCTCGAAGGTGTACTCGTAGTTGCTCCCCAGGTAGGAGAGCTTGGCCAGGCGGGCGTTGAGGCCGTGGCCCGGCGGGCCGACGTGCCAGGCTTCGGGGCGCACCGCCACTTTCACCGGGCCGGGCGGCATGGCCTGGCGCGTGGGAATGCTCAAGGGACCGAGGAGGACGTGGCCGCCGCCATCGGCCCGGGCCGGGAACAGCATCGCCTCGCCCATGAAGCCGGCAACGAATTCGCTGGCGGGCGCTTCATAGAGTTCCTGCGGGCTGCCGCGCTGCGCGACGACGCCGTGGTCCATCACGATGATCTGGTCGCTGAGCGCCAGTGCCTCGCTCCGGTCGTGCGTGACGTAGGCGACCGTGAGTTGCAGGCGCTGCTGCAGCGAACGGATCTCCTCGCGCATCTCGCGCCGCAGCCGCGCGTCCAGGTTGGACAGCGGCTCGTCGAACAGCAGCACGGCGGGCTCCAGCACCAGCGCACGGGCCAGCGCCACGCGTTGCTGCTGGCCGCCGGAGAGCTCGCTGGGCAGGCGCGCGTCCAGTCCGACCAGGCCGACGTTGTGCAAGGCCTCCGTCGCCCGCAGGCGCGCCGTGTCCTTGCCCAGGCCCGACATGCGCAGGCCGTAGCTGACGTTGCCCAGCACGTCCAGGTGCGGGAACAGCGCGTAGCTCTGGAACATCATGCTGACGTTGCGCTGCGCGGGACCGAGCGTGGTCACGTCCTGGCCATCGATGAAGATGCGGCCGCTGGTGGGCGCTTCGAGCCCCGCGACCATGCGCAGCGTCGTCGTCTTGCCGCAACCGGAGGGGCCGAGGATGGTCGTGAGCGAGCCGCGCGGCACCTCGAAGCTGATGCCCTTCACGGCCAGGGGCGCGGACGGGTCGGTGCCATAGCGTTTGCTCACGTCGCGCAATTCGATGCCGGCGGTCACGTCAGGTCCTGGTGGCGAGGGTGGCGGCCGCGCGGCGGCCGAGGCGGCGCTCGCCCACGATCCACTGGATCGCGGCGGTGGCGGCGCCCATGAGGAGGATCAGCACGGTGCAGTAGGCGAGCGCCACGCCGTAGTCGCCGTTGCCCACGCGGCCGATGATGTAGGTGGTGGCGAGTTCGTTCTCCGCGGTCACGAGGAAGATCACGGCGGACACGGTGGTGATGGCGCGCACGAAGCTGTAGACCAGCGCTGCCACGAGTGCCGGCTTGAGCAGCGGCAGCACCACGTGGCGCAGCGTGCGGGCGGTGGAGGCGCGCAGCATCAGAGAGGCTTCGTCCAGCGACTTGTCGATCTGCTGGAAGGCGGCCGTGCCGGCGCGCACGCCCACCGGCAGGTTCCGGAACAGGAAGCACAGCACGATGATCAGGCCGGTGCCGGTCAGTTCGAAAGGCGGCACGTTGAAGGCGAGGATGTAGCCCACCCCCAGTACGGTGCCCGGGATCGCGAAGGCCAGGAGCGCCGAGAACTCGAACAGGTTCCGGCCGCGGAACTGCGTGCGCGCGAGCAGCCAGGCGATGAGCAGGCCGAGGGCCGCCGTGAGCGGCGCCGAGATGCCAGCCAGCTTGATCGTCGTGAGGAAGGAGTTCCATGCGGCGCCTGTCCAGACGAGGCCGAACTCGCCCCACTCCAGGGCGAAGGCGGTCTGGAAGTGCGCCAGCGTCGGCGTGTAGTCGCGGCCCCAGGTCTGCACGAAGCCGCCCGCGAAGGCGAACACGTAGACGACGAGCGTGAACGCGATCCAGGGCAGCGCCACCGCCTGCACGAGTCGGCGCACGTTGGGCGGCAGCGGCAGCGGCACGCCGGCATCGCCCTTGCCGCCGACGGTCGTGTAGCTGCGTCGTCCGAGCACCCAGCGCTGCAGCACGAACACGCCCAGCGCGAAGGACGTGAGCAGCCAGGCGAGAGAAGCAGCGCGGCCCTGGTCGTACTGCGCGCCCACGATCGCGAAGAAGATCTCGGTGGACAGCACCGAGAACTGGCCGCCGACGACGATCGGGTTGCCGAAATCCGCCATGCTCTCGATGAAGCCCACCAGGAAGGCGTTGGCGATGCCGGGCAGCAGCAGCGGCAAGGTCACGGTGGTGAAGGTGCGCCGCGCATCGGCCCGCAGTGTCTGCGCCGCTTCTTCCAGGCTGGGCGCGATGCCCTGCACCACGCCGCGCAGGATCATGAAGGCGATCGGCGTGAAGGCGAAGGTCTGCGCGAGCCAAACGCCGAACCCGCCGTAGAACCAGCGCGAGGGCGCTATGCCGAAGGCGAACTCGAGGAACTGGTTGACGATGCCGGCGCGGCCGAACAGCAGGATCAGCCCCAGGCCCACCACGAAGGGCGGCGTGATGATCGGCAATAGCGCCAGCACGTTCAGCGGCTTCGCGTACCGGCGCGGGCCGCGCTCCGCCATCAATGCGAGCAACGTGCCGAGCAGCGTGGTGCTGGCAGCCGTCATCGTGCCGAGGAACAGCGTGTTCCAGGCGACACCGCAACGCACGCCGCCGCCCAGGCAGGCCAGGCCGAAGTTGCGCTCGTTGGCGATCCTCTGCACGAAGCCGGCAAGCGCCAGCCGGCCGTCCTCGCCGAGGAAGGCGCCGGTCAACGCCCTCAGCACGGGATAGACGATGAACAGCGCGAGCAGGCTGGCGCTCAGCACCACGCAAGCGGCCACGAAGAGGTCGCCGCGGAACAGGCCGCGCCGCGCAACACCGAAGGCGCCGAGCACGGCCAGCGCCACCAGCGCGATCGCCGCGCCCCAGCCCATGCCGAACTGCTGCACGGCGAGCTCGCCGAAGGCGCGGTTCAGGACATCGAAACTCCAGCCCTTGGCGCCGATCGCGAAACCGCTCGCCAGCAGCGCGAGCGCGCCGCCGAAGCCACCGGCGGCGAGCAGCGTGCCCTGTCGCCGGCCCGGGGGCATCGCACCCGCGGCGGCGCACAGGAGCAGGCCGAGCAGGCCGGGAAGCAGCCAGGAGCGGCCGAACAGCGTGGCTTGCAGCAAGCCGTTGGCTGTCGCCTGCTCGCCCCAGGCTTCATGCATCCGCAGCAGGCCGTTCGCATCCTGCTGCGCGTACCAGGGGAAGAACAGATAGCCGAGGAGGCCCAGCGCGGCCCAGCTCCAGACCGGCGCATTGACGTTGCGCAGCAGGCCGGCCGCCCGGGGCAAGGCGAGCGCCGCAGCGTGTTCCGGAAGGAGCGCGGGCGAGCTCACGCGCTCACCGTGGCAGCGAGTTCATTTCGAACTTGCGCATCGGAGTCTCTCCAGCAGTAACGGAATTACACGCGGCCCAGCTTAGCGGCGCCGGCGTGCGCCCTTCGTCGGGGTTAACACCACGGGCGCGGCACCGTCAACTTCGCGCAGGACGCGTCCGTCCTCGCCATTTGAAACTAAGTTACAGTGACGGAACTCCTTCTCGACAAGAACCATGAGTTTCGACCTCGTCCTCTTCGGCGGCACCGGCGACCTCGCCTGGCGCAAGCTGATGCCGGCCCTGTTCCAGGCCTTCCGCCACGGCACCCTGCCCGAGGGCGGCCGCATCATCGGCATCGCGCGCGACGACCTGAGCGACGCGCAGTACCGCGACCTGATCCGCTCCCGCTTCGACGACGTCGAACTCGCCAAGCGCCCGAGCCCGGAGGAGTTCGACCGCTTCGCCGGCCTGCTGCACTTCCTGCGCATGGACCTGTCGCAGCCGGACGCCTACCGCAAGCTGGCCGACAAGCTGCGCGAGCGGCACGCGGAAACGGTGGTGATGTACCTGGCGACGGCGCCCGACCTGTTCACCCAGGTGTGCGAGCAGCTCGCCGCGGCCGGCCTGAACCGCCCGAACACGCGGCTGGTGCTGGAAAAACCGCTGGGCCACGACCTCGCGTCGAACCGCGCGATCAACGAGACGGTGCGGCGCGCCTTCGAGGAGCGGCAGATCTTCCGCATCGACCACTACCTCGGCAAGCCGGCGGTGCAGAACCTGTTCGCCATGCGCTTCGGCAACGCGATGTTCGAGCCGGTGTGGCGGCGCGAGCACATCTCCAACATCCAGATCACCATCGCCGAAGACCTCGGCGTGGAGCGGCGCGGCGCTTTCTACGACAAGACCGGCGCGCTGCGCGACATGGTGCAGAACCACGCGCTGCAGCTGCTGTGCGCCCTGGCCATGGAGCCGCCGATCAACGCGCATGCCGACGCCATCCGCGACGAGAAGCTGAAGGTGCTGCGTTCGCTGAAGCGCTGGACGCCCGAGATGCTGGAGAACCACACGGTGCGCGGCCAGTATGCCGCGGGCAACGTGCACGGCCAGCCGGTGAAGGGCTACCGCGAAGAGCCCGGCGTGAACACTGAAAGCACGACCGAGACCTTCGTGGCGCTGCGCGCGGAGATCGCGAGCTGGCGCTGGGCCGGCGTTCCCTTCTACATCCGCACCGGCAAGCGGCTGGCCGCGCGCGAGGCGCACATCGTGGTGAATTTCCGCGAGGCGCCGCACGCGATCTACAACGCGCCGCCCGGCACGGCCAACCGCCTCGTGATCAACCTGCAGCCGCGCGACGGCCTGCAGCTGCACCTGCTGGCGCAGGGCCAGGAGAACCGGCGCAACGGCCAGGTGCTGGCGCCGGTGCACCTCGACCTCGATTTCGACAAGCGCTTCGGCTCCGAGCGCGTGGGCGCCTACGAGCGCCTGCTGCTGGACGTGATCGCCGGCCGCCTGAACCTGTTCGTGCGCAGCGACGAACAGGAAGAGGCCTGGCGCTGGGTCGAGCCGGTGCTGGAGCACTGGCGCAATGACGTACGCGGGCCGCGGCCGTATGCGGCGGGGGGCTGGGGGCCGAGCGCCTCCAGCGCGATGATCGCCCGCGACGGCTTCTGCTGGAGCGAAGAATGTTAGCCCCCACGCTTGACCCCTTCGGCGTCGCGCTGCCCCCCGAGGGGGCCTTCGCCTCTTGGGGCGGCCCTGCGAGGCTCACGTGCTAGACCGCATCAAGGCCTCGATATCGTCGCTGGCTCCCGCGGAGCAGCGCGTGGCCCGGCTCGTGCTGGGCGATCCCCGCGCCTTCGCCAACCTTCCCGTGAGCGAACTCGCCGAACGCGCGCACGTCAGCAAACCCACGGTCGTGCGCTTTTGCCGCAGCATGGGCTACGACGGGCTGTCGGACTTCAAGCTGAAGCTGGTGGGCAGCGTCAGCGAGGGCGTGCCCTTCATCCACCGCAGCGTGGATCCTGACGACAAGACCGGCGACGTGCTGGTGAAGGTGATCGACAACGCGGTGGCGGCCTTCCTGAAGTACCGCAACGACGCTTCGACCTTCGCCATCGAGAAGGCGGCGGAAGTGCTCGCGTCCACTTACCAGACGGGCCGCCGCATCGAGTTCTACGGCGCAGGCAACTCCGGCGTGGTGGCGCTGGACGCGCAGCACAAGTTCTTCCGCCTCGGCGTCAACACGATCTCGTACAGCGACGGCCACATGCAGGTGATGAGCGCGACGCTGCTCGGACCCGGCGACTGCCTGGTGGTGATCTCCAACTCGGGCCGCACGCGCGACCTGATGGACGCGTGCGACATCGCGCGGCGCAACGGCGCGACCACCATCGTGATCACCGCCAGCGGCTCGCCGCTGGCCACCGCGGGCCACATCCATCTGGCAGCGGATCACCCGGAAGGCTACGACCGCTACAGCCCCATGGTGTCGCGCCTGCTGCACCTGATGATCATCGACGTGCTGGCGACGACGGTCGCGCTGCGCATCGGCGGCGGACGGCTGCAGCCCTTGCTGCAGGAGATGAAGAACAACCTGCGGACGAAGCGCTACGCCTGAGGCGCGCGCCCGCGGGCCGCATCACTTCACCGCGGCGGTCACGATGATTTCCACCAGGACGTCCGGTGCGCCCATCTCGCACTGCGCGGTGGCGCGGGTCGGTGCCGCGCCGGATGCGGTCCACGCATCCCAGATCTCGTTCATGCCGGCGAAATCCCTCGCGAGATCCTTGATCCAGATCTGCGCGGTGAGCAGGCGCGACTTGTCCGTGCCCGCTTCGGCCAGGAAGCCTTCGATCTTGGCCAGGGTCTGCCGGGTCTGCCCGCGGATGTCCTGGCTGCGGTCGTCCGCGGTCTGCCCGCCGACGAAGACCATGCCGTTGTAGACGACGGCGCGGCTGCGGCGCCTGTCGGTGGCGATACGAACGATGTCGGTCATGCGATCCTCGAAAAAGTCATTGGGAAATCCGGTGTGCTGGATCAGGCGCCTTCGCCGGCCAGCTCGCCCAGGGTCACGGGCTTGATCGGCGGACGGATGCGGTAGTAGCCGACATCCACGGGCGCGACACCCCGCGCGTCCGCGATCATTTCCGTCACCGTCAGTCCACACAGGCGGCCCTGGCACGGCCCCATGCCGCAACGGCCGAACGCCTTCGTCTGGTTCGGCCCCTGGCACCCGAGCCCGACATGGTTCCGGATCTGTCCCGCGGAGACTTCCTCGCAGCGGCAGACGACGACCGAGTCCTGGACGGGAATGCGGTGCCGCTCCGGCGGCCGGTACAGCGCGTCGAGGAAGGGGCGGATGTGGAGGTTCTTTCCGAGCTCCGTTCGCACCGCGGCTTCGCGCGCGCTGCGGTCCCTGGCCGGAAGCTTGTGCAGCCGCGATGCAATGTCGATGGCAGCGAGCCGGCCCTGCCAGGCCGAGGCCTTGGCGCCGACGATCCCCCGGCTGTCCCCGACGATGAAGATCCCGGACTCGTCGATCTGCCCGTAGTCGTCGGTTTGCGGGACCCAGCAGAGTTGATCCTCGTTCCAGGCATGTTCCGCCCGCAGCGACCAACTGAGCTGCGTGTTGGGAACCACGCCCTGGTGGAGCAGCACCAATGGGGTCGCTATGCGATGCGTGCGCCCCTTGTGGGTGAAGCAGACCGCCTCCGCGCGATCGACGCCCTCGATGGCAAAGTCCTTCGCTCCCGCGTAAACCGGCACGTCGTTGCTGCGAAGGTGACTGAGCATCCGCATGCCCTTGCGCAGGTCGCGCCAGCCTCGCAGTGCAGCGGGCAGGTGCGCCGCCGCACGAAGGTAGTCGCCGAACCGGGTCGTGTGGACCACCGCGGCCAGCTTCACGCCGGCATTCAGGTACTGGCTCGCCAGCAGGTAGAGCAAGGGCCCGCAGCCGGCCAGCACCACCGGCTGGCTCGGAAGCGCTCCCGCGCTCTTGTAGAGGATCTGCGCAGCCCCCGCGCCCATCACGCCGGGCAGCGTCCAGCCGGGAATCGGAAAGGGCCGCTCCATGGCACCCGTCGCCAGGACGATGTGGCGACCCTCCACGCTCTTGTTGACGCCGCGATGGAGGTAATGGACCTTCCTGTCCCGGCCCACGTTCCAGACGGATGCGCCGGCAACATGGTTCGCTCCGCTTTGCGCGAACTCCTTCGTGAGCAAGGCGCCCGCGGCGTAGTCTTCACCGAGCACCGCGCGCATCCGCGGACTGGCGGCATCGACTGCTCGATAGATCTGTCCGCCCGGCGTCACCTGCTCGTCGAGGAGCGTGACGCCCAGGCCAGCCCGGCGCGCCTCCGTTGCCGCGGCGAGCCCGCCAGGCCCCGCGCCGACGATGACCAGGTCGACCACATCAACTTCCATGTTTGTCCCCATCCGGCACATCGAGGGCCGAGGCGCCGAGCTGGCGCTTGACCACCATGCCCTCGCGCACCAGGGTCAGGCACGCCTGCCGGCTTGGCTTTCCGTCCACCTCGACGAGGCATTCGAAGCACACGCCCATCATGCAGTAGGGCGCGCGCGGCGACGACTGGACGGGTGTCGATCGAAACGGGCCGACGCCCTTGAGCAGGAGCGCTGCCGCGACGGTCGTTCCCTCTGCCGCGAGGATCTGGCAGCCTTCGAATTCGATCGCCACGCTCTTCGGACGCAGCGACTCGTCCGTCGTGAACAGCGCGGTGCCCGCGTGCGTGCAGTCAGTGGGCATTGGCAAAACTCCGCGACGGATCGAGATAGCGCTCACCGGCGAATTCGCCGAATCCTTCGGGCATCTTCGCGACACCGGCGACCCACGGGCCCACCACGTAGGCATGGGCCGCGGCGAGCGAGACGCCGCTGTGGCTGGTGGCCACGAAAGCTCCCGGATGCGAGGCCGACTCCTGGTAGATCGGCGCGCCATCCGGCGTGAGGACACGCAAGGCGCCCCAGGCCCGTACCAGGCGCGCATTGGCCAGCACGGGGAAAGTGGCGATGGAGCGCTTGGCGATCCATTCGATGGCCGAGACGGTGGTGCTGTCGTCCAATCCGACGTCCTCCACGGAATAACCCAGCTGCACCGATCCCTCGTTCGTCTGGCGCGCCTTGTTGGTCGGAAACGGCAGGAAGGGCTTGAGCCGCTCGGTGATCAGCACCTGGCCGCGGTTCGGGCTCACCGGCGCATGCAGGCCCACCTGCGCCGCGAGCTGCTTGTTGCCCAGGCCGGCGGCCAGCACGACGCGCGGTGCGCGCCAGGTGCGTCCGTCGAGGCTTTGCACCTGGAAGTCGCCGCTCTTGTCGTGGCGCCTCACCGTCGTCACTTCGACGCTCGAGACGATGCGTGCACCGCGCGCGTTCAATCCCGCGTGCAAGGCGTGCAGCAGTTTCAGCGGATTCGCGTGCCCGTCGAGCGGGCAGAAGCTGCCCCCGGCCACCTTGGGACCGATCGCGGGCAGGCGCGCCTTGAGCTCCTGGTGGCCGAGCATTTCGTACGGCACGCCGCCGATGTCCCGATCGATCTTTCCCAGCAAGGCGTTGCGCGCCTCCATCTCCTTCTCGCTGAAGCCGATCCAGAAGCCGCCGGACTGCTGCAACGCCGGGTCGACACCGGTCAGCTCGATGAGCTCCCGGGCCAGCTGCGGCCAGTAGCCCACGGCATCCCGGCTCCAGCGCGCGTACCGGGAAAAGCCGTCGCCCTTGCTCTGCACCCACACCAGGCCGAAATTGCCGCGCGACGCCCGGTGCGCGATGTCGCCCTGGTCCAGCAGCGTCACGGGGCTGCCCGCCTTCGCCGCTCCATACGCGATGGCGACTCCGACCAGCCCGCCACCCACCACGATCACTTCTTCGCTCTGCATGTTGACTCGGTTCGCCCCGCTCACTCCACGGTGATCCGGCCCTTGCGGATGACGTCGCCCCACTTCTCGAGGTCCGACTTGATCTGCGCGGAGAACTCCTCCGGCGACTTGACCGACGGATCCGAGCCCATGTTCTCGAACTGCTTCTTCACCTTGGGGTCGGCCAGGACATCGTTGATCGCCGCGTTCAGCTTCTTCACGACGGCCGGCGGCATCCCTTTCGGTCCCACGATGCCGGCCCAGGTGACCATTTCCAGATACGGAGCGCCGGCCTGGGCGACCGTCGGCACGTTGGGCAGCAGCGGCGAGCGCGTCGCGCTCGTGATGGCCAATGCGCGGAGCCGGCCGGCCCTGATCTGCGGCTCCATCGAGGTGAAGTTGCCGATCATCATCTGGATGTGCCCCGCCGCGAGGTCCGCTTCCGCCGCGGGTGCGCTCTTGTAGGGCACATGGACGATCTGGATGCCCGTGTGCATGCGCAGCATCTCCGTCAGGACGTGCAGCGAAGTGCCCTGCCCGGTCGAGCCGTACGAGATCTTGTTGGGGTTGGCCTTGGCATAGGCAAGCAGTTCGTCGATCGTTTTCACCGGCAGGCCCGGCGTCACGCTGACGATGTTCGGTTGCGTGAACAGCCCCGCGATCGGCGTGAAGTCCTGGTCGACGTGGTACGGCAACTGCTTGGCCGTCAGTGTGCCCACGATGAAGGTCGCGAGGTTGTTGCTCCCGATCACGTAGCCGTCCGGGGCCGCCTTGGCCACGGCGTCCATGCCGATGGCCCCCGACGCGCCAGGCTTGTTCTCGATGACGACGGGCTGTCCGAGACGCTTGCCGAGTTCGGTGGCCGCCACCCGCGCCAGGGAATCCGCGGCGCCGCCCGGCGCCGCCGGCACGATGAGGCGAACGGGTTTTTCCGGGTATTCGGCGCGCGCAACCGGGACGGTGGCGACGGCGCCGACCACCAGCGCTGCTGCCAAGCTGTGAATGCTGATCTTCAAGACGGTCTCCACTACAGGGTTGCTGATGCACCGGATCGTAGGGAGATCGGGCCGCGCCATCCATGCCGCCCCGGGCAACAACTCATTCGTCGGCGATATGGATGCTGGCGCGGTCGGTGGCGGACTTCAGGCAATCGAGCAGTTCCAGCGCAGGCCGCCCCAGGCGGGTGTCGCTCATCGCGGTCGCGTACACCGTGTAGCTCAGGGCCGGCTTGAGGGGCAGGGTGATGCCGCCCCGCAGCCGGTGCTTCGCGCCCGTGAGGGGATCCACCACCGAGACCCCCATCCCCCGGAGCACCAGTTCGCTGACGGTCTGGAACAGCGAGGCCTCGACCATCGCGTCGATCGTGACGCCGTTGGCGGACAGCAAGGCATCCAGTTGCCGCTGGAACGTGCCGGTGAGAGCGACGAAGGGTTTGCCGGCGAGCTCGCCGGCGTCCACATGGGACGCCGAGGCGGACAGCCATTTCTCCGTGCCGATGCAGACGCAGTCGGACGAGAACTCGGCGACGGTCTCCAGCGTGCCGATCGAGAGCGCATCGGCCGTGAGGCCGATGTCGGCCTGCCGGTTGCGGACCTTCTGCGCCACTTCGAGGTAGGAGGAGACCGTCAGGCTCACCACGACGTCGGGGAACCTGCTGCGCAGGTGGTCGATGATTTCCGGCATGACCGAGTGGCCGATCGAGGGGATGGTGCAGATCGAGAACCTGCCCGTCCTCTGCTTGCGCAGTTGCTCGGAGAAGCTGGCGATGTCCTCGAGGCCGATGAACGACTGCTGCACCTTGGTCATGAGCACCAGGGCTTCGTCCGTGGGCTTGATGGTGCGCCCGCTTTTCTGGAACAGCGGGAAACCGACCACTCGCTGCAGGTCGGCGATGAGCCGGCTCATCGAAGGCTGCGGGATGCCGAGCGCATCGGCGCCCGCGCCGATGCCGCCATGCAGCATGGCGGCCCTGAAAGCCTCGATCATTCGGTGGGTGACGACCCGGTTGGACATCGGCGCCTCGTTCGCTGGATGCGCGAGGTTACGACAATCCCGCCGCCGGGCCGCCGCCCGCGCGGGCGCCTAGATCCGCCCCTCTTCCACGGCGTGGCAGGCCACGCGGATGCCCTGGATCTCCAGCAGCGCCGGCCGCTCCACGCGGCAGCGCTCGTTGGCGTGCGGGCAGCGCGGATTGAAGGCGCAGCCGCTCGGCGGATTCAGCGGGTTGGGCACTTCGCCCTGCACCGGCGTGCGGGCGCGGCCGGTGTCGTGCATCTTGGGGATCGCGTCCAGCAGCATGCGCGTGTACGGATGCCGCGGCTGCGCGAAGAGCTGGTGCTTGCCGGCGAGTTCGACCAGGCGCCCGAGGTACATCACGCCGACCTGGTCGCTCACGTGCCGCACCACCGCGAGGTTGTGCGAGATGAACAGGTAGGTCAGGCCCTGCTTGCGCTGCAGGTCCTTCATGATGTTGAGCACTTGGGCCTGCACGCTGACGTCCAGCGCGGAAGTCGGCTCGTCGCACACCAGGAACTCGGGATGCGTCGCGATCGCGCGCGCGATCGAGATGCGCTGGCGCTGGCCGCCGGAGAACTGGTGCGGATACTTCACCATGTCCAGCGGGCTCAGGCCGACGGACTCCAGCAGTTCGCCGACGCGGCCCTCCAGCTGCGCGGCATCGACGATCAGGCCGTGCTCCTTGAGCGGCTCGCCGACGATGTCCTCCACCTTCCAGCGCGGGTTCAGGCTGGCATAGGGGTCCTGGAAGATCATCTGGATGCGGCGGCGCAGCTTGCGGCCCTCGCGCGTGCCGTAGGCCGCATGGGCATCCTGGCCATCGAAGGCGAAGCTGCCGCGCGTGGGTTCGTAGAGGCCCACCAGCAGGCGCGCCACGGTGCTCTTGCCGCAGCCCGACTCGCCCACGAGCGCCAGCGTCTGGCCCTTCTCGATGCTGAAGCTCACGCCGTCGACCGCGTGCAGCAACTGGCGCGGCTTGCGTTCGAGCACGCGGTTCAGCCATGGCGCGGAGACGTCGAAGGTCTTGGCGAGGTCGGTGGCCTGGACGAGCGGCGCGGGCGTGATGGCCGTCGTGCCCCTCACCCCAGCCCTCTCCCCAGGGGGGAGAGGGAGGGAGACATCCATGGGGTCGGTAAGGGCAGTGCTCATGCCAGCGCCTCCGCTTTGGCTTCGTGCAGCCAGCAGGCCGCGCGGGTGGCGCCGGCGTGCAGCAGTTCGGGGCGCTCGCGCGTGCAGCGGTCGAACGCACGCGGGCAGCGCGGGTTGTAGGCGCAGCCGGGAGGAATCGCGTTCAGGCGCGGCATGGCGCCATCGATCTGGTTCAGGCGCTCGCGCTCCACGGTGATGTCGGGGATCGCCGCCATCAGGCCCATGGTGTAGGGATGCGCCGGCTGGTTGATCACTTCGTGCACCGGGCCGATCTCGGCCACGCGGCCCGCGTACATCACCGCGACGCGGTCGCAGGTCTCGGCGATCACGCCCATGTCGTGCGTGATCAGCATGACGGCGGCGCCGCGGTCCTTGCAGATGCGCTTGAGCAGCTGGATGATCTGCGCCTGGATCGACACGTCGAGCGCCGTCGTCGGCTCGTCCGCCACGATCAGCTTGGGCTCGGCGGCGAGCGCCAGCGCGATCACCACGCGCTGGCGCATGCCGCCGGAGAACTGGTGCGGATAGTGGTCGATGCGGTCGGCCGCGGCGGGAATGCCGGTGTCCTCCAGCAGCTTGACCGCCCGGCGGCGCGCCTCGTCCGCGCTCACCGGCAGGTGCGCCTGGATCGTTTCCACCAGCTGCCGGCCGATCGTGTAAAGCGGGTTCAGCGACGTCAGCGGGTCCTGGAAGATCGCGCCGATCTTGCGGCCGCGGATGTGGCGCATGCGCTCGAACGGCAGGTTGTCGATGCGCTCGCCTTCCAGCACGATCTGTCCGGAGGCGATGCGCCCCGGCGGCTCCAGCAGGCCGATGATGGCGGCGCCCGTGAGCGACTTGCCGGCGCCGGATTCGCCCACCACGCCCAGGATCTCGCCCGGGGCGATGTCGAAGGAGATGTGGTCCAGCGCGCGCAGCGTGCCGCGGCGCGTCGGGAATTCGACCACCAGGTCTTGGACTTGCAGGAGGCTCATGGCTTCAGCGGTTCAGCGCAGGCGCGGGTTGAGCGCATCGCGCAGCCAATCGCCCAGCAGGTTCACCGACAGGGCGATCAGGATCAGCATCACCCCGGGCCAGACGGTGATCCACCATTCGCCCGAGAACAGGAAATCGTTGCCCACGCGGATCAGCGTCCCGAGCGAAGGCGAAGTGGGCGGCACGCCGACGCCCAGGAAGGACAGCGTGGCCTCCGTGATAATGGCGGTGGCCACGTGGATGGTGGCCAGCACCAGCACCGGCCCCATCACGTTGGGCAGCACGTGCCGCAGCATGACGCGCAGCGGCGCCACGCCGGTCACGCGCGCCGCCTGCACGTACTCCTTGTTGCGCTCCACCATGGTGGAACCGCGCACGGTGCGCGCGTACTGCACCCAGCCGGTGAGCGTGATCGCGAGGATCAGCACCCCGAAGGCGACCGTGTCGTGCGCATGGGGAAACAAGGCGCGCCCCACGCCCGCGATCAGCAGCGCCACCAGGATGGCCGGGAAACTGAGCATCACGTCGCACAGGCGCATCAGGAAGCCGTCGATCCAGCCGCCGCGGTAGCCCGCGAGCAGGCCCAGCGCCACCCCGATCACCACCGACAGCAGCACCGAGACGGCGCCCACCACCAGCGAGATGCGGGCGCCGTACATCAGCGCCGACAGGATGTCGCGGCCCTGGTCGTCGGTGCCCAGCAGGTACGTGCGCGTGCCGTCCTCCGCGCGCGGCAACGCATGCGATTCCGTGGACGGGGCCAGGCGCGCGTGGCTCAGCTCGAGGGTGGTGAGGTCGAACGGCTTGTGCGGCGCCACGACGTCGGCGAACACCGCGCAGAAGATCGTCACGAAGGCGATCACCGCGGCGGCGATCGCCACCGGGGAGCTGCGGAAGCTGTAGCCGACGTCCGAGTCGAGCCAGCGGAAGAGCGCCTGTTTCACCGTGTCCTTACTTCTTGACCGTGATCAGCTTGAACGAGACGTTGTTGTCCGCGCGCTGGACGATGTCGACCTTGCGGCTCACGCCCCAGGCCAGCGCCTGCTGGTGCAGCGGGATGTGGCCGATGTCGTCCTGGTGGATCTGGAAGGCCTCGCGGATCATCGCGTTGCGCTTGGCGGTGTCGGTCTCCGCCTGGACCTTGCGGGCCAGTTCGTCGACCTTGGGGTTGCAGTAGGCGCCGAGGTTGAACTGCCCGGTGCCCTTGTCGTCCACGCAGGACATGATCGCGTTCAGCGGGTCGTGCGAGTCGACCGTGCTCGGCGTCCAGCCCAGGAGGTAGAAGCTGGTGTCGCGCCGCAGGACCTTCGGGAAGTAGGTGCCCTTGGTCTCGGCCGCCAGGTTGATCTTCACGCCGATGCGCGCCAGGTTCGCCGCCACGGTCTGGCAGATCCGCGCGTCGTTGACGTAGCGGTCGTTGGGGCAGTTCATCGTGACTTCGAAGCCGTTCGGGTAGCCGGCCTCGGCCATCAGCTTCTTCGAGGCTTCCGGGTCATAGGGCAGGCGCTTGTTCTGGCTGGCGTCGAAGCCGTTGATGCCCGGGCCGACCATGAGGCCCGTGGGCCGCGACGCGCCGCGCATCACCGTCTTCTGGATGCCGTCGATGTCGATGGCCTGGTAGAAAGCCTGGCGCACCCGCTTGTCCTTGAACGGGTTCTTGCCCTTGACGCTGGAGTACAGCAGCTCGTCGCGCTTCTGGTCCATGCCGAGGAAAATCGTGCGCAGCTCGGGACCGGCCAGCACGCGGGCGCTGGGCGAGGCGTTCACCCGCTCGATGTCCTGCACGGGCACCGGCTCCATCACGTCCACTTCGCCGGACAGCAGCGCGGCGACGCGCGTGGCATCGTTGCCGATGGGGGTGAAGACCACCTCCTGCACGTTGCCTTCGATCTTGCCCCAGTAGCTGTTGTTGCGCACGAAGGTCGTGCGCACGCCGGGCTGGCGCTCGCGCAGGCGGAAGGGGCCCGTGCCGTTGGCGCGGAAGGAAGCGGCGTTCTCCACGCCCTTGCGGCGGTCGACGGGACGCGTCGCCTGGTTGTCCTCGCACCACTTCTTGCTCATGATGCTCACGCGCGAGAGCATGCTCGGGAGGATCGGGAAGGGCTTGTTGGTCTCGATCTCCACCGTGTGGCTGTCGACCTTGCGCACCGCCTTGAAGTCGTTGGTGTAGCTCTTCATGTCGGAGCCCTCCGCCTGCGTGCGCGCCATGGAGAACAACACGTCGTCGGCGGTGAACGGCGTGCCGTCATGGAATCGCACGCCCTTGCGCAGCTCGAAGCGCCAGACCGTGGGGGAGGTCTGCTTCCACGACGTCGCCAGGCCGGGGCCGATGCTCAGGTCCTTCTCGCGGGTCACCAGGGGGTCGTAGACGTTGGCCGTCACGTCCAGCTGCAGCGACTCGTTGAGGGAATGCGGATCCATGGAGAGCGCATCGCCCTGGTTCGCGACGCGCACGGTCTGCGCGTGCACTCCGAATGCGGCGCACAACAGCGCCGCAACCATCCAGCTCCTGAATTGCATACTCATGCTCCTTGTCGATGGGATCTTGCGAGCCGCCGCCGCTCACGCGCCGGCGGGCGGCATGGCCTGTTCCACCAGGCTGGCGTGCAGCGCCGAGCCGAGCGGAAGGATGTCGTCGTTGAAGTCGTAGCGGCTCATGTGCAGCATGCAGCTGCCCTCGCCGCCCTGGCCGATGCGCATGTAGGCGCCCGGCTTCACCTGCAGCATGAAGGAGAAGTCCTCGGCGCCCATGCTGGGCTCCATGTCGCGCACGACGTGTTCCGGCCCCACCAGGGACTCCGCGACGTCGGCGGCGAACTCGGTTTCGCGCGCGCTGTTGATCGTGGCCGGATAGATGCGCTCGTAGTGCACCGTGGCGGTGGCGCCGAAGCCGAGGGCGACGGCGCTGCACAGTTCGTTGAGCCGGCGCTCGATCAGGTCCTGCACGTCGCTGCTGAAGGTGCGCACGGTGCCCACCAGCGTCGCCTTGCCGGGGATCACGCTCATGGCGTGCAGGTCGCCCGCCTGCATGGCGCAGAGGCTGATGACGGCACCCTCCACGGCCTTGACGTTGCGCGAGACGATGCTCTGCGAAGCCGTGATGATGTGCGCAGCGACCAGCACCGGGTCGACCGCCAGGTAGGGATGGGCACCGTGGCCGCCCTTGCCCGTGATCTCGATCGTGATGCGATCGGCCGAAGCCATCATCGCGTTGTGGCGGATCCCGAAGCGGCCGGGCTTGAGTCCCGGCCAGTTGTGCATGGCGTAGACCGATTCCACCGGCCAGCGCTGGAACAGGCCGTCCTCGATCATGGCCTTGGCGCCGGCGAAACCTTCCTCGCCGGGCTGGAAGATCAGGACGGCGGTGCCGTCGAAGTTGCGCGTCTCGGCCAGGTAGCGGGCGGCGCCCACCAGCATCGCGGTGTGGCCGTCGTGGCCGCAGCCGTGCATCATCCCCGAGCGCGTCGACTTCCAAGGGAAGTCGTTGTTCTCGGTCATGGTGAGCGCGTCCATGTCGGCGCGCAGGCCGATCATGCGATTGGCCGTGTTGGTGCGGCCGCGGACGATGCCCACCACGCCGGTCTTGCCGATGCCGGCGTGGATCTCGTCCACGCCGCACAGGCGCAGGGCCTCCTGCACGCGCCCCGAGGTGTACACCTCCTCGAAGCCGAGCTCCGGATGCGCATGCAGGTCGCGCCGCAAGGCCGTGAGGTCCGGGTGGTAGCGCGCGATGTGCGAGAAGGCGCGCCCGTGCGCGTTCAGCCGCGAGGCCGGGATGGGCGACAGCATCAGTGGCCCCCCGCCGTGCTGACGCGCAGCCGCGGATCGACCGCGAAGTACAGCAGGTCCACCACCAGGTTGATCACGACGAATATCAGCGCGATCAGGCACAGGTAGGCCGCCATCACGGGGATGTCGGCGAAGGTGACTGCCTGGATGAACAGCAGCCCCATGCCGGGCCACTGGAAGACGGTCTCGGTGATGATCGCGAAGGCGATCAGCCCGCCCAGCTGCAGGCCGGTGATGGTCATCACGGGCACCAGCGTGTTCTTCAGCGCGTGGCCGAAGTGGATCGCCCGATTCGGCAGGCCGCGCGCGCGCGCGAACTTGATGTAGTCGGTGCGCAGCACTTCCAGCATCTCGGCGCGCACCAGCCGCATGATCAGCGTGAGCTGGAAGATCGCCAGCGTGACCGCCGGCAGCACGATGTGGTGCCAGCCCTTGGGCGTGAGCAGGCCGGAGGTGAACCAGCCGATCTTCACCGTGTCGCCGCGTCCGAAGCTGGGAAACCAGCCGAGCGTCACCGCGAACACGAGGATCAGCAAGATGCCGATCAGGAAGGTGGGCAGCGACACTCCCAGCAGCGACAACGTCATGAACACCTGGCTCAGGAAGGTGCCGCGGCGCAGCGCCGCATAGACGCCCATCGGGATGCCGATCAACAGCGCCAGCAAGGCGGCCACCAGCGCCAGTTCCAGCGTGGCGGGGAAGCGCTCGGCGATCAGGCGCGAGACCTTCGCGCCCTGGCGCAGGCTCAGGCCGAATTCGCCCTGCGCCGCGTTGACGAGGAAATGCCAGAACTGCACGAAGAAGGGCTGGTCGAGTCCCAGCGCGGAGCGCAGTTCGCGGATCTGTCCGGGCGTCGCATCCTGCCCGAGGAGGAAGACCACCGGATCGCCCACGTACTGGAACAGCAGGAAGGCGATGAACGCCACGACGACCATGACCACCATGGCCTGGATCAGGCGGCGCAGGATGAAGGCAAACATTCGTATGGAGCGCGGAAGGGCTGCCGATGCTAGCAGGGCAAGGTGCCTGACGACACCCGGGTTTCCTTCAGGTCTAAAGCAATTCGGTGCGGTCGAAGCGGTGGGCAAGCGAGCTTGCCCACCCTACGGGTCATCGATGGGCCACGGCGGTCAATTCACCTTGATCTGGCGCCAGTCGAGCCGGTTGTCCGCGCGGTGCACCACGTCGATGTTCTTCTTCATCGCCCAGGGGATGATCTGGTTGTGCAGCGGGATGTGCGACACGGTGTCGTTGCTGATCTGCAGCGCCTCGCCCACCAGGCGCTCGCGCACCGGGCGGTCGCTTTCGGTCTTGATGCGGTCGACCACGGTGTCCAGGCGCTCGTTGCTGTAGCGGCCCACGTTGTAGTTGCCGTCTCCGCCCTGGCCCACGGTGCGCGTGAGCGACTGCAGGCTGTAGAGCGCGTCGAAGGTCGGGACGCCCCAACCCAGCATGTAGATGCTGGCTTCGTAGCGCTGGATCATCGGGAAGTAGGTCACCAGCGGCAGCGTGCGCAGCTTGGCCTTCACGCCGATGCGCGACCACATGGCGGTCACGGCCTGGCAGATCTCCTCGTCATTGATGTAGCGGTTGTTGGGGCAGGCGAAGTCCACCTCGAAGCCATCCGGGTAGCCGGCTTCGGCGAGCAGCTTCTTGGCGCCGGCCTGGTCGAAGGGCATGCGCTTGTGCAGCGATTCCTTCCAGCCGGCCACCTGCGGCGCGATCAGCGTGCCGGTCGGCTGCGACAGGCCGCGCATCGTCACCCGGTGCAGCGTGTCGCTGTCGATCGCCTGGTACAGCGCCTTGCGCACGCGCACGTCCTTCAGCGGGTTCTTGCCCTTCACGTTGGAGCCGGGCAACTCGTCGCGGAACTGGTCCATCCCGAAGAAGATGGTGCGGTTCTCGACGCCGTCGATCACCTTCAGATTCGGGTTGGCGCGCATGCGCGCGAGGTCCTGCGGGCTGGGATCGAGGATGAAATCGACTTCACCGGACAGCAGCGCGGCGACGCGCGTCGCTTCCGACTTGATCGGCGTGTAGACGATCTCGGTGACGTTCGAGTCGTTCTTGCCCCAGTAGTTGGGGTTCTTCACCATCACCAGCTTCTGGTCCGGTTGCCACTCCTTGACCATGAACTGGCCGGTGCCCATGGCATTGCGGTGCGCGAAGGTCTCGTCCTTGGTGCGGATGTCCTTGGGGTCGGTGGACTTGTTCTTCTCCGCCCAGGCCTTGCTCAGGATGCGCAGCTCGGTCAGCTGGTTCAGCAGCACCGGGTTCGGGCCCTTCATCATGAAGTCGACGGTGTTGTCGTTGACCTTCACCACCTTGTCGATGCCCTGCGTGTAGACCTGGTAGTTGGAGGTCTTGGCCATGGCGCGGGTGATCGAGAACACCACGTCGTCGGCCGTGAACGGCGTGCCGTCGCTGAACTTCACGCCCTGGCGCAGCGTGAAGCGCACCTGCGTCGGCGAGACCTCCTTCCAGGCGGTGGCCAGTTGCGGCTCGGGACGGAAGGTCTGGCTGTTGTAGTAGACGAGGGAGTCGTAGACCGACGCGTGCACCCCGTTGGCCAGCGCGTTGTTCTGGGAATGGATGTCCAGCGTGGGGATGTCGCTGGCGCTCGACCACCGGAAGGTCTTGGCCAGGACGGCAGGCGCAGCGGCCAGGGCCGTGACCGCGGCGGCCGCGATCAGCGCGATTCTGAGTTTCATGGAACCCTCTTGCCATGGATAAGGAGCCGCAGACTATGCAGCACCCATGCCAGGGGGACAAAAGGGGTTACCCGGGCGAACTGTAGCGCAGGCGACGCGTCTTCAGCGGGCGGCGGCGCGGACGAAACGCACCGGTCCGTACCAGGCCTCGGCGTGGGAGCGGGTGTTGTCGCTGTCGGTCATGATGCCGACGCCCACCAGCGCGCCGGGCGGCTCGCCGAAGGCGCGTTCGTAGTCGGCGCGGATGTCGCGTTCGTACTCCAGCCACTGGTTGAGCCGGCGCGGGCCGGACTCCACCACCAGCTTGCGGATGCGGTCGGTGCGCGGACTGCGGATCACGGTGCCCGGCTCGCGGCGGTTGCACCAGACGTACATCAGCGTCGCATAGGGCAGCTCCTCGCCCGTCACCACGCGCACCAGTTCCGACAGGGCCGCATCGCGCGCCGTGAAGCGCGAACGGTCGCCCTCGAAGGCGAGCACGATGCGCACCGTGGAATCGTCCTTGTCGCGCGTCGCGAGGTCGGCCTGCTCCAGCAGCGCCGGCACCTTCCAGGAGAAGCGCACGCTTCCGAGTTGCGCCGGCTCGATGCGCACGACCTGCCGCAGCATGCTGGCCGACGCGTCCGACCGGACCTGCAGCGTGTCGCGGCCATCGCGCTTCTCGTAATGGAACCGCGTCGGCGCCTTGCCCGGGAAGGTCTTGTGCACCCAGGGCTGCCCCTGGGGCGCGCCCGACTGCAGGCCCCAGGGCGTCTCGGCGATCGGCGCTTCGACCACGGCCGTGCTGCAGCCCGCCAGCAGGAGCGCGATCGCGCCCCAACCGGGAAGGCGGCGGCCATAGCCGTTTTCAAATCGTTGCATCCCCGCATTGGACCAAAAAAAAAGGCCGCCCGAAGGCGGCCTTTTCAAGTTTCTTGTTTTCTTGGTCAGCTGTGACGCTGATTAGAAAGCGTGGCGGATGCCCAGGTCGAAAGCGGTGGTACGACCGTTTTCGGTGCCCACGGTGCCCACGCCAACGGCGGTCTCGGTGCCACGAACGCGGGTTTGAGCCGCGGTCGCGTACAGAGCGGTACGCTTGGACAGGTTGTGGACATAGCCGATGGCGATCTTGCGAGCGCGGTCACGGAACGAGCCGAAGGCGTCGGACTCGGTCGTGCGGTACTGGCCGTAGGAAGCACGGATCTCACCGGCACCGACCGGCACCAGGGCGCCGAGCGTCCAGCCCTTGCCGTTCAGGTCGCTTTGGCCGGCCACGACGCTGTCGTGACGGTCATTGCCGTACTGGAACAGGGCGCGAGCAACGCCGAAGTCCCACGAACCGCCCAGGTTCCACACGCGGAAGTCACCGTTCACGTCGTTCTCGGTGCGCGAGTAGCCCAGCGCGACGTTGAACGGGCCGGCGCCGTAGCCAGCGCGCAGGCCGAAGCCGTTGCCGTCGCCTTCGCGGTTGGCGGGCGTGGCCGGGGTGGCCTGCTCACCGAACCAGTACGAAGCCTGGCCGTAGAAGCCGCCCAGGTTGGCGGGCGTGAAGTAGGAGATCTGGTTCGACACGCGGACGAACGTCACGCCGCTGGTGCCGAAGCCCCCCAGGGTCTCGACGGCCTGGCCGCCGATGGCCAGCAGCGTGGTGCCGGCGCCGTTCGTGCCGAACGGATCGAACACGGTCACGTTGTAGTACGACGGGTTGAAGTCACGACCCAGGCGCACTTCACCCCAGCCGCCAGCCAGCGACAGGGTCGAGCGGCGGTTGAAGTTGAAGCCGGTGTTCGGCTGAACGTTGTTGGTGCGGTTGTCGGAAGACGTGCGGCCACCAGCACGGCCGTCGTCCGGCTTGAAGTCGCCTTCCAGCCAGAAGCTGGCGGACATGCCGCCGCCGAGGTCTTCGGTGCCACGGAAGCCCAGGCGCGAGCTGTTGTAGCCGTTGTTGGTCAGCTGGGTCAGGCGCGAACGGGCGGTGACCGAGGTGCCGCCGACGGTGTCCGTCACGGTGGCGCGGTCAGACGTACGGTTCAGCGTCAGGTCGACGGTACCGAACAGGGTGACGGACGACTGGGCGGAAGCTGCACCCGCGGCGGCCATCACGGCCAGCGCAATCAGGGACTTTTTCATGCAAGTTTCTCCAAGGTTAAACATAGGGCTCCGGTACACATGAGGGCATCGAATGCAGGCACGTTCTCGCCCCCACCGGATCCCCGGGCCAACCTCCTTTTGGGAAGTTGTTGCTATTCCACCAGACGGTCTTTTCTTACGCAAAGTATTTAGCCCACCGCTTCGTAAATCGTTGGCTGAGGGCAACAAGGGGCCCAGGGTTGAGTAGACCCGGCGCAACAGATCCCGTTGCGATTTCGCATCCCAAAAAATCACCCTTCTTTGACGCCGGTCAGGCGCGAGCCGCGACCGCCCGTCCGCCACATGCCTAAACTTCGGGCATGGACCGCATCCTCGGAGCACTCGACCAGGCGTTACGAACGCTCTTCGCCAACCCGCGCGGCACGAGGCCGTGCCCCGTCGTCCCGGCCGAGGCCACGCACCTCGGCGCCCAGGAACGCAGGCATGCGGGCGCCCTCATGCGCGTGAACCACGTGGGCGAGATCTGCGCGCAGGCGCTCTACACGGCGCAGGCCATGGCGACGCGCAACGACGCGCTGCGCGCACAGCTCGAACAGGCGGCGCGCGAGGAGAACGACCATCTCGCGTGGACCAAGGCGCGCCTCGACGAGCTCGGGGATCGCCCGTCGCTGCTCAATCCGCTCTGGTATGCGGGCGCCTTCGGGCTGGGACTCGTCGCCGGCCGCTTCGGCGACCGCGTGAGCCTCGGCTTCCTCGTGGAGACGGAGCGCCAGGTCGAGGCGCACCTGCAGGGGCACCTCGATCGGCTGCCGGCCGCGGACCACGCATCGCGGGCGATCGTGGCGCAGATGAAGGCGGACGAGGCGGCGCACGCCGACAGCGCGCGCCAGGCGGGCGCGGCCGAACTGCCGCAGGCGGTGAAGGCGGCGATGCGGGCGGCGGCCAAGGTGATGACCACCACCGCGCACTACGTCTGAACCGGCCTCAGGGCGCGGGAGCGTCCTCGACCAGGTCGAAGCTGGTCGTCATCTCCGCGGTCTTGGCGAGCATCGCGCTCGCCGAGCAGTACTTCTCGTGGCTCATGGCGATCGCGCGCTCCACCGCCGCGGGCTGCAGCTTGCGGCCGCGCACGGTGAAGTGCATGTGGATCTTCGTGAACACTTTCGGGTCGGCCGGGGCGCGCTCCGCACTCAGCTTCACCGAGCAGCCGCGCACGTCGTGGCGTCCGCGCTTGAGGATCAGCACCACGTCGTAGGCCGTGCAGCCGCCCGTGCCCGCGAGCACGGTCTCCATGGGACGCGGCGCCAGGTTCTGGCCGCCGTTCTCCGGACGCGCCTCGTCGGGCGCGCCATCCATCATCAGCACGTGGCCGGTGCCGGTTTCGGCGAGGAACCCCATCCCCGAGCGCGCGCCGGTCGCGCCGGTCCACGTCACTGTGCATTCCATGCTCTTTCCTTCTCCAGGGCGCAGGATGCGCCAAATAGTTCTCGCACGCCGTGATGCGGGCACAACACGTCTTGTGCAACGCAGCAAAGATGTGGCTATACTGCCTTCACAGCATAGCGATTCGCTAAGCACCCCCTGCCGTGGCGGCCCGCCGCCCGGCAGCCGCGCAAGTTGTCTCCTCCACCTCTCCTTTGGTGGATTTAGCCCCCGGATCGCAAGGTCCGGGGGCTTTTTTCCGTCCGCGGCCGGGCGCTCGGCAGCGCCACTTATCATTCCCGCGTCATGAACAAACCACTGCAGCCGGAGGACTACCTCAAGAAGATCCTCACGGCCCGCGTCTACGACGTCGCCGTCGAATCCGCCCTCGAGCCCGCCCGCAGCCTGAGCCGCCGCCTGCACAACAAGGTACTGCTCAAGCGCGAGGACCAGCAGCCGGTGTTCAGCTTCAAGCTGCGCGGCGCCTACAACAAGATGGTCCACCTCACGCCGGAGCAGCTGCAGCGCGGCGTGATCTGCGCCTCGGCGGGCAACCACGCGCAGGGCGTGGCGCTGGCCGCGCACCGCCTGGGCACGCGCGCCGTGATCGTGATGCCGGTGACGACGCCGCAGGTGAAGATCGACGCCGTCAAGGCGCTGGGCGGCGAGGTGGTGCTGTTCGGCGACAGCTATTCCGATGCCGCCGGCCACGCCACCGGGCTGTGCGAGCGCGACCAGCTCACCTTCGTCCATCCCTTCGACGATCCCGACGTGATCGCCGGCCAGGGCACCATCGCCATGGAGATCCTGCGCCAGCACCAGGGGCCGCTGGACGCGGTGTTCGTCGCCATCGGCGGCGGCGGACTGATCTCGGGCGTGGCCAGCTACATCAAGGCGGTGCGCCCCGAGGTCAAGGTGATCGGGGTGCAGATGAGCGACTCCGACGCCATGGCGCAGTCGGTGGCGGCGAAAAGGCGCGTGACGCTGGGCGACGTCGGCCTGTTCTCGGACGGCACCGCCGTCAAGCTGGTGGGCGAGGAGACCTTCCGCCTCGCGCGCGAGCTGGTCGACGGCTTCATGGTGGTGGACACCGATGCCGTGTGCGCAGCGATCAAGGACGTCTTCGTCGACACCCGCAGCATCGTGGAACCCGCCGGCGCGCTGGCCGTCGCCGCGATCAAGCAGTACGTGGCGGAGAACAAGACCCGCGGCGAGACCTACGCGGCGATCCTGTGCGGCGCCAACATGAACTTCGACCGGCTGCGTTTCGTGGCCGAGCGCGCCGAGGTGGGCGAGGAGCGCGAAGCCCTGTTCGCGGTCACGATCCCCGAGGAGCGCGGCGCCTTCCGCCGCCTGATCGAGCTGATCGGCACCCTGCCGGGCGGCCCGCGCAACGTCACCGAATTCAACTACCGCATCGGCGATTCGAAGCAGGCGCACGTGTTCGTCGGGCTCACGACGCACAACAAGGGCGAATCGGGGCGCATCGCCTCCAACTTCACGCGGCACGGCTTCGAGGCGCTGGACCTCACCCACGACGAACTGGCCAAGGAACACATCCGCCACATGGTGGGCGGCCTGTCGCCGCTCGCGCAGGACGAGCGCCTGCTGCGGTTCGTCTTCCCGGAGCGGCCGGGCGCCCTGCTCAAGTTCCTGTCGAACATGCAGCCGACCTGGAACATCTCGCTGTTCCACTACCGCAACCAGGGCGCGGACTACGGCCGCACCCTGGTCGGCCTGCAGGTCCCCCGCAGCGACGACCAGGCCTTCGATGCCTTCCTCGACACCCTCGGATACCCCTATGTCGAGGAAACCGCCAATCCGGTCTACCGGCTCTTCCTGCGGCAGGCGCCCCACGGAAATGCCGCGGCTGGGTAGCATGCGCGCGTGGCTGCAATGCGTGACACCCTGAACCTGTTCGCCCGCCGCTTCGTGCTGGCGCTGCAAAACTCCACCCGCGTGCGGGCGGCCGACAGCTCCGCGCCGGAGCCGGCCGCCGACGACCCGCCCGGCGCGAGCGCGGCGCACGTGCCCGGCGTGGGCTGGCTGGTGGGCATCGCCGCCTGCCTGGTGTTCGCACTGGTGTCGCTGCTGTTGCGCAACAA
>NZ_DASVNN010000012.1:0-103778 GCF_036383835.1 Ramlibacter sp.
GAGGGCCGGCGCGCGCTACGGGGTGCGCGTGCACGGGCCGTACGCGCCGCACCACGGCTGGCGCTGCAACCCCTACAAGTTGCTGCTCGATCCCTACGCGAAGGCGCTGGACCGGCCGCTGCACGGCGCGGCCTGGCAATACGGCTATCCGCTGGGCCAGGACAAGCGCGACCTGCACATGGACACGCGGGACAACGCGGCGCATGCGGCCAAGTGCGTGGTGGTCGATCCCGCTTTCGACTGGGGCGGCGACAAGGCGCCGGCCACGACCATGGAGGACAGCATCTTCTACGAGGTGCACGTGCGCGGCTTCACGAAGCAGATGCCGGACGTGCCCGAGAACCTGCGCGGCACCTTCCTCGGCCTCGCTTCCGCGCCCGCCATCGCGCACCTGAAGAAGCTGGGCGTCACGGCGGTCGAACTGCTGCCGATCCAGGCCTTCAACGACGAGCGTCGCCTGATCGACCTGGGCCTGTCCAACTACTGGGGCTACAACAGCATCGCCTTCTTCGCGCCCGACCCTCGCTATCTCGCCCGCGGCGACGCCAACGAGTTCCGCGAGATGGTGAAGGCGCTGCACGCGGCCGGCCTGGAAGTGATCCTCGACGTGGTCTACAACCACAGCTGCGAGGGCAACCACCTCGGCCCGACGCTGTGCTTCAAGGGCATCGACAACCGCAGCTACTACCGGCTGACCGAGGACCATCGCCACTACCTGGACTTCACGGGCACCGGCAACACGCTCAACGCCAGCCACCCCGCCATGCTGCGCGTGGTGATGGACAGCCTGCGCTACTGGGTGGAGGAGATGCACGTCGACGGCTTCCGCTTCGACCTCGCGCCGGCGATCGCGCGCAACAGCCATGGCGGCTTCGACCACCGAGGGCCCTTCCTGTCCGCGGTGGCGCAGGACCCCGTGCTGCGGCGCGTGAAGATGATCGCGGAGCCCTGGGACCTCGGCGACCACGGCTACCAGGTGGGCGGCTTCCCGCACGGCTGGAGCGAATGGAACGGGCAGTACCGCGACCGCGTGCGCGACTACTGGCGCGGCGTCGAAGGCAGCCTCGGCGACTTCGCGGCGGCGCTGTGCGGCTCCTCGGACATCTACGGCCCCTCGCGCCGCTCGCCGCGCGCCAGCGTCAACCTGATCACTGTCCACGACGGCTTCACGCTGCAGGACCTCGTGAGCTACAACGACAAGCACAACGAGGCCAACATGGAGGACAACCGCGACGGCGAAAGCCACAACCGCAGCTGGAACTGCGGCGCGGAAGGCCCCACCGACGACCCCGAGATCCTCGCCTTCCGCGAGCGGCAGAAGCGCAACTTCCTCACCACCCTCTTCGCCTCGCGCGGCGTGCCCCTGCTGCTGGGCGGCGACGAGATGAGCCGCACCCAGGGCGGCAACAACAACGCCTACTGCCAGGACAACGGGGTGAGCTGGTTCGACTGGAGCGAGGAGCGGCGCGAGGACCCGCTGCTCGCCTTCACCACCAACCTGGTCCGGCTGCGGCGCGAGCTGCCGGTGCTGCGCCACAACGCCTGGCTGACCGGCCAGCGCGATGGCGACGGCCGCCGCGACATCGGCTGGTACAGCGTGTGGGGCCTGGAGATGACCGAGGAAGAATGGACCAATCCGGCGGTGCGCTGCGTGGCCGCGGTGCTCGACGCCCGCTTCGCGCCTTCGCATCCCGAAGCGGGCTCCAACCGCTCGGTGCTGCTGGTGTTCAACGCCACCGGCCACGAGGCGATCTTCACGCTGCCCAGCGTGCACGCGCACGCGGGCGACTGGGCGCTGCGCATCTCCACGGCCGAAGGCCATTTCGAGGAAGGCGAGGCGCAGCGCTTCGCCCCCGAGGGCAAGCTGGAGCTGCTGCCGCACTCGATGGCGCTGCTGACGCAGGCGCCCCAGGAGTCGTAGACGTGCATTGCCACCACGAGATGCCCTTCGGCGCCCGCCTGCAGGACGGCGGCGGGGCCGTGTTCCGCCTGTGGGCGCCCGCCGCGCGGCAGGTGGAACTGGCGGTCGAAGCCGCCGGTGCTCCGCAGCTGCGTCCCGCGCAGTCCGACCGCAAGGGCTGGTGGGAATGCCGCGTGCCCGAAGCCGCTGCCGGTACCTTGTACCGCTGGAAGATCGACGGCCAGCTGCTGGTGCCCGATCCCGCCTCGCGCCACAACCCCGAAGGGCCGCACGGCCCGAGCGCGCTGGTGGACGCGCGTCGGTTCGAATGGGACTGCGGCTGGAGCGGCCGGCCCTGGAACGAGACGGTGCTCTACGAACTGCACGTGGGCACCTTCACGCCCGAAGGCACCTTCGCCGCGGCGGCCCGGCGACTGCGGGCGCTGGCGGACCTCGGCGTCACGGCCGTGGAGCTCATGCCCGTCTCCGATTTCGCCGGCGAGTTCGGCTGGGGCTACGACGGCGTGCTGCCCTATGCGCCGCACCACGCCTACGGCACGCCCGACGACCTGAAGCGCTTCGTGCAGCAGGCGCATCGCCTCGGCCTGATGGCGTTCCTCGACGTGGTCTACAACCACTTCGGCCCGGACGGCAATTACCTCAGCGCGTATGCGCCGCCCTTCTTCTCGCGGACCCACCACAGCCCCTGGGGTGCCGCGCTCAACTTCGACGGCCCGGACAGCGAGGTGGTGCGCGAGTTCTTCATCCACAACGCGCTGTACTGGATCCAGGAGTTCCGCTTCGACGGCCTGCGGCTCGACGCCATCCATGCGATCCAGGACGACAGTCCGCGCCACCTGCTGCAGGAACTGTCCGAGCGGGTGCGCACCGCCACGCCGGGCCGCCACGTGCACCTGGTGCTCGAGAACGAGGACAACGGCCATGGACTGCTCGCGCCCGCACCCGTGCACGGCCTCTACGACGGCCAGTGGAACGACGACTTCCACCACGTCGTGCACGTCGTCCTGACCGGCGAGACGCAGCGCTACTACCACGACTACGGGGCCGATCCGCTGGACCTGCTGGCGCGCTGCTTCACGCACGGCATGCTGTTCGAAGGCTCGAAGCGCAAGGAAGGCGGCGCGCGCATGTCCGTCCAGGCGGCGCCGCCCCAGCCGCTGACCACGCTGGTGAACTTCGCGCACAACCACGACCAGGCCGGCAACCGCGCGCATGGCGAGCGCCTGTCGCAACTGGTTCCCGGGGACGCGGCGGCACTGCCCACCCTGCTCGCGCTGCTCACGCCCGCCATCCCCATGCTGTTCTTCGGCGAGGAATGGGGCGCACGGGAGCCATTCCTCTACTTCGCCGACTGGGAAGGCGAACTGCGGGAGGCCGTCCGCGCCGGTCGCAAGCGCGAATTCGGCCATGGGGATGCGCACGACCTGCCCGATCCCTGCAGCCGCGAGACCTTCGCGATGAGCCGGCCCGATCCGGCTCGCGCGCAGGACGACGCAGGTCGCGAACGGCTGCAGCAGGTGCGTGACGCGCTGCGCGCGCGCCGCCAGTGGATCACGCCGCGGCAGCACATGCTGCTGGCCGGCCAGCACACCGCGCAACGCATCGGCGAACGCGGCTTCGCGGTGCAATGGCGCTATGACGACGGCAAGATGCTCGGCCTGGAACTGAACCTCGGCGACCGGCCGCTGCAGGTGGAGGCGCTGCACCTGGGCCCGGTCGAGGCACAGGCGGTCTACAGCCACCGCTGGCCCGCGGACACCGCGCGCGGTACCTGGCCAGCGTACGCCGCGCGCTGGACGCTCGGCGACGAGATCACGCAATGAACGAAGTACTGGAGGCCGGCGCGCCATCGCTTGCCGAACAGGCGCAGCGCCTGGGCGTGGCCGACCGCTATCACGGCTTCTGGGGCAAGGAAGAGACCGTGCCGCCAGCCGTGCTGCAGCGCGCGGTGGCTTCGATGATCGGCGACGGCCGCCAGGTCCCGCCGCAGCATCTCGGCCTGCCGCGGGTGCACGTGGCGCGTGAAGGCGAAGCGGCGGAGCTGCGCTGGACGGACCATGGCAGCGCGCCCGCGCGCTGGAAACTGGTTGCGGAAGACAACGGCCTCGAGGTGGCCACCGGCGAATTGCAGCGCAGCTACGAGCAGGCGGCGATCGCCCTGCCGCAGCCGCTCGCCATCGGCTACTACCGCCTCACGCTGGAAGGGGCGCCGCCGCACGAGTCCTGCCGCGTGGCCGTCACGCCGCGGCACTGCTACGTCGCACCCGGCCTGCAGCAGGGCGAACGCTGGTGGGGCTGCACCATCCAGCTGTACGCCCTGCGCTCCGCGCGCAACTGGGGCATCGGCGACTTCGGCGACCTGCGGCGGCTGTGCGATGCCGCTGCGCACCAGGGCGCGTCGTTCATCGGCCTGAGCCCGCTGCACGCCCTGTTCCCGCACGACGCGGCCGCGGCGAGTCCCTACAGCCCTTCGAGCCGCAAGGCACTCAACCCGATCTACCTCGATGTGCAGACACTGGTCGACCTGAGCGGCTGCGAGGAGGCGACGCAGCGCTTGCAATCGGAGCAATTCCAGGACCGGCTGCAGGCCCTGCGCGAAGCGGAGATGGTCGACTACGAGGGCGTCGCGGCCGCCAAGGAGGAAGTGCTGCGCCTGCTGTGGCGCCACTTCGAGCAGCACGAGCTGGACAAGGACCGCTCGCGCGGCGCGCACTTCATGGCCTTCATGCGCGAGCGCGAACACGCGCTCGGGCGCCATGCGCTGTTCGAGGCGTTGCAGGAGCGGCTCCACGCCGACGACCCGAACGTCTGGGGTTGGCCGGCCTGGCCACAGGAATACAAGGACCCCGAAGGTCTGGCGGTGCAGGCCTTCCGCAAGCAGCAGGGCTCCGCCATCCGCTACCGCTTCTGGCTGCAGTGGCTGGCCGAAGTGCAGCTGGAATCCTGCCAGCGCTATGCGCGCACGCGCGGCATGGGCATCGGCCTGTACTGCGACCTCGCGGTCGGCGTCAACGGCGGCGGCGCCGAGACCTGGATGGAGCACGAGGTGTTCGCGCTGGGCATGCACGCCGGCGCACCGCCGGATCCGCTGGCGCCCACCGGCCAGGACTGGGGCCTGCCGCCCTGGAGCCCGCAGCGGCTGCGCGAAGCACGCTACCAGCCCTTCATCGACACCCTCCGCGCCAACATGCGCCATTGCGGGGCCCTGCGGCTGGACCACGTGATGGCGCTGATGCGCCTGTTCTGGACGGGGCCCGACGGCGGCACCTACGTCGAATACCCGCTGCAGGACCTGATGGGCCTGCTGGCGCTGGAAAGCCAGCGCCACCAGTGCATGGTGATCGGCGAGGACCTGGGCAACGTGGCGCCGCGCATGCGCGAGGCGATGCGCGAAGGCAGCCTGCTGTCGTACAAGCCGCTGCTGTTCGAACGCGAGGAGGACGGCGGTTTCCGCCGGCCCGGGCAATGGCAGTCGAAGGCGCTGGCGGTGGTCAGCACGCACGACCTGCCGACGCTGCGCGGCTTCTGGCTGGGCGAGGACATCGAGCTCTCGTCGAAACTGGGGCTCTATCCCGACGCAAGCTCGCACGAGCAGCAGGTGCTCTCGCGGGCCCAGGACCGCGCGCGGCTGCTGCTCGCCCTGCAGCACGAGGACCTGCTGCCCGAAGGGACCTCGGTGCAGCCGACGTCCCTCCCCGACGCCACGCAGCCCTTCGTCGATGCGGTGTACGCCTTCCTGGCCCGCACGCCCTGCTGGCTGGTGGGCGTGCAGCTGGAGGACGTCACCGGACAGCTGCTGCAGGTGAACGTGCCCGGCACGACGGAGGACCGTTTCCCGAACTGGCGGCGCAAGCTGTCGGTGACGGTGGAAGCCCTCGGCAGCGACGCCCGCTGGGCTTCGCTCGCCGCGGTGCTGCGCGCCGAGCGCAGCGGCCCCAAGCCGCTAGCCAACGCTCCGCTGGAGCTGCCGCCGCTGGACACCGCCAGCGTCCCGTGCGGCACCTACCGCATCCAGTTCCACGAGGGCTGCACCTTCGACCGGATCACGCAGGCGGTGCCCTACCTGCGGGCCCTGGGTATCAGCCACCTGTACAGCTCGCCCTACCTGCGCGCGCGCCCGGGCAGCACGCACGGCTACGACATCGTCGACCACGGCGAGCTGAACCCGGAGGTCGGCGACGAAGCGGCGCACAAGCGCATGTGCCACGCGCTGCGCCGCTGCGGCATGGGGCAGATCCTGGACATCGTGCCCAACCACATGGGCGTGCTGGAGGCCGACAACGCCTGGTGGCTGGACGTGCTGGAGCACGGCCGCGCATCCAGCCACGCCGAGACCTTCGACATCGAATGGAACCCGGCGCAGCCGGAGATGGCGGGCCGCGTGCTGCTGCCGGTGCTGGGCGACCACTTCGGCAGGATCCTGGAAGCCGGCGAGATCCAGTTGACCTTCGACGAGGGCGCCGGCGAGTTCGGCCTGCGCTACTGGGGCCATCGCTTTCCCATCGATCCGCGCAGCTATCCCGAGATCCTCTCGGCCCTGCCCGCGCCGCCGGCGCGCGACGACAGCGAGGGCGACAGCCATGCCGTCGTCTCGGCCCTGCTCGACGCCCTGGGCCGCCTGCCCTCGCGCGACGACCCCGATGCGGAGGCGCGGCGCAGCCGCGTGCGCGATGCCTCCGTGTTCAAGCGGCAGCTCGCCCGGCTGGCGCCGCGGCACGAATGGCTGGCGCGCTGGATCGAGGCCTGCGTCCAGCGCCTCAACGGCCAGGCCGGCGATCCGGCGAGCTTCGATGCGCTGGAGCGGCTGATCTCCAGCCAGGCCTACCGGCTGGCCGACTGGCGCGTGGCGAGCGACGACGTCAACTACCGCCGCTTCTTCGACGTCAACACGCTGGCGGCGCTGCGCATGGAGCGCCGCGAGGTGTTCGAGGCCACGCACCGCAAGGTGCTGCACTGGCTGCAGGAGGGCATGCTCAGCGGCCTGCGCATCGACCATCCCGACGGCCTCAGCGACCCGCGCTCCTATTTCGAGCAACTGCAGCAGCGCCATGCGGCGCAGGCCGAAGTCGGCGGCCACCGGCCGCGCGCGCTGTACCTCGTCGTCGAGAAGATCCAGGCGGAGCACGAATCCCTGCCCGAAGACTGGCCGGTGCACGGCGACACGGGCTACCGCTTCGGCAGCCTGGTCAACGGCCTGTTCGTCGAGTCGCGCAACGAGAACGCGATGCTGTCGGCGTATCACGCGTTCACCGATGCGCCGACCGACTTCGACGCGATCGTCTACGAGTGCAAGAAGCTGATCATCGAGACCTCGCTGTATTCGGAGCTGAACTGGCTCGCGCACACGCTGCATCGCCTCACGCGCCGCAATCGCCGGCGCTGCGACTTCACCCGCAACCGCCTGCGCGCGGCGCTGGCGGAGGTGGCCGCGGCCTTCCCCGTCTACCGCACCTACCTGCGCGCGCACGAACCGGCGAGCGCGATGGACCGCCGCCACCTCGACTGGGCGATCGCCGCGGCGGAGCGGCGCCTGGGCAAGTCCGAAGCCACGGTGCTGGAGTACCTGCGCGAAGTGCTGCTCGGCGAGGGCGAGGCGCAGAACATGCCGCCGGAGGACCGCGAACGCTTCCTCGCGCGCTGGCAGCAGTTCACCGCGCCCGTGACCGCCAAGGCGGTGGAGGACACCGCCTTCTATCGCTATCTGCCGCTGCTGTCGTTGAACGAAGTGGGATCGGAGGCGCGCAGCTTCGGCATGTCCGTGGCCGCCTTCCACTTCGCCAATGCGACGCGGCAGCGGCACCGGCCGCACTGCCTGCTCGGGACCTCCACGCACGACAGCAAGCGAGGCGAGGACCTGCGGGCGCGCATCGACGTGCTGTCCGAGATTCCGTCGCAATGGGAGGACTGCCTCCTGCGCCTGTCCGGCTGGGCGCAGCTGTACCTGACCCGCAAGCCCAAGGAGACCTGGCCCAGCCACAACGACATCTGGCTGCTGTTCCAGACGCTCCTGGGCCTGTGGCCCGCGCAGGCGCCCGGCGAAGCCGCCCGCGAGGACCTGCGCCGGCGCGTGCAGGCCTACATGCGCAAGGCGATTCGCGAGGCCAAGCTGGCCACGAGCTGGGTGTGCCCCGAGGCCGATTACGAGGACGCGGTGGAGAAGTACGTGGACGGCGTGCTGCGCTCCGGACCCAGCCCGTTCGCGGACGAACTGCAGAAGCTCACGGCGCGCATCGCGCCCTTCGGCTTCCGCAACAGCCTGGCGCAGCTGGCACTCAAGTTCACCGCGCCGGGCGTGCCCGACGTGTACCAGGGCTGCGAGCTGTGGAACTTCAGCCTGGTCGATCCGGACAACCGCCGTCCGGTGGACTTCGCTGCCCTCGCCCACGGCCTGGAAGGACTGGAGGCCTTGTACCGCCAGCGCTGGCCTTCGACCGGCGACTGGCAGGCACTGCATCGCGACGCGGCGGACGGCCGCATCAAGCAACTGGTCACCTGGCGGCTGCTGAAACTGCGGCGCGAGCGCAGCAACCTGTTCCACAACGCCGGCTACCTGCCGCTGACGGTGGAAGGCGAAGCGGCGGAACACGCGCTGGCGTACGCGCGCATCCACGAACGCGACGCGGTGCTGGTGGTGGTGGCCCGGCTCACCTCCACGCTGTGCGGCGGCGACGACGCGGCCTGGTCGCCGCGCCTGTGGCAGGGCACGCGGGTGCTGATGGGCGAAGAGAGCGCGCTGCGGCGCTTCCGCCGCTGGCACAACTGGTTGACCGGGGAAGAAACCCCGCTTTCCGGCGAGGAAGACGCAAGCATGGACCTGCAGGGATTGTTCGGCGCGGCGGGCGGACTGCCCTTCGCCGTGCTGGTGGCGGAAGCGGAGGCGGCATGAACATCCTGTTCGCCACGCCCGAATGCGCGCCCTACGTGAAGACCGGCGGCCTCGGCGACGTGAGCGCGGCGCTGCCCGCCACGCTGGCGAGCCTCGGGCACGACGTGCACATCCTGATCCCCGCGTACCGGGGGATGAAGGTCAGCGGGGAAATCGGCGACGGCGTGGACCTGCCGGCCTACGGTCCCTGGCCGGTCGCGCAACTCGTGCCGGTGAAGATCGACAACGGCGTGACGCTGCTGCTGCTCACCTGCCCCGGCCTGTACCAGCGGCCCGGCGGCCCATATGTGGATGCGAGCGGCCGCGACTACCACGACAACGCGATGCGCTTCGGCATGCTGTCGCGCGTGGCGGCGCTGCTCGGCACCGTGCATTCGCCGCTGCGCGGCTGGATCGCGGACGTCGTGCATGCCAACGACTGGCCCTGCGGCATGGCGCCGCTGTACCTGGCGCAGCACCGACTGATCGCGCCGGCCGACAAGACGGCCGCCAGCGTCCTCACGATCCACAACCTCGCCTTCCAGGGCGTGTTCCCCATGGGCAGCGCCGACCTGCTCGGGGTCCCGATGCAATGGCGTGGCATGGACGGCGTGGAGTTCTGGGGCCAGCTGTCGATGCTGAAGGCGGGCATCCAGTTCGCCGATGCGATCACGACCGTGAGCCCGAGCTATGCGCGCGAGATCCAGACGCCGGCGCACGGTGTCGGCTTCGACGGCATCCTGCGCGCGCGCTCGGCCCATCTGCGAGGCATCCTCAACGGCATCGACGCGAAGCAATGGGACCCGGCGCAGGATCCGCTGCTGCCGCACCACTTCAGCCGCGACAGCCTGCAGGGCAAGGCGCAGTGCAAGGAGGCGCTGCAGGCACGCGTGGGCCTGCCGGTCGACGGGGCGGCGATGGTGCTCGCAATGGTGAGCCGGCTCACGCCGCAGAAGGGCGTGGACCTGGTGCTGGGCGCGCTGCCGCGGATCCTGGCGTCCGGTGCCCAGCTCGTCGTGCTGGGCAACGGCGAACCGGCCCTGCAGAAGGCCCTGCGCGAGGCGGCGCAGAAGCATCCGAAGCAGGTGTCGGTGACGCTTGGTTTCGACGAAGCGCTGGCCCACCTGATCGAGGCGGGCGCCGATGCCTTCCTCATGCCTTCGCGCTTCGAGCCCTGCGGCCTGAACCAGATGTACAGCCAGGCCTACGGCACGCCGCCGATCGTGGCGCCCGTGGGCGGCCTGCTCGACTCGGTCACCGACGCCAGCGCGGACCCGCAGCACGGCACCGGATTCGTGATGACGGGCTGCGACGCCGCCGGCCTCGACGACGCGCTGGGCCGCGCCTTCCGGCTGTGGCGCGAGCCGCAGAAGTGGCGCCGCCTGCAGGCCAACGGCATGGCGCGCCATTTCGGCTGGGAAGACAGCGCGGTGCAATACATCGAGGTGTACCAACGGGCCGCGATGGAAGCCGCCGGGGATGCCCCGGCACGCGTCGGGTCGTCGAGGACCCTGTAATTCCCGGTGGGCAAGCGAAGCTTGCCCACCCTACGAGGGACTCGTCGACGACGGGATCTCAGCGGTACTTCGCCGCGGTGATGAAGCGCGAGAAGGATTCGCACCAGACCAGCACCGTGTCGTACTTCTCCAGCGGGGTGCCCGCGGGCAGCGGCACGATGAAGTTGTCGAAGGTGCGGATGTCGCCGACGGCGAGCGACTGCGCCTTCAGCTGCCTGAACTCGTCTTCCGTCTCGACGAAGCGAGGCACCAGATAGAGCTTGTACGCGGGTCCGGGCGCGAGCCGGCCCTCGAATGCGACGGCGGCCGGCGAGAGCGTGAGCTTCCCCTCGCCCCAATGGAAGGCATCGCTGCCCTTCAGCTCGCGCCGGAAGGTGGCGCCGAACATGCGCGCCTGCGCGGCCTGCTGCACTTCCGCCGCCGTCGGCGCGGGCGGCGCGGAGAGGATGGGCAGCAGGTAGATGCCCAGGCCGAAGCCCACGACGAGGACGACCAGGTGCGACAGCGCCAGCAGGACGATCTTCATGCGGCCTCCACGATGCGTTCGCCGACGATGTTCTCCCCGAGGAAGTCGAGGAAGCGGCGCACCGCCGGCACCATGCCGCGCCGCGACGGGAACACCGCCAGCACCAGGCCCACGCGCGGCGCCCAACCGGGCAGCACCGGGACCAGTTCGCGCCGGCGCAGTTCCTCGACGCACATGTAGTCGGGCAGCACGCACATGCCGGCGCCCTGCACCACCGCGAACTTCAGCGTGAGCAGGTCGTCGGCGGTGTAGACCGGACGATGCTGCAGCTCGAACTCCGCGTCGTGCGGGCCGAGGAAATGCCAGCTGGCGCGGCCGTCCGCGGCGCTCATGGCGACCGTCGGCAGGTTGCGCAGTTCCTCCGGACCGTGCGGCTGGCCGAAGCGTTGCAGCAATTGCGGGCTCGCGACCAGCATGCCTTGCGTGTGCCCCAGGTTCTTGATCACCAGCGTGCCGCTGTCGTCGAGAACGGAGCGTACGCGCAGCGCGACGTCGACGCCCTCCTGCACCAGGTCGATCACGCGGTTGGTCACCAGCATGTCGATGCGCACCTGCGGATGGGCCGCGAGGAAGCGCGGCAGCACCGGGCCGATCGTCGACTGCGCCAGCGTCACGGGACAGCTCACGCGCACGGTGCCGCGCGGCTCGGTCTGCACATGGGCCACCGCCTCGTCGGCGGCTTCCGCCTGTTCGCGCATCGCCACGCAATGGCGGTGGTAGATCTCGCCGGCCTGCGTCAGCGAGAGCTTGCGGGTGGTCCGCTGCAGCAGGCGTACGCCCAGCCGCGCCTCGAGCTCGGAAATGCGCCGCGACAGCTTGGATTTGGGCACGTTGAGGGCCCGCCCCGCGGCCGCGAAACCGCCGCGGTCGACGACCTCGGCGAAGAAGAGCATGTCGTTCAGGTCCTGCATGATCGTTCCATGGGCAGGACAATCTAATGCAATTTCGCCGTCTTATCAAATCATCGATCCAACTCCATACTTTATTCCGTGGGGGCGATCGGCCCCGGAAACTCAGGAGAAGACACCTTGAAACTGCTGCACATCGATTCCAGCCCGCTCGCCGGCAACTCCGTTTCCCGTGAGCTGACCCGCCGCACCGTCGCGCAACTGCAGGCCACCCGCCCCGGCACGACGGTGGAGTACCTGGACCTGGCGGTCGACGCCCCGACGCACCTGAACCTCGACTCGCTGGGCTTCCGGCTGGGCGCCGATGCCGAAGGCCTGACCGAAGTCCAGCGCCGCGAGAACATCGTGTCCGAGCAACTGGTGAGCCAGTTCCTCGCAGCCGATGTCGTGGTCGTGGGCGCGCCCATGTACAACTTCAGCGTCCCCAGCCAGCTGAAGGCCTGGATCGACCGCGTCGCGCAGGCCGGCCGTACCTTCAAGTACACCGAGAAGGGCCCCGTCGGCCTGGCCGCCGGCAAGACGGTGATCGTCGTGTCCACCCGCGGCGGCGCCTACGGCGACGAGTCGGCAGCGGACCACCAGGAGAGCTACCTGAAGACCGTGTTCGGCTTCTTCGGCGTGACCGACATCCGCTTCGTGCGCGCCGAAGGCGTGGCGATGGGCGATGCCTTCAAGGCCAAGGCCATCGAGGCCGCGGACGTCGCGATCCAGGCGCATGCCGGGGAAGCGGCGAACGAGGGCAAGGCGGCGATCCGCGCCTGACCGTCATCCCGCGCACAAGCGCGTCATCCCCGCGCGCAGGCGCGTCATCCCCGCGCAGGCGGGGATCCAGAGCATGGAACAAAGCGGCCCGATGGGCCGCTTTTTCTTTGGGACGCCCTGGATCCCCGCCTGCGCGGGGATGACGGGGTTTTGCGCGAGGGATGAGCCTTATTTGTTCGCGACCTTGTCCGCGTGGTGCTTCACCCACTCCGCGAACCTCTCGAGGAACTTCTGCAGGAACTGCTTCGTGCTGTCGTCCGCGATGTCGCCGCCGGGCGTGAAGAACCCCGTCTTGTGCTGCACGAACATCTCCGGCTGGCCCAGCGTCGGCATGTCGAGGTAGGCGAGGATGTTGCGCAGGTGCTGCTGCGCCATCGCGGTGCCGATCGCGCCGACCGAGATGCCGATCGTGGCCGCCGGCTTGCCGGCCCAGGCGCTCTGGCCGTAGGGCCGCGAGGCGTTGTCGATCGCGTTCTTCAGCACGCCGGGGATCGAGCGGTTGTATTCGGGGGTCACGAACAGAACGCCCTGCGACTGCGAAAGCTCCGTCTTCAGGCGCTTGACCTGTTCGGACTGGTTGCCGTCGTCGTCCTGGTTGTACAGCGGCAGGTCGTCGATGCGCACGGTCACGAATTCCAGCGGCTGCGGCGCCAGCTTCGTGAGCGCCGCGGCGAGCTGCCTGTTGAACGATTCGCGGCGCAGGCTGCCCACCACGACGGCGATGCGATAGGTCATCTTGTTCTCCTTTTGGGGACAGCGACCATTGTTCGCCCGCGCCGCGCGTCGCGGTGTCAGCCGCCCTCCCTTACTTGCGGGTATAGATCTGGTCGAAGTTGCCGCCGTCGGCGAAGTGGACCTTGGAGGCCTGGTCCCAGCCGCCGAACGCCTGGTCGATGGTGAACAGGTTCAGCTTCGGGAACTGCTTCGCGTACTTGGCCTGGGCCTTCTGCGACGCGGCCGGACGGTAGAAGTGCTTGCCGATGATGTCCTGCCCCTCTTCGGTGTAGAGGTACTTCAGGTATTCCTCGGCGATGGCGCGCGTGCCCTTCTTGTCCACCACCTTGTCGACCACCGTCACCGCGGGTTCGGCCAGGATGCTCACCGAGGGCACGACCACGTCGAACTTGGTGCCGAACTCCTTTTCCAGCAGGTAGGCCTCGTTCTCCCAGGCGATCAGCACGTCGCCCTGGTTGCGCTGGGCGAAGGTGATGGTCGAGCCGCGCGCGCCGGTGTCCAGCACAGGCACGTTGTTGTACAGCTTGCCCACGAACTCCTTGGCCCTGGCCTCGCCGCCGTACTTGCGCTTGGCGAATTCCCAGGCCGCCAGGTAGTTCCAGCGCGCGCCGCCCGAAGTCTTCGGGTTCGGCGTGATCACGCTGACGCCCGGCTTGGCCAGGTCGTCCCAGTCCTTGATGCCCTTGGGATTGCCCGCGCGCACCACCAGCACGATGGTGGAGGTGTACGGGGACGCGTTGTGCGGCAGGCGCTTCTGCCAGTCGGGCTTCACCCAGCCGCCGTTCTTCACGAGGGCGTCGGTGTCGCCGGCCAGCGCCAGCGTGGCCACGTCGGCGTCCAGGCCGTCGATGATGGAACGGGCCTGCTTGCCCGAGCCGCCGTGCGACTGCTTCACCTGGATGTCCTGGCCGGTCTTCGCCTTCCAGTACTTGGCGAAGGCCGCATTGAAGTCCACGTAGAACTCGCGCGTCGGGTCGTAGGAGACGTTGAGCAGCTGCAGCGGCTGGGCGATCGAGGGCAGGCCCGTCAGGCCCAGGACGCCAGCGGCGGCGAGCGCCAGGGGAATCTTGATAAAGTCGCGGCGAAGGCTCATGGAATGCACCTTGTTGTTGGATGAGGCGCATTCTGGAGAGCAAGTCACATAACTGGAACGACAGAGTTTTCAGTTCCATATTCCCATAAGCTAATCCAGGAGGCGTGAATGGCACGCACGGTGAACTGCATCAAGCTCGGTCGCGAGGCCGAAGGCCTCGATTTCCCGCCCTATCCCGGCGAACTCGGCAAACGCATCTACGAGAGCGTCAGCAAGGAAGCCTGGCAGCAATGGCTGAAGCAGCAGACCATGCTGGTGAACGAGAACCGGCTCAACCTCGCGGACCAGCGGGCCCGCGAGTACCTCAAGCGCCAGATGGAAAGCCACTTTTTCGGCAGTGGCGCGGACACCGCGGCGGGCTACGTTCCGCCCACGCAGTAAGGCCATGGCCGAACCCGTCGTCCGTGACGACGACGGCACGGCGCGCAGCACGCGCTTCGACGACATCCACCGCTCCGGTGGCCTGAAGCAGGCACGGCACGTCTTCCTGCAAGGCTGCGGCCTGCCCGCGGCCTGGGCGGGGCGCCCGCAGTGGCGCATCCTCGAGACGGGCTTCGGCCTCGGGCTCAACTTCCTCGCGGCCTGGCAGGCCTGGCGCAGCGACCCGGCGCGGCCGCGGCTGCTGCATGTCGCTTCGATCGAAGCCTGGCCGGTCAGCGCGGACGACTTGCTGCGGGCGGTGGCCTTCGAGCCCGAACTGCAGCCGCTCGCACGGGAGCTCGCCTCGCGCTGGCAGGGCCTCGTGCCGGGCTTCCATCGCTTCTCGTTCGACGAAGGCCGCGTGCTGCTCACGCTGTGCGTGGGCGACGTCGCGCCCATCCTGCGCGAGCTGGACTTCCGCGCGGATTCGGTGTTCCTCGGCGGCTTCGACCCCGAGGTCCATCCGGAAATGTGGAGCCTGGGCACGCTCAAGGGCGTCACGCGCCTGAGCCGCCGCGGCGCGAGCCTCGCCACCTGGACCATCGCGGGCCACGTGCGGCGCGACCTGCAGACCTGCGGCTGGCAACTGGAGCAATGCCCCGGCCTGCCGCCCGAGCGCGACTGCCTGAAGGGACGCTACGAGCCCGCGTGGGACGTGAAGGGCTTGCCGCAGCAGGACGAGCGCACGCCCGGCGAATGCATCGTGATCGGCGCGGGCCTCGCCGGCGCCGGCGTGGCGGCGAGCCTGGCACGCCGCGGCTGGTCGGTGC
The DNA here is from genome assembly GCF_036383835.1 of Ramlibacter sp. Taxonomy (GTDB): domain Bacteria; phylum Pseudomonadota; class Gammaproteobacteria; order Burkholderiales; family Burkholderiaceae_C; genus Ramlibacter. The sequence continues at coordinate 15,518 of NZ_DASVNN010000012.1, forward strand.
GCGTGCTCGATGCCGCGCCCGCGCCCGCCGGCGGCGCTTCGTCGCTGCCGGCCGGCCTGCTCGCGCCGCACCAGTCGCCCGACGACAACCTGCTGTCGCGCCTCTCGCGCGCCGGCGTGCGCATCACCTTGCAGGAAGCGCGGCAGCGGCTCGCGGCCGGCCTCGAATGGGAAGCGACCGGCGTGCTCGAATGGCGCGGCGACGATCACCGGCCGCTTCCCCCGCTCGGTGAGGCGCTGCTGCCCTGGACGCGCGAAGCGACCGGCGCGCAGAAAGCAGCGGCCGGCCTCGCGCCCGCGCAGGCCGCCTGGTGGCACGAGAACGCGGCCTGGATCGAGCCGGCGGCGCTGGTCCGCTCCTGGCTGCGCACGCCCGGCGTGCGCTTCGTGGGCGGCCAGCGGATCGAACGCGTCGTGCGGGAGGACACGCATTGGGTCGTCCGGGGGCCGGAGGGCATCGAGCTCGCCCGCGCACCGCTCGTGGTCGTCGCCGCGGCCCTGGGTAGCCAGGCGCTGCTGGAAGGCCGGGTGCAGCTGCATCCCGTCCGGGGCCAGGTGAGCTGGGCGCCGCACGATGCCGACGCGGCGTCGCTGCCCCCCTTCCCCGTCAACGGCCACGGCCACTTCCTGCCGCGTGTTCCGCTGGTGGAGCGCAACGCCTGGATCACCGGCTCGACCTACGGCCGCGGCGATGCGGACCCGGGCCTGCGCAGCGAGGACGTCGCGGCCAACCTGCAGCGGGTGCGCGAGGTCATGCCCCGGGCCGCCGAAGTCGTGCAGTCCGCGACGGCGCGCGGCGAACTGCGCAGCTGGAGCGGCGTGCGCTGCGCTTCGTCCGACCGTAGGCCCCTGGCCGGCGAACTGGAGCCTGGCTTGTGGCTCAGCACGGCCATGGGATCGCGCGGCCTGACCTTCGCGGCCTTGTGCGGCGAACTCATCGCTGCCCGCCTGCATGGCGAACCCCTGCCGCTGGAAGCACGGCTTGCCAAGGCACTCGACGCGGCCCGGCTGTCGCCAGCATCGCGCGGCTGAGCCCGATCGGCCTTATCCGGACCTGCCCGGCTCCGGGCCCCGGAACCCGCGCCAGCACTCGTGCATATGCTTATCCGCATAAGAGTCGAATAAAAAAATAGTTCGGGCTCATAAGGGGGATCGCTACAGTCTCGGCTCCGGCTCCTGGAGGGGCCGCCTTGACCGAGGCCATGTACCAATACACAGAATTCGACCGCCAGTTCGTGCGCGCGCGCGCAGCCCAGTTCCGTGACCAGCTCGAGCGCTGGCAGGCCGGCACGCTCGGCGACGACGAGCTGCGGCCCCTGCGCCTGCAAAACGGCTGGTATATCCAGCGCTACGCCCCCATGGCGCGGATCTCCGTGCCCTATGGCGAGCTGTCGACCGTGCAGCTGCGCGCCCTGGGCCAGGTCGCGCGCGAGTTCGACCAGCCCGATGCGGAGCTGCTGAAGGAAGCGCAGGAAAAGCAGCTGGCGCTCGGCCCGGTGCCCATCCCCGGCACCGACCGCCAGGTGGTGACGAACCTGAAGTACGGCTACGGCCACTTCACGACCCGCACCAACGTGCAGTTCAACTGGATCCCGATCACCAAGGCCGCCGACGTGATGGAGCTGCTGGCCGGCGTGAGCATGCACGGCATCCAGACCAGCGGCAACGCGATCCGCAACATCACCACCGACGAACTCGCCGGCATCGCCGTCGACGAGATCGCCGATCCGCGCCCCTTCGCCGAGATCCTGCGCCAGTGGGGCGCGCTGCATCCGGAATTCGCCTTCCTGCCCCGCAAGTTCAAGATCGCCCTCAACGGCGCGAAGGAAGACCGCGCGGCCACCGGCTGGTACGACATCAGCCTGCAGCTGCTGAAGAACGAGGCCGGCGAGCTGGGCTTCAAGGTGCTGGTGGGCGGCGGCATGGGCCGCACCCCCATCATCGGCACCGTGGTGCGCGAGTTCCTCGAGTGGAAGCACGTCCTGAACTACCTGGAAGCGTGCATCCGCGTCTACAACCGCTACGGCCGCCGCGACAACGTCTGGAAGGCGCGCATCAAGATCCTGGTGAAGGCCGAAGGCCAGCGCTACATCGACCAGGTCGAAGAGGAATTCCGCCAGATCGTCGAGGTCGACGGTGCCCAGCACACGCTGACGCAAGCCGAACTGGATCGCGTGACCGCGCATTTCGTGGCGCCGGTGCTCAAGCCGCGCCAGCGTGACGCCGCCGACGCGCGCGTGCACGAGATCATCCGCGCCGACGCCGAAGCCGACCCGCAGTACGACCGCTGGCTGCAGCGCAACGTGTTCCCGCACCGCAATCCCGAGCTGCGCGCCGTGAAGCTGTCGTTCAAGCGCCTGGGCCAGAACCCCGGCGACTGCACGGCGGACCAGTTCGACGCCTGCGCCGACCTCGCCGAGCGCTTCTCCGCCGGCGAAGCGCGCGTCACGCACGACCAGAACCTGCTGCTGCCCTGGGTGCACCAGGACGACCTGCCGGAGCTGTATGCCGCTGCCCGCAAGCTGGGCCTCGCCCGCGCCAACATCGGCCTGATCACCGACATGATCGCCTGCCCCGGCGGCGACTACTGCTCGCTCGCCAACGCGCGCTCGCTGCCGATCGCCGAAGCGATCACCGAGCGCTTCCAGGACCTCGACGAGGAATGGGACATCGGCGAGATCGACCTGAATTTCTCGGGCTGCATCAACTCCTGCGGCCACCACCACGCCGGCCACATCGGCATCCTCGGCGTCGACAAGGACGGCAAGGAGTGGTACCAGATCACGCTGGGCGGCTCCGACGGCTCGAACCTTTCCGGCCCCGCGGGTCCCGGCAAGATCATCGGCCCCTCCTTCGCCAAGGAAGAAGTGCCGGCCGTGATCGAGGCCATCGTCGACACCTACCGCCAGCTGCGCCAGCCCGCGGCCGACGGCAAGTACGAAACGTTCATCACCACGCTGCGCCGCGTCGGCCAGGACCCGTTCAAGGTCGCCGCCAACGCCTGCCGCATCGCGGAAAAGGAAACCGCATGATCCCGCTGCAACTGATCGCCGCCGGCAGCACGGCCGAAGAGAACGTGAAGGTCGTGACGCTCGCCAACGACGCCGACCCGATGGAACTGTCCCTCGAAGGCGTGGACCGCATCGAGCTGGACTTTCCCAAGTTCACCGACGGCCGTGCCTTCAGCCAGGCCTACCTGCTGCGCCGCCGCCGCAAGTTCGCGGGCGACATCCGCGCCACCGGCGACGTGCTGATCGACCAGCTGGTGCAGATGTACCGCACGGGCTTCTCCAGCGCGGTGCTCAAGGAAGGCAAGGACCCGGTCGAGGCCGAGCGCCAGTTCGCCCGCTACGCGGAGTTCTACCAGGCGGATGCGCGCGAGGCGCAGCCGCACTTCGCCCGGGTCTGAGATGGGCGCCATCGATTTGCACGCCCGTCCTTCGAAGGACTTCGAGGCCAGGCTGGCGGAAACGCAGAAGCTGCTGATCCGCGCCGCCTCCGAGTTCGCGCCGTTGAAGCAGGCTTCCAGCCTGGGGGCGGAGGACGTGGTGATCACCCACCTGATCAACAGCCTCGAACTGGACATCCCGGTGTTCGTGCTGGAGACGGGTGCGCTGCACCAGGAGACGCTGGACCTGCTGGATCGCACGCTGGCGCATTCGCGCGCACCGGTGGAGGTCTACCGCCCCGTGCAGGAATCGGTGGTGCACTTCGTCGGCCGCGAAGGCAAGGACGCGATGTACCGCAGCATCGCGCTGCGGAAGGACTGCTGCGCGATCCGCAAGCTGGAGCCGCTGGAGCGCGCCCTGACCGGCCAGAAGGCCTGGATCACCGGCCTGCGCAAGGAGCAGTCCGCCGCCCGCGCCGACGTGCCGCTGGTCGACGAGTCGGATGTGCCCAAGAACGGCCGCATCAAGCTCAACCCGCTGGCGAACTGGACCTGGGGCGACGTCTGGCACTACATCGGCGCCAACGAGGTCGACTACAACCCGCTGCACGACCAGTTCTTCCCCAGCATCGGCTGCGCGCCGTGCACGCGCGCCATCAGCCTCGGCGAGGATTTCCGCGCCGGAAGGTGGTGGTGGGAGGATGAGGCCGCGAAGGAATGCGGCCTCCATGTGAAGAAAGAAGAGAAGGTCGCCGCATGAACGCACGCACCGAACCGCAACTGCTGACCCGCCTCAGCAACAAGCACCTCGACGCCCTGGAAGAAGAAGCGATCTTCATCCTGCGCGAAGTGGCCGGCGCCTTCGAGCGTCCGACCCTGCTGTTCTCCGGCGGCAAGGACTCCCTGGTGCTGCTTGCGCTTGCCGAAAAGGCCTTCGGAGTCACAGGAGGAACCTCCGGTTCCGGCCGCATCCCGTATCCGCTGCTGATGATCGACACCGGCCACAACTTCTCCGAAGTGACCGACTTCCGCGACTATCGCGCCAAGCAGCTCGGCGCCGAACTGGTCGTGCGCAGCGTGGAAGACTCGATGAAGCGCGGCACGGTGCGCCTGTCGCGCCCCGACGAGAGCCGCAACGCCCACCAGTCGGTGACGCTGCTGGAGGCGATCGACGAATTCCGCTTCGACGCGCTGATCGGCGGCGCCCGCCGCGACGAGGAGAAGGCCCGCGCCAAGGAGCGCATCTTCTCGCACCGCGACAGCTTCGGGCAGTGGCAGCCGAAGGCGCAGCGCCCCGAACTCTGGACGCTGTTCAACACGCGCCTGGCGCCCGGCGAACACTTCCGCGTGTTCCCGATCTCCAACTGGACCGAGCTGGACGTGTGGCAGTACATCGAGCGCGAGCAGATCGAGCTGCCTTCCCTCTACTACGCGCACCAGCGCGAGGTGGTGGAGCGCCGCGGCCTGCTGGTGCCGGTGACCGAGGTCACGCCGGCCAAGGCCGGTGAAGAGGTCGTGACCCGCACGGTGCGCTTCCGCACCGTCGGCGACATCACCTGCACCTGCCCGGTGGCCAGCCCGGCGGCGAACGCCGCCGACGTGGTGGCCGAGACGCTGCTGGCCGACGTGAGCGAGCGCGGCGCCACGCGCATGGACGACAAGACGTCGGACGCCTCGATGGAAAAGCGCAAGAAGGACGGGTATTTCTGATGACGACCGCAACCCACACCGGACACGACGCCGCCCTGCGCTTCATCACCTGCGGCTCGGTCGACGACGGCAAGAGCACGCTGATCGGCCGCCTGCTGGTGGACAGCCGCGCCGTGCTGCAGGACCAGCTGGCCTCCGTGTCCCGCTCCGGCGAGACCGACCTCGCGCTGCTGACCGACGGCCTGTCCGCCGAGCGCGAACAGGGCATCACGATCGACGTGGCCTACCGCTACTTCGCCACGCCCGCGCGCAAGTTCATCATCGGCGACGCGCCCGGCCACGAGCAGTACACCCGCAACATGGTGACGGCCGCTTCCAGCGCCGATGCCGCCGTGGTGCTGGTGGACGCCACCAAGCTGAAGTGGCAGGACCCCGCCCTCGAACTGCTGCCGCAGACCCGCCGCCACACGCTGCTGGCCAACCTGCTGCGCGTGCCCGCGATCGTGTTCGCGATCAACAAGCTCGACGCGGTGGAAGACGCCACGCTGGCCTTCACCAACATCCGCGGCGCGCTGGAGACCTTCACCGAGGCCGCCGGCATCCACGCCCGCGCCATCGTGCCGATCTCCGCGCTGAAGGGCCACAACGTGGTGGAAGCCCAGCCCGGCTGGTGCGGCTACCAGGGCCCGTCGCTGCTGGCGCTGCTGGAGCAGCTCGACGTGACGCCGGCCGAGACGGCCGAAGCCTTCGCCTTTCCGGTGCAGTGGGTCGAGAAGTTCTCGTCCTCCTCCGACACCTCGCAGGGCCGCCGCGTGTTCTGGGGCCGCGTCGCCACGGGCAGCGTGCAGCCCGGCGATGAGATCACGGTGCTTCCGAGCGGCCAGACCGCCAAGGTGGCGCAGGTGCTGGACCACGTGCGCGATCCCGCCAAGGTGGAAGCGCGCCACAGCGCCGGCATCATCCTGGACCGCGAAGTGGACGTGTCGCGCGGCGACTGGCTGCTGGCGCCGGGCGCCTTCACGCCTTCGCGCGAAGTGTCGGCCACGATCGCCTGGCTCGACGACGAGCCGCTGGTGGCGGGCCGCGCCTACTGGGCGCTGCACGGCCACCGCTGGGTGAAGGTCAAGGTCAAGCGCATCGTCCACAAGCTGGACGTGAACACGCTGGCCGAACAGGACGCCAACCACCTGGAGCCGAACGGCATCGGCCACGTCGAACTGGCCCTGCAGGAGCCCCTGGCCACCCTGCCCTACGCCCGTTCGCGCGCCCTGGGTTCCCTGGTCCTGGTGGACACCGCCAGCCACAAGACCTCGGGGGCCGTGCTCGTTCGTTGATCCTGCCCAAGGGGGCAGGACGAAAACCAAATAAAATAGAGGGTTTCCCCCCAAGCCCTCGCTACCGCAATGACCCACGTCGTCACCGAACAATGTATCCGCTGCAAGTACACCGACTGCGTTGACGTCTGTCCGGTGGACTGCTTCCGGGAAGGTCCCAACATGCTGGTGATCGACCCGGACGAGTGCATCGACTGCGCGGTCTGCATCCCGGAGTGCCCGGTGAATGCGATCTACGCGGAAGAGGACGTGCCGGCGGACCAGGTGGCCTTCATCAAGCTGAACGTGGACCTGTCGCACCAGCCCGGATGGAAGAGCATCACCAAGCGCAAGCCGGCGCTGTCCGATGCCGAGGAATGGAAGGACAAGCCGGGCAAGCTGTCCGAGCTGGTCAAGTAGGGAACCATGAAATCAGAACTGAACGAAGAAGTGATCAAGACCGCAGCCGCCCATGACGGCCCGATCGAGACCGATGCAGTGATCATCGGCGCGGGCCCCGTGGGCCTGTTCCAGGTGTTCGAGCTCGGCCTGCTGGAGATCAAGGCGCACGTCATCGACTCGCTCGCCTACCCCGGCGGCCAGCCCATCGAGCTGTATCCGGACAAGCCGATCTACGACATCCCGGCGATCCCGGTGTGCACCGGCAAGGAACTGACCGACGCGCTGCTCAAGCAGATCGAACCGTTCGGCGCGACCTTCCACCTGGGCCAGACGGTCACGGTGGTGCAGAAGCAGGACGACGGCCGCTTCTTCGTCGAAACGTCCAAGGGCACGAGGTTCCTCACCAAGACGATCTTCATCGCCGCGGGCGTGGGCGCCTTCGAGCCGCGCCTGCTGAAGGTCGAGGGCCTCGACAGGTTCCAGGACTCGCAGCTGTTCTACCGGGTGAAGAACCCGGCGGACTTCGCCGGCAAGAACCTGCTGGTCGTCGGCGGCGGCGACTCCGCGCTGGACTGGGCGCTGAACTTCACCCCGGGCAACGAGGACGGCAACGCCAACAAGGCCGAGAGCGTGATCCTGGTCCACCGCCGCGACGGCTTCCGTGCCGCGCCCGCCTCGGTGGCGCGCATGCACGAATTGTGCGAGCAGATGGAGATGCAGTTCGTGGTTGGCCAGGTGACCGGCTACGAAGAGAAGGACGGCAAGCTCACGGGCGCCAAGGTGACGGGCGCCGACGGCGTCACGCGCGTGGTCCCGGCGGACGTCCTGCTGGTCTTCTTCGGCCTGTCGCCCAAGCTCGGCCCGATCGCCGACTGGGGCCTGGACATCGAGCGCAAGCAGCTGAAGGTGGACACCGAGAAGTTCTCGACCAACGTGCCGGGCATCTTCGCGGTGGGCGACATCAACACCTACCCGGGCAAGAAGAAGCTGATCCTCTCGGGCTTCCACGAGTGCGCGCTGGCCGCCTTCGGCGCCGCTCCCATCATCTTCCCCGAGAAGGGCAAGATCCACCTGCAGTACACGACCACCAGCCCGAAACTGCACAAGGTGCTGGGTGTCGAGACGCCGGTGTTCGACTGACGATTTGCTGAATTTGTCGAGCATCCGGAAGAGCTGGAAATCGACGCTATAATCTAAGGCTTGTTCCCCGATAGCTCAGTTGGTAGAGCGCCGGACTGTTAATCCGTAGGTCCCTGGTTCGAGCCCAGGTCGGGGAGCCAGAATTCGAAAGGCCCGCACGCGCGGGCCTTTCTCTTTTCCGCGGCCAATCCATCACGGCCGACGCAGTCTTCCCCGCCATCAGGACACCGCGTGCTAGCCTGCGCCGCGGGATGACTCCATGGAACGCGACCCCACACGTGCCTGCCTGCGCGTACTCGGCGCGTCGCTGATCGCGCTCGGCGCCGCCGCCGGCGCGGCCGAACTCTCGCGCGACGACGTCGTGCGCATGCTGGCCCAGTCGCCGCCGGCCGATTTCAGCGGCAAGGATCTCTCCGACCTGGACCTGAGCGGTCTCGACTTCCGCAAGGCGAGCTTGCGCGGCACGAACCTGTTCGCCAGCAAACTCGTCTCGGCCGACCTGCGCGGCGCCGACCTTTTCGGCGCCAACCTCAATGGCGCCTGGCTGATGGGCGCCGATTTCACCGGCGCGCAGCTGCGCGACGCCAGCCTGCTTTCCGTCGTCGTGCTCGGCGGGCAGGTGAAGAAGCTGCCCATCTTCAAGGATGCGAACCTGCGCGGCGCGCGGATGATCGCCGACCTGCCGGCGGCCGACCTGAGCGGCGCCGATCTGTCGCAGGCGCGCATCGGCGTCGACATCCGCAACCAGGGCATGGGGCAGATGCGCACCGACCTCACCGGCGCGAATCTCGCGGGCGCGAACTTCGAAGGCGCGGACCTGAACCGCACCCTGCTGTCGTTCGCGAATCTGCGCAACGCCAACCTGCGGGGAGCGAACCTGTTCCGCGCCCGGCTCGAAGGAGCGAACCTCGAGGGCGCGGACGTCGCCGGGGCCGACTTCACCGAGGCCGACCTCTCCGGCACCGTCCTGCGCGGTGCCGGGGGCCTCGCGGAGGCGAAAGGGCTCGAGCACGCCGCGAACGCCGACCAGGCCGTGCGCTGAACCCGGCCTTCGCGCGCGTCTGCCGGACCGTTCCCCCTTCGGCGCGTTGTCCTTCTCCGACATCGCCGTTTCACTGACTCGGACGGGGGATACCCCAGCAAGGTTCGCACGATAGAGTGGGCCATGTCCGATCTCTACGCCACCCTCCTGTCCTGGGCGGTCACCCTGTCCGGCTACCCTTCCCCTCCCGAGCCTCCGGTGGTGGTTCCCAAACCCCACGAGTTCTTCGTCCAGCAAGCCTGCCACGGGCAGGAATGCAAGGTGCTCGGCTGGTACGCCGGCGGCAGGAACGTGTACATCGACGAGAAGCTGGATCCCGAGGACAGCCTGTTCGCGAGCTCCATCGTCGTGCACGAAATGGTCCACTACCTGCAAGGCGTGGCGCGCGGCGACGACTCGCTGGCCGGCGGCGCGGCCTTCAGCGTCCCGCCCTCCTGCAAGCAGTCGGTGGAATGGGAACACCAGGCCTACGCCGTCCAGCGCGAGTACATCCTGCGCTACGGCGCCTTCCTGCAGGTGGGGCAGTCGATGCTCCACGTGCACTGCGACGCGGGATCCTAGGTTTCGATCAGGCCCCAGCGCAGGGCCACCAGCGTCAGCTCCGACTGGTTGCCTGCGCCGAGCTTCTGCTTGACGTGGTACAGGTGCGTGCCCACCGTGCTGGGCGACACCTTCAGGTTCTCGGCGACCTGCTGCACCGTCGCGCCGCGCGCGAGCTGGACGAACACGGCGAACTCGCGCTCGCTCAGCACGTCGGCCGGGCTGCCGGCACCCTCGATCTGCGCCATCGCCAACGCCTGGGCCGTCTGCGGATCGACATAGCGCTCGCCGCGCGCGACCGCGGTCACGGCGTTCGTCAATTCCTCCGGCGCACTGCGCTTGGCCAGGTAACCCAGCGCGCCGGCCCGCAGCACGCGGCTGGAATGCGCCGTGTCCTCGTGCGCGGAGAGCGCGAGCACGCGGGCCCTGGGATCCTGCGCCAGCAGGCGGCGCACCGCTTCCAGCCCGCCCATGCCCGGCATCGAAAGGTCCATCACCACGACGTCGGGCTTCACGCGCGGATAGGCCTGGCAGGCCTGCTCGCCGTCGCCGGCCTCCGCCACCACCTCCACGTGCGCATCGGCCAGCAGCATGCGAAAGCCCATGCGCACCAGGGCGTGGTCGTCCACCAGCATGACGCGGATCACGCCAGTGCCTCCTCGGGCTGGTGGAGCGGCACGGTGACCTCCAGGCACACGCCGCCCGCCGCGGCCGGCTCGACCCGGCATTGCCCGCCCACGGATTCGACGCGCTCGGCCAGCCAGCGCAGTCCGCGCTGCCCGCCGCTGTCGGGCCATCCGGCCGGCAGTCCCGTGCCGTCGTCCACCAGCTGCAGTGCGATGCTGTCCTCCACGGCTCGCAACCGCAGGCGCAGCGAGCGCGCATGGCCGTGCCGCAGCGCGTTGGTGATGCCTTCCTGCGCGGCACGGTAGAGCGTCAGCGCCACTTCGGCCGAGGGCCGGATTTCCGCGAGCTGCGCGTCGAGCTCGATGCGCACGCCGGGCTGGCTGCGCTGCGTGCGTTCCACCAGGTCGCCGAGGGCCTCGCGCAGCCCGAAGTTGTCCAGCACGAGCGGCGTCAGGCGCGGGATCAGCCCGTGCATCGCCTCGTACAGGCGCGACGATTCGTCGGCGATGACGCGGGCGGCGCGCTCCGATTCCTCGTCGATCTCCCGCACCCGCTGCGCGATCGACAGGGCCATGCTGCGCATCGCGGTGACGGACTGCCCCAGCTCGTCGTGCAGTTCGCGCGCGATGCTGCGGCGCTCCTGTTCGATCTGCCCGGCGACCCAGTGCGCGAGCTCGCGGCTGTCGGACAGCCGCCGCTCGGCCAGCGCCGCGCGCCGCTCGCTTTCGATGTTCTGGCGCAGCATGCTCACCATGCGATTGAATGCGTCGCCGATGGCCGCGGCCTCCTTGCCTTGCAGGCGGGGCAGTTCGACGTCGAAGCGGCCGGTCTCCAGTTCGTTCAGCGCGCCGACGATCCTGCCGAAAGGACGCACCGCGCGGCCGACCAGCCAGAACACCGCGGCATTGGCGACGACGAGGAGCAGCACCGACCGCAGCATCAGCGGCCCGAATTCGTCCCAGGCATCCAGCGCGGCGCGCGAGGCGTTGGCCCGCACGATGAGCTTGCCATCGGGAAACTGGATGCTCTGCACCGACGGCCGCGGGGTGATCAGCGACTCGAACCACGCCGGGGCATCGCGGCCCGCCTTCCAGCTGGAGGGCGGCGACCGGTAGAGCTCCGCGCCGTTCGCGTCGAGCAGCGTGATGTCGTTGGAGCGGATGCGCCCCATCCCTTCGAGGTAGGCCAGCAGCGCCTGCGGTCCCTGCGCGGCGTGGGCCCAGACCGCGCGCCGCAGCAGCTGGGCGGCGACGCGGTTGGCCGCCACGACTTCCTCGTTGACCGACTTGCGCATGTCGCCGAACTGCTGCGCCAGCAGCGTGCCCACGAAGAGCAGCGTCAGCGCGCCGACGATCAGGTGGATCTTCAATCGCAGGGTCATGGCCTCGCCCTCCGTGCTGCCATGGTAGCGAGCAAGCGCCGCGCCCGATTCATGAAAATCATGAGGCCGGATTCATGGCGGCGGGGCTACCCGGCCACGGACCCGGCCGCGACCATGTTCCTCCCGGCACCCCACCAGGAGATCGACATGACGTGGCAAACCCCCCAGGCCCAGGACTTCCGCTTCGGCTTCGAGATCACGATGTACGTGGCGGTCCGCTGAGCGGGCCCGCCGGCCGGGGCCGACGATGCGCATCTCCATCCTTGGCAGCGCGGCCGGCGGCGGCTTCCCGCAGTGGAACTGCAATTGCCGCAACTGCGCCGGCGTGCGCGGCGGCAGCCTGAGCGCCTCGGCGCGCACGCAATCCTCGATCTTCGTGCGCGACGACACCGGCGCGGACGGGATCCTCTTCAACGCCTCCCCGGACATCCTGGAGCAGATCCGCGGCCGTGCCGCCTTGCAACCAGCCCGCCAGGTGCGCGACACCGCCATCGCGGGCGTGGTACTGGTCGACGGCCAGCTCGACCACGCGACCGGCCTGCTGATGCTGCGCGAGCGCGGTTCGCCCCTGCCGGTGTGGTGCACCCCGGCGGTCGCCGAGGACCTGGGCAGCGGCTATCCGGTGTTCGAGGTGCTGCGGCATTACTGCGGCGTCGAGCACCATGCGATCCCCCTCGACGGCGCGAGCTTCGAGATCCCCGGCGTTGCCGGCCTGTCGCTGCGCGCCCTCACCGTGCCGGGCAAGGCGGCGCCCTATTCGCCGCATCGCGAACAGGGGGCCCCTGGCGACAACATCGCGCTGACCATCAGCGAGCGCGGGCGACGCGTCTCGGCTTTCTACGCGCCGGGCCTGATGGCGATCACCCCTGCCATCTTCGACGCCATGGCCAACGCCGACGCGGTGCTGGTGGACGGCACCTTCTGGACCGACGACGAAATGATCGCGCAAGGCCTGTCCACGCACACGGCGCGCGACATGGGCCACCTCGCCCTCTCGGGGCCCGGCGGGATGATCGAATGGCTCGCCCGCCTGCCCGCGCATACGCGGCGCTACCTCATCCACATCAACAACACCAATCCCATCCTCGACGCGGACTCGCCGCAGAGCGCCAGCCTTGCGCAGGCCGGCATCGCGCTGTGCGAGGACGGCATGGAGATCGTGCTGTGAGCATTCCCTGGGCGCGCGCGGAGTTCGAGCAGCAGCTGCGCTCGCTGGGCAGCCGTTATCACATCCACCACCCGTTCAACCGCATGCTGAACGAAGGGCGCGCGACGCCGGAGCAGATCCGCGGCTGGGTGGCCAACCGCTTCTATTACCAGGTCGCGATTCCCATCAAGGACGCGGCGATCCTGGCCAACTGCCCCGACCGCGAGGTGCGGCGCGCCTGGGTGCAGCGCATCCTGGACCACGACGGCTTCGAGATCGGCGGCACGAAGGACGAAGGCGGCATCGAGGCCTGGCTGCGCCTGGCCGAAGCGACGGGACTGCTGCGCGAGGAAGTGCTGGACCTGCGGCACGTCGTGCCCGGCGTGCGCTTCGCGGTCGACGCCTACGTGAACTTCGCGCGCCGCGCCCCCTGGCAGGAAGCGGTGTGCTCGTCGCTTTCCGAACTGTTCGCCCCGGAGATCCACCAGCAGCGGCTGGCGAGCTGGCCCGAACACTACGGCTGGATCGAACCGGCGGGCCTCGCCTACTTCCGCCAGCGGGTCGGCCGCGCGCGCCGCGACGTCGAACAGGGGCTGGCGATCACGCTGGAGCACTTCGACACCTACCCGTTGCAACGGCGGGCGCTGGAAGTGCTGCAGTTCAAGCTGGACGTGCTCTGGGCGATGAACGACGCGATGGCCTGGAAGTACGGCGTGTCATGAGCCCGGGCACCATTCCGCGCATCGGCTCCGGCTTCCGCCTGCAGTGGGAACCGGCGCAGGAGTGCCACGTGCTGCTCTACCCGGAGGGCATGGTGAAACTGAACCAGAGCGCCGGCGAGATCCTCAAGCGCTGCGACGGCTCGCGCACGGCGGCGCAGATCGTGACCGATCTCGAATCCGCCTTTTCCGCGCAGGGCCTGGCACCCGAGGTGTTCGCGTTCATGGAGCTGGCGGCGCAGCAGCGCTGGCTCGCCTGGGAGTGAAGGCATGGCACGCCCGGGTCCCCCCCTGTGGCTGCTGGCGGAGCTGACCTACCGCTGCCCGCTGCACTGCGTGTTCTGCTTCAACCCGCTGGACTTCGCGCGCACCGAGGACGAACTGGGCACCGCGGACTGGCTGCGCGTGCTGCGCGAAGCCCGCGCGCTGGGCGCGGTGCAACTGGGGCTGTCCGGAGGCGAGCCGCTGTTGCGCGACGACCTGGAAGAGATCGTCGCCGAAGCGCATCGCCTGGGCTTCTACAGCAACTTGCTCACCTCGGGCGTCGGCCTGACCGCCGAGCGCGCCCGCGCCCTGAAGCAGGCGGGACTCGACCACGTGCAGCTGTCGTTCCAGGACTCCACGCGCGAGATGAACGACTTCCTCTCGCACACGAAGACCTTCGAGCTCAAGAGCCGCGTCGCCACGCTGATCAAGGAACAGGGCTGGCCGATGGTCATGAACGTGGTCATCCACCGCCTCAACATCGACCACGTGGACCGCATCATCGCCATGGCGCATGAACTGGGCGCCGAATACCTGGAGCTCGCGAACACGCAGTACTACTCCTGGGCCTTCCTCAACCGATCGCAGCTCCTTCCCACGCACGACCAGCTGCGGCGCGCCGAGGCGTGCACCGACGCCTGGCGCGCGCGGCTGGCCGGATCGATGCGCATCTTCTTCGTCGCCCCGGACTACCACGAGGGCCAGGTGAAGCGCTGCGTGAACGGCTGGGGGACCACGCTGTTGAACGTGGCACCCGACGGCGTGGCCCTGCCCTGCCACACCGCCCGCATGCTGCCGGGCGCGGCCTTCCCCAACGTGCGCGATCACGACCTGCGCGAGATCTGGTACGACTCCGAAGGCTTCGGGCGCTACCGCGGAACGGGATGGATGAAGGCGCCCTGCGCCACCTGCGAGTTCCGCGAGCAGGACCTGGGCGGCTGCCGCTGCCAGGCCTGGCTGGTGGCCCGCGATGCGGAGACCGCCGATCCGGTGTGTCCCAAGAGCCCGCACCACGACCGCATCCTGCAGGCCGTGGCGGCAGCGGACACCGCCAGCGCCGTCGAACATCCGCTGGTGTTCCGCGACCGGCGCGAATCGCTGCAGCGCAGCGCCTAGTCGAGCAGGACGAGCCACTCGCCGCGGCCCTGCACGGCGAGGTCCCCGGCCCAGAGTGCGATCGCGCGGCGGGGCAAGGCTTCGAAGCGGCCGCCGAAACGCGCGAGATCGCGGGCCAGCAAAGCCCAGAACACGCCGGCGTCCGCATGCACCGGCACGAAAGTCCCCGGCGGCTGCAGCGCCTCGCCCGCCATGACGAGGGTTCCGCGGCGCATGCCCCAGCCCGCGTGCGCGCCGCAGCGTCCGCCGATGGCCACGGTGCCGGCCACCAGCCGCGAGGCGAGGAAGTCGCCTGCATCGCCGTGGACCACCACGGTGCCGCGCCGCATGCGGTCGGCCAGGCGCGCTCCGGCCCGTCCATGCACGACCAGCGTTCCGCCCGTCATCCCGTCCATTGCTCCCGGCAGCGCCCCCGCGGCGAAGTCGCCGACATCGCCCCGGATCTCCAGTCGGCCGCCGCGCATGGCGCAGCCCGCCAGGTCGCGCGCGGATCCTTCCACCTGGAGCTCGCCGCCGGACATGGCCAGGCCGAGCTGGTCGCCGACCGAGCCGTGCACTTCGATCGTTCCGAGGGCCAGGCCCGCGCCCAGGCCGTCGAAGCGCGAGAGGTCGCCCTCGAACCGCAATCGTGGTGGCGCGTCGTCGAGGTCGGAGGCGACATCGAAGCATTCGCCGAGCGGCACGCTCTCGCGTCCCTGCGGCAGGGGCAGGCGCAGCACCTCTTCGCGGCGCATCGCGCACAAGGCGGCAGGCGACAGCGCGCGGGCGTCGACGCGCAGCGGCGGCGCCGCGCGGAGCATGAGCGTGTGCCTCGTCATGCCTCCCCCCGCGGCGCCAGGTCGTGCAGGCGGAAGTGGAACGGGCCCAGCTTGCCGCCATAGTTGCCGGCCGAAATGCGCGTGATCCCCGCCTGCGCGCCGCGCGCGACCACCGCCGCGATGCCGGCCCGCATCGCGCCGGCCACGTCGGCCTCGGCCAGGCCGTCGATCACGATCTCCAGCACGCAGCGTTCCTCTTCGGCGAGTGCGCTGTTCGGGGTCAAGCGCATGAGCGACGGGCAGAACGCGTCGTTGGTGGACGCCACGAGCGACGCATACTTGCTGCCCACCTTGGACCCCGAGCGCACCACGCCGCCGGGAAACGGCAGGATCACCCCGGGCACGGCGCGCATCGCCCGCACGGCGGCCTCCGCACCCGCCAGCGCTGCCTCGGTGTCGCGCGCGAGCAGCAGCAGGTTGCCGCCGCCCACGCCCTTGACCACGAAGGTGCTTTCCTGCGCGACGAACTCGCCGTCCATGACCGGCACGCGCCAATAGCGCACGCCCGCGATCACCTTGGAGGCCTGCCAGCCGTCGCCGAAGAAGCGCAGGTTGCGTCCGAGGGGCACCAGTTCGCCCTCCGCGAGCCCGGCGAACACCGCCGTCGTCGGGCAGGTCAGGATGCACTGGCCGACGCGCCGCTCGACCTGCCTGGCGAGCTCCTTGCCCGAGACGGCGAACAGCAGGATGGCGACGCCGGCGCGGCCATCCGGCGTCTCCTCGCGCGACAGCTCGCGCTCGATGCCCGCTTCGCACCCGCAGCCGATCACCGAAGTCGCCAGGCCCGTCGCACTCACGGCGGCATGCGAGGCCCACACGCTGTCGTGCGCCGTGACGACCAGGCGCGTGGCCTTCATCGGAAAGGCCTCGGCGAAGCCGTCGTCGATGGCGATGCCGTTGCGCCGCATCACAGGCTCCGCGGCGCGCAGGCCCAGGGGAACAGCCGGCCGCCGTTGCAGCAGGCGCAAAGCTCGTCCTCGCCGATGACGGCATGGCGTGGATGGACGCCCAGCGGCCGGTCGCCGCGCGCGGCGAACAGGCGCTGCACGCCGCCATCGACGGCGGGAACGGCGAAATGTGTCGCGCCCACCGGCGTGGCGACGACGCGCCCACCCCGCACGACGGGCTCGCCGTCCTTGAACACCCATTCGGCGCGCGTGAACATCGCCTCGGCGTCGGCCTGTTCGCGGTATACGGCGACGTCCGCCGCCGCGCCCGGCGCGAGATGGCCGCGGTCCCGCAGTCCGAGCAGCCGCGCCGGTGCGGCGCGCGTCATGATGGCGATCTCGTGGAGGCTCAGCTCGCGCGCGATCTCGCGCAAGGCCGACTGGGCCGCGACGTCCGGATGCAAGCGTGCCAGCTGCTCGTCGCGGAAGGGCTTGTCCATCAGCAGGCGCATGAGGTGCGGATAGCTGGTGAAGGGCGCGCCATTGGGATGGTCGGTCGTCAGCACCACGCGCCAGGGGTCGCGCACGCGCAGGAACAGCTCCAGCCCGATGGTCCACTGCAACGCGTTGACGTAGCTCTGCTCGCGATAGCGGAACGGCAGCACCCCGCAGCCGCCCTCGCATTCGATATCGGCGAGCACCGCCTTGCGCGGGCGCGCCAGGTCCGCCATCGGATGCTGCCGCATGGTGTCCGCCGAAGCGGTGACCGTCTGCCCGAACAGCACCTGGCCGATGTCGATCGAACAGTTCGGATGCGCGTCCAGCGCTTCGGCGAGCTGCAGCGCCGCGGAGGAAAATTTCTTCGGCCCTTCGCTCCCGTAGCAGTGGAACTGCACGTGCGTCAGGTGACCGGGCAGCCCGTCCAGGGCATCCATGGTGGCGAGGGTCGAGGCGATGTTGCCGGCGGCGCCGAGATTGCTCGCGTGGATGTGCAGCGGATGGGCCAGCCCCGCTTCCTGCACCGCGCGCGCCAGGGCGGCCACCACCTGCCGCGGACTCACCTGCCAATGCACATGGCGCTCGTCGACGTCGAGCCGGCGCTGGTTGAACTTGAAGGCCGAGATGCCCGCGGGATTGACGACCTTCACGCCCAGCGCCTTGGTCGCATGCACCATCCAGGCCACGTAATCGCGCAGCTGCTCCGGCTGCGCGCCCCGCGACAACAACTCGAGGAACGCCTCGTCGTTGCCCAGCATCACGTAGGCGCCGTGGTCGACGATGGGCACGTCGCCCATCTCCATGTGGGCGTGCCGCGCGTTGCTGGGCGCCATCGCCGGTTCGAACACCGAGGTGTAGCCCATCTCGGCATAGCGGTAGCCCGTGGCGAGCGTGCCCGGCGTGCAGGGGTGACCGGCCATCAGCAAGCGCGCGATGTTCACCTTGCCGCCGCCGATGTGGCTGTGCAGGTCGATGCCGCCGGCCAGCACGATGCAGCCCTGCGCGTCGATCTCCTCGTCCACGCGCTCGCGCCCATCGAGCGCGACGATGCGGCCCGCGCGCATCGCCACGTCCCGCACCTCGCCATTGCATGCATTCACCGGATCGAAGACCCGGCCGCCGCGCAGCCGCGTGGTCGTCATTCCGGTTCCTCCAGGCCAACCAGCAGCTCCGCCACGACACGGTCCAAGGCCGGCACGCCGTCGTCGCGCACCGCCACCAGCGGCACCACGACACCGTCGCCGCGGAAGAGATGGCCCGCGGCGTTCACGCCGGGCGTGGCCACCGGCACGAAGACGCACTGGTTCGCGACGCGCCCCTCCCGCAAGCGCGATCCCATGGCCGGGGGACCGAGCACGACGCGCGACAGGTCCGTGGCGGGTGGGAGGCGGCCGGGGGCGAAGCTCCAGGTCCACAGTAGGCCATCCACGGCCCGGTCGGCGAGCAAGGCCTCGCCCGCGAACCGCACCGGTTCATGCTCGAAGCCGGCGCGACCGAACCGCGTGCGCAGCGGCAGGCCCGAGAGCCACGTGAACACCTGCTGCACGGTCGCCGCGCCATCGCTGCCGCCGAGCGCGAAGCTCGCCGCGCGCGTGCCGCGGTTGAGGGCCATGACGATGCGAAGCAGCATCTCGGCGGCCAGCGCGCCGTGCCGCCGAAGCATCGCGGGCTCCCACACGAGCACCGCGTAGCGGGCCTCGCCGAGCATGCGCGCCAGCCCGGCGAGCTCCGGGTCGCTCTCGTGGCAAGGCGCCGGCCCGAGCAGGGCCGCGAGCTGCTGCAGGTCGGCGAAGAGATCGCCCGAGCCGGCGATGCGGACCGGAGCCAGGGCGCCCGGGACATCCTCGGGCGGTTCGGCGCCGAGAAAGACGAGGCGCGTGCACGGACCATCGGCCCGGTCCAGGCCGCAACGCCGGAAGAACTCGGGGTAACGGGCCGTGGCCTGCGTGCCGACGCAGACCACGACGTCGGCGCGGGCGCCGATCTCGGCCAGCGTGGTGTGGAACTGGCCGCGGTCCTGCAGCGCGCGCAACCCCTGCGCGAGAGGCTCGCCGTCCGCGTGGTCGCAGATCGCGCCGGTGCGCGCGGCCAGCTTGAACAGCGCACGCGCGCCCGCCATGTCGATGCCCAGCCCGCCGAACAGCGGCTGTCGCCACCGGGCCAGCCGGCGCGCCGCTTCGGCGATCGCCTGCGCGGGTTCCACGGCCACGCCATCGATGAATGCGACCGGCGCCTCGGGCCGGGCATGCGCGGCCAGTCCCGCGCGCGCACGCGGGCAGGTGCTTCCGTTCAGCGCGAGCGCCTCCGGCCCGCCTTCCAGGGCGAAGCTGTCGCACAGCAGCGCGCAGAACGGGCAGGTCCAGTTGGCTTCCACGGCCCAACCCTTCCGCAAGCGGTGTGCCAAGCCGCGCTGCCCGCGGGCGGGGGCGGCCAAGGGCAGTCTGCAACGCCCGCATGGAACACTGTGTGGCGGCCGGCGACGCGGTCGGCGCGCATGCGCCATGGCACGCTTCCTGATAGTTCGCGGCCATGGCCGCACCGTCGACATCAATCCGCGTGCAAGGTCCCGTCGTGCAGGGCGCTGGCCACCAGCCATGCATCGGCCCCGGCGGAGGCCGATGCACGCAGGTCCGCGGCATCGCGCACGCCGCCGGCCCCGATCCAGGCACGGTCGGGCGCCAGGGCGCGCAGGCGCGTGAACGTGCCGAGGTCCGGACCGCTGCCCGCGCCCACGCGGTCGAGCGTCATCACGATCAGCGTGCGCGGCCACAGATCGGGCCGCTGCCAGCTGCCCGAAGGATCGAGCGGCCGCTCCAGCCGCGAGTCCAGCGACAGGATCGCGCCGGGATCCGCGGCGAGCTCGGCCAGCGCGGCGCCGCTGGCGAGCGACTCGCTGCCGTACACGGGGCGAACGCGTGCCGCCGCCGCGCCGAGCCCGGGCCTCAGCGCACGCACGGACGCCGGTCCGGCGAAGCCCGCATCGAGCCAGAGAACGAGTTCGGGCTGGGCGCGCAGCAAGTCGAGCAGCACGGAGACCTGGGCCGGACCGCCCTGGATCGCGTCGAGGTCGGCGACGTACAGCACGGCCTCGCGTCCGGACGGCGGCGGGGCCGTCGCGCGCAGGGCCCGCGCGACGTCGACCGGCGCACTGCCGTCCACCAGCCGCGAGACGATGGGGCGGTAGGCATGGCGCTCGCCGCGCACGCCGCGGACCACCTGGCCGCGCAGGAGGTCGATCACGGGAATCACCTGGACCGGGACGACGGAGGAAGAAGGCATGGCGCGGATCCTCGTGTATGAGCCCTTGAGCGCCGGCGACCCCGAATCGACGGACGCACTGGGCCGCGACAGCCCGGCCCATGCCGGGATGCTCGCCGCGGGTCGCGCGATGCGCGACGCCGTGGCCGGCGACCTCGCACGGGTGGCGGGCACGACCGTGACGGTCGCGGTCGCGGAGCAAGAGGCAGGCCACCTCCACGGTCCGCAGGTCCGCGCGATCTCGCCGCTGCCGGGCGAAGGAGCGGTCGCCTTCGTGCGCAGGCAGGCGCCGCTGCACGAGCTGTGCTGGGTGATCGCGCCGGAGTCGGGCGGCCTGCTGTTGCGGCTGCGACGGGCCGTCGGCGCGGCGCGGTGGATCGGCTGCAGCGAGCAGGCGATCCGGCTGGCGGCGAGCAAGCGCGCCACCTGCGAGGTCCTGGCCGGCGCGGGCCTCCTCACGCCGCCGGCGTTCGCCGCGCGCCATCGCGGCGACTGGATCGTCAAGCCCGACGACGGCGCCGGCACCCTGGACACGCGCCGCCACGCCACGCGCGCTGCAGCGCACGCCGACCTGCAGCGGCGCCTGCAAGCCGGCCGGCCGGCGGTGATGGAACCCTTCGTGGACGGCGAACCGCTGTCGATCGCGACGATCGTCGGTCCGGTTCTTGCACACGCCCTTGCGTTCAACCGGCAGCGGCTGGAGCGCGATGCCGCCGGCTGGCTGCACGATCTCGGCGTGCAACCGGCGGCGATTCCACCGGCCGACCCTCGCGCCGTGCTGCTGCGGCCGCTGGCGGCCCGCGTCGCGGCCGCGATGCCCGGGCTGCGGGGCTATGTCGGTATCGACGTGGTGTGGAACGAAAGGACAGGACCGGTGGTCATCGAAGTCAATCCGCGCGTGACCTGCGCCTACGTGGGGCTCTCCGGAATCCTGCATCGCAATCTCGCGGCCGACGTCCTCGCCGTGCACCGGCGCGCCGGTGCGCAGGAGGCGGCCGGCCATGTCGCCGCATGAGACCGCGCGCCTGCAACTCGGCTGGGACATCGGCGGCGCCCACCTGAAGGCCTGCCTGCTCGAGGACGGCGCGGTGCGCGACATCGCCCAGTGGCCCTGTCCCCTGTGGCAGGGCATGCGGCACCTGGACGGCGCGCTGGCCCTGGCGCATTCGCGCTGGTCGAGGGCCTGGGACGGCGGCGCGGACCACGCCGCAACCATGTCCGGCGAGATGGTCGACCTGTTCCCGGACCGCGAGCACGGCGTGGCACGGATCGCCGGGCATCTCGCGCACTCCCTGGGTCCATCGCTCCTGCTGTTCGACGCGGACGGCGGCTGGCGCGCCCCGCGCGAAGCCGCGGCGCGCTGGCGCGGCATCGCATCGGCCAACTGGTGCGCCACCGCGCGGGTGCTCGCGCCGCGCGTGGGCGACGCGCTGCTGGTGGACATCGGCAGCACCACCACCGACCTGATCCCCTTGCGCGCCGGCCGCGTGGCCGCCCGCGGCACCAGCGATGCGCAACGGCTGGTCACCGGCGAACTGGTGTACCAGGGCGTGGTGCGCACGCCGCTCTGCGCGCTCGGACCCCGCGTGCGCTGGCGCCGCCGCCGGGTGAACGTGATGAACGAGTTCTTCGCCAGCACGGCGGACGTCTATCGGCTCACCGGCGAACTGGAGCCCGAGCACGACCAGGCGCCCACCGCCGACGGGCGCGGCAAGGACACGCAGGCCACCTGCCGGCGGCTCGCCCGCATGCTGGGTTGCGACGAGGGCGATGCGGACGAGCGCGACTGGCGGGCACTGGCCGCATGGTGGAAGGACGTGCAGCTGGGAGAGATCCAGCGGCAGCTGGCGCGCGTGTGCGCGGACGCGGGACTGGGCGCCGGTGCGCCGATCGTCGGCGCGGGCTGCGGCGCCTTCCTCGCCGCGCAGCTGGCGCAGCGCGCGGGCCGGCCCTTCCTCCGCTACGCCGACCTCGCCCTGCCCGCTTCGGCCGCCCGGGCGGCGCTGGCGTCGTGGGCCGACGTCTGCGCACCGGCGGTGTCGGTGGCGCTGCTCGCCAGTGCCCGGGGATGAAGCATGTGGATCGTCAAGCTGGGCGGCAGTCTCGCGCATGACCTGCGCCTCGCGCGCTGGCTGGCAATGCTGGCCGAACTGGGTGGCGGCCGCGTCACGGTGGTGCCCGGCGGCGGCGCCTTCGCCGATGCGGTGCGGGCTTCGCAACAGCACTGGCAGTTCGCCGACCTCGCGGCGCACAACATGGCCGTGCTCGCGATGGCGCAGACGGCGCACCTGTTCCATGCGCTCGAACCCCGCCTGACCCTCGCCGCCGACGAGGCCGGCATCCGCCGCACGCTGCACGCCGGCCAGCCCGCGCTGTGGCTGCCCTTCATGGTGCTGCGCGATGCCCCGGACGTGCTCACGAGCTGGGAGGTCACGAGCGACAGCCTCGCGCTCTGGCTGGCCCGCCTGCTCAACGCCGAACGCCTGGTGGTGGTCAAGGGCTGCAAGGTCCGCTCGGGAAGCACGCTCGCGGAACTGGGCGCCGACGGCGTGCTCGACACCCGTTTCGACCAGTGGTCCCGCGACGCACCTTTTCCCATCGACGTCGTCGAGTGCGATTCCGTCGAGCTGGTGCGCGATGCCTTGCTGGGCGGTCCCTCGCTCGCGCCACCGCCGCCGCCGGAAGCCCTCGCCTCAGGCCGTCGCCAGCCGCCCGTGGCCCGCGCCCGCGCCCGCCGCAAACCGTCCGCGTAGCTGGCGCACGAGGAGCGGATCGAGCACGCCCGCGCGGCCTCCGCGGGTCACTGCGCCGCGAAAGCCGGCGAAATCGGGAGCCAGGGCCAGCAGCGCAGCGGCATCGTCCATGCGCAAGGACCCGGCCAGGCCGGCCAGCATGCCGCGCGAGCGCACCGCGGCCACGAAGGACGCCAGTGTCGCCGCCGGCACGCGCTGCAGCAGGCTGCCGCCCCGCTTGGTGGCCGTGTCGACCATCAGGCCCGGAAAGCTTCCGCGCGCCAGCGCGTGGTCGACCAGTCCCGCGTCCAGGCCCTCGTCCACCAGCAGGACCGGCACGATGCTCTCCGTGCGATCGGCCAGCGCATCCAGCAGCGAGGTCACGCGCCCGGGCGCCTCCGGCGTGGGCCACAGGCCGACCTTCACGTAGTCGACGCCGCGGGATGCGACGCGCCCGACCCGCCGCAGGATCTCGTCGGCCTGCTCCGCGGGCAGGTCGCCCACCGTCGCACTGATCGGAAGGCCGGGGTAGCGCGTGCGCAGCACGGACACGATCCGTGCGATGCGTTCCGGGGCGAGCCCGCCCAGCGCGCCATCGGCCGGCTCCTTGAGGTCGATGAGGTCCGCCCCGGCCCCGGCGGCGGCGAGCGCCTCGTCCACGTCGCGCACGCTGACCAGCAGGCGCACCATCATGCTTCTCCCAGTGCGGCGGCCGGCTGCCGCGCGACCGCTTCCTGCAGCCAGCCCCAGGCTTCCCGCTCCGGCGCGCCGGCGGTCTTGTCCACGGCGATCTGCAGGCAGGCCATTTCGCCCTCGATCTTCTCGCGCGGCAGCAGGTGCAGGCGGCTGACCAGCACGGCCCCCTCGATGACGGCCGCCTGCGCGCGGTTGAAGCCGGGAAAGGCGGAGTGCTGCACTTCGTGCACGCGGGCCAGCCGCAGCGTCGGCCGCTGCGCATCGTCGGCCAGTGCGAGCAGGCGCAGCAGCACGTGCGCGTGGGCGCATTCCAGCCGCACCGCCGCGGCCCCGTCGACACCGGCCACCGGCAGCGTCGGCCAGTCGTGGCGGCCGGTGACGCAGCCGGCGAACACGCGCACGTCGGTCAGCAGATTGAGCACCGCCGTGCGCGTGCGCGTGACGTTGTCCAGCGTGCGCGACGGGCGAAAAGGCTTCAGCACCACCTCGCCGGCGGCATAGCGCACGCCCATGGGCGCGACGTGCACCGCGCCTTCGGGCGAGCAGGTGGTGACGACGGTCTCGAAGATGCGGTCGTTCATGGCGTCCCCCGGTGGGTCATCGTCGTACCCGTGGCCTGCCAGCGCTGCAGGTCCTGCGCTTCCCCGTCCACCGCGCAGCCCCAGTCCAGCGGCTGGTCCTGCACGTAGCGCTTGCCGAGTTGCCAGGCGATCTGCGCCCGCGCGACTTCCACGCCCATGTAGAAGGCGTGGCCGGCATCGTTCTCGAGCCGCAGCTGCGGCCACAGCGCGAAGGGGTCGCGCCCGACGCGCAGCCCTTCGCGGTTGTAGACGTGCACGCCCTGCTGCGAGACCTGCACCCGGAAGTTCGGGTCGCGCACTTGCCGCGCGAGCGCGGCGATCTCCTCGGGTCCGTCGGGAAACGGGCTCCTGGCGTGCACCGTCATCAGCTGGTCGCTGAGGCCCTTGGGCAGCATCCGCTGCGACACCGCCGCGTGCATGATGCGCCGCGCCCAGTCGGCCTCGCGCACGGCGCGCCGCGTGTGCGGGCTGACCTGCGTCGTCAGCACCGCGCTCGCGCCCAGTTCGGCGGCGATGCCCATCATCACCGCGTTGATCCCGGTGGAGTCGGCCTCGACGAGTTCGGTGATGTTGCCGATCCCCATCAGGATGGGCGCCCGCGGGAAGCGCTCGCGCAGCCGCTGGTAGCGCACCAGCGAGGCCAGCAGGCCATAGGGGATGGGGTCGAGGATCGCATCGGCGAGGTAGGCCCGGCCGCTGCGCTCCATCCGCTCCATCGCGTCCCACAGCGAGGCTGCGTCCTGCGGCGTGCGCCCGATCAGGACGGGCGTGGCGCCGACCTCCTGCGCGATCCACAAGGTGTCCGACGTGAGGCTCAGCAGGTAGTCGGCGCCGGCGCGGCCGCCGCGCAGCAGTTCGGCCGTGTCCAGCGAATCCACGCTGACGCGCAGGCCCCGTTCCTTCAGCGCCCGCACGCTGTCCTCCAGGTGCGGGAACGCGGTGTCGGGCAGGCCGCCGAGGTCGATCACGTCGGCGCCGTCGGCCGCATGCGCGAGCGCGCGCTCCACGATGGCATCGACGCCCAGTCGCGGCGCATCGACGATCTCGGCGAAGATGGCGATCGCATACGCGTCGAGGGTGACGGGCCGGGCCGCGCGGCTGAAGAACTGCGGCAGGTCCTTGAGTTCCTCCGGGCCGCGCTGCACCGGCATCCCGAAGTGCGCAGCCAGCGCCTCGACGTCGCCGCGGCAGCGCCCCGGCAGCAGGATGCGGTCCGCGGCGACCGGCAAGGCGACACGCCGCCGCACCATGTCGGCGGTCATGAGCGCGGCCACCTGCAGGCCGATCTCGCGCACTTCCCAGGTGAACGGCGCGTCGCTTCCGGCCGCCGCGAGCTGCTCCAGCACCCGCCGCAGCGCCGGCTCGGCGAGGCGCCCCGTCAGGAAGAGGATGCGTTCCATGCCAGGTGCAGCGCCCGCAACCGGGCATCGAGGACGGCCTCGAGCTCGGGCACCGAACAGACGACGCTGCACCCGTCGAAGGCGCGCAGCCGCTGGACGTTGTCGAACTCGATGCGGCGCGGGCGCAGCGTCACCTCCTCGCGCGGCGCCTGCGTGATGACGACGGGCTCGGTGTCGCAGGCGAACACGATGCCCTGGATGCCCAGCTTGCCGGCCTGGGCGAACATGTTGGTGGGCAGCGTGTCGCTGATGCCCAGGGCGCACTTCGCCACCGTGTTGCTGGTGGCCGGCGCGATCACCAGCGTGTGATAGCGCTCGTGGTACAGGAAGCCCACCGGCACGGCGCTCGCGCTGCGGTCGGTGAAGATGCGGAAGTTCTCGCGCAGCACGTCCAGCCGCAGGCCGTACATCGGCAGGATCTCCTCCGCCGCCGCCGACAGGAAGAGGTCGACGCGCGGCAGCCGCTGCGCCACCGCCAGCGACTCCGGCAGGAAATGGCCGGAGCCGGTCAGCGCCCAGGCGAACCGGCCGCCCGGGGCGGCGGCATCGCTCAGCCGTTGTGCGTCACCGGGATGTGCAGCTTGTGCATGCGCCGGTACAGAGTGTTGCGGCTCACGCCCAGCGATTTCGCCACGTGGCTCACGTTCCAGCGCTGCGACTCCAGCACGTCGAGCAGCGACTGCCGCTCCTGCACGTGCTGCGGCGACAGGAACGTGACGTCCGCCGCCGCCGTCGCGAGGCTCGCCGCCGCGGCCGGTCCGGCCGGCGCGCCCAGCGAAGGGAAATGCTCCACCCCCAGGGGCGCGCCCGCTGCCAGCGCCACCGCGCTGCGCAGCACGTGGTGCAGTTGTCGCAGGTTGCCGGGCCATGGATGGCGCAGCAGCAAGTCCCAGGCCGCCGGCGTGACCGCGGCGTCGGCGCGGCCCTCGTCGGCCAGCAGGTTGCGGATGATCTCGGCGCGGTCGGTCCGCTCGCGCAGCGGCGGGATCTGCAGCTCGATGCCGGCCAGCCGGTAGTACAGGTCCTCGCGGAAGCTGCCCTCGCCCACCATGTCGGCCAGGTTGCGGTGGCTCGCGCTGATCAGCTGGAAGTCCACGGCGCGCGCTTCGTCGGTGCCCAGCGGCGTGACCATGCGTTCGTCCAGCACGCGCAGCAATCGGGCCTGCAGCGGCAGCGGCATGTCGCCGATCTCGTCGAGGAACAGCGTGCCGCCGTCCGACTGCACGATCTTGCCCCGGCGCCCGCCCTTCTCCGCGCCGGTGAAGGCGCCCGCGCGGTAGCCGAAGAGCTCCGCCTCGATCAATGTCTCCGGCAGGCTCGCGCAGTTGATCGCCACGAACGGTCCGTCCGCCCGGTGGCCGGAAGCGTGCACGGCACGGGCGAACACCTCCTTGCCGGCGCCCGTCTCGGCGCGCAGCAGCAGCGGCGTGCCGCCGTTGACCACGCGCCGCGCCGTCGCCAGGTGCGCCAGCAAGCGCGGATCGCCGAACGTCGCGGCGGGGATGGCGCGGGCGGGCCGCAGGCGGGCGGCGTGCGGCAGGGCCGGCACGGCCGGCGGCGCCGGGACGCGCACGCGTGCCGGGACGGCATTCCTGGCGAAGTCCTCCTCGCGGGCGGGCTGGCGCGCCACCGCGAAGAAGCGGTTCGCCGCGTTGGCCCGGTACGTGACGACCGGATGGAAGGCCGCCCGGTGGCTGCGCTCGAGCATGGCATCCAGCGTGGTCTGGAAGATCTGCTCCAGCCGCGCTCCGCGCAATTCACCGTGCGTGCTCCCCAGCTGCAGCAGGGCACTGTGGTTCGCCGCGAGGATGCGGCCGTCCTCGTCGACCACCAGCTTGCCCTCGTGCAGGGTGTAGACGAACTCGGGGCGGCTGTGGAAGTGGATCGGGTGCGCATCGCGGAAGCGCGTGTCGATCAGCCGGTTCTCGATCATGCGCGCCGTCATGGCCAGCAGCACCAGCAGGTGGTTCTGCGGCTGCACCGAACGGCTGCTCACGTCGAGCACGGCGGTCATCTCTCCGGCGGGATCGTGGACGGGCACGGCGGTGCAGGTCAGCCCGGTGTACTGGCTGAGGAAATGGTCGGCCTGCTGCACCACCACCGGCCCGGCCTCGACCACGCAGGTGCCCATGCCGTTGGTGCCGACTTCCGCCTCGCTCCACACGGCCCCGAGCTCCAGGCCCATCGGTTGCGCGAGCCGCTCGAATTCCTGCGAGGTGACCATGTGCAGGATCACGCCGTCGGTGTCGGTGAGGACCACCGCCAGGCCGGGATCGCCGAGCTGCTGGTACAGGGTGGTCATCTCGTAGCGCGCGCAGTCGATGACCGAAGCCATGCGGCGCAGGCGCGTGGGCAGGTCGACGCGGCTGAGCACCGGTGGCCGCCGCGCCTGGCTGGGATCCAGCCCATGTTCCCTGACGCAGCGCGCCCACGACTGTGCGACGGCATCGCTCGTCGCATGCAGCATCCCGCCGCGCACCACGTCGAACACGCGGTGCGCGTGCTCAAGCGGATCAGAGATCGGCATCGATGTCCCCTCGCTCCCCGGCGGATGCATCCGGGCAGTACGCCTTCATTCTGGAACACTCTGTCGAGTGTTTCCACAAGGATTTGTGAATGTCCGTTCCAGTGGCCCGCAAGTTGCTTTTCAGCCCGCAGCACGACGGGATGCTCGAGGGGGATCCATGTTCCAGGCCCTGGACCGTACCGACGATTTCCACTTCCCCGGATCCTCCGGGCAGGAGCCGCTGGACCTCGTCTTCATCGAAGGCTTCAGCGGCGAGACGGTGATCGGCATCCACGACAGCGAGATGCACGCACCGCAGCCGGTCATCATCGACCTGTGTGCCGGCATTCCCCGAGTGCTCGCCTGCGAGACCGACCGCATCGCCGACACCATCGACTACGGCGCGCTGCGGGAACGCCTGCAGCGCCTGCTGCGCGAGCACGGCGTGCAGCTGCTGGAAGCCCTGGCCGAACAGGTCGCGCGGATCGCGATCGACGAATTCCACGCCCACTGGGTGCGCGTGCGCGTGGTCAAGCCGCGCAAGTTCGAGGACACGGCCGCCGTGGGCGTGCTGATCGAGCGCAGGCGGCCCGTGCCGTCGCCGGCCGCGGCGCGCGCGGCGACCTTGAGGCTCATCGGCCACGGCCTGGTGCCGGGAGGGCGTTGAGGAAAGAAGATGCAGGCCGCGCACGACACCGAGCTGCGAGCGGTCACGCCATTCCCCGCTGTTGCGAGAGCGCGGGTGCAGGCATCGTCGCGGCTGCACCTGGGTTTCCTGGATCCGGCGGGCAGCCTCGGACGGCCCTTCGGCAGCCTCGGGCTGGCGATCGATGCAGCCGACACCGTCGTCGAGCTGGCTGAAGGACGCGCCGACACCTTCGACGGCTTCGCCGGCGGCACTGCGACGCTGGAACGCGCACTCCGCCACGTGGAAGCACTCCGCCATGCGACAGGTTGCCGCACCCCGGTGAACTTGCGCCTGCGGAGCGCGCCGCCCGCGCACGTCGGCCTGGGCTCGGGCACCCAGCTCGCACTCGCGGTGGGACGCGCCTTCTGCGTGGCTTTCGGGATGGAGATGACGAACGCGCAGCTCGCCGCCACGCTGGGCCGGGGCGCACGTTCAGGGGTCGGCATCGCCGGGTTCGACCGCGGCGGCCTGCTGCTCGACGGCGGACCGCGCGCGGACGGTGCGCCCGCGGCGCTGCTGGCGCGCATTGCCCTGCCGGCCGAATGGCGGGTGCTCGTGGTGCTCGATGCGCGCGCACGGGGACTCAGCGGCGCGGACGAGAAGGCAGCCCTGTCGGCGCTGGCGCCGCTGCCGCGCGAGGCCGCCGCGGAGATCTGCCACCAGGTGCTGATGCGCATCCTGCCCGGCGCGGCCGGCGGCGAGTTCGCCCCCTTCGCCGCCGGGGTGAGCCGCATGCAGGAACTGCTGGGGCAGCATTTCGCGCCCGCGCAGGCGGGCCGGCCGTTCACCAGCGAAGCGGTGGGCCGGCTGCTGCAGTGGATCGGCGCTCATGCGGCCGCCGGCACCGGACAGAGTTCGTGGGGCCCGACCGGCTTCGCATTCCTGCCCTCGGAGCCCGAAGCGCACAGGATCGTGGCCGCGGCCCGCGACGCCGGCGCCCTCGATCCTGCCCTCGAGATCCTCGTGGTCCGCGCGCGCAACCACGGGGCGCTGGTGTCCGGCGCGCGCAAGGGGTGACGACCATGGAACGCCCTTACATCCTGCACATGTTCACGCCGGGGCCGCAGGTGAGCCCGTTCGACGTCAACATGGCCGCCGATGCCGGCTACCAGCTGGCGGTGCCGTATTGCCACGTGACGCCGGAGGGCATCGCCGGCCTCACGCAGGACGCGATCTTCTCCCGCGGCCCCAAGGGCGCGGCCCGGACGGGCCTCTTCATCGGCGGGCGCGACGTGCTCGTCGCCGACGACATGCTGGAGCGCGCCCGCAACGCGATGATTCCGCCCTTCGCCGTCTCGCTCTGCGCCGACCCGAGCGGTGCGTACACGACCGCCGCGGCCCTGGTGGCGTACACCGAGGCCGCGTTGGGGGCCACGAGCGATGGCGGCCTGGCGGGAACGCAGGTGCTGCTGCTCGGAGGCACCGGCCCGGTGGGCCGCATCGCGGCGGTGCTGTGCGCGCGTCGCGGTGCGCATGCCCTGCTGGGAAGCCACAGGGGCGCGACCGCGGCCGGGGAAGCGGCGGCGGCCACCGGTGCACGCTTCGGCGTCTCGCTGCAGGGGGTTTCCACCGCCACGGCCGACGCGCTGCGCACCGCCTTGTCGGAGGCCGACGTCGCGATGGGCGTGGCCGGCGCGGGGGTGCAGGTGGCGAGCGAGGCGGACCTCGAGGCCGCGATGCGCCTGCGCGTCGCCGTCGACATCAATGCGGTGCCCCCCGCCGGTCTCGCCGGCGTCGGTGCGATGGACGACGGCAAGCCGCTGGCCGGAACCTCCGCCGTCGCGATCGGCGCGCTCGCGGTGGGCAACGTGAAGTACCAGGTGCAGCATCGCCTGCTCTCGCGCATGCGCGAGTCCGAGCGGCCGGTCGTGTTCGGCTTCGCCGAGGCCTTCGAGCTGGCGCGCGAAGTGCTGGCGGAGAAGAAGCGCTGAGGGCCGCGGGATGGCCGATGCCGTCGTCGTCGCGGGCCTGTGGGTGCGGCCGCTCGCCGAATCGGCCTGCCAGGCCGGCTGGCGCGTCATGGCCCTGGACCTGTTCGGCGACGCCGACACGCGCCGTGCCAGCGCCCGCTGGATGCGCATCGGCGATCCTGCATCCTTCGCGATCGCGCCCGCGCTGCTGGGCGACGCGCTGCAACGCGCCGCGCGCGAGCCCGGCGTGACCGGATGGATCGCGGGCAGCGGCTTCGAGGCATGGCCGGACGCACTCGCCCTGCACGTCCCCGGATTGCCGCTGCTGGGCATGGCGGCGGCCGCGGTCCGCCGCGTGCGCGATCCGGCATCGTTCTTCGCCACGCTCGATCGGCTCCGGCTCGAACATCCGGAGGTGTCGCTGCGGGCACCGGGCGATCCCGAAGGCTGGTTGGTGAAGAGCGGCGCCGGCGCCGGCGGCTGGCACATCCGTCACGCGCGGGATGCCGGCGTGCCCGCCGGCCCCTCGATCTACTGGCAGCGGTTCCAGGCCGGGGAAGCCATGTCCGCGCTGTTCCTGGCCGACGGCGCCCGCGCGCGGCTGGTGGCGCTGAACCGCTTGCTCGTGCGCCCGCTCGGCGCCCTGCCCTTCGTCTACCACGGCGCCATCGGGCCGATCCGCGACGGCGTGCTCACGCGGCGCCTGCAGCAGATGCTGGCCGTCCTCGTGCCCGCCTTCGGCCTGCGCGGACTGGCCAGCCTGGACTTCATCGCGCGGGACGGCCGGGTGTCGCTGCTGGAGGTGAACCCGCGCCCTTCCGCCACCATGGTGCTGCACGCGCAGGCCTGGCCCGGCGGACTGCTGCGCGCCCACGTGCGCGCCGTGCAAGGCGAGTTGCCGGACGCGCCAGCCTCGCATGCGGCCGGCGTGCGCGGCTGCCTGACGCTGTTCGCCGACCGCGCCTGCAGCGTCGACGCGGCGCTCGCGGCCGAACTGGCAACGTCCCCGTTCTGCCATGACCTGCCCGCGCCCGGATCGACCTTCGGCGCCGGCGAACCGGTGTGCAGCGTGAGCGCCGAGGCGGCCGGCACGCAGGCGGTGCTCGGCGAACTCGCCGTCCGTGCCGAGCGGGTGCGCGAACGGCTCACGTCCTGCGAGGAGCTCGCCGCATGACGGCCACGGAGCCCAGTGTCAACCGGCTCGCCGCGCCGCTGCTGGAAAGCCTGCTGCACGAGGCCGATCGCCTGCGCATCGAGGTCGCGCGCGACGAGGCCGGCGTCACCGTGATCGATGCCGGCATCGCGGCACGCGGCAGCGTGGCGGCCGGCCTGCGGATCGGCGCGTTGTGCCTGGGCGGACTCGGCGAGGTCCGCCTCGCGCCGCTGCCGCGCGAGGGCTGGCCGGACTGGCTGCACGTGCGCAGCTCGCAGCCGGTGCTCGCCTGCCTGGCCAGCCAGTACGCGGGATGGAGCCTCGCGGCTTCCAGGGAGGAAGCGGGCGGCCGGAAGTTCTTCGCCCTGGGCTCCGGCCCGGCGCGCGCGCTGGCGTGCAAGGAGCCGCTGTTCGCCGAGCTCGGCTACCGAGATCGCAGCGACAGCGGCGTCCTCGTGCTGGAGGTCGACCGGCCGCCGCCTCCGGTGGTCGTCGCCAAGGTGCTGCGCGACTGCGCGCTCGAGCCGGCGGGCCTCGCGATCGTGCTCACGCCGACGGCGAGCCTGGCCGGCACGACGCAGATCGTCGCCCGCGTGCTCGAGGTCGCGCTGCACCGCGCGCACGAACTGGGCTTCGCGCTGCGGGACATCGTCGAAGGCACGGCCTGCGCGCCGCTGCCCGCGCCCGGCGCCGGCACGCTCGAGGCCATGGCACGCACCAACGACGCGATCCTGTATGGCGGCCAGGTCCACCTCACCGTCGCCGGCACGGCGGAAGCCGCGCGCGAACTCGCGTCGAGACTGCCGTCGTCGAATTCGCGCGACCACGGCCGCTCCTTCGGCGAATTGTTCGAGGAGGCAGGCCACGACTTCTACCGGCTCGACGGCGCGCTGTTCGCGCCGGCCGAGGCCTGGGTGACCCATCTCGGCTCCGGCCAGACCTGGCGGGCCGGCGGGCTGGACATGGCCCTCCTGCTTCGACTGTGGCAGGCCGCATGAAACCCGCGCTCGCCCCGAGCCCCGGCCTGCGGGTGGCCATCATGACCGACGAGACCGGCTGGCATACGCGCCAGCTGCTGCGCGCGCTGCGCGAGCGCGGCTGCACGGGTCGCTGCATCGACCTGGCGCAGTGCCGCATCGCCACCACGCATGCGTGGCACGGCCTGGTGCTGCCGGGCCATGGCACGGACCTGCCCGACGCCGTGCTCGTGCGCGGCATCGCGGCCGGCAGCTTCGAGCAGGTGACCAAGCGGCTCGGCGTGCTGCATGCCCTGCGGGAATTCGGCGTGCCCGTCTACAACGACGCCCGCGCGATCGAGCGCAGCGTCGACAAGTCCATGACCAGCGTGCTGCTGCACGCCGCCGGCGTGCCTACGCCTCCCACCTGGGCGATGGAATCCGCGGCGCTCGCCCAGCGACTCGTCACGCGGGAAAGCGCCGCGGGACACGCGCTGGTGCTGAAGCCGCTCTTCGGCTCGCAGGGGCAAGGCCTGCAGCGCATCGGCCGGGTCGATGGCGTGCACGTGCCGCTGCCGCCGCTCGAGGGCGGCTACGGCGGGCTCGCCTACCTGCAGCGCTTCGTCGAGGCGCGCGCGACGCCGGGTTACGACTACCGCGTGCTGGTCGTGGGAGGGAGCGCGCTGGCGGCGATGCGCCGCGTGAGCGAACACTGGGTGCACAACGTGGCCCAGGGCGCGCGCTGCGAGCCGCAATCGCTCGCGCACGGCGCCGGGCCCGAACTCGCCCGGCTCGCCGAGGCGGCCTCGCGTGCACTGGACATGGATTACGCGGGCGTCGACCTGCTCCCCGCGGGCCATGGCGCGCAGGTGCTCGAGGTCAACGGCGTGGCGGCGTGGCAGGGCCTGCAGCGCGTGACGCCTTTCAACATCGCGCGGGCCCTGGTGCACGACCTGCTCGATCGCAAGTGCGCCGGCCTCGCCCGCCGGCGGCAGGCGTGAAGCGCGCGCGGGCGCTGCCTGCGGCGGATCCTGCCGCGCGGGGCCGTCAGGCCTTCCTGTGGGCCTGCGCGCTCGACGTGCAGGTCCGCAAGCCGGGCAACGTGAGCCTGGCCTCGCCCGGGCACCGCATGGACGCGGCGCAGTTCATCGCCGCCGCGACGGCGGCCGCCGGCCCCATCAGCTCGGCCGGCGCACCGGTGGGCGAACGCATCGAAGGCGCGGTGCGGGCCGCCTGGGAGGCGACGCAGTGCAACACCAACCTGGGCATCGTGCTGCTCTGCGCGCCTCTGCTGGCCGCCTGCGAGCGGCCCGGCAGTGCGAAGGACGCGCCGGCCCTGCGCGCCGCGCTCGAAGCGGTGCTGCGGTCGCTCGCCGTCGCCGACACGCGCGCGGCCTACCGCGCCATCGCACTGGCGCGTCCGGCGGGTCTGGGCCGCGCCCCCGAACAGGACGTGTTCGAGGCTCCGACCGTCGGGCTGCGCGAAGCCATGGCGCTGGCCGCCGGCCGCGACCGCATCGCATGGCAATACGTCCATGCCCATGCGGACGTGTTCGACCTCGGGCTGCCGGCCTTCCTCGTGGCGCCGGAAGCCGCGCCGGCGATGCAGCGCGCCTTCCTGGAGTTGCTCGCCGGCCGGCCCGACTCACACATTGTGCGAAAGCACGGAGACGCGGTGGCGCAGTCTGTCATGCGCGAGGCGGCGCCCTGGCGCGCCCGCGCGCGCCAGGGCCACGTGCTGGACGAGGACCCCGCCTTCGCCGGCTGGGACCGGGACCTCAAGGAGAAAGGGATCAATCCGGGCACCACCGCCGATCTCTGCGTGGCCGTCGCGCTGGCGGCCGCCTTCCTGGATCCGGCTTCGCGTTTCCCCTGAGCGGACCCGGCATGGAATATGTGAGCGCGGTCCTGATGGCCCCGGCGCGTGCCGCGGCCACGCACGCCCACACCCCCCTACCGGAGGAGCGCACATGGCCAAGATCGACCGCCTGCTGATTGGAGAGTCCCTCGTCGGAGAGGGCAACGAGGTCGCCCACATCGACCTGATCATGGGGCCCCGCGGATCGGCGGCGGAAACCGCCTTCGCCAACGCCCTGACGAACAACAAGGACGGCTTCACGTCGCTGCTGGCCGTGGTGGCGCCGAACCTGCCGGCCAAGCCGGCCACCGTGATGTTCAACAAGGTGACCATCAAGGGCGCGAAGCAGGCCGTGCAGATGTTCGGGCCGGCGCAGCATGCGGTCGCCCTCGCCGTCGCCGACTGCGTCGAGGACGGCACGATCCCGCTGGCGGAAGCCGACGACGTGTTCATCTGCGTGGGCGTGTTCATCCACTGGCAGGCCGACGACGACAAGAAGATCCAGGAATTCAACTACCGCGCCTGCAAGGAGTCGATCAAGCGCGCCGTCAACCGCGAGCCCACGCCGGCCGACGTGGTGGAGCGCAAGTACCAGGTCGCCCACCCGTTCCAGGCAGCGGCCTGAGCCTGCTGCCGCACATCGACGAAGGAGACAATGATGGACCCGAGACGCAGCGTCCCCTGGCGGCAGTGCATCGCCGCCGCCCTGTTCACCCTGCCCGCGCTGGCGCACGCCAATGGCGACGTGGAGAAGCACATCGCAGACCCGAAGAACTGGGCCATGCAGGCGGGCGACATGTACAACCAGCGCTACAGCAAGCTGCGGCAGATCAACACCGGCAACGTCGGCAAGCTGCAGGTCGCGTGGACCTTCTCCACCGGCGTGCTGCGCGGGCACGAGGGCTCGCCGCTGGTGATCGGCGACACGATGTACCTGCACTCGCCGTTCCCGAACAAGGTGTTCGCGCTCGACCTGAACACGCAGAAGCTGCTGTGGAAGTACGAGCCCAAGCAGGATCCCGCCGTGATCCCGCAGATGTGCTGCGACACCGTCAACCGCGGCCTGGCCTACGCCGAGGGCAAGGTCTTCCTGCAGCAGGCCGACAGCATGCTGGTCGCGCTCGACGCGAAGACCGGCAAGCCCGTGTGGTCGGTGAAGAACGGCGACCCGAAGGTGGGCGCGGTCAACACCAATGCGCCGCACGTCTTCAAGGACAAGGTCATCACCGGCATCAGCGGCGGCGAATGGGGCGTGCGCGGCTACATCACCGCGTACGACATCAACACCGGCAAGCAGGTCTGGCGGGGCTACAGCACCGGACCGGACGCCGAGATGCTGGTCGACCCCGAGAAGACCATGACCTGGACCGACGGCAGGATGGCGCCGGTCGGCAAGGACTCTTCGCTGAAGACC
The DNA here is from genome assembly GCF_036383835.1 of Ramlibacter sp. GTDB lineage: Bacteria > Pseudomonadota > Gammaproteobacteria > Burkholderiales > Burkholderiaceae_C > Ramlibacter. The sequence continues at coordinate 51,601 of NZ_DASVNN010000012.1, forward strand.
TGGCAGGGCGACCAGTGGAAGATCGGCGGCGGCACCACCTGGGGCTGGTTCAGCTACGACAAGGCGGCCAACCTGATGTACTACGGCACCGGCAACCCGTCGACCTGGAACCCGGCGCAGCGCCCCGGCGACAACAAGTGGTCGATGACGATCTTCGCGCGTGACGTCGACACCGGCATGACGAAGTGGGTCTACCAGATGACGCCGTACGACGAGTGGGACTTCGACGGCATCAACGAGATGATCCTGGCGGACATCAACGTCAAGGGGCAGCCGCGCAAGGCGCTGGTGCACTTCGACCGCAACGGCTTCGGCTACACGCTCGACCGCATCAGCGGCGAGCTGCTGGTGGCCGAGAAGTTCGACCCGAAGGTGAACTGGGCGACCCACGTCGACATGAAGAGCGGGCGGCCACAGGTGGTGAAGCAGTACTCGACGGCCGCCGGCGGCCCCGACCACAACACCAAGGGCATCTGCCCCGCGGCGCTCGGAAGCAAGGACCAGCAGCCGGCCTCGTTCGACCCGAACACGAAGCTGTTCTACGTGCCGACCAACCACGTCTGCATGGACTACGAGCCGTTCAAGGTCGAATACACCGCGGGCCAGCCCTACGTCGGCGCGACGCTGTCGATGTTCCCGGCGCCGGGCAGCCATGGCGGCATGGGCAACTACATCGCCTGGGACGCCGGCACGGGCAAGGTCGTCCAGACGAAGGCCGAGAAGTTCTCCGTCTGGAGCGGTGCGCTCAACACCGCCGGCGGGCTCTCCTGCTACGGCACGCTGGAAGGCTACATGAAGTGCGTCGATGCGAAGAACATCAACAAGGAACTGTTCAAGTTCAAGACGCCCTCCGGCATCATCGGCAACGTGTTCACGTACGAGCACAAGGGCAAGCAGTACGTGGGCGTGTTCTCCGGCATCGGCGGCTGGGCCGGCATCGGCATGGCGGCGGGCCTGGAGAAGGACACCGACGGCCTCGGCGCGGTCGGCGGCTACCGCGAGCTGAACCAGTACACAGAACTGGGCGGATCGCTGACCGTCTTCACGCTGCCGAACTGATGGCCCCGATGGCCCGCGGCCTGCTGTTCACCGCGCTGTTCGTGGCACTGGCCACGGGCGGCGCGTGGGCCCAGGACCAGAAACCGTACAAGGTGGTCGACGGCTACAAGGTCGACCCCGTCACCATGACCGGCTTTCGCACCTGGCGCGCCGCGGCCTGCGACCGCTGCCACGGCGCCAACCAGGAAGGCTCGGTCGGCCCGTCCCTGATCGCCAGCCTGAAGACGCTGAGCAAGGAGGACTTCGTCAAGGTCGTGCGCGACGGCCGCCAGGACAAGGGGATGATCGCCTTCTCGGCCAACCAGACGGTGATGGACAACCTGGATGCGCTGTATGCGTACCTGAAGGGGCGCTCGGACGGCGCCATCACGCGCGCCCGCGTCGAACCGATGCCGGGCGCGGGATCATGACCGCGCGCGGCCTTGCGGCACTGCTGTTCGCCGCGCTGGCCTGGCCCGCCGGCACCGCGCACGCCCAGGCCGCGGCGGAACCGCCGGCGCGCTCCGTCTTCCGGGTCTGCCAGGACCCGAACAACCTGCCCTTCTCCAACCTGCAGGGCGAAGGCTTCGAGAACAGGATCGCGGAACTGTTCGCGCGCGACCTCGGACTGCCGCTCGCGTATTTCTCCTTCCCCAACCGGCTGGCCTTCGTCCGCAACACGCTGCGCTATCGCCTCCCCGGCGAAGACTATCGCTGCGACGTGGTGCTGGGCGTGCCGGCCGAATTCGACCAGGTCGCGGTGACGAAGCCGTACTACCGCTCGACCTACGCGCTCGTGTACGCGAAGGGCAAGGGCCTGGACGGCGTGCGCACCTCCGACGACCTGCTCGCGCTGCCGCCCGAGAAGCTGCGCACGCTGCGCATCGGCGTCTACGACCGCTCGCCGGCGTCGCGCTGGCTGGCCCTGCATGGCCTGGTCGATCGCGGCGTGCCCTACCCGATCATGAGCCCGGACCCGGACCAGTATCCGGGCCAGGTCATCGAGCGCGACCTCGCGCAGGGGAAGATCGACGCGGCGATCGTGTGGGGGCCGATCGCGGGCTACTTCGCCAGGCGCATCCGCTCGCCCGAGCTGGTCCTCGCCCCCATGAAGTCGGAGCCCGGGCTGCCGTTCGAGTACGCCATCGCGATGGGCGTGCGCCACGGCGAGCCGCAGTGGAAGCAGCAGGTCGAGGGCCTGCTCGCCAGGCACCGCGAGGAGATCCTCACGATCCTGCGCGACTACGGCGTGCCGATGGTGCCGGAGCCGGCCGCGACGGCCGGCAGGTAGGCCGAAGCATGACCGCCGCGCGGCATTCCGCACGCTGGTCCGGGGTCCTGCTCGCGGCGGCCGTTCCGCTGGCCGGCGCGATGGACCCGCCCGCGACGCAGCCACCGCCGCCCTCGGAGGCGGAGCGCCTGCTCTTCGTGCACGACCACCTGCGCGCCAGCCGCAGTCCGGGGTCGCTGGGCTACCGGTACGTGGAAGAGGCAGAAGGGCAGCCGGACGTGAACGACCGCGCCGTGCTGACCCTGGCCGCCGGTGCCCGCGGCCGCTGCTGCAATATCGACGGCGACTATCTCTCCGGCGCCCGTGCGGTGAAGCTGCCCGGGATCCCGGACGCGCGCGCGAACCCGGTGCTGCTGTACTTCCTCGAAGGCGAGGTGCGGCGGCTCGAGCGCACGACGAAGGGCCAGGCCGCCCACTTCCGCCGGCGCATCCGGCTGGCGCTCGCCGACGCGGCGACCGTCAGCGACGGCACCATCCGCTGGCGCGGGCAATCGGTGCCGGCGCGAATCGTCCGCGTGGCCCCGTTCGCGGGCGATCCCTACCGCGAGCGCTTCATGGGCCAGGCCGCCACCGAGTACGCCTTCGTGCTGTCCGACGCCGTGCCGGGCGGCGTCTACCAGCTGAGTGCGACCCTGCCCGGCCCCGCGGCCGGCGCCGCTGCGCTCGCCCGGCGCACCCTGTCGCTCGAGGAGCCTCCGCCATGACACGCCTGCACTGGATCGCCGCCGCGATGCTGGCGGCCCCCGCATGGGTCCAGGCCCACGACTACCCGACGGCCGAACGCGTCCTCTACGTCGAGGCCTGCATGCGCGAGTTTCCCGGCGGGCACTACGAGATGCTGAACAAGTGCTCCTGCGTGCTCGACGCGATCGCGCGCGAGGTGCCCTTCGACCAGTACGAGTCCATGAGCACGGCCACCAATGCGGCCAGCATCGGCGGCGAGCGCGGCTCGTACATCCGCGACGTCGATGCGCTGCAGGTCCAGATCCGCAAGTTCCGGCAGCTGCAGGCACAGGCCCGCAAGAGCTGCCTCTTCGCCCCGGCGACGCCGCGCTGAGGGTCGGCGCCTCAGTCGTACTTGACGTACTTGAAGCGCGGATCGTCGGGCGTGCCTTCCAGCGCGGAGCCTTCCTGCCGCCCCGGCTGCCACATCACCACCTCCTCGATCTTGCGCGCGAGTTCGAAGTCGCGGTCGGTGACGCCCTTGGCGGCGTGGTTCACCAGCTTGACGATGACGAAGGCATAGGACACCGTGAGATCGGGGTGATGCCATGCCGCCTCGGCCAGGTGCCCCACGGTGTTCACCACCATCAGCGTGGATTTCCAGCCGCCGGTCTTGAACTTGCGGCGGATCCAGCCGTCCTCGAAATACCAGGTGGGCAGCTCGGCCTGGAGCCGCTCGTTGATTTCCTCCGGGGAGTAGACCTCGCCCGGGGAGCCCTTGCGCCATTGAGCCATGGGGGCCTCCTTGCGATGCCGCGAAAGGGGCGGCAGGACAGGAGGCTAGTGCCGCGAGCGCAGTTCGCGCAACGCCTTTTCCATCTGCGGGAATACCGGATTGCGGATCGAGGCGGCGGCCTCGGCCTCGGCCGCGCGCGCGTCGAGCAGCGCCGCGAGATAGGGCAACACGCTGTGCGCGCCAAAGCCCCAGCGGCGGCCTTCGGGCAGCAGGCGGGAATGGGGCGGATGGAAGGGGGACTGGCGCATACGCAAGCTCGACACCGGCAGTGTGTCACAGAGCTCCGGTACAGGCCCCGCTTTTTTATTGGCCCACCGGGGACGCAGGGAATTCAGGCGGTCGTGAGCAGGAATGCGAGCGCGGTCCACAGCAGCAGGCCCGCGCCTCCGGTGAGCCAGACCGCGGCGGCTTCGACGCCGCTTTCGGCCGGATCGCTGGACGGGATGCCCCAGGCCATCATGGTCGTGGGGGTCTCGGTACGGCCTTCGCGCTGGATCTCCGGCATCGCCATTCCTTCACGCAACGAGCGGCCATCGTGGGATGCGGGTGCGGCCCACCTTGTCGGATTCCGCCTTCGCCTTGCGTAGTCGGCCCGCTGCCGGGTACGCCCGCCGGCGACCGACCTGGCGGGCGGCAGGCACAATGGGCGAGCGATCCGCGTTTCGACGATGCACCTGCCCTGGCTCCAACCCGGCGACCCCTTCCCCGATCCCACCCACGCCTGGGACCAGAAGCAGCCGGCCCCCGGACTGCTGGCCGCCGGCGGCGCGCTCGACGTCGACAGCCTGCAGCGCGCCTACGCCCGCGGCATCTTCCCCTGGTTCAGCGAAGGCCAGCCCATCCTGTGGTGGAGCACGGACCCGCGCATGGTGCTGTCCACCGGCGAGTTCAGGCTGCACCGGTCGCTGCGCAAGACGATCGCGCGCTTCGCCGCGGATCCTCGCTGCGAGATCCGGTTCGACAGCGACTTCGACGCGGTGATCCAGGCCTGCGCCACCAGCGACCGGCCCGGCCAGTCCGGCACCTGGATCGTGCCGGCCATGGTGCAGGCCTACCGCGCCTTCCACCGCGCGGGCTTCGCGCACAGCGTCGAGACCTGGATCGACGGACAGCTCGCGGGCGGCCTCTACTGCGTGGTCCTGGGCCGCGCCGTGTTCGGCGAGTCGATGTTCACGAACGTGCCCGATGCGTCGAAGATCGCGCTCGCCGCGCTGGTCGCGTGGTCGCGCGCGCACGAGGTCCCCGCGATCGACTGCCAGCAGAACACGCGGCATCTCGCCTCGCTCGGCGCGCGCGAGATCCCCAGGGCGGAATTTGTTCAACAAGTCGCCTTGCAGGCGCGCCGACCCCCTGCTCCGTGGCGATTCGAGCCCGTATACTGGAACGCAATCCTGCCGGACCCCCGAAGCGCGTGACGCACCTCAAGGACCTCCCGCTCCAGACGCTGCAGTTCTACGCAACGGCGCCTTACCCGTGCAGCTATCTTCCGGGCAAGCAGGCCCGCTCCCAGGTGGCCACGCCCAGCCACCTGATCCACAACGACGCGTACTCGGACCTGGTCACCAGCGGTTTCCGCCGCAGCGGCATGTTCACGTACCGGCCCTATTGCGACGGTTGCCGCGCCTGCGTGCCGCTGCGCGTGGTGGTCGATGCGTTCGGCGCGACGCGCAGCCAGCGCCGCGCATGGAAGCAGCACGAGCACCTGCAGGCGCGCGTGCTCAAGCTCTGCTTCGTGCCGGAGCACTACCACCTGTACCTGCGCTACCAGACGGGCCGCCATGCGGGCGGCGGCATGGACCACGACAGCATCGACCAGTACACGCAGTTCCTGCTGCAGAGCCGGGTCAACTCGCGGCTCGTGGAATTCCGCGAGAAGCTGGCGGACGGCAGCACCGGGCCGCTGCGCATGGTGTCCATCCTCGACGTGCTCAACGACGGCATCTCCGCCGTGTACACCTTCTACGAGCCGACCTCGGACGCGAGCTACGGCACCTACAGCGTGCTGTGGCAGATCGACCAGGCCCGGCGGCTGAAGCTGCCGCACGTGTACCTGGGCTACTGGATCGGCGAGAGTCCCAAGATGAATTACAAGGCCCGCTTCCACCCGCACGAAGTGCTGGTCGACGGCGAGTGGAAGCCCGGCCATTCCTGAGGCCGGCGCTGCGGAATGCACCCGGAACTGGCCGGGCTCTTTTCACCAGGTAAAATGGCGGACGAGGAAAAACCGCCATGCGAAAAACCGACCCCCACGCCCCGGCCACGCCCACCATCCAGGTGATCGAGCGCATGTTCGCGCTGATCGACGTGCTGGCTTCGCGCGAGGAAGCGATCTCGCTCAAGGAGATCAGCGAGAAGACGGGCCTGCATCCCTCGACGACGCACCGGATCCTCAACGACCTCGCCACCGGCCGCTTCGTGGACCGGCCCGAGGCGGGCAGCTACCGGCTCGGCATGCGCCTGCTGGAACTCGGCAACATGGTGAAGGCCCGCCTCAACGTGCGCGACGCCGCTCTCTCGCCGATGCGCGAACTGCACCGGCAGATCCAGCAGCCGGTGAACCTCAGCGTGCGCCAGGGCGACGAGATCGTGTATGTCGAGCGCGCCTACAGCGAGCGCTCCGGCATGCAGGTGGTGCGCGCGATCGGCGGCCGCGCGCCGCTGCACCTCACCTCCACCGGCAAGCTGTTCCTGGCCGCCGACGACGCACAGCGCGTGCGCGCCTATGCGACGCGCACGGGCCTCGCGGGCCACACCAAGAACAGCATCACGCAGCTGCCCATCCTCGAGCGCGAACTGGCCAAGGCGCGCCAGTACGGCATCGCCCGCGACAACGAGGAACTGGAACTCGGCGTGCGCTGCATGGCCGCGGGCATCTACGACGACCAGGCCAAGCTGATCGCGGGCCTGTCGATCTCCGCGCCGGCCGATCGCCTCGACGAGAACTGGCTGGTGAAGCTGCAGGCGACGGCCCAGGAGATCTCGACGGCGCTGGGATACAAGTCGCCGGCGCAGCGGCTGGCGGCCTGAAGCCCGCCTACGTCCTCGCCGCCCGGTAGTCGCGGCCGGCCCCCAGCAGGAAGCTGCTGTTCCTTTCGCGCAGCGCGGCCGCTTCGTCGTCGTACAGGAACGGCAGGAACGCAAACCGGCGCCCCGCCGTGACCGGCGACACGGCATGCAGCAGCGAGCAGGAAAAGACGATCGCCGTCCCGGGCGGCGGCTTGTAGCCGCGCGGACCGTACTCGGGAAACGCGAGCTCCCCGCCGTCGAACGCGGCATTGAGGTTGATGGTGACGGCGAAGCGGCGGTGCGCCGTGCCCATCGTGGTGTTGTCGCGGTGGGGCCGGAAATGGCCGCCGTCTTCCGCCGAATAACAGGACACGATGAAACGCTCCATCCGCGTGGCCTGGAAGAAGTGGATCTTCTCGATCTCCGGCCGCACGCGCCGCGCGAACCGGCCCTGCAGGGCGGCCATGAGGCCTTCGTCCTCGATGAGGTAATCCTTGCGCACCTTGTGTCGGTGGTCGTTGACGAGCACGGTCTTGCCCTCGACGGTGCGCATGAACCCGCTGTCCGCGCCTCCGTTTCGCTCATAGAGGTCGATCAGGTGCCGGCACAACTCCGGTTCGAACACGTTGGAGATGGTGAGGATCGGTGCCTGCACCTCGAAGCCCGGGTAGGCCGACACCGGCGGAAGCGCGCGGAGGTACTCGAAGACCTGTGCTGGCGCGCCGCCGTCCGCGTCGAAGGGGAACACGGCGCGAACGCGCAGGTTGGGATCGAGCACGAACCAGAGCCGCCTGAAGTGGGGCTTCGGATTCTCGACGTCCCCGGGCACCGCTCCGAAGAGGCCGGCCACGCGGCAGTCGAAGTCCCAGAAATAGCGGATCCCGGGCAGCTCCCCACGCACCCGTGCCGCCGACCGGTCCTCGGGATCGGCGCTGATGCCGAAGAAGCATGCATGCGTGTCGTCGAACAGCTGCCGATGGGCCTGCACTGCCTCGATCGCGGCGCGGCCCGCCGCATCCCCGGCGGTGCCGAAGAAGCACATCAGGATGTACCGGCCTGCCGCCGTGTCGAACTTGTACCTGGGGTTGGTCGTCGAGGCCTGCTCGAACCACGGCGCCGCATCTCCCGGTTGCAGATTCCGGTAGCGCAGCTGGGCCGGTTCGGATCGCGACATGGCTGTAACGATGCTAACCCAGCGCATCGGAAAAACACAAAGCGGCCGGATGGCCGCTTTGCTTGGAATCCCCGGGTCCCGCCTGCGCGGGAATGACGCGACGGTCAGCCGCTGACCTGGCGGATCAGCGTGTTCCCGTTCGACGGCACGACGCCGTTCGGCGCATGCGTTTCCACCCAGCGGCGCACGCGCTCGGCGTCGCCGATGCGGCTCAGTTTGCCGGCGGAGTCGAGGAACACCATGATCAGCTTGCGGCCCGCGACCTTCGCCTGCATCACCAGGCACTGGCCCGCTTCCGAGATGTAGCCGGTCTTCTGCAGGCCGATTTCCCAGTTGGGGTTCTTCACCAGGCGGTTGGTGTTGTGGAAGGCGAGCGTGCGGCGCCCGATCTCGACTTCGTGGCCGGGCGAGGTGGACAGCTCGCTGAGCATCTTGTCCTGTGCGGCGAAGGCCACCAGGCGCGCGAGGTCCTGCGCGCTGGACTGGTTGCGGCTGGACAGGCCGGTCGGCTCGACGTACTTGGTGTCGTTCATGCCCAGCAGCTTGGCGCGCGAGTTCATCGCCTCGACGAAAGCGTTGAGGCCGCCCGGGTAGGAGCGGCCCAGCGCGTGCGCGGCGCGGTTCTCGCTGGACATCAGCGCCAGGTGCATCAACTCGCCGCGGCTCAGCGTGGTGCCCACGCGCAGGCGCGAGCTGCTGCCCTTCTCGGTGTCGACGTCGTCCTGGCCGATGGTGATCTGCTCGTCCATCGGCAGCTTGGCCTCGCTGACGACCAGGCCCGTCATCAGCTTGGTGATGGAAGCGATGGGCAGCACGGCGGAATCGTTCTTCGACAGCAGCACCTGCTGCGTGTCCTGGTCGATCACGAGCGCGACGCTGGACTTCAGCTCCAGTTCATCCTGCGTCGAATGCAGGCCGGCGAGCTGGCCGAAGGAAGGTTTCGCGGGGGCCAGGCGGATGATCGAAGCGCGGCGCGACTGTTTCGCGACGAAGCTCTTGCTCACGCGGGCACGCTTCACCACGCTGGTGCTTTCCTGCTTGGCGGCGCGCTTGCCGGTGCCGGCCTCTGCACTGGCCGGCGCGAGAGCCAGCGCCAGGAGACTCAGCGCGATGGTGTGAACAACTCGATTCAAGTTCGGATACTCCTGGCAACAGCGCACGGATGTAGGAAACAACTGACATCCGGAAACGCAGTGTACTTCGGCCGTGTACCTCGTGTGGGTAAAGTTACAAAAATCAAGGACTTACGAAGGTAACTTCACGGCCGAGTCAGAGTATCCGTAGTAACCCTATACGTTGCCTCCACCCTGCGCCGCGACCCGTTCGACCTTGCTGCGGAGCTTGTTCAACGCGCTGAGGTACGCCTTCGCCGACGCGACCACGATGTCCGGGTCCGCGCCGACCCCGTTGACCACGCGGCCCGAGTTCTGGAGACGGACGGTCACCTCTCCCTGACTCTCGGTGGAGCCCGAGATGGCGTTCACGGAATACAGCACCATCTCGGCGCCGCTCTGCACCAGGGTTTCGATCGCCTTGAGCGAGGCGTCGACCGGGCCGTTGCCGTCCGACTCGCCGCGCACCTCCTTGCCGTCGGCGGTGAAAACCACCTCGGCATGCGGCCGCTCGCCGGTCTCGCTGTGTTGCCGCAGCGAGACAAGGCGATAGGTTTCCTGTTCGTGCGTTACAGCTTCGTCGCTGACCAGCGCCAGGATGTCCTCGTCGAAGATCTCGCTCTTGCGGTCGGCGAGCTCCTTGAACTTGGTGAAGGCGGCATTGATGTCGGCCTCGCTCTCCAGCTGCACGCCCAGCTCCTGCAGGCGCTGCTTGAAGGCATTGCGGCCCGACAGCTTGCCCAGCACGATCTTGTTGGCCGACCAGCCGACGTCCTCCGCCCGCATGATCTCGTAGGTGTCGCGCGCCTTGAGCACGCCGTCCTGGTGGATGCCGCTCGCGTGCGCGAAGGCGTTGGCGCCCACCACGGCCTTGTTCGGCTGCACCACGAAGCCGGTGGTCTGGCTGACCATGCGGCTGGCGGGCACGATGTGCTTGGTGTCGATCCCGACGTCCAGCCCGAAGTAGTCCCTGCGGGTCTTCACGGCCATGACGATCTCTTCCAGCGAGCAGTTGCCCGCGCGCTCGCCGAGGCCGTTGATGGTGCACTCCACCTGGCGCGCGCCGCCAATCTTCACGCCGGCCAGCGAGTTGGCCACCGCCATGCCGAGGTCGTTGTGGCAGTGCACCGACCAGACCGCCTTGTCGGAGTTCGGGATGCGCTCGCGCAGCGTCTTGATGAAGTTCCCGTACAGCTCGGGGACGGCGTAGCCGACCGTGTCGGGCACGTTGATCGTGGTCGCGCCTTCCTTGATCACCGTTTCCAGCACGCGGCAGAGGAAGTCGACCTCGCTGCGGTAGCCGTCCTCGGGCGAGAACTCGATGTCGGCGCACAGGTTGCGCGCGAAGCGCACCGACTGCTTCGCCTGCTCCAGCACCTGCTCGGGCGTCATCCGCAGCTTCTTCTCCATGTGCAGCGGCGACGTGGCGATGAAGGTGTGGATGCGGGCGCGGCTCGCGCCCTTCAGTGCCTCGGCGGCCCGCGAGATGTCGCGGTCGTTGGCGCGCGACAGCGAGCACACCGTCGAGTCCTTGATCGCATGGGCGATCGCCTGCACGGCCTCGAAGTCGCCGTTGGAGCTGGCCGCGAAGCCGGCCTCGATCACGTCGACCTTCAGCCGCTCGAGCTGGCGCGCGATGCGCAATTTCTCGTCCTTGGTCATGGACGCGCCGGGCGACTGCTCGCCGTCGCGCAGCGTCGTGTCGAAGATGATCAGTTGGTCTGCCATGTCTTTTCCTCTTGCTCGGTGGCCAGCCCGGCGCGCTGCAGGCCGGAGACGATCGCCTTCAGCGAAGCCGAGACGATGTTGGAATCCATGCCCACGCCGAAGCGCGTGCGGTCGCCGACGCGCAGTTCCAGGTAGGCGACGGCGCGCGCATCCGCACCGGAGGCGATCGCGTGCTCATGGTAGTCGAGCACGCGGATCGTTTCGCCGGTGACCTGGCTCAGGCCTTCGACGAAGGCGTCGATCGGGCCGTTGCCGGCGCCGCGCACGGCCATGCTGCGCCCGCCGAGGTCCACGTCGGCGGCGAGCGTGACGAGCTCCCCGCTCGCCCCGGCGCCCTGCTCCAGCACCTGGTGCGCCACCGAAGCGGCGCCCAGCTTGTACTCGCGCTGGAACAGTGCCCACAGGTCCTGCGCAGAGAGTTCCTTGCCGCTCGCGTCCATCACGCCCTGCACCACCTGGCTGAACTCGATCTGCAGGCGGCGCGGCAGCTCCAGGCCGTACTCGGCTTCCAGCAGGTAGGAGATGCCGCCCTTGCCCGACTGGCTGTTGACGCGGATCACCGCCTCGTAGCTGCGGCCCAGGTCCTTCGGGTCGATCGGCAGGTAAGGCATGTCCCAGAGCTCGCCTTCCCTGCGCGCGGCGAAGGCCTTCTTGATCGCGTCCTGGTGCGAGCCGGAGAAGGAGGTGTAGACGAGGTCGCCGACGTAGGGATGGCGCGGATGCACCGGCAGCTGGTTGCAGTGCTCCACGGTGCGGCGGATCTCGTCGATGTCGGAGAAGTCCAGGCCCGGGTCCACGCCCTGGCTGTACATGTTGAGCGCCACGTTCACCAGGTCGAGGTTGCCGGTGCGCTCGCCGTTGCCGAACAGGCAGCCTTCGAGACGGTCGGCGCCGGCCATGATCGCGAACTCGCCGGCGGCGGTGCCCGTGCCGCGGTCGTTGTGCGGATGGACCGACAGCACGATGGCATCGCGGCGCGCCAGGTGGCGGTGCATCCACTCGATCTGGTCGGCGAAGATGTTGGGCGTGGAGTGCTCCACCGTCGACGGCAGGTTGACGATGCACTTGCGCTCGCGCGTCGGCTGCCAGACTTCCGTCACCGCGTCGACCACGCGCTTGGCGAAGGCGAGCTCGGTGCCCGAGAACATCTCGGGCGAGTACTGGAAGACCCAATCGGTCTGCGGCTGCTGCGCCGCGAGTTCCTGGAACAGGCGCGCGTTGGCGGTGGCGAGTTCCACGATGCCGTCCTCGTCCAGCCCCAGCACCACCTTGCGCATCACGGGCGCGGTGGCGTTGTACAGGTGGACGATCGCGCGGCGGGCCCCCTGCAGCGCCTCGAAGGTGCGGCGGATCAGGGGCTCGCGTGCCTGCGTCAGCACCTGGATCGTCACGTCGCGCGGGATCAGGTCCTCGTCGATCAGCCTGCGCAGGAAGTCGAACTCCACCTGCGACGCCGAGGGGAAGCCCACCTCGATCTCCTTGAAGCCGATGTCCACCAGCGCCTCGAACATGCGCAGCTTGCGCGGGATGTCCATCGGCTCGATCAGCGCCTGGTTGCCGTCCCTCAGGTCGACGCTGCACCACACGGGGGGCTTCGTGATCACGGCGTCCGGCCAGCGGCGGTCCGCCAGGCGCACGGGCGCGGAGGGGCGGTACTTGCTGGCGGGGTTCTTCAACATCGGCATGGTCGTGTCTCGCTTCGGGGGGGTTGGGCGCCAGCAGCCCCAATAAAAAACGGCCCGCTGCTGGTGCAAACGGGCCGTGATCCGGGAATCTTCTACGCGTGCGCGCTACCGTCTCCGCCCGTGGGGGATTAGCAGCAGTAGGGCCAGCGCGATGCGGTTCATGGGTTCAATGTAGCACAGAAAATTCCGTCATTCCCGCGGAGGCGGGAACCCAGGGCTTTCCTGGATGCTCCGGATCCCCGCCATCCGCGGGGATCACGTTCAACGGTGCAGGCCGCTCTCCTCGGGCTCTTCGGTGGACGTGCTGATCACGCTGGCGCGCTCGCCGCGCGCCTTGCGCCAGAAATACAGGACGTAGCCGGAGAGGCCGTAGACCACGAACAGGCCGAACAGCACGATCGGCGGGTGGATGTTGATGACGGCGATGCCCAGGGCGATCAGCACGATCACCACGAAGGGCACGCTCTTCTTCATCTGGATGTCCTTGAAGCTGTAGAACGGCACGTTGGTGACCATGGTCAGGCCCGCGTACAGCGCCACGCCGAACATCACCCACGGCACGTCGTAGGGCTTCACCGCCGACTCCGTCATGATCCAGATGAAGCCCGTCACCAGCGCCGCGGCCGCCGGCGAAGGCAGGCCCTGGAAGTAGCGCTTGTCGACCACGCCGGTGTTGACGTTGAAGCGCGCCAGCCGCAGCGCGGCGCAGGCGCAGTAGACGAAGGCGGCGATCCAGCCCCAGCGGCCCAGGCCCTTGAGCGCCCATTCGTAGGCGATCAGCGCCGGCGCGGCGCCGAAGGACACCATGTCGGAGAGCGAGTCCATCTGCTCGCCGAAGGCGCTCTGCGTGTTGGTCATGCGGGCCACGCGCCCGTCGAGGCTGTCCAGCACCATGGCGCTGAACACGCCGATGGCGGCGAGGTCGAAACGGCCGTTCATGGCCATCACGATGGCGTAGAAGCCGCCGAACAGCGCGGCCAGCGTGAAGAGGTTCGGCAGGATGTAGATGCCCTTGCGGCGCTTGCGCACCACCACTCCCTCGGCAGGCATCTCGTCTTCGTGTCCGTCGTGCATCCGGCAAGTGTAGGCGACCGGCCACGCCCCCCGTCACCCCCGCGAAGGCGGGGGCCCAGGGCTCCCAAAGAAAAAGCCCGCACTGCGGGCTTTCTCCAACGCTCTGGATCCCCGCCTGCGCGGGGATGACAGGGTTTAGTTACGGGTCTGATCGACCAGCTTGTTCTTCTTGATCCAGGGCATCATCGCGCGCAGCTGCTCGCCCACCACCTCGATGGAGTGCTCGGCGTTCAGGCGGCGGCGCGACTGCAGGGTCGGGGCGCCGGCGCGGTTTTCCAGGATGAAGCTCTTGGCGTATTCGCCGGTCTGGATGTCCTTCAGCACCTGCTTCATCACCTTCTTGGTCTCCTCGGTGATGACGCGCGGGCCCGTGACGTACTCGCCGTACTCCGCGTTGTTGGAGATCGAGTAGTTCATGTTGGCGATGCCGCCTTCGTAGATCAGGTCCACGATCAGCTTCAGCTCGTGCAGGCACTCGAAGTAGGCCATCTCGGGCGCGTAGCCGGCTTCCACCAGCGTCTCGTAGCCGGCCTTGATCAGTTCCACGGTGCCGCCGCACAGCACGGCCTGCTCGCCGAACAGGTCGGTCTCGGTCTCTTCGCGGAAGTTGGTCTCGATGATGCCGGCCTTGCCGCCGCCGTTCGCCATCGCGTACGACAGGGCCAGGTCACGGGCGCGGCCCGACTTGTCGGCATGCACGGCCACCAGGTGGGGCACGCCGCCGCCCTGGGTGTAGGTGCTGCGCACGGTGTGGCCGGGGGCCTTGGGGGCGACCATCCACACGTCGAGGTCGCCGCGGGGCACGACCTGGCCGTAGTGCACGTTGAAGCCGTGGGCGAAGGCGAGCGAGGCGCCCTGCTTGATGTTCGGCTCGACGTCGTTCTTGTAGACGGTGGCGATCTGCTCGTCGGGCAGCAGGATCATGACGACGTCGGCCATCTTCACGGCCTCGCCGACGGCGGCGACCTTCAGGCCGGCCTTCTCGACCTTCGGCCAGGAAGCGCCGCCCTGGCGCAGGCCGACGACGACCTTCACGCCGCTGTCGTTCAGGTTCTGCGCGTGCGCATGGCCCTGCGAGCCGTAGCCGATGATGGCGACCGTCTTGCCCTTGATCAGGCTCAGGTCACAGTCCTTGTCGTAATAAACCTTCATGGTTCTCTCCGGGGGGTGAAATCGTTTCAGGAAAAATGCGTTCAGACGCGAAGGATCCGTTCGCCGCGGCCGATGCCGCTGGCGCCCGTGCGCACCGTCTCGAGGATGGCGCTGCGGTCGATCGCCTGCAGGAAGGCGTCGTTCTTGGCCTGGTCGCCGGTGAGCTCGATGGTGTAGCTCTTGTCGGTGACGTCGATGACGCGGCCGCGGAAGATGTCGGCCATGCGCTTCATCTCCTCGCGTTCCTTGCCCACCGCGCGCACCTTCACCATCATGAGCTCGCGCTCGGTGTAGCTGCCCTCGGTGAGGTCGACCACCTTCACCACCTCGATCAGGCGGTTCAGGTGCTTGGTGATCTGCTCGATGACGTCCTCCGACCCGGCGGTCTGGATCGTCATGCGCGACAGCGACGGGTCTTCCGTCGGCGCCACGGTGAGCGACTCGATGTTGTAGCCGCGGGCGGAAAACAGGCCCACCACGCGGGAAAGTGCGCCGGGCTCGTTCTCGAGCAGCACGGCAATGATGTGCTTCATGTCGTCGATTCCTCTTTTCGCCGCCCTCCCCTGGTGCCGGTAAACACCAGGCTCGGCGGGCAATAGATTCGTCTTGCTTTCGTCATCCCCGCGGAGGCGGGGATCCAGGGCATCCGGACTGCGCGCTGCGCGGGCAGCTTGAACGCCCTGGGTTCCCGCCTTCGCGGGAATGACGGCCTTGGGTTACAGGTCCTCCGACCCGAGCAGCATCTCCGTGATGCCCTGCCCGGCCTTCACCATCGGCCAGACGTTTTCCGTCGGGTCGGTGCGGAAGTCCATGAACACGGTGCGGTCCTTCAGCTTGCGCGCCTCGCGCAGCGCCGGTTCCACGTCCGCGGGCCGCTCGATCAGCATGCCGACGTGGCCGTAGGCCTCGGCGAGCTTCACGAAGTTGGGCAGCGCGTCCATGTAGCTGTGGCTGTAGCGGCCCTCGTAATCGAGCTGCTGCCACTGGCGCACCATGCCCAGGTAGCGGTTGTTCAGGGAGATGACCTTGATCGGCGTGTTGTACTGCAGGCAGGTCGAGAGCTCCTGGATGCACATCTGCACCGAGCCTTCGCCGGTGACGCAGTACACCTCGGACTCCGGCTTGGCCAGCTTGATGCCCATGGCGTAGGGGATGCCCACGCCCATGGTGCCCAGGCCGCCGGAGTTGATCCAGCGGCGCGGCTCGGGGAACTTGTAGAACTGCGCGGCCCACATCTGGTGCTGGCCGACGTCGGACGTGATGTAGGTCTCGACGTCCTTCGTCATGTTCCACAGCGTCTCGATCACGTGCTGCGGCTTGATCACGTCGCGGTTGCCGCGGTCGTAGCGCAGGCAGTCGCGCTTGCGCCAGCCCTCGATGGTGTCCCACCAGCCGCCCAGCGCGCCCTGGTCCGGCTTCTGGCCGGATTCCTTCAGCTGCGCGATCAGCTCGGCGAGCACCTCCCTGACGTCGCCGACGATCGGGATGTCGACCTTCACGCGCTTGGAGATGCTGGAGGGATCCACGTCGATGTGGATGATCTTGCGGTCGCTGGAGCCGAAGTGCTTCGGGTTGCCGATCACGCGGTCGTCGAAGCGCGCGCCCACGGCCAGCAGCACGTCGCAGTTCTGCATCGCGTTGTTGGCCTCGATCGTGCCGTGCATGCCCAGCATGCCCAGGAACTTCGGGTCGGTGCCGGGGATGGCACCCAGGCCCATCAGCGTGTTGGTGCAGGGGAAGCCGAGCAGGTTCGCCAGCGTGCGCAGTTCCTCGCTGGCGTTGCCCAGGACCACGCCGCCGCCGGAGTAGATGTAGGGACGCTTGGCGGCCAGCAGCAGCTGCAGCGCCTTGCGGATCTGCCCGCTGTGGCCCTTGCGCACCGGGTTGTACGAGCGCATCTCCACCTTGTCCGGGTAGCCGGTCCAGGCGGTCTTGTTGAACGAGACGTCCTTGGGGATGTCCACCACCACCGGGCCGGGACGGCCGCTGCGGGCGATGTGGAAGGCCCGCTTCATCACCGTGGCCAGGTCGCGCACGTCCTTCACCAGGAAGTTGTGCTTGACGATGGGACGCGTGATGCCGACGGTGTCGCACTCCTGGAACGCATCGAGGCCGATCGCCGCCGTGGGGACCTGCCCCGTGACGATCACCATCGGGATCGAGTCCATGTAGGCGGTGGCGATGCCGGTGATCGCGTTCGTCACGCCGGGGCCGGACGTCACCAGGGCCACGCCGACGTCGCCGGTGGCGCGCGCATAGCCGTCGGCCGCGTGCACCGCCGCCTGCTCGTGGCGCACCAGCACGTGCTGGATGGTGTCCTGCTTGTAGAAGGCGTCGTAGATGTGCAGCACCGCGCCGCCCGGGTAGCCCCAGACGTATTTCACGCCTTCGGCCTGGAGGGACTTGACGAGGATTTCGGCGCCGCGAAGGTCTTGCGAGGGGCCGCCCTGGACGGCGGCCGCGGAGCTCAGCTCCGTGCGGGAGATTTCCATGATCAACCTTTCGGGTTTCGATTCGAACCTTGGGGTGCCCCTTCGCCCGCCCTCGTGAGGCTGCGTCGGGACTTAGAACACCGGGCCATGGGCGCGCGCTTCGCTTCGCCGGATCCGGGCTCGTTTGCCTTTTGACTTGCGGGCGCATTATCGCACTGCAACAGAAGAGTGCCCAGCCCCCCGGCCGCGCGATGCCATAATTTCCGGCTGTCCGGCAGTGCCACGTCCTGCCGCGCACTACGAACAACGACACCGCCCGCGGGACTCCTTGGCCACCGAACGCGAACTTTCCGACTTCCTGCTGAGCGTCGAGAAACGCGCTTTCAAGCGCACCGTCTACCACGTGCGCGACGAGGAAGCCGCCCTGGACATCGTCCAGGACAGCATGATGAAGCTGGCCGAACACTACGGGGACAAGCCGCCCAACGAGCTGCCCATGCTGTTCCAGCGGATCCTGTCCAACTGCACCCTGGACTATTTCCGCCGCCAGAAGACGCGCAACGCGCTGTTCTCGAACCTGAGCGACTTCGAATCCGCGTCGGAGGACGGGGATTTCGACCTGCTGGAAACTTATGACTCGTCCGACAAGTCACAGCAGGTCGAGAGCGCGGAAGACGCCACCCGGCGGGCGCAGATCCTGCGGGAGATCGAGGCCGAGATCATGGAATTGCCCGCCCGTCAACGGGAAGCGTTTCTGATGCGTTACTGGGAGGACATGGATGTTGCCGAAACGGCGGCGGCCATGGGCTGCTCGGAAGGCAGTGTCAAGACGCACTGTTCCCGGGCGGTCGCCGCCCTCAGCAAGGCACTGAAGGCCAAGGGAATTCAACTATGACCAGCACGGACCACCTGAGAAAGCAAGACCTGGCCGACCAGTTCGGCCGGTCGGTGGCCGCCCGCCTGTCCGCCGGAACGAGCGCCCTGCCCTACGAAGCGCGCGAGCGGCTGCGCGCCGCCCGCGTGCGTGCCCTGCAGGCCCGCAAGATCCCGGCCGTTGCACCGGTGATCGTGCGCAACGGCGGAGGTTCGGCGGCCCTGGCGCTCGGCGACGGCCGTCCCGGCCTGTTCACGCGCATCGCCTCGGTGCTGCCGCTCGTCGTGCTGGCGGCGGGCCTCGTCGCGATCCACTCCGTCCAGAGCGACCAGCGGGCGAGCGAGCTCGCCGAAGTCGATGCCGCCCTGCTGACGGACGACCTGCCCCCGGCGGCCTATGCCGATCCGGGCTTCGTCCAGTTCCTGAAGCAATCCGGGCGCGAGTGACAAGGCGCCCGGCATGACCCCGCCCCACCGCCTGCACCTGGCCATCGCCGGCACGCTCCTCGCCGCCGCCGGTTGGGCCTGG
The DNA here is from genome assembly GCF_036383835.1 of Ramlibacter sp. Lineage (GTDB taxonomy): Bacteria > Pseudomonadota > Gammaproteobacteria > Burkholderiales > Burkholderiaceae_C > Ramlibacter. The sequence goes on from NZ_DASVNN010000012.1 coordinate 70,154, forward strand.
GCGCAAGCCGTGCCGCCGGGGCTGGCCCCCGCGCCCCCGGCAACGGCGCAGCCGTCGCGCAGCGCCCAGATCGCCCCCTCCGTCTCCACCCAGGCGCCGATCCGCCCGGCCAAGGTGCGCAACGCCCCCGCGCCCAAGCCCGAGGCGCAGCCCACCTGGGCGGGACTCAATCCCCAGCAGCAGCAGTCGCTGGCCCCGCTGGCCGCCACCTGGCGCACGCTGAGCGAGGCGCACAAGCGCAAGTGGATCGCCCTGTCCGCCAACTACCCCACCATGGCGCCGTCGGACCAGGCACTCCTGCACAGCCGCATGGCCGAATGGGCCGCGCTGTCGCCGCAGCAGCGCACCCAGGCCCGCCTGAACTTCGCCGAAAGCAAGGCGGTGCCGACCACCGACAAGAAAGCCAAGTGGGAGGCCTACCAGGCCCTGCCGCCGGAGGAAAAGCGCAGGCTCGCCGCCGGCGCCGCCGCCGCCAAGCCCGCGCCGCCGCCCACCGCCCCGGCGCTGAAGCCGGTGCCGCAGCAGAAGCTCGCCAGGATCCCCAAGCCCAAGAAGCCGGACAGCACCGCCAAGATCGCCGTGGTCCCCGGCCAGCTCGATCGCAACACCCTGCTGCCGCAGCCGGGCCTCGCGCCGATCCAGCCGCCCCCGCCGCAACCCAATTGACCGTTCCCGCTCCCCTGGTCGCGCCCAGCCTGCGGCGCCGCATGGCGTGCTGGCTGTACGAGGCGCTGATCCTGTTCGCCGTGGCGCTGATCGCCACGCTCGTGTTCTCGGTCGCGGCGCAGATGCGCCACGGACTCGATCCGCGCCAGTGGCTGCTGCAGCTGTTCATCGCCGCGGTGTTCGGCGTCTACTTCGCCTACTTCTGGTCCAGGGGGCAGACGCTGCCGATGAAGACCTGGCGCATCGCCATCGTCGATCGCGAAGGCCGGCCGCTGACCCAGGGCCGCGCCTTCCTGCGTTACGTCTTTTGCGCGATCTGGGTGCTGCCCCCGCTGGCCGCGTTGGCTTCGCGCCACTTCACCTTGCCGGAGCTCGGGGTCATCTTCGCCGGCTGGGTCGCCTTCTGGGCACTCCTCAGCCGCTTCCATCCGCAGCGGCAGTTCTGGCACGACGCCTGGGCCGGGACCCGGCTGGTGGATGCGCCCGAACCGGTCCGCGCCACAATCCGCGCATGACGCCACCCGAGCAAACCATCGACAAGTACGTCAACGAGCAGAAGGGGCGCACCGGTTTCACCCGGCTGCGCTATGCGGCGATGTATTCCTGGCAGGGACTGCGCGCGGGCTGGGACGAGCCGGCCTTCCGGCTCGAGGCCGTGTTCTCCTTCGTGTTCGTCCCGCTCGCCTTCTGGGTCGGCCGCACCTGGGTGGAAGTGGCCCTGCTCGCCGGCTCGATCCTGCTGGTGATGATGGTCGAACTCCTCAACACCGCGGTGGAGGCGGCCATCGACCGCATCGGCCCCGAACGCCACGACCTCTCCAAGCGCGCCAAGGACATGGGCAGCGGCGCCGTGCTGTTGTCCGTCCTGCTCGCCCTCGGCATCTGGCTCGCGGCGCTCTACCAATTCTTCGCCCAGCTGAAATGACCCCGAAGTTCTCGCTCTGCGTGTATTGCGGCTCGCGCCCCGGCGCCACGCCGAAGTTCGCCGACGCCGCCATCGCGGTCGGCCGCTGGATCGGCCAGAACGGCGGCCAGCTCGTTTACGGCGGCGGCAACAACGGAACGATGGGCATCCTCGCCGATGCGACGCTCGCCGCCGGCGGCCGCGTCGTCGGCGTCATCCCGCGCTCGATGGTGGAGCGCGAGTGGGCCAAGCAGGATTGCGACGAACTGCACGTCGTGGACAACATGCACCAGCGCAAGAGCCTGATGGCCGAACGCGCCGATGCCTTCCTGGCGCTGCCCGGCGGGCTGGGGACCTTCGAGGAATTCTTCGAAGCCTGGACTTGGCGGGTGCTGGACTTCCACCGCAAGCCGGTGGCGCTGCTGGACCTGGACGGCTACTACGCGCCGCTGCTGGCCTTCCTGCGCCAGAGCGTCGGCCATGGCTTCATGAACGACTGGCAGATGGACATGCTGACGGTGGGCAACGATGTGGGCACGCTGTTGCCGCAGATCGTCGAGGCTGCGTTGCGCAGTCCGGGCGGGATGGATACGTCGGAGATCTAGCGTTTCGTCATCCCCGCGCAGGCGGGGATCCAGGGCGCCCTGGGTTCCCGCCTCCGCGGGAATGACGGAACGTCAGACCGCCGACTCGTCCAGTTCCCCGGTGCGGATGCGCACCACGCGCTCCACCGAGGTGATGAAGATCTTGCCGTCGCCGATCTTGCCGGTGCGGGCGGCCTTGATGATCGCGTCGACGCAGCGGTCCACCTCGTCGTCCTTCACCACCACTTCCACCTTCACCTTGGGCAGGAAGTCCACGATGTACTCGGCGCCCCGGTACAGCTCCGTGTGGCCCTTCTGCCGGCCGAAGCCCTTGACCTCCGTGACCGTCAAGCCCGTCACGCCGCATTCGGCAAGGCCCTCGCGGACCTCCTCCAGCTTGAACGGCTTGATGATGGCGGTGATCTGTTTCATGCGCTCTCCAGGATGATGTTCTCGTTCTAGGCCTTGAACTTGCCGGTAATAGGATAGCGCCAATCCTTGCCGAAGCTGCGGTGCGTCACGCGGATGCCCACCGGCGCCTGCCGCCGCTTGTATTCGTTGATGCGGATCAGGCGCGCGACGCGCTCCACCACCGCGCGATCGAAGCCCTCCGCCACGATGTCCTCGATGCCGCGGTCGTTCTCCATGTAGCGCGAGAGGATCGCGTCGAGGACCTCGTAGGGCGGCAGGCTGTCCTGGTCCACCTGGTCGGGCCGCAGTTCGGCGCTGGGCGGGCGCGTGATGATGCGGTCGGGGATCGGGTTCCCGCCGGTGCCGTAGGGGTCGTTCGCGTTGCGCCAGCGCGCGAGCTTGAACACCACCGTCTTGAGCACGTCCTTGATCACCGCGAAGCCGCCCGCCATGTCGCCATACAGCGTGGCGTAGCCGGTGGCCATCTCGCTCTTGTTGCCGGTCGTCAGCACGATGCTGCCGAACTTGTTCGACAGCGCCATCAGCAGCACGCCGCGGATGCGCGCCTGGATGTTCTCCTCGGTCGCGTCCTCGGGCTTGCCGGCGAACTCCTGCGCCAGCGCCTGCTTGAAGGACTCGAACATCGGCTTGATCGAGATCTCGTCGTAGCGCACGCCCATCCGCCGGGACATCTCCGCCGCGTCGATCCAGGAGATGCTCGCCGTGTACGGCGACGGCATCATCACCGCGCGCACCTTGTCGGCGCCGAGCGCGTCGACCGCGATCGCCAGCACCAGCGCCGAGTCGATGCCGCCCGACAGGCCCAGCAGCACGCCCGGGAAGCCGTTCTTGCCGATGTAGTCGCGCACGCCCATCACCAGCGCGTGCCACAGTTCCGCCTCGCCATCGGGCTGGTTGGCCTTGGGGCCGGAGAGCTGGATGCGGTCGCCGTCGATCGTGGCGTCGACGTAGAACAGGTCCTCGACGAAGGCCGGCGCGATCGCGGCCAGGCTGCCGTCGGCGTTCACCGCGAAGGAAGCGCCGTCGAACACCACTTCGTCCTGCCCGCCCACCAGGTGCGAGTACACGAGAGGAAGGTCGACGTCCTGCGCCCGGTCCACCATGCGCGCCAGGCGCTCGCCGCTCTTGCCGGCGTGGAAGGGCGATGCGTTCGGCACCACCATCAGCTGCGCGCCGGAAGCGCGCGCCAGCCGCGCCGGTTCGGCGAACCAGGCGTCCTCGCAGATCATCAGGCCGACGCTGATGCCTTCGACCTGGAACACGCAGGTGCCCTGCCCCCGCGTGAAGTAGCGGTACTCGTCGAACACCTGGTAGTTGGGCAGCTCGCGCTTGGCGTAGGTCTCGAGCACGCGGCCTTCGCACAGCACGCTGGCGGCGTTGTAGCGCTGCTGGACTTCCACCGACTTGCCGCGGATCGCGGTGCCGTGGGGATGGCCCACGACGACGTGCAGGCCCTTCAACCCCGCGAGTTCGCGGGCCACCAGTTTCACGGCATCATCGCAGGCATCCATGAACGCGGGCCGCAGCAGCAGGTCTTCGGCGGGATAGCCGCAGATCGACAGCTCCGGGGTGACCACGAGGCGGGCGCCCTGCGCGTAGGCGGTGCGGGCGGCGGCGATGATTTTTTGCGCGTTGCCCACCGTGTCGCCGACGGTGACGTTGAGCTGCGCCGTACAGATTTTGAGTGTCATACCAGACGTGCCGGACATCTCGAACGATTATGTCACCCGGGTGCTCGCCGCGCCGTCGGAAGCGGACGCCTGCGCATGGAACGCGCTGCTCGCGATGGCGGGCGGCTCGCCCTTCATGCGGCACGAATACCTCGCGGCCCTGCACGACAGCGACAGCGCCACGCGCGACACGGGCTGGTCGCCGCAGTTCCTGACCCTCTGGCGGGACGACGAACTGCAGGCGGCCTGCCCGCTGTACGTGAAGAGCCATTCCTACGGCGAGTACGTCTTCGACTGGGCCTGGGCCAACGCCTACGAGCAGCACGGCCTGCGCTACTACCCCAAGGCCCTCACCGCCGTTCCCTTCACGCCGGTGCCAGGCCCGCGCCTGCTCGCGCGCGATGCGAAGGCGCGCGCCGCGCTGGTGCAGGCGGTGCTGGCCTGGTGCAGGAAGAAGAAGGTGTCGTCCTGGCACCTGCTGTTCGGTGATGACGACGACGTGCAGGCCTGCGGCGATGCCGGCCTGATGCTGCGCCACACGGTGCAGTTCCACTGGATGAACCAAGGTTACGCCGACTTCGACGCCTTCCTCGCGAGCCTCGCGCAGGAGAAGCGCAAGAAGATCCGGCAGGAGCGGCGCAAGGTGCAGGAGGCCGGCGTCGCGTTCCGCCACGCGCAGGGCAGCGCGATCACGCGCCCGGACTGGGACTTCTTCTACCGCTGCTACGAGCGCACCTACCTCGAACACGGCAACCCGCCCTATCTCACCCGCGAGTTCTTCCGTCGCATGGCCCATGCGATGCCGAACAACTGGCTGCTGTTCCTCGCGGAGCGGAACGGCAAGCCCGTTGCCTGCAGCCTGATCGGGTTGGAAGGCAAGGTCGCCTACGGCCGCTACTGGGGCGCGCTGGAGCGGGTGGACTGCCTGCACTTCGAGGCCTGCTACTACCAGCCGCTCGCCTGGTGCATCGCCAACGGCTACGAGCGCTTCGAAGGCGGCGCGCAGGGGGAGCACAAGATGGCGCGGGCGCTGATGCCGGTGAAGACCACCAGCGCGCATTGGCTGGCGCATCCGGGGTTCGCGGATGCGGTGGAGAAGTTCCTGGCGCGCGAGGGGCGGGGGATCGGGAACTACATGGAGCATCTCGAGGCGCGCTCGCCGTTTCGACACGACGCCTGACGCCCTGGGCCCCCGCCTCCGCGGGGGTGACGAGGTTCAACCCTTCGGGTTCACCTTCTTGTAGTTCGCGATCCCGTCCAGCACTTCCTGCTTCGCCGACTCCGGGCCTTCCCAGCCCAGAACCTTCACCCACTTGCCGGGCTCCAGGTCCTTGTAGTGCTCGAAGAAGTGCGAGATGGTCTTCAGGCGCAGCGGGTTCAGGTCTTCCGGCTTCTGCCACTGCGTGTAGATCGACAGGATCTTGTCGGTGGGCACGGCCAGCACCTTGGCGTCGTCGCCGGCCTCGTCCTGCATCTTCAGGATGCCGATCGGGCGGCAGGTCACCACCACGCCGGGGATCAGCGGCACCGGGGTGATCACCAGCACGTCGACCGGGTCGCCGTCGCCGCTGATGGTCTTGGGCACGTACCCGTAGTTGGTCGGGTAGTGCATCGAGGTGCTCATGAAGCGGTCGACGAAGATCGCGCCCGTCTCCTTGTCCACTTCGTACTTCACGGGGTCCGCGTTCATCGGGATCTCGATGATCACGTTGAAGGCGTCGGGAACGTTCTTGCCGGGGGTGACTGCGTCGAGCGACATGGTTTGGTTCTAAGGGAGAGGAGTAAGGGGTCGGGAGAAACCCTGATTTTAGTTGGTGTCACGACGCTTTCCCCGTCGAGTCATTTGTGTGTAAAGCGCACGCCTGTATAGTGCGCCGGTTGGCCAATCGCCTCCTCTTCGGGGAGTCACGAGGAAGCAACGCAGCGGGGGCTCCGCGGCGTTGGCGCCCCCGCAAAGACTCACGAATCGACAGGAGAAACTTCAGATGAATGGCAACATGGCGCTGATCCTGGCGCTCGTCTGCGGCCTCGCGGCCGTGGTCTACGGCTTCTGGGCCCGCAGCTGGATCCTCGCAAAAGATCCCGGCAATCCCCGCATGCAGGAGATCGCGGCGGCCGTGCAGGCCGGCGCAGCCGCCTACCTGGGCCGGCAGTACCGCACCATCGCCGTCGTCGGCGTGGTGCTGGCGATCCTCATCGGCATCTTCCTCGACGGGCAGACCGCCGTCGGCTTCATCATCGGAGCGGTCCTGTCGGGCGCGTGCGGCTTCATCGGCATGAACGTGTCGGTACGCGCGAACGTGCGCACCGCGCAGGCGGCCACGCAAGGCATCGGCCCCGCGCTCGACGTCGCCTTCCGCGGCGGCGCCATCACCGGCATGCTGGTGGTGGGCCTGGGCCTGATCGGCGTCACGGTCTTCACCTGGTTCCTCATGGGCAACGGCCAGCTCACGCCGAACGTCAAGCTGGCCACCCTGCTCACCCCGCTGATCGGCCTGGCCTTCGGCGCTTCGCTGATCTCCATCTTCGCGCGCCTGGGCGGCGGCATCTTCACCAAGGGCGCCGACGTCGGCGCCGACCTGGTGGGCAAGGTCGAGGCCGGCATCCCCGAGGACGATCCGCGCAACCCGGCGGTGATCGCCGACAACGTGGGCGACAACGTCGGCGACTGCGCCGGCATGGCCGCCGACCTGTTCGAGACCTACGCGGTCACGCTGATCGCCACCATGGTGCTGGGCGCCCTGCTGGTCGCCTCCGCTCCCGTCAACGCGGTGCTGTATCCGCTGGCGCTGGGCGCCGTGTCGATCATCGCGTCGATCATCGGCTGCTTCTTCGTCAAGGCCTCCCCCGGCATGAAGAACGTGATGCCGGCCCTCTACAAGGGCCTGATCGTCGCCGGCGTGCTGTCGCTGATCGCCTTCTTCTTCGTCACCAAGTGGCTGATCCCCGACAACGCCATCGCGGCCTCCGGCAGCCAGATGAAGCTGTTCGGCGCCTGCATCATCGGCCTGCTGCTCACCGGCCTGCTGGTGTGGATCACCGAGTACTACACGGGCACGCAGTACCACCCGGTGCAGCACGTCGCGCAAGCCTCGACCACCGGCCACGGCACCAACATCATCGCGGGCCTGGGCGTGTCCATGCGCTCCACCGCCTGGCCGGTGCTGTGCGTCTGCGCCGCGATCATCGCGGCCTACTGGCTCGCCGGCCTGTACGGCATCGCGATCGCCGCCACCTCGATGCTGTCGATGGCCGGCATCGTCGTCGCCCTCGACGCCTACGGTCCGATCACCGACAACGCCGGCGGCATCGCCGAGATGGCGGAAATGCCGGCCTCGGTGCGCGAAATCACCGACCCGCTGGACGCCGTGGGCAACACCACGAAGGCCGTGACCAAGGGCTACGCGATCGGTTCCGCCGGCCTCGCCGCGCTGGTGCTGTTCGCCGACTACACGCACAAGCTGGAGAGCTACGGCCGCCAGGTCAGCTTCGACCTGTCGGACCCGATGGTGATCGTGGGCCTGTTCATCGGCGGCCTGATCCCCTACCTGTTCGGCGCCATGGCGATGGAAGCGGTCGGCCGCGCCGCCGGCTCGGTGGTGGTCGAAGTCCGCCGCCAGTTCCGCGAGATCCGCGGGATCATGGAAGGCACGGCCAAGCCGGAATACGGCGTCGCCGTCGACATGCTGACCAAGGCGGCCATCAAGGAAATGATGATTCCGTCGCTGCTGCCCGTGGTGGTGCCGATCGTGGTCGGCCTGCTCCTCGGGCCGAAGGCGCTGGGCGGCCTGCTCATGGGCACGATCGTCACGGGTCTCTTCGTCGCGATCTCCATGTGCACCGGCGGCGGCGCCTGGGACAACGCCAAGAAGTACATCGAGGACGGCCACCACGGCGGCAAGGGCTCCGAGGCGCACAAGGCGGCCGTGACCGGCGACACCGTGGGCGACCCCTACAAGGACACCGCCGGCCCCGCGGTGAACCCGCTGATCAAGATCATCAACATCGTGGCGCTGCTGATCGTGCCGCTGGTGGTGAAGTTCCACGCCTGACCGTCCTCCCCGCGCAGGCGGGGACCGAGGGCATCCAAGACAAAAGCGGCCTGCGGGCCGCTTTGTTCTTTTGGAGTCGGAAAGCCCTGGTTTCCCGCCTGCGCGGGAATGACGAAGTCGCATCAATGCCTCTGCACCGCCGCGCCTTCGCCCGCCACCGGCCCGCGCGGCATCTCCCCCAGCAACAACGCCTCCAGCTCCTCCCGATCCACCGGCTTCGTCAGGTGGAAATCGAAGCCCGCCTCGCGCGTCAGCTCGCGATCCCTCGCCTGGCCCCAGCCGGTCACGGCGATGATGCGGACCTCCCAGCCCACCTGCCGGCGCAGCTCGCGCGCCACCTCCAGCCCGTTCATCCCGGGCATGCCGATGTCGAGAAGCACGACCTCGGGCTCGAACGCGAAGGCGATGCGCAGGCCTTCCTCGCCGCCGAGCGCCAGGCGGACCTCGTGACCATCCTGCGACAGCAGCGATGCGAGGCTGTGGGCGGCGTCCTCGTTGTCGTCGACCACCAGCACGCGCCGCATGCGCTTCGCCCGCTCCCCGACCGCCTCGGCCTGCACCGCACGCTCCACCTGCCCGGGCAGCAAGGGCAGGCGGATGGTGAACTTGCTGCCCTTGCCGGTGCCGCCGCTGTGCGCGCGGACGCTGCCGCCGTGCAGTTCGACGAAGCCGCGCACCAGCGCGAGGCCGATGCCCAGCCCGCCGTGGCTGCGCTCGCGCGCGCTCTGCACCTGCGAGAACATGCCGAAGATCCCGCCCAGGTGTTCCGGCGCGATGCCGATGCCGTTGTCGGCCACGCAGACGCAGGCGTTGTCGCCATCGCGCCAGGACGACACCACGATGCGGCCGCCGCGCGGGGTGAATTTCGCGGCGTTGTTCACCAGGTTGACCACGGCCTGCGCGATGCGCGTGGCGTCGGCCTCCGCCAGCAGCGGATCGGGATCGGCGTGCACTTCCAGGTGGTGGCCTGCCGCCTCCACCGCCGGACGCGCGGCGTTGACCGCGTCGTGCACGCAATCGAGCAGCGACACCTTCTCCCGGTGCAGCATCAGCTTGCCCTGGGTGATGCGCGAGACCTCCAGCAGGTCGTCCACCAGGCGCGAGAGGTGCCTCGACTGGCGGTCCATGATGTCGCGGCTCCGCGTGACCATGGCCGGCAGCGCGCCGGCGCGCTTCATCAGTTCGACCGCGTTGCGGATGGGGGCGAGCGGGTTGCGCAGCTCGTGGGCGAGCGTCGCCAGGAATTCGTCCTTGCGCCGGTCCGCGATGCGCAGCGCCTCCTCTTCGGCGCGCTGCTGGCTGATGTCGGTGTTGGTGCCGAACCAGTTGAGGATCCTGCCCGCGGAGTCGCGCACGGGCGCGGCGCGCGAGAGGAAGGGACGCGGCACGCCATCCGACCCCTGCACGCCGAAGACCATCTCGAAGGGCTCGCCGGTGGCGATGCTGTGGCGCCATCGCTCAAGCATGGGCGCCACCGTGTCCGGATCCAGCACGCCCTGCCAGCCCGCGCCCTCCATCTGGTCCGGGCTGGTGCCGGTGTACTCGTACCAGCGGCGGTTGTACCAGTAGGGCTGGCCGTCGGGCCGCGCCATCCAGACCTGCTGGGGCATCTCGTCCGCCAGCGTGCGGAAGCGCTGTTCGAGTTCCGCGGCAGCCTCCTCCGCCTGCTTGCGGTCGCTGATGTCGACGACGACGCCGAACAGGCGCGTGGGCCGCCCTTCTTCGTCCAGCCGGACCTGCCCGCGGGCATCGAGCCAGTGCCAGCCGCCGTCGGCATGGCGCAGGCGGAACTCCACCGCGAACTCCTCGCCCGGGACCGCGGACGCATCCATCGCTCCGCGCAAGGCCACGCGATCCTCCGGGTGCACGCGGTTGACCAGGAAGGAATCCGAGGCGGCCAGCGCTTCCGCGGGCCAGCCGGTGAGCTCTTCCACCTCGGGACTCCACCAGCTCGTGTGCGCGGCGAGATCGCGGGTCCACGCCGCCATGCGGCCGCCGTGCATGGCCAGGCCCAGCACCTCGCGGCTTTCGCGCAGGGCCGCTTCCGAACGCGCGGTCTCCTGGGCGGCCGCGAGCTCGCGGTAGATCTTCCAGTGCTCGCCCAGCAGCATCAGCAGCACGACCGAGGACGCGACCGTCGCGTACACCCGCCCCGCATAGAAGCCGAGGTCGAAGCGGCCGGCATTGACGATCGACACGAGGGCGATCTCGAAGAAGGTGTTGCACAGCATCACCATCAACCACAGGTCCAGCACCGAATGCTGCCGGCGCCGCTGCCAGAGGAAGAGAAGCGCCAGGGCCGTCAGGACCCACTGCCCATAGCGGCCGATGTTGAAGGCCGAGGAGTACTGGTTGCCCGCCAGCAGCGGCGGCAGGAGGTCGTTGCCCCAGGTCGTGATCAGGGCCAGCGCGAGCGTGATCGCCACGACCACGCCGACGGCGCGCCCGATGGTGAGGCCTGTCGGCCCGGCCAGCGTGGTGCCCCGCTCGCGCAACAGCGCGTAGCCGACCACGGCCACCGGCATGCCGAGATGCCAGAAGACGTGCAGGTAGGCCGTGGTCTGCGCGCCGCCGCCGAGCAGGCCCGTGGCGGTGAAGACGCCCGGGAAACTCAGGAGGTGCAGCGTCGCCATGATGGCGCCGAACACATAGCCGCTGGCGAGCACGAGCGCCGGCCCCGCGCGCGTGAGCCGCAGCTGGCCGAACAGGAGTGCCGCAGTCACCAGGTCGTTGATGATCAGGACCGACTGGAACAGCGGGATGAACCACGCGGCGGGCGGGAACTGCATCTTCGCCAGCGGCGCGAGCGCCAGGAAGACACCGGTGGAGAGGGCGACGACGATGAGCGCGGCGCGGCGCGAGCTCGCGTCGGCCGGGCGGTCCGTCAGCGTCACCGAGTCCTTCCAGTGCGAGGCCGCTGCGTCATCCGGCGCAGGTCGCTGCGCCGGGCTGTGCTGGCTCGGATGGATGGGCGGCGGGAGATGCATGGAGTCGGCGACCAGGACGGTGCGTGGCTTGCGCCCGATGCTATGGCGCCGTGCCGCCGGGCACGTCGGACTGTGCGCCGAGCGCCCATCGGCGCGGGTCCTGCCGGGCCCGAACGGTCGCTAGGCGCGCGCCACGGCCCGCACCAGGGCGGTGGCCGTCGTCGTCAGGACCGGCAGTTCATCCACCTGGCCGTCCTCGATCGCCTGCAGCACCAGTTCGTGGATGCCGCCGACCACCGCCATCGCCACCTGCGGCGTGACGTGCGGCGTGTTCACCACCCCCACCATGTAGTCGGCGATCGCCTGGTTCACGTGGCGACGGGCCGCGAGGCCTTCGGGGCCGAGATGCAGGATCTCGACGAACAGCGTGCGCAGCAGCACCGGGTTCGCCGCCATGCAGCCCAGATAGGCGCGGATCCCCGCTTCCAGCTGCTGCTCCCAGCCGCGCCCCGGATCGATCGCCTCCCGCAGCACCTTCAGCGCGTTGTGGCTCGCGGCGGTGTACAGGGCGACCAGGCACTCGGCCTTGGTGGAGAAGTGTTCGTAGAAGGTGCGGCGCGAGACGCTGGCTTCGCGCACGATGTCGGCGATCGTCGTGTCCGCGTAGCCCTTTTGCGAGACCGCGACCGCCATCCCCTCCAGCAGCCGGCTGCGGTGCTGGTGCGACGTGGTATCGGGCTCGAGGATGACGAAATCGGACGGCATGGTGCAACGGTACTTGACGGTACCAAGGAGGGTCGTCATCATGGTACGCCCAGGTACCACGGTGTCCACCCTCGTCGCTATCTTATGACCGATCTCGTCGTCCGCCGCCTCCTCGTCAAAATGGAGGAGCCGATCGCGCGCCACTGGTGCGCCGGCGATGCCTTCCGCACGGCCTTCTTCGATGCACTGTCGCTGAGCTTTCCCATCGGCGAGCAGTTCTTCATCGACTCGGTGCGCAACGGTTTCAGGGAACTGCCGGCGGACCGGCAGGAGCGCTTCCGTGACGAGGTGCAGGGTTTCGTCGGGCAGGAGGCCACGCATCGCCGCCTGCATTCGCTCTACAACGAGCACCTCGGGAAGCTGGGCTACGTCAACGAGTGGGAGCCGCGCGCCCGCGCGCGCCTGAAGCAGATGGAGGACGTGGACGTGCGCCACTGGCTCGGAGTGACCGCGGCCAACGAGCACTTCACGGCCATCTTCGCCGACTTCATGCTGCGCAATCCCGACCTGCTCGGCGACCGCGACGAACGCCTGAAAACGCTGTGGCTGTGGCACTGCGCGGAGGAGTCGGAACACAAGAGCACCGCCTTCGACCTGTACCAGGCGCTTGGCGGCAACCACGCGTGGCGGGTGAAGTGGATGCGCCGCGTGACGGTGTTCTTCCTCGCCGACACGCTGCGCCAGACCTTCGCCAACCTGCGGCACGACGGCCTGCTGTGGAAGTGGAGCACCTGGAAGAGCGGCTTCGCCTTCCTGTTCGGCGAGCGCGGACTGGTCACGCAGACCTATCGCCCGTGGAAGGACTACTTCGAGCACGACTTCCATCCGGAGCAGCAGGACGCGAGCGCTTCGCGCCAGTGGCTGCGGGAACACGGCGACCGCTTCGTTCCCGTCGGCGCCTGAACGCCGCGCGTTGACACTGCCCGGAGGGGCATGCATCATGGTACGAACAGGTACCAATGCATGACCGCACTCGTCGTCCGCCGCCTCCTCGTCGACATGGAGCAGCCCATCCCGCGCCACTGGTGCGCGGGCGATGCCTTCCGCACGGCGCTGTTCAACGCCTTGTCCTTCAGCTTTCCCTTCGGCGAGCAGTTCTTCATCGATTCCGTGCGCGATGGCTTCGCGAAGCTGCCGCCGGAGGTGCAGGAAAAGCTGCGCGATGACGTGCAGGGCTTCGTCGGCCAGGAAGCGACGCATCGCCGCCTGCACGGCCTGTACAACGCGCAGCTGGAAAAGAACGGCCTCGTGAACGTCTGGGAGCCGCGCTCGCGCGAGCGCTTCAAGGCACTGGAAGGCGTGGACGTGCGCCATTGGCTCGGGATCACCGCCGCCAACGAGCACCTCACCGCGATCCTCGCGGACTTCATGCTGCACAACCCCGACCTGCTGGGCGAGCAGGACGAACGCCTGAAGACGCTCTGGCTGTGGCACAGCGCCGAGGAGTCGGAACACAAGTCGGTGGCCTACGACGTCTACCAAACCCTCGATGGGGATTACGGGTGGCGCATCAAGTGGATGAAGCGTGCCACCTTCCTGTTCGTGTCCGAGAGCCTGCGCCAGACCGTCGTGAACCTGAAGCGGGACGGGACGCTGTGGAAGTGGAGCACCTGGCGGAGCGCGGCGAGCTACCTGTTCGGGAAGCGGGGCATGGTGCGGCTGGTGTACGGGCCGTGGAAGGAATACCTCCGGCGGGATTTCCATCCGGCGCAGGTGGGGTCGGAAGCGGCGCGGAAGTGGCTGGCGGAGAACGGGGACGTGTTCGTGCCTGTCGGCACGTAGGAAGCTCTGGGTCCCCGCCTGCGCGGGGATGACCAGGGGGAGCGGGGACGACAAGGGGGAGCGGGGACGACGGGGGTATGGGCAAGTGGGCACAATCGGTCCATGCAGCTCCATTTCATCGCCAACACCCCGGTGCGTTCCACCTCCGAGCGCACGCTGCCCGTCATCGACCCTTCTGACGGCCAGACCTACGACACCATCCAGCGCGGCACGGCGGACGACGTCAACGAGGCGGTCCAAGCCGCCCGCCGGTGCTTCGAGGGCCCCTGGAGCAAGCTGAGCGCCGCCGAGCGCGGCCGCCTCCTGATGCGCCTGTCGATGAAGGTGGCGGAGCACGCCGACGAACTGGCTGCGCTGGAGCAACGCGATTGCGGCAAGCCCACCAGGCAGGCCAGGGCCGACGCGGTGGCGCTGGCGCGCTACTTCGAGTTCTACGCCGGCGCCTGCGACAAGCTGCACGGCGAGACCCTGCCCTACCAGGAAGGCTACACGGTGATGACCTGGCGCGAGCCGCACGGCGTCACCGGCCACGTCATCCCCTGGAACTACCCGATGCAGATCTTCGGCCGCAGCGTCGGCGGCGCGCTGGCGGCGGGCAACGTCTCGGTGGTGAAGCCCTCGGAAGACGCCTGCATGTCCCTGATCCGCGTGGCGCAGTTGGCGGCGGAAGTGGGCTTTCCGGCCGGCGCGATCAACATCGTCACCGGCTACGGCCACGAAGTCGGCGACGCGCTGGCGCGGCATCCCGGCATCGACCACATCAGCTTCACCGGCAGCCCGCGCGTGGGAACGCTGATCCAGCAGGTGGCCGCGGAACGCCATTGCCCGGTGACGCTGGAGCTCGGGGGCAAGAGCCCGCAGATCGTGTTCGCCGATGCGGACGTCGACCAGGTGCTGCCGGTCGTGATCAACGCGATCGTGCAGAACGCCGGCCAGACCTGCTCCGCCGGCTCGCGCCTGCTGGTGGAACAGAGCCTCTACGAGCCGCTGCTGGAGCGCCTGGGCGAAGCCTTCACGCGATTGCGCGTGGGTCCGGCCGACATGGACCTGGACCTCGGCCCGCTGATCCGCCAGACGCAGCAGCAGCGCGTGTGGGACTTCCTGTCCGACGCGCAGCACGCCGGCATCCCGGTGGTGGCGCAGGGCAGCATCGTCGACGAGGCCCCCGAGTCGGGCTACTACCAGGCGCCCACGCTGCTGCGCGACGTGCCGATCACGCACCGCCTGGCGCAGGAGGAAGTGTTCGGCCCGGTGCTCGCCGCGATGAGCTTCCGCGACGAGGACCACGCGGTGGAACTCGCGAACGGCACCGACTTCGGCCTGGTCGCCGGCATCTGGACGCGCGACGGCAGCCGCATGCTGCGCATGGCCAAGCGCGTGAAGAGCGGCCAGGTGTTCATCAACAACTACGGCGCCGGCGGCGGCGTGGAACTGCCTTTCGGCGGCGTGAAGTCGTCGGGGTATGGGCGCGAAAAGGGATTCGAGGCGCTGTATGGGTTCACGACGCTGAAGACCGTGGCGATCAAGCACGGGTGATCCGTCACCCCCGCGCAGGCGGGGGCCCAGGGCTTCGAAAACAAAAGCGGCCGAGTGGCCGCTTTTGTCTTTGGACGCTCTGGGTTCCCGCCTTCGCGGGAATGACGGGGATCAACCCTTCACCCGCGCCGTCTTCACCACCGCCTCCGCCATCGGCAACAGCCGATCGAAGAACGACAGCTTCGGCGCCACGAAGGTCGCCGCGTACAGCTCCTCGCCGTACGTCGCGTCCGGCCGCACCGCGACCCAGCCCACGCCCTGCATCGTCAGGTCATCCCGGCGACGCGCCAGCGTGAACTCGAAGCGCACGCCCTTCTGGCCGACGAACACGGCCGGTTCCATCTTCGTGATGGTCACCGTGCCAGCCGTCGCGTAGAGCTCCTCGAACAGGCTCACCAGCTTCTCGGGCGGCAGCCCGGGGCGAAAGGTCGGCACGCGGGGGGCCTTGGCGTCCGGCGCGCGCGAGAACAGCGCCGGCTTGGTCATGAGCGTCTGGCCGGGGCGCACGCCGCCCCAGAAGCGCAGGTGGTCCAGCGGGATGCCTTCGCGCGTCCAGGTGTCGTAGGGATCGACGTCCCACGGGTCGCTCACCTTGTTCCAGTCCTGCGATACGGTCACCGCGAGCCGCTCGTTGACGATCTGTTCGCCCGACATGCGCTGCACGTTGGCGCAGGCCGCCAGCAGCAGCGCGAGCACGAAGGGAAGCCAGCGCCGCATCACTTGAGTTCCTCCAGGTAGCTGCGCACCATGGCCGCATCGGGCGCCTGCGGCGCCTTGGCGAGATAGGTGTCGAAGGCCTTCACCGCGGACGCCCTGTCCTGCCGCTGCTTGTGCAGCAGGCCCAGCGAGCGGAAGGTCTCGGCCGGCGCCTGGGGCAGGACCGCCGCGCGGTCCAGGTCGGCGATCGCCTTCACGGCATCGCCGTCGTCGTCGCGCAGGCGGTAGACCTCGCCGCGCGCGTACAGCACCTCGGCATCCTTCGGATCCTTCTTGACCATGCGGTCGAACAGCACCAGGCTCTCTTCGTACTGCCCGCGCTTCACTTCGTCCTGCAGCCAGCCGAAGCGCAGCGGCGCGATCACCTTGCGGAAGCTGTCCTCGCCGACGATGCCGCCGGCGTCGCCCGCCAGCTGCAGCAGCTCGTCGCGGCGGCCTTCGGTGGGCGGGTGCGTCTCGAACAGGTCGCCGCGCTTGCCGGCTTCCTTGCCGCCCGTGACCTTCAATTCGGCCAGCAGGTTCTCCCACACCGTCGCCGCCTCGCGGCCGTCGTAGCCGGCATGGCGCATCAGCCGCATGCCCATGCGGTCGGCGCGCGCCTCGTGCTCGCGCGAAAAGGCGAACATGTTGGCCAGCAGGCCCATCTGCCCGAGGAAACCGCCCACGCCGCCCACCATGCCCACCATCGTGGACAGGATCGCGCGGTCCTTGGCGGCGCGCAGTTGTTCCACCTGGTGCTTCTCGAGATAGTGGCCCAGTTCGTGGCCGAGGATCGCCACCAGCTGCGCCTCGTTCTCCACGCGCAGCAGCAGGCCGCTCCAGATCAGCATCATGCCGTTGGGCGCCATCATCGCGTTGAAGTGCGGCACGCGCACCGGGTGGATGCGGATGTCCGGGCAATGCCCGTCACTGAGCTTGCAGACCAGGCCGGTCAGGTAGTCGTTCAGCTGCTTGTCGCGGATCTGCAGCGGGCTGCGCTTCAGGCGCGTCTCCTCGCGGTCCATCAGGCCCCACAGGCCGCCCTCGTCGGTGTCGGCGGCGGGGCGGGCGAAACGCGGGGGCACCTTGATGGCCGACAGGTCCTGGGCGATGGCGCCGCCGCCCACGAGGGCGCCGAAGCCCAGGCAATGGCGGCAAGCGGAGCGGAGGAAGCCGCGGCGATCGGGTTGGGGCTGGTTCATGGCGGGCCTCACTTCATGCCGGGGAAGCCCTTGAGCAGGGCCTCCACCGTTTCGATGGCAGGTTTCGCTTCGCGCAGGTCGCCGGACATGCGGTTCAGCTGGTTGAACCAGACGACGCGGCCGGTATTCAGGTCCACGAGCGAGGCGTAGCCGACCTGCTCGCCGCCGAGGCTGATCGCCCCGAGCGCCGCCAGGGCCACCATCGCCAGCTTGCGCTCCTTGCTTGCATAGCTGTCGCGCATCCACGTGAAGAGCGCGTAGTCGGCGCCGGTGCGCTCCTTCAGCGGCTTGATGGCGTCGCCCAGCGACCAGTCCAGCGCCCGGTGCTTGGTGGGCAATTCCATCCAGCCGCCGCGGTGATGCAGCGAGATGGCGTCGGCCACGGCGCGGTGCAGCGCGGTGATGTCGGCGAACTCGTCGGCCTGGGCGGCGTCCAGCGTCCGCACGTGGGGGCCCAGGCGCTGGCCCTGGGTGGCGAGCGCGCTGGCGAAATTCTTCTGGGCCGCCTCCGTCCAGTCGGCACGCGGCTCCACCACGCCACCGGCACTCATGGAGAACAGCTCCATGTCCGCCGGCAGCACCACGATCGTGGACTCCGCGGCGCGGGTGGTGAAGCCCGGGGCGAGGTGCCGGGACGGCTCCTCCGCCTGGACGGACGATGCCACCAGAAGGGTGGCGAGCAACAAGGGTCGGGTGAAACGCGCTAGGGACGCGGGCATGTGGTACTCCTGCCTCTGGGGCTGGTTCGCGCGGGAACCCGAAAAATCCCGCGGCCGAATTCAGCAACAATGCAACTCTATGCAGAGGTTCGCGGCGGTCCAGTGCTCGAAGGTGAGCTCGCGTAAATCTATGCACGCGCGCCGAATTTTCACGCGGGTGTGCGGGTTAACCCACACGTGGAAGGATCGATCGGGCCGCCTTCATCTCCCCCGCGATTGGCAGGACAAGGCATCCACCGGACAATGCACCCATGGCTGAACGCGTGATCCCCCTGGTCGACCAGCGCCTGACGGCGCTGCGGGCTGCCCTGCCCGACCGGCCGGTGGCGGCCACCGGCCTGCTGGCGGATACGCTCGGCCGGCCGCTGCGGGACCTGCGCATCTCGGTCACGGACCGCTGCAACTTCCGCTGCAGCTACTGCATGCCCAAGGAGGTGTTCGACAAGGACTACCAGTACCTGCCGCATGCGTCCCTGCTGAGCTTCGAGGAGATCACGCGCGTCGCCCGCCAGTTCCTGGCCCACGGCGTGCACAAGATCCGCCTCACCGGCGGCGAGCCGCTGCTGCGCAAGAACATCGAGATCCTGATCACGCAGCTGCGCGAACTGCGCACCGTGGATGGCACGCCCCCCGAGCTGACCCTCACCACCAACGGCTCCCTGCTCGCCCGCAAGGCGCAGGCCCTGAAGGAAGCCGGCCTGCAGCGGGTCACCGTGAGCCTGGACGGCCTGGACGACGCCGTGTTCCGCCGCATGAACGACGTCGACTTCCCGGTCGCCGAGGTGCTGGAAGGCATCGCCGCCGCGCGCGAGGCGGACCTCGGCCCGGTCAAGGTCAACATGGTGGTCAAGCGCGGCACCAACGAGCACGAGATCCTGCCGATGGCCCGCCACTTCCGCAGCAGCGGCATCGTGCTGCGCTTCATCGAGTACATGGACGTCGGGGCCACCAACGGCTGGCGCATGGACGAGGTGATGCCCTCGTCCGAAGTCCGCGACCTGATCGCCCGCGAATTCCCGCTGGTGCCGCTGGAGGCCGCCGCGCCCGGCGAAACCGCCGAACGCTGGGGCTACGCCGACGGCACCGGCGAAGTCGGCTTCATCAGCAGCGTGACGCAGGCCTTCTGCGGCGACTGCAACCGCGCGCGGCTGTCCACCGAAGGCAAGCTGTACCTGTGCCTGTTCGCGCACAACGGCTACGACCTGCGCGCGCTGGTGCGCGGCGGGGCGAGCGACGAGGAACTGGCCTCCGCGATCGGCCACATCTGGCAGGGGCGCGGGGATCGCTATTCCGAGCTGCGCGCGACCATGCCCCCGGACGCGTCCACCGGCGTACGCCGCGTGGAGATGAGCTACATCGGCGGATAATCCCCGCCCATGATCGCAAGGGAAGACATCACCGGCCTGATCCTCGCCGGCGGCCGCGGCTCGCGCATGGGCGGCGTCGACAAGGGCCTGCAGAACTTCCGCGGCGTGCCGCTCGCGCTGCACACCATGCTGCGGCTCGCGCCGCAGGTGGGCGAGGTGATGGTCAACGCCAACCGCAACCTGGCCGCCTACGAATCCTTCGGCGTACCGGTCTGGCCCGACGTGCTCTCCGACTATGCGGGCCCGCTGGCGGGCTTCCTCACCGGGCTGGAGCGCTGCGAAACGGCCTACATGGTCACCGTGCCCTGCGACACCCCCCTCTTCCCGCAGGACATGGTCGCGCGCCTGGCCGAAGCGATGGAGCGCGAGGACGCCGACATCGCGATGGCGGCTGCGCGCGAGGAAGACCCCGGATCGGAGTCCGGGGCAGGCTCCCAAGTGCGCGCGCAGCCGGTGTTCTCGCTGATCAGGCACGAACTGATGGAAAGCCTGGTGCAGTTCACGCACGGCGGCGGCCGCAAGATCGATGCGTGGACCGGCCAGCACAAGACGGTGCTGGTGCCCTTCGACCGGCCGGGCGACGACGCGTCGGCCTTCTTCAACGCCAACACGCTGGCGGAACTGCACAAGCTGGAGCAGCAGTGAGCAAGTCCATCGCCGAGATCGCGGCGCAGCTGCAGGGCTACGACCCGCAGGCGCTCTCCGCCGACGGCGTCGGCGAATTCCTCGCGCGGCTCGTCACGCCCGTCACGCAGACGGAGAAGGCCGGCGTCTTCGACGCCCTCGGCCGCGTGCTCGCGCGCGACCTCGTCTCGCCGATCAGCGTGCCGCCGCACGACAACTCCGCCATGGACGGCTTCGCCTTCGACGGCGCGCAGCTCGCGCAGGGCGCGCTGCAGCTCGAGGTGGTGGGCACCGCGCTCGCGGGCAAGGCCTGGCAGGGCGAGATGCGCCCCGGTCAGTGCGTGAAGATCATGACCGGCGCGATCATGCCGGCCGGCCTCGATACCGTCGTGCCGCAGGAATTCACCAAGACGCTCGCGGACGGCCGCGTGGAGATCCCCGCCGGCCTGCTGCAGCCGGGCGACAACCGCCGCCACAGGGGCGAAGACCTCATGGAAGGCCGCCCGGCCCTGCAAGCCGGCGAACGCCTGGGCCCCGCGGCCTGCGGCCTCGTCGCAAGCCTCGGCATCGCGCAGGTGGAAGTGTTCCGCCGCCTGCGCGTGGCCTACTTCTCCACCGGCGACGAGATCCTCTCGCTCGGCGAGCCGCCGCGCGAGGGCGCGGTGTACGACAGCAACCGCTACACGGTGCACGGGCTGCTCACGCGGCTCGGTTGCGAGGTGATCGACCTCGGCGTCGTCCGCGACGAACCCGCGCTGCTGGAACAGGCCTTCCGCGACGCCGCGTCGCGCACCGACGCGATCATCACCAGCGGCGGCGTGAGCGTCGGCGAGGCCGACTTCACCAAGGCCATGATGAAGAAGCTGGGCGACGTCGCGTTCTGGAAGATCGCGATGCGGCCGGGAAGGCCGATGGCGGTGGGACGGATTGGCGAGTCGGTGCTGTTCGGGCTACCGGGGAATCCGGTGGCGGTGATGGTGACGTTCCTGGCGTTCGTGCGGCCGGCGCTGCTGCGCATGATGGGTGCGCGCGCGGCTGCGCCGCCTTATCTGAAGGCACGCAGCGCGGAGGCGATGCGGAAGAAGCCGGGGCGGACAGAGTATCAGCGCGGCACGGTCACGCGCACGGCCGACGGTGGACTCGAGGTCCGCACCACGGGCAACCAGGGCTCGGGGGTGCTCAGCTCCATGGTGCAAGCCAATGGCCTGATCGTCCTGCATCACGCGCAAGGGAACGTCGCATCGGGCGACGAAGTTGACGTGATGGTGTTCGAGGGTGTGATCTAGGGGTCGGCTCGTAGGGTGGGCACGCTTCGCGTGCCCACCGTTTCCGGTCGCCACATGCGGCTGCCGTTGGTATTTCGCAATCCCCACTCCGCCGGCGCGCCCCACCCGCCAGATGACACTTGAACTCCGCGTTCCTCGACCGTAGCATCCTGGCAGAAACCCAGGAACGGGGACGACCCGTGCGCGTACCCATCACTTTGGTGCCGACTGCCTTATCTCGTTGTCGCGATGAATCCGGGAAAATGCAGACAGGGAGGATGACTTGCGGCTGAACATCGTCATGATCGACTTCGAGAGCGTGCAGCCGCCGTCACTCGCAGCTCTCGCCCCCGATTTCTTTCGAGCGAAGATATTCGTTGGTGCGACTCAGACCAAACTGCCCTTTGACGTGGTTACCGCCATTCAGCAGATGGGCGATCGCGCGGAGTACATCAAGATTTCAGGGGTGGGCCGAAATGCGCTGGACTTTCACATTGCCTACTACATCGGGCGCATTGCCGTACAGGAGCCAGACGCCTTCTTCCACATCGTCTCGCTTGACACAGGTTTTGACCCGCTGATCCACCATCTGAGAGACAAGAATATCTTTTGCGGCCGCTGGGCTTCTCTCGAAGAGATTCCGGCCGTGAAGTCGACGCAAGTGAAATCTCCCGAGGAACGAGCCATCCTTTTCCTCTCGAGGATTTTCCAGGACAAGGCAACAAAGCCTCAAACCGAGAAGGCCCTGCGCAGCGCAATAGGCGCGCACTTCCAGCGCCAGCTTACGCCGGACGATGTTTCTTCGATTGTTGACGCACTTCAGCGGCCCGGGCACGTGGCGATCGCGAACGGTAAAGTGACATATGCGGCTCCGCTTGACACTCATAACGCCTGACGTGCGCGATGAATATCACTCCCGAAAAGCGCAGGCGCATCTACATCCTTCTGGCTGCAAGCGTAACGGTTGGGCTCCTGCTCATCGGCTTTGGTCCGCCTGAGGCGAAAGACGTTGGCTAC
This sequence comes from Ramlibacter sp., assembly GCF_036383835.1. Taxonomy (GTDB): domain Bacteria; phylum Pseudomonadota; class Gammaproteobacteria; order Burkholderiales; family Burkholderiaceae_C; genus Ramlibacter. The sequence continues at coordinate 92,362 of NZ_DASVNN010000012.1, forward strand.
TTCCTCGTTTTCGTGTGGATTGTTCCGGGCTCGCTCGCGCTGCTCTACTTCGCGAAGCCACGGCAGCGCGTCGTCGCAGCACTCCCGACGTTCCTCTCCAAATCACCGTTCGTTCCCCATGTACACACGCGCATATCGTTCAGTGATCCGCAACGGTCGAACGCGCGCGCCGACGAACAGGACATGCTTCATTGCATTTTCGTGGTCGACTCGGAGGGCTTCACCGTCCGCCTGCCTATGGACAACCCGGCATCGGCAGTGGAGTGCGAGGCAGAATTTCTTTTCCCGGGCAAGGCGCTCGTTCGCATGAACCCGGGTACTCGGTTCGCAGTTCTCGTGGACGGCAGCACGCGCGGTACTGGTGAAGTCCTGGCGCAGGTGAACTGCGCCTGAACGACTCCCACAATATGCGCGGCTACATCACCCTCAAACGCCTCACAATCTTCGGTGCGACCTTGCGGATTCACTGGTCCGCCATCCTGGCAGCTGGCATCCTGTTCGGCACGATGATCCGCGAGCCCGTCCACGCCATGCTCGCGGTCGGCGCCTACGCAAGTGTCATCCTCCTTCATGAAGCGGGGCACGCCTTCGTGGCCAAGAAGCTGGGCTATCCGCCCTCGAACATCTACCTCACCTTCATCCACGGCCTCTGCGAATTCGAGGAACCCTACACACTGAAGGAGCACGCGATGATCGCGTGGGGCGGAGTGCTGGCGCAGCTCGCGGTCGCGCTGCCGCTGATGGCCTTGGGGCACTTGACGTCTCTTGGATCCATGTCGCCGAGTGCCCTGCTCATCTCGATCCTCGGCTACTTCAGTCTACTCATTGCGCTGATCAACCTCGCACCGGCGAGGGGACTCGATGGTTCCATCGCATGGCAGATCATCCCGATCCTTGCCCGTGACCTGCGATACTGGTTCGGCTCGAAGAGAACCACGAAGGCTGTTCTCCGGCGCTTGAAGTAAGTGAGGCGCGTAGCAGCCGCTACACAAACCGCACCACCGCCACCGGCGGCAAATCCCGCGACACGCACTCCCAGCTCTCCCCGCCATCCTCGCTGACCCACAGCCCTCCGGTGGTCGACGCCATCGCCAGCGTCTGCCCATCGGCCGCGCACGCGAGCCCGTGCCGGTACACCAGGTGATACGCATCCCGCGACGGCAGCCCTTCCCCGTACGTATGGAAAGTCGCCGCGCCATCCCGCGTGACGTTCACCACCATCCGCCCATCCACCGGCATGCGCTGCGCATCCGAATGCGCGGGCGCGAACCACGCGGTCTGCGGGTCCACGGGGTGCGCTGCCACCGGGAAGCCGAAGCCGCTCGGCGCGGGTGACGTGATGGCCTGCCAATGCAGGCCGCCGTCCACTGAACGATAGATCCCGACATGGTTCTGCGCCCACACCACGTCGGGTTGCGCGGCGCAGGCGGCGATGCGGTGCACGTCCTGCACGTTGCCGTCATACCTTCGCTCCGGCGGCATGTAGGCTCCGGCGTCCATGCCTTCCGACGTGTTGGTCCAGCTCACACCGTGATCGCGCGTCTGCCACACGCCCGCGCAGGAAATGGCGAGCGTCACGTGCGCCGGATCGCGCGGGTCGACGAGGATCGAATGGATGCCCGCGTAGTCGTAGCCGCCGCCGAACCACTCCGCACGCCCAGGTTGCTCCCAGAGGCTCGTGATCAGCTGCCAGCTCGCGCCGCGGTCGTCCGAGACGAACAGGCCCGCGGGCAGGCAGCCGGCCCACAAGCGATTCGGGCCGGCTTCGAGGGCCCACACCATGTCGACCGTCCACGGCGTCTTGTCGTCCGCCAGAGGGCCTTCGGTAGGCTTGGGCGGAAACGCCGGCGTCGCGACGTCTTCCCAGCTCGCGCCCTGGTCGGTGCTGCGCTTGATCTTCACGCCGAAGTGCCCGAGGCGCAGCGCGGCATACCACTCGCCGGTGCGCGGGTCGGCGACGACCTGCGTGACCGGCTCGCCGGCAAAGGCGGGTTGCCCGAGGCGCCAGCCCGTGGGCGTGCGGCGGACGGTGAAGAGGCCCTTGCGGGTCCCGACCTGCACTAGCTGCTGCATCTCAACCTCCCGTGAGCGCCTGGATCACCATGACGCGGTCGCCAGCGGCCAGCGGCTGGCCGAGCTCGCTGCGGCTCGCGATCATCTCGCCGTTGACGAAGACGGCGACGTGCTTGCGCACGGCGCCCTGCTCGTCGAGGACGTAGTCGCGCAAGGCGGGGGCCGCGAGGAAGGCCGTGGCCAGGGCGTCGCACAGGGTCGACGCCGGTACGTCCTGCGGTGGGCAGGGGACATGGCGGGTCAGCGCCGGGGCGAAGGTGACCGTGGGCATGAGAGCGGATTGCACACCGGCAAGTCATGCAGGTCAACCTCGGCTACCACCTCGTCATTCCCGCGGAGGCGGGAATCCAGCGCGTTCCAAAAGCAAAAGCGCCGCGGTGCGGCGCTTTCCGGATGCTCTGGGCCCCCGCCTCCGCGGGGGTGACGGAGGCGTGGGCGTTACTTGGCGATCAAGTCGCCATGCGGCGCATGCTCCGCATGCTCGTGCGCTTCCGCCTTGTTCGCGCCGGGCACTTCCTTGCGGGCGAACAGCATGTACATGGTCGGCACCACGAACACCGTGAGCACGGTGCCCAGGCTCATGCCGCCCACGATCACCCAGCCGATCTGCTGGCGGCTTTCGGCGCCGGCGCCGTGCGCGATGGCCAGCGGCAGCGCGCCCAGCACCATGGCGCCGGTGGTCATCATGATCGGGCGCAGGCGCTGCGAGGCCGCCTTGATCACGGCTTCGACCGTCTCCAGCCCCTGCTCGCGCAGCTGGTTGGCGAATTCCACGATCAGGATGCCGTGCTTGGTGATCAGGCCCACCAGCGTGATCAGGCCGATCTGCGAATACACGTTCAGGGAGCCGCCGCTCCACTTCAGCGCCAGCAGCGCGCCGATGATCGACAGCGGCACCGACAGCATGATCACGAACGGGTCGACGAAGCTCTCGAACTGCGCGGCCAGCACCAGGAAGATGAACAGCAGCGCCAGCACGAAGACGATCATCAGCGCGCCCTGCGAGTTCTTGAACTCGCGCGAGGTGCCGTTCAGTTCCGTCGTGTAGCCGGTCTTCAGCACCTTGCTCGCCGTCTGGTCCATGAAGTTCAGCGCCTGGCCCAGCGAGTAGTCCGGCGACAGGCTGGCCGTGATCGAGGCGGAGCGGCGCTGGCCGAAGTGGTTCAGCTCGCGCGGGCTCACGCTCTCGCGCACCTTGACCAGCGCCGACAGCGGAATCATGGTGTCGTTGCGGCCGCGCACGTTGATGCCGTCGATGTCTTCCGGCGTGCTGCGGCCGCTGGCCTGTGTCTGCACGATCACGTCGTATTGCTCGGCGTCGCGCTTGTAGCGCGTCACCACGCGGCCCCCCAGCATGGTTTCCAGGGCCTTGGCGACCACTTCGACGCTCACGCCCAGGTCGGCGGCCTTCTCGCGGTCGACGTCGATGCGCAGCTCGGGCTTGTTCAGGCGCAGGTCGACCTGCGGCGAGACGATGCCCGGGTTCTTGGCGATCTCGTCCATCATCTCGCGCACCACCCGGTTCAGGTTCTGGTAGCTGTCGGAGGTCTGGATCACGAAGTTCAGCGGCCGCTCGCGGAAGCCCTGCCCCAGCGAAGGCGGCGTGATGATGAAGGCGTCCACGCCGGGCAGCGTGTTGGTCTTGGGCCCGAGCTCGCGGGCCAGGTCCAGCGTCGTGCGCTTGCGCTCTTCCCAGTCCACCGTGCGGTACACCACGCTGGCCTGCGACACCGTGGGGTTGCCCACGTTGGCGAAGACGCGGTCGAACTCCTTGTAGCCGTTGCCCAGCTTCTCCAGTTCCATCGCGTAGCGGTCGGTGTACTCGATGGTGGAGCCGTCCGGCGCGTTGACGTTGGCCAGGATCGTGCCGCGGTCCTCCAGCGGCGACAGCTCGGACTTCATCGTCGGCCAAACGCCGACGATGGTCACCAGGCTGAGCAGCATGACGCCGATCACGATCCAGCGTGCCTTCAGCAGGCCGCCCATGAAGCGGTTGGCGCCCGGCTTCGGCGTCCAGCGCGTGAGCAGCACCCAGCGCAGCAGGCGCGCGTAGCCGCTGGAGAAGGCCGTGAGCCAGCGCTCCATGTGCGCGTCGAACCAGCTCGGCTTCGGGTTGTGGCGCAGCAGCTTGGAGCACATCATGGGCGTGAGCGTCAGCGCCACGAAGCCCGACACCAGCACCGCGCCGGCCAGCGCCAGCGCGAACTCCACGAACAGCCGGCCCGTGCGTCCCGGCGTGAACGCCAGCGGCGCATACACGGCCACCAGCGTCAGCGTCATCGTCATCACCGCGAAGGCGATCTCGCGCGCGCCCTTGATCGCCGCCGAGAACGGGTCGAGCCCCTCCTCGATATGCCGGAAGATGTTCTCCAGCATCACGATGGCGTCGTCCACCACCAGGCCGATGGCCAGCACCAGCGCCAGCAGCGTGAGCGTGTTGATGGTGAAGCCGGCCAGCGCCATCATCGCGAAGGTGCCGATCAGCGACACGGGAATCGTGATGATCGGGATGATCGACGCCCGAACGGTGCGCAGGAAGAAGAAGATCACCAGCGCCACCAGCAGGATGGCCTCGCCGATGGTGCGGTACACGTTCTTCACCGAGCGGTCGATGAACAGCGAGTTGTCGTTGGCCACTTCGATCTGCACGTCCGAAGGCAGGTCGGCCTTCAGCTTGGGCATCATGTCGCGCACGCCCTCGGCCAGCTGCAGCGGGTTGGCCGTGGCCTGGCGGATCACGCCGGCGGAGATGGCGTACTTGCCGTTCAGGCGCACGCGGCTGCGCTCGTCGGCGGCGGCTTCCTGCACCCGCGCGACGTCGCGGATCTTCACCGGGAAGCCGTTGACGTTGCGGATCACGATCTCGGCGAACTGGCCCGGACGCACCAGGTCGGTCTGCGAGGTGACGCTGAATTCGCGCTGCTGCGACTCGATGCGGCCGGCGGGCAGTTCGAGGTTGCTGCGCCGGATCGCGTCTTCCACGTCCTGCGTGGTCAGGCGGTAGCCGGCCAGCTTGTCCGGATCGAGCCAGACGCGCATGGCGTACTTGCGCTCGCCGTAGATGCGAACGTCGGCCACGCCCGTCACCGTCTGCAGGCGCGGCTTGGCGATGCGGTTGACGAGGTCGTTGATCTGCAGCGGATTGAGCGTGTCGCTGCTGAAGGCGAGCCAGATCACCGGGAAGGCATCGGCCTCCACCTTGGCGATCACCGGCTCCTCGATGGCCTGCGGCAGGCGGTTGCGCACGCGCGAAGTCCGGTCGCGCACTTCGGCGGCGGCGGCGTCGGCGTCCTTTTCCAGGCGGAAACGCACCTGGATCTGGCTCTGCTCGGCACGGCTGATGGAGGTGATCACGTCCACCGCGTCGATGCCGGCGATGGAGTCTTCCAGCGGCTTGGTGACCTGCGACTCGATCACCTCGGCCGACGCGCCGGGGTACTTCACGCTCACCGTGACCATCGGCTCGTCGATCTTGGGGTACTCGCGCACGGCGAGCCGCGTGAAGCTGACCAGTCCGATCAGCAGCACCAGCAGCGACAGCACCGTGGCGAACACGGGCCGCCGGATGGCGATCTCGGGCAATAGCATCGCTGGCTCCTGGCGCTCAGCCGCCGGTGGCGGGGTGGCGCGCGGCGTTGCGCGGGGCGGCGGGGCGCACCGCGGGCGCCGACGCCACGCAGGGATTGCCGGCGGCCGCCGCCACGACTTCGGAAGGGGCCGCCTTGTTGCGCGCGGCCGGTCCACCGGCCGTCGCCACGGCGGGGGCGCCGTTGGCGCCCTTGCCGATGTCCAGCACGCGCACCGGCGTGCCGTCCTTCTGGATGCGCTGCTGGCCGGCGGTGACGACCACGTCGCCGGGCATCAGGCCTTCCACGATCTCCACCTTGCCGGGCTGGCGGATGCCGACCTTCACCTCCACGCGCTGGGCGATGCGGGTGTCGTGGTCGGGGCCGTCGACGAGGCGGTAGACGTACTGGCGGCCGCCTTGCGGGACGATCGCCTCTTCGGGGATCACCCTGGCGTCGTCGCGCACGCCGAACACGGGCGTGACGCGGGCGAACATGCCGGGGCGCAGCTGCAGCTGGCGGTTGTCGATGCAGCCGCGCACGCCGACCGAGCGGCCATTGGCGTCGACCAGGGGGTCGACGGCCAGCAGCACCGCGCCGAAGCGCTTGCCGGGCAGCGCATCCACCTCGACCTGCGCCGACTGGCCGGGCTGTACCTTGGTCTGGAAGCGCTCGGGCAGGCGGAAGTCGACGTAGATCGCTTCCAGGTCCTCGATGTTCACGATGTCGGCGCCGTCCTTGAGGTAGTCGCCGATGTTGATGTTGCGGATGCCGGCGATGCCGTCGAAGGGCGCCATGATCTTCAGGCGGGCCAGCGTGGCGCGGGCCAGGGCCAGCTTGGCATCGGCCACCTGCACGTTGGCCGCGCTTTCGTCCACGGCGCGCTGGGCGATGAACTTCTGCTCGACGAGTTCCTGGTTGCGGCGGTGGTTGGCGCGGGCGATCGAGAGCTCCGCCTCGGCCTGCTTCACCTGCGCCAGCGGCAGCTGGTCGTCCAGTTGCACCAGCAGCTGGCCCTTGCGCACGCGGTCGGCGTCACGGAAGTTGATCTGCGTCACGCGGCCGGACACTTCGGGCCGCAGCATCACGCTCTGGCGCGAACGCAGGCTGCCGACCGCCTGGGCGTCGTCGGTGATGCGCAGGAGCTCGACCCGCGCGATCTCCACGGCGGGGACCCGCACCGGACCGGCGGCCGTGGGCGCGGCGGCGGGTGCAGCCGGCGACTTCCCTTCGGACTGGATCTCCTTGGGCTTCTGCGGTTGCTGCTGGTACCACCATGCGGCGCCCGACGCTGCCACGATGCCGACCGCTGCGACCGCGGTGTAGAGGAACTTCGATGCCATTAAGCTGATCCGTGGAAAGGCCCGCAGGCGCGCCGCCAGCGTAGGTAAACGACGCAATGTAACAGCAGGTGTGCGCTCGGGCATAGCCCCCGGAACCCGATCGTTGCGGCCCTGACGCCCTGTCGCGGGCTTTTTACCTGCCCTTTACACAGGCGTTGGCACGCTAACGTTTCAGGGTGCTCGCGACGCCCAGGTTGGCCAGCGCATCCGCCCGCTCGTTGCCGGGGTCCCCGTTGTGGCCGCGCACCCAGCGCCAGTCCACCACGTGCCCGCCCTTCTGGAGCAGATCATCGAGGCGGCGCCACAGTTCCGCGTTCTTCACCGGCTGCTTGCTGGCGGTCTTCCAGCCCTTGGCCTTCCAGCCGGGAAGCCACTCGGTGATGCCCTTCAGCACGTACTGGCTGTCCAGGTACAGCGTGACGGCGCACGGGCGCTTGAGCGCCTCCAGCGCCTGGATCACGGCCATCAGCTCCATGCGGTTGTTGGTGGTGCTGGTTTCCCCGCCGTACAGCTCTTTCTGGGTGGTGCCGGAGCGCAGGAGCACGCCCCAGCCGCCCGGGCCGGGATTGCCCTTGCAGGCCCCGTCGGTGTAGATCTCGATCTGGTTCATTCAATACTTGTGAGCTCGCGCGTCTCGCGGTGGCTGCGGTTGGCCACGGGCACCGGCGCCCTGGCGACGCGCTGGGCCTTCTTCCAGCTGGGGCCGATCGACTGGACCCCGCGCACCCGCTTCACGGCGACGATGAAATAGACGGACCCGAAGATCGGCCACCAGCGCTGGCCGAGGGAGTCCATCCAGTCGAAGCGTTGCAGCCACTTCTCGCTGGAGAAGGCCGGGCGCCAGCAGCCGAAGCTGCTGGTCTCCACTTCGAAGCTGAGAAGCCGCAGCCAGTCGCGCAGCCGCCAGTAGCCGATGTAGTCGCCGGCGTCGGGCAGGTAAAGCTCGCCCAGGCCGAGGCGGTGATAGACGTGGGCGCGGCGCTGGCGCAGGCCCCAGAGGCTCGCGGGATTGAGGCAGCAGATCACCACCTTGCCCTCGGGCACCAGCACCCGCTCGACCTCGCGCAGCGTGGTGTGCGGATCGACGTTCAGTTCCAGGGAGTGCGGCAGCACCACGAGGTCGAGGCTGTTCTCCTCGAAGGGCAGCGCGCTGTAGTCGGCGATCAGGTCGGGCTGCACCAGGTCCTCGGCGGCTTCCGCCTCGCTGAGCGCGAGCCACTTGTGGGGCATGCGGTTGGTTTGCAGGGCGTCCAGTTCCGGCAGGCCGAGTTGCAGCGCGTGGTAACCGAAGATGTCGCTGACCGCGCGGTCGAATTCGGCCCGCTCCCAGGCGAGCAGATACCTGCCCGGCGGGGTTTCGAACCACTGCTGCATTCCTATAATCCGCTCGCTCATGAACTTGATCCCGCTGCCCGCCTTCCAGGACAACTACCTGTGGCTGCTGCACGACGGACAGCGGGCGCTGGTCGTCGATCCCGGCGATGCCGGCCCCGTGCAGTCGTACCTGGATGCGAACGGGCTGCAACTGGACGCGATTCTAGTCACGCATCACCACCCGGATCACATCGGCGGCGTCGACGCGCTGCGCGAGGCGACGGGGGCCCGCGTCTGGGGTCCCGCGCGGGAGCGCATCCCCGAACCGCTCACGCGCCTGGCCGATGGCGACCGGATCGAAGTCCTGGGCCTGCCCTTCGAGGTGCTCGATGTCCCGGGCCACACCGCCGGCCACATCGCCTATTTCTGCCCCGGCTTCCAGGGCGCCCCGCTGCTTTTCTGCGGGGATACCCTCTTCTCCGCCGGCTGCGGCCGCCTGTTCGAAGGCACGCCGCGGCAGATGTTCGACTCGCTCTCCAGGCTCGCGGGCCTTCCCGGCACCACGCGCGTCTGCTGCACGCACGAATACACCCTCGGAAACCTGGAATTTGCCACGGCGGTGGAACCCGGCAATACACAGCTGATCCATTACCGGCAACAATGCGAGGCAAGGCGCTCGCGTGGCGAGCCCACCCTGCCCTCCACCATCGCGCTGGAGAACCAGGTCAATCCTTTTTTGCGCGCGAGCCAGCCGGCCGTGACGCGTGCCGCCCACGGCTTCAACGGGGCGGACCCAGCAGACCCCGTCGCGGTGTTCGCGGCCCTACGCCAATGGAAGAACGAGTTCAGATGAAGAAGTACAACCTGCTCGCCCTCACCGCCCTGCTCGCGCTGGCCGGCTGCGCCACCACCTCGGGCCCCGACGGGGTCGCCGTGGACAACCGGGACCAGCCGCAGCCCGCGAAGATCGCCGAGGCGAAACCGGCGCTTCCCGCCGTGATCCCCTCGGGTCCGATGAGCGCGATCCAGCCATCCGACCTGCGCTCGCAAGGCGTCACGGCCCTGGAGACGCCGCCCGACCTGTGGTCGCGCATCCGCCGCGGCTTCAACATGCCGGCGCTGGACAACGACTACGTACGGCGCCACGAGCAGTGGTACTCCTCGCGGCCCGATTACATCCAGCGCATGACGGACCGCTCGCGCAAGTACCTGTTCCACGTCGTCGAGGAACTGGAGCGCCGCAACATGCCCACGGAGCTCGCGCTGCTGCCCTTCATCGAGAGCGCGTTCAATCCGCAGGCGGTGTCGAGCGCGCGCGCCGCCGGCATGTGGCAGTTCATGCCCGCCACCGGCAAGGACTACGACCTGAAGCAGAACGTGTTCCGCGACGACCGCCGCAACGTGCTCGCGTCGACGCGCGCGGCGCTGGACTACCTGCAGAAGCTTTACGGCATGTTCGGCGACTGGCACCTGGCGCTGGCCGCGTACAACTGGGGCGAAGGCAACGTGAGCCGCGCGATCCAGCGCAACCAGCGCGCCGGCCGCGGGACGGGCTATGCCGACCTGAACATGCCGGAGGAAACGCGCAACTACGTGCCGAAGCTGCAGGCGGTGAAGAACATCGTGCTGAGCCCCGAGCAGTTCCGCGCCGACCTGCCCCTGATCGAGAACCATCCTTACTTCCAGTCCGTGTCCCTGAAGCGGGACATGGACGTCGAACTCGCGGCGCGCCTGGCCGACGTCAACATCGAGGACTTCAAGGCCCTCAATCCGCAGTTGAACCGCCCGGTGATCCTGGCCGCGGGCACGTCGCAGATCCTGCTGCCCTGGGACAACGCCACCGTCTTCAAGCGCAACTTCGAGGCCTACGACGAAGGCAAGTACGCCTCGTGGACGGCCTGGAGCGCACCGTCCACCATGAGCGCCGCGGAAGCCGCGCGCCGCCTGGCCTGGAACGAGAACGAGCTGCGCAACGTGAACACCATCCCGCCGCGCATGTTGATCAAGGCGGGCTCGGTGCTGATCGTGCCGCGCAAGAACGCCGCCCAGGACGTCCCCGATCACGTAGCCGACAACGGCCAGCTGAGCCTCGCGCCGGAAGCGGCGATGCGCCGAACGGTGATCCGCGCGGGCAAGCGCGACACGGTGGCGAGCATCGCCAGCCGCTACAAGCTGAGCGCCTCGCAGGTGGCCGACTGGAACAACGTCGGCGCGTCCGCCGCCTTCCGCGCGGGCCAGCAGGTTGTGTTGCACCTGCCGGTGCGGGCCACGCGTTCCGCCGTGCGGGCCACGGCCAAGTCGGGCCATCGTTCGCCGGTGCGCTCCACCGGCCGCACCACCGCGATCCAGAAGAAGCGCCGCTGAGCTTCGCCTCGTGCTGCGGTGCGCATGCATCGCGTCATGAGGGAACTGGCCCGTCCCCTTGCAGGACGACTCCGACGGCCGATGCCGCCGCGCTCCGATGCGGTACGGTCCGCCGTCGCGCCACAGTCAGTGATCTGTTGAAGGAGTACTGACCATGAACAAACCCCTGCTCGGCGCCGTCCTGGCCGCCACCCTGATGGGCCTCGGCGCCGCGGCGCACGCCCAATACAACGCCATCGTTTCCGTCGCGCCGCCGGCGCCGCGCCACGAAGTCGTGCCCACGGCGCGACCCGGCTGGGTCTGGGCCCCGGGCCACTATGTCTGGCGCGGCAGCGAATACGCCTGGATGGAAGGCAGCTGGATGCGCGATCGCTCCGGTTACGAGTACCGCGAGCCCCGCTGGGTGCAGCGCGGCAACGGCGAGTGGGTGATGGTGGGAGGCAACTGGGAACAGCGCATGGCGCAGCGTGAAGCGCGCCGCGCCGAACGCCGCAGCCCGAACGGCGACTTCGACGGCGACGGCATCCTCAACTTCCAGGACCGCGACATCGACGGCGACGGCGTGCGCAACCGCCGCGACGCCTTCCCGTACAACCCGCGCCGCAGCTGAGGCAGCGCGTCCGACAAAAGGGGCCTTCGGGCCCCTTTTTTTTCGGTGGTACTTTTGGCTAAGGGCAAGACCGACGGGCTTAACAGGAGTGGTCCGATGGGCCCGGAGCGGCCGCAGCGGCACAGTGGGACCATCCCTTTGAAAGGA
>NZ_DASVNN010000013.1:0-44811 GCF_036383835.1 Ramlibacter sp.
GGCAGCGGCGGCCTCCGGCGCGTCGTCCGCGGCTGCCGCGGTGACGCTTCCGGCCGCCCCCCTCGCTGCCGCCAGCGCCGCCATGACCGGTGCCGCCGTGGCCGCCATGGCGCCGGCATCGGCCAAGAAGTGATGCCCACGCAGGCCAACGCAAGATCGGACTGAATCATGGCAACCACCGCATCCCGCGCCGACGCTCCTCCGCTCCAGGAGAGGATCGCGGCGCAGTTCCGCAACCTGAACCCGAACGACCCGGCGTCGTGGCCCCTCGTGCCGAAGCTGGCGATGTGCATCGCGCTGGCCGCCCTGATCGTCGTGGCCCTGTGGTTCGCATGGCTCACGAATTCGGCCGACGAACTGACGGCCAAGCAGGCCGAGGAACAGACCCTGCGCCTCGACTACAAGAAGAAGGTCACCCAGGCGGTGAACCTGGACGCCCTGCGCAAGCAGCGCGAGCAGGTGCAGCAGTACGTGACGCAGCTCGAGAAGCAGCTCCCCAGCAAGGCCGAGATGGACGCGCTGCTGTCGGACATCAACCAGGCGGGCCTCGGCCGCAGCCTGGCGTTCGAACACTTCAAGCCGGGCCAGGTGAGCGTCAAGGAGTACTACGCCGAACTGCCGATCTCGATCAAGGTTTCGGGCCGCTACCACGACATGGGCTCCTTCGCGTCCGACATCGCGCACCTGTCGCGGATCGTGACGCTGAACAACATGGACATCCAGCAGGGGAAGGACGGCAACCTCTTCATGGAGGCGCAGGCGCGCACCTACCGCTATCTCGATTCCGACGAGGTCGCCGCGCAGCGCAAGGCGACGGCCAGGCCGGGGGCGAAGAAATGAACCGCAAGCTCTTGCCGGTCCTGCTGGCCGCGGCCTTCCTGAGTGCCTGCGACTCCAACGAGACCGAGATCCAGCAGTGGATGGCGCAGGAACGCGCCGCCACCAAGCCGAACATCCAGCCGATCCCGGAGCCGAAGAAATTCTCGCCCCAGGTGTACCAGCAGGAAGCGCAGATGGAGCCCTTCAGCAACCAGAAGCTGACGGTGGCCCTCAAGCGCGACGCCCAGCAGGCGGGCTCCGCCAGCGCGGCGCTGCTCGCGCCGGAGCTGAGCCGCCGCAAGGAGCCGCTGGAGGCGTACCCGCTGGACGCGATGGTCATGGTCGGCAGCCTGATGAAGGGCGGCCAGCCGGTGGCCCTGGTCAAGGTCGACAACCTGCTGTACCAGGTCAAGCCGGGCAACTACCTCGGCCAGAACTACGGAAAGATCACCAAGGTGGCCGAGAGCGAGGTCGTGCTGCGCGAACTGGTGCAGGACGCGGCCGGGGAATGGGTCGAGAGAACCGCGACACTGCAACTGCAGGAGAAGTCCAAATGAAGAAACAGAACGAGTGGAGTTGGCGAGGGCTGGCCGCCGCCGTGGCGGCCTTGACCTGCGCATGGTCCGGCGTGGCCATCGCGGCACCTGCCGTGGAGAACGTCACCGGCTCGCTGCAAGGCGGCCGTGAGGTGGTGCGGATCGACTTCAGCGAGCCGCTGCAGACGCTGCCGACGGGCTTCGCGACGCAGACGCCCGCGCGCATCGCCCTGGACGTGCCCGGCGCGACCAACGCGATGGGCCGCGGCGGCGTGGACATCAGCATCGGCAACGTGCGCTCGGTCAACGTGATCCAGTCCGGCGAGCGCTCGCGCGTGGTGCTGAACCTCAAGGCCCCGACCAACTACCAGCTGCAGATGGACGGCAAGTCCCTGCTGGTGACGCTGGATCCCGTGGCGCAGACGGCGCAGGCGGTCCAGTCGGGACAGGCCTTCGCCGAGAGCCGCAACCGCGACATGCAGCCGCTGAAGGACATGGACTTCCGGCGCGGCCCCGACGGCGCCGGCCGCGTCGTCGTGGACCTCTCCAGCAACCAGGTGGGCGTGGACATCCGCCAGCAGGGCCAGACGCTGGTGGTGGACTTCCTGAAGTCCTCGCTGCCCGAAGGCCTGCGCCGCAAGATGGACGTGACCGACTTCGGCACGCCGATCCAGACGGTGACGACCACCCAGAACGGCGACCGCGTGCGCATGGTCATCGAGCCGCGCGGCGTGTGGGAGCACAGCGCCTACCAGTCCGACACCCAGTTCGTGGTGGAAGTGCGCGCCCAGAAGCAGGACCCGGGCAAGCTGACGCAGGGCCCCGGCTACAGCGGCGAGAAGCTGTCGCTGAACTTCCAGAACATCGAAGTGCGTTCGCTGCTGCAGGTGATCGCCGACTTCACCAACTTCAACATCGTCACCTCCGACTCGGTGACCGGCGCCGTGACCCTGCGCCTGAAGGACGTGCCCTGGGACCAGGCGCTGGACATCATCCTGCAGGCCAAGGGCCTGGGCATGCGCCGCGGCGGCAACGTGCTGTGGATCGCGCCGAAGGACGAGATCGCCGCCAAGGAAAAGCTGGAGCTCGAGGCCAACGCCGCGATCCAGAGCCTGGAGCCGCTGCGCACGCAGTCCTTCCAGCTCAATTACGCCAAGGCCGAAGACGTGTCCAAGGGCCTGATCGGCCAGGGTACCGGTGCCACGCGCATCCTGTCCGCGCGCGGCAGCGTGATCTCCGAATCGCGCACGAACCAGCTGTTCGTGACCGACGTGCCGACCAAGCTCGAGCAGGTGCAGGGCCTCATCGCCAAGATCGACATCCCGGTGCGCCAGGTGCTGATCGAGGCGCGCATCGTCGAAGCCTCCGATACCTTCGGCAAGACCCTGGGCGCGCGCCTGGGCGCGGTCGACTTGCGCACCAACAGCCCGCGGGGAGCGTCGCCCGGCTACGGCGTCGGTGGCCAGCGCGGCTCGTTCACCGGCACGTACGACGCGGTGTCGGCCCAGACCGGCCAGGTCAAGCGGGACGAGGAATCCTTCAACACGGGCAACACCACGTTCCTGAACCTGCCGGCGGCGGGCGTCGGGGGCTTCCCGGCAGCCACCTTCGCGATCTCGCTGTTCAACGCCGGCGCCAACCGCTTCCTGAACCTGGAACTGTCCGCGCTGGAAGCCGACGGCAAGGGCAAGCTGGTGTCGAGCCCGCGCATCGTGACCGCCGACAAGACCAAGGCGCTGATCGAGCAGGGCACGGAATTCCCGTACCAGCAGGCGACCGCCAGCGGCGCGACCTCGGTGGCCTTCCGCCGCGCGACGCTGAAGCTGGAAGTGACGCCGCAGATCACGCCCGAAGGCAACATCATCCTGGAGCTGGACATCACCAAGGACAGCCGGGGCGAGACGACGGCCGCGGGCATCGCGATCAACACCAAGCACATCAAGACCAACGTGCTGGTGGAGAACGGCGGCACCGTGGTGATCGGCGGCATCTTCGAACTGACCGAGACCGAGAACGAATCGCGCGTGCCGTTGCTGGGCGACATCCCGATCGCGGGCAACCTGTTCAAGAACAAGCAGCGCAGCAGCAACAAGCAGGAGATGCTGGTGTTCATCACGCCCAAGATGGTCACCGACCGCCTGGGCCAGGCAAGCCGCTGATCCGGTGACAATGGCGTCTTGATCCTTTCACTCGTCGGCATGCCCGGCAGTGGCAAGTCCACTGTCGGGCGCCAACTCGCAAGGCGGCTCGGGCTGCCTTTTTTCGATTCCGACCACCTGATCGAGCAGCGCCTGGGCTGCAGCATCCGGGAGTACTTCGCGCGCGAGGGCGAAGCGGCCTTCCGCGATGCCGAGGAGCAGGTCCTGGCCGAACTGGCGCGCGGGGCGGACGCCGTGGTCGCCACCGGTGGCGGGGCGGTGCTGCGTGAAGCGAACCGGCGCCACCTGCGCGAAGGCGGGCGCGTGATCTACCTGCGCTCCACTCCCGAGGAACTGCACCGCCGCCTGCGGCACGACACGCAAAGGCCGCTGCTGCAGGTGGCCGACCCGCTCGGCAAGCTGCGCACGCTCTACGCCGAGCGCGATCCGCTGTACCGCGAGGCGGCGCATTTCCACATCGAGACCGGCCGGCCTTCGGTGCCGACGCTGGTCAACATGATCGTGATGCAGCTGGAGCTGGCGGGGGTGCTGCCGCTGCAGCCTTAAACTCGCGGGCATGCCCGCCCCGACTTCCGCCGTTCCCCAGCAGGTGCGCATCGCCCTGGGCGAGCGCAGCTACGACATCCAGATCGGCGCCGGCCTGCTCGGCGCGCCCGCCGCCTGGCAGGGCCTGCCCGCCGCCACGGCCGCCCTCGTCGTCACCAACACCACCGTCGCGCCGCTGTACGCCGCGCGGCTGCGCGAGAGCCTCACCGCGCATTACGGGACGGTGCACGAGGTCGTGCTTCCCGACGGCGAGGAGCACAAGGACTGGCAGACGCTCAACCTCATCTTCGATGCGCTTCTCTCGAAGGGTTGCGACCGCAAGACGGTGCTCTTCGCGCTGGGCGGCGGCGTGGTGGGCGACATGGCGGGTTTCGCGGCGGCGAGCTACATGCGCGGCGTGCCCTTCGTGCAGGTACCGACCACGCTCCTGGCGCAGGTGGATTCCTCGGTGGGCGGCAAGACCGCGATCAACCATCCGCAGGGCAAGAACATGATCGGCGCCTTCTACCAGCCGGCGCGGGTGGTGTGCGACCTCGACACGCTGAAGACCCTGCCGCCGCGCGAACTCAGCGCGGGCCTTGCCGAGGTGATCAAGTACGGGCCGATCGCCGACATGGACTTCCTGGACTGGATCGAAGCCAACGTCGATGCGCTGGTGCGGCGCGAGCCGGCGGCGCTCGCCCATGCCGTCAAGCGCAGCTGCGAGATCAAGGCGGAAGTCGTCGGCCAGGACGAACGCGAGTCGGGGTTGCGCGCGATCCTCAATTTCGGCCACACCTTCGGCCATGCGATCGAAGCCGGGCTCGGCTACGGCGAGTGGCTCCACGGGGAAGCGGTGGGTTGCGGCATGGTGATGGCGCTGAACCTGTCGCGGCGGCTCGGCCTGGTCGACGAGGCCTTCGAGCGCCGCGTGACCGCGCTGGTCGCGCGTGCGGGGCTGCCCATCGTCGGTCCGGATCTCGGCGCGGAGCGCTATCTCTCGCTGATGCGCGTCGACAAGAAGGCCGAGGCGGGGCAGATCCGCTTCGTCGTGATCGAACGCCCCGGCCAGGCCGCCGTGCGCTCCGCGCCGGACGACGTGGTGCGCGCGGTGCTGGCCGACTGCACCCGCTGACACGCCCCGCATGACGCTCGCCGCCTACGCCTGCGACCCCGCGCGCACGCGCGGGCGCCGCCACCCGGAGCCGCCGGCGCCCACGCGCACCGAGTTCCAGCGCGATCGCGACCGCATCGTGCATTCGACGGCCTTCCGGCGCCTGGTCTACAAGACGCAGGTGTTCCTCAACCACGAAGGCGACCTGTTCCGCACGCGGCTGACGCATTCGATCGAGGTGGCGCAACTCGCGCGCTCGATCGCGCGGCCGCTGGGCCTCAACGAGGACCTGGTGGAAGCGATCGCGCTGGCGCACGACCTCGGCCACACGCCTTTCGGCCACGCGGGTCAGGACGCGCTCGACGAATGCATGGCGGCGCACGGCGGCTTCGAGCACAACCTGCAGAGCCTGCGGGTGGTCGACGCGCTGGAAGAGCGCTATCCGGAGTTCGACGGGCTCAACCTCTGCTTCGAGACGCGCGAAGGCATCCTGAAGCACTGCTCGCGCGCCAACGCGCAGGCGCTGGAGCGCGCGGAGCCGGGCGGCGTGGGCCGCCGCTTCCTCGACCGCACGCAGCCGGGCCTCGAGGCGCAGCTGTGCAACCTGGCCGACGAGATTGCCTACAACGCGCACGACATCGACGACGGCGTGCGCTCCGGCCTGATCACGCTGGAGCAGGTGGCCGAGGTGCCGCTGTTCGGGCGGCATTGCGGCGAGGCGCAGCGCGAGCACCCGCAGCTGCAGGGCCGGCGGCTGCTGTACGAGGCGATCCGGCGGGTGCTGAGCGCGCAGGTGTACGACGCGATCGCGGCGACGCAGTCCGCGCTCGACGCGGCGCGTCCGGAAGATGCGGACGCGGCGCGCCGGCTGCAGCCGCTGGTGTGCTTCAGCGAGGAAGCGCGCAGCCAGTCCGCGCAGCTCAAGAGCTTCCTCTTCCGCAACCTCTATCGGCATCCGCGCGTGACCGAGACCACGGGCCAGGCGCAGGAGGTGGTGCGCGAGCTGTTCGCGCGCTACTGCGCGCAGCCGCAGGAAATGCAGGCGGGGTTCGCCGCGCGCGCCGACACCCCGCGTGCCGTGGCCGACTACATCGCCGGCATGACGGACCGCTACGCGCTGCGCGAGCACGAACGGCTGACGGGCCGGCGCCTGCTCGCCCCATGAAGAGACCGGCCCCGGCGCTGGTGGTCGTCCTCGCCGGCATCAGCGCCGCGCTGCACATCGGCAAGCTGCCGCCCGCGCTGCCGGTGCTGCACGACACGCTGCACGTCACGCTGGTGCAGGCGGGCTTCCTGCTGTCGCTGGTGCAGCTGGCGGGCATGACGCTGGGACTCGCGATGGGGGCCGCGGCCGACGCGATCGGCGCGCGGCGCACGATGATCGCGGGACTCGTGATCCTGTCGGCGGCGAGCCTCGCGGGCGGCATGGCGGCTACGCCGGGAGCGCTGCTGGCCTTGCGGGCGGTGGAAGGCGCCGGCTTCCTGCTGGCATCGCTGCCCGCGCCGGGCCTGATCCGCCGGCTGGTCGCGCCGCAACGCCTGTCCGCGATGCTGGGACTCTGGGGCGCCTACATGCCTTTCGGAACTGCCAGCGCGCTGCTGCTCGGGCCGGCCCTCATCGCCGCGATCGGCTGGCCCGGCTGGTGGTGGCTGCTGGGACTGCTCTCGCTGGCGATGGCGGTCGTGGTGTGGGTTGCGGTTCCCGCGTCGGCGGATCTGCGCACCGGTGCGTCCGGTACGAAGCTTGCGCAACGCATTGCGCGCACGCTCGCTGCTCCGGGGCCCTGGCTCGCTTCGCTGGCCTTCGCGGCCTATTCGGCGCAATGGCTGGCGGTGATCGGCTTCCTGCCGACGATCTACGCGCAGGCCGGGCTGGCGGCGGGTTTCACCGCGGTCGCCACCGCGCTGGCGGCCGCGGTGAACATGGTGGGCAACATCGCGTCGGGACGGCTGCTGCAGCGCGGGGTGCCGGCGCCGCGCCTGCTGCAGTGCGGCTACCTGGCCATGGGCCTGGGTGCGGTGCTGGCCTTCGCGCCCTGGGGCGAAGCCGGCGCCTGGCAGGCGCTGCTGCGCTACGCGGGCGTGCTGGCGTTCTCGATGGTGGGCGGTCTGATCCCGGGCACCCTGTTCTCGCTGGCGGTGCGCGTCGCCCCCGAGGAAGGCGCGGTGTCGAGCACGGTGGGATGGATGCAGCAATGGTCGGCTTTCGGCCAGTTCGCCGGTCCGCCGCTGGCGGCCTGGGTGGCGGCGCGCGCCGGCGGCTGGCATGCGACCTGGTGGGTGACCGGCGCGTTCGCGGTCGCGGGCCTGGGTATCTCCGCGGCAATCGCCCGCTTCCTGGCGGGACATGCGGCGGCACGGCCCACGGTCTCGCAAGGCTCCTCCTAGAATTCCGCATGCGCAGCAACGACACCGCCGTGGCCGACACGCGCCGCTGGCTGGAGCTTGCGGTCGTCGGGCTCAACCTCTGTCCCTTCGCGAAAGCCGTGATGGTGAAGCAGCAGGTCCACATCGTGGCCACGCCGGTCGAGGACGGCCAGTCCATCCTCGACGATTTCGCGCACGAGCTCGATGCGCTGGTGCAAATGGATGCGGACGTGCGCGACACGACGCTGCTCGTGATCCCGCACGGCATGGACGACTTCCTCGCCTTCCACGATCTCACCGCGCGCGCCGAGCGCCTGGTGCGCAAGCGCGGGTTGCAAGGCACGATCCAGGTGGCGAGCTTCCATCCGCGCTTCGTCTTTGCCGACGCGGACGAGGACGACATCGGCAACTACACCAACCGCGCGCCGCATCCGACGCTGCACCTGCTGCGCGAGGCCAGCATCGAACGCGCGGTCGCCGCGTTCCCGGACCCGGCCGCGATCTACGAAGCGAACATGGAAAGACTGCGGCAACTGGGACGCGCCGGCTGGGAAGCCCTGGGCGTGGGAGCGAGCGAATGAAGGCGGCGAAGCAGAACGTGCACGAGGAACTGGGCTTGCGCCAGGGGCAGTCGCTGGAACTGCTGCAGGAGCTGCACATCCTCACGCGCGAGGGCCGCATCAACCAGGACTCGCGGCGCAAGCTCAAGCAGGTCTTCCACCTGGTGCAGTTCATCGAGAAGCTGCTCCTGGAGATTCCGGCGGAAGGCGGCCATCCGACGCTCGCCGATCACGGCGCCGGCAAGTCCTATCTGGGCTTCATCCTCTACGACCTGTTCTTCCGCGAGCGCGGGCAGGGCCACATCTACGGCATCGAGACGCGCGCGGAACTGGTGGACAAGTCGCGCGAGCTCGCGCGGCGCCTCGGCTTCGATCGCATGGGCTTCCTGCACCTGAGCGCGGCGGACGCGGCCGATTCCGCCCAGCTGCCGGAGAAGATCGACGTCGTCACCGCGCTGCACGCCTGCGATACCGCGACCGACGACGCGATCGCCTTCGGCCTGCGCAAGCACGCGAAGTTCATGGTGCTGGTGCCGTGCTGCCAGGCGGAGGTGGCCAGCTGCCTGCGCGACCAGAAGGCGCTGGCGCTGGCGCGCACGCCGCTGTCGGAGTTGTGGCGGCATC
The DNA here is from genome assembly GCF_036383835.1 of Ramlibacter sp. Classification (GTDB taxonomy): domain Bacteria; phylum Pseudomonadota; class Gammaproteobacteria; order Burkholderiales; family Burkholderiaceae_C; genus Ramlibacter. The sequence continues at coordinate 8,705 of NZ_DASVNN010000013.1, forward strand.
CGCTGCATACGCGCGAGCTCGGAAGCCAGGTGACCAACGTGCTGCGCTGCCTGTACCTGGAGGCGATGGGCTACCAGGTGACGGTGACCGAACTGGTCGGCTGGGAGCACTCGATGAAGAACGAGCTGATCCTGGCGCGCTGGACGGGGCAGCGCAAGCGCGCCGCCGCGGATCGGCTGCGCGCGATCCTCGTGGAATTCGGATTGGAAGCCCTGGAGGAGCGGCGTTACCCCGGGCTCCGCAAATTGGGGTCAGATTCCAATTTATGATCTCTGGATGGCACGCCTTCCCCGGCTGACGGTTCCCGGCTATCCGCATCACATCATCCAGCGCGGCAACAACCGCCAGCCGATCTTCTCCCGCGAGGCGGACTACCAGTTGCTGCTGGACCTGATCCACGAGCATGCGCGCCAGCAGCACGTGGCCATCCACGCCTATGTGCTGATGAGCAACCACTTCCACCTGCTCGCCACGCCCGAGACGGAGGAGGGCATTCCGCAGATGATGCAGGCGGTAGGCCGGCGCTACGTGCGCCACTACAACCTGCGGCAGGAGCGCAGCGGAACGCTGTGGGAGGGCCGCTATCGCTCGACGCTGATCCAGGCGGAGCGTTACCTGCTGGCCTGCATGGTCTACATCGACCTGAATCCGGTGCGCGCCGGCATGGCGGCCGATCCCGCGGATTACCGGTGGTCGAGCCACGAGCACTACATCGGTCGGCGGGCGGACAAGCTGGTCACGCCGCACCCGCTTTACTGGGAGCTGGGCAACACGCCCTTCGCCCGGGATGAGGCCTATGGAACGCTGGTCCGCGCGGGGATTGGCGATCGCGAGAAGCAGGCGCTCACGGATTCGGCCCTGCGAGGCTGGGCGCTGGGAGAGCCCGACTACGTCGCGGAGCTGCAGCGGCGCACGCAGCGCAGGGTGGCACGCGCGCAGGCGGGGCGTCCGCGCACCAAAACGGAGTAACCTGTCCCCGATTAAGTCAACTCCATTTTCAGCAGCCAGGTAATTGGAATCTGACCCCAATTATTTTCCTTGGCAGGGCTGCTGCACTGCAGTACCCTCGGGGTTTCCCCGAATCTCGAGGTACGCGCCATGACGACGGCTGCCGAAATCGCCCATTTGCAAGAACAAGGCCTCTACACGGGGGCGAACGAACACGACGCATGCGGCGTCGGCTTCGTGGCCCACATCAAGGGCGAGAAGAGCCACAGCATCGTTTCCCAGGCGCTGAAGATCCTGGAGAACCTGGACCACCGCGGCGCGGTCGGTGCCGACAAGCTGATGGGCGACGGCGCCGGCATCCTGATCCAGCTGCCGGACACCCTGTACCGCGAGGAGATGGCCAAGCAAGGCGTGGAACTGCCCCCGCCCGGCGAGTACGGCGTCGGCATGATCTTCCTGCCCAAGGAGCACGCCTCGCGCCTCGCCTGCGAACAGGAGATGGAGCGCGCGATCAAGGCCGAAGGCCAGGTGCTGCTCGGCTGGCGCGAGGTGCCGGTCGATCGCGACATGCCGATGTCGCCCGCCGTGCGCGCCAAGGAACCGATCCTGAAGCAGGTGTTCGTGGGCCGCGGCTCCGACGTCATCGTGCAGGACGCCCTGGAGCGCAAGCTGTACGTGATCCGCAAGACGGCCAGCGCCGCGATCCAGCGCCTGAAGCTCAAGCACAGCAAGGAATACTACGTTCCGAGCTTCTCCAGCCGCACGATCATCTACAAGGGCCTGCTGCTGGCCGACCAGGTCGGCGTGTACTACAAGGACCTGCAGGATCCGCGCTGCGTGTCCGCCCTGGGCCTGGTGCACCAGCGCTTCTCCACCAACACCTTCCCCGAGTGGCCGCTGGCCCACCCGTACCGCTACGTCGCCCACAACGGCGAGATCAACACGGTCAAGGGCAACTACAACTGGATGAAGGCGCGCGAGGGCGTGATGTCCTCGCCCGTGCTGTCGGCCGACCTGAAGAAGCTGTACCCCATCAGCTTCCCCGACCAGTCCGACACCGCCACGTTCGACAACTGCCTCGAGCTGCTGACGATGGCCGGCTACCCGCTCGCCCAGGCCGTGATGATGATGATCCCCGAGCCGTGGGAACAGCACACGCTGATGGACGAGCGCCGCAAGGCCTTCTACGAGTACCACGCCTCCATGCTGGAGCCCTGGGACGGCCCGGCCTCCATCGTGTTCACCGACGGCCGCCAGATCGGCGCCACGCTGGACCGCAACGGCCTGCGTCCCTCGCGCTACTGCGTGACCGACGACGACCTGGTGATCATGGGCTCCGAGTCCGGCGTGCTGCCGGTGCCGGAGAACAAGATCGTGCGCAAGTGGCGCCTGCAGCCCGGCAAGATGTTCCTGATCGACCTGGAGCAGGGCCGCATGATCGACGACGAGGAAGTGAAGTCCTCGCTCGCCAACGCCAAGCCCTACAAGCAGTGGATCGAGAACCTGCGCATCAAGCTGGACGACCTGTCCGAGACCTCCGGTGACGCGCCGGCCTCGCAAGTCGAACTGCTCGATCGCCAGCAGGCCTTCGGCTACACCCAGGAAGACATCAAGTTCCTGATGGCCCCGATGGCGACGGCCGGCGAGGAGGGCATCGGCTCCATGGGCAACGACAGCCCGCTGGCCGTGCTCTCCGACAAGAACAAGCCGCTGTTCAACTACTTCAAGCAGCTGTTCGCGCAGGTGACGAACCCGCCGATCGACCCGATCCGCGAAGCGATCGTGATGTCGCTCGTCTCCTTCATCGGCCCCAAGCCGAACCTGCTGGACATCAACCAGGTCAACCCGCCGATGCGGCTCGAAGTGAGCCAGCCGATCCTCGACTTCGCCGACATGCAGAAGCTGCGCGAGATCGAGAAGCACACGCACGGCAAGTTCCGCAGCTACACGCTGGACATCACCTACCCCGTCGAGTGGGGCAAGGAAGGCGTCGAAGCCAAGCTGGCCTCGCTCAACGCCGAAGCGGTCGACGCGATCCGCAGCGGCCACAACATCCTGATCATCAGCGACCGCGCGGTGTCGTCGCAGCAGATCGCGATCCCCGCGCTGCTGGCGCTGTCCTCCATCCACCAGCACCTGGTGCGCGAGGGCATGCGCACGACGGCCGGCCTGGTGGTCGAGACCGGCTCCGCCCGCGAAGTGCACCACTTCGGCGTGCTGGCCGGCTACGGCGCCGAGGCCGTGCACCCCTACCTGGCGATGGAGACCCTGGTGTCCATCCACCAGGACCTGCCGGGCGAGCTGAACGCCGAGAAGGCGATCTACAACTACATCAAGGCGATCGGCAAGGGCCTGTCGAAGATCATGTCCAAGATGGGCGTGTCGACGTACATGTCCTACTGCGGCGCCCAGCTGTTCGAGGCCATCGGCATCAACAGCGACACGATCGAGAAGTACTTCACCGGCACCTCCAGCCGCGTGGAAGGCATCGGCGTGTTCGAGATCGCCGAGGAAGCGATCCGCTGCCACAAGTCGGCCTTCGGCGACGACCCCGTGCTGGCCACGATGCTGGATGCCGGCGGCGAGTACGCCTGGCGCACCCGCGGCGAGGAGCACATGTGGACGCCCGACGCGATCGCCAAGCTGCAGCACGCATCGCGCGCCAACAACTGGAACACGTACAAGGAGTACGCCCAGCTGATCAACGACCAGAGCCGCCGCCACATGACGCTGCGCGGCCTGTTCGAGTTCAAGTTCGACCCGTCCAAGGCCATCGCGCTCGACCAGGTCGAATCGGCCAAGGAGATCGTCAAGCGCTTCGCCACCGGCGCGATGTCGCTAGGCTCGATCTCCACCGAGGCGCACGCCACGCTCGCCATCGCGATGAACCGCATCGGCGGCAAGAGCAACACCGGCGAGGGCGGCGAAGACCAGGCCCGCTATCGCCAGGAGTTGAAGGGCATCCCGGTCAAGACCGGCCAGACCATGTCCGACATCATCGGCAAGGATGTGGTCGAGGTCGACATCCCGCTGCAGGACGGCGACTCGCTGCGTTCGCGCATCAAGCAGGTCGCGTCCGGCCGCTTCGGCGTGACGGCGGAATACCTGGTCTCCTCCGACCAGATCCAGATCAAGATGGCGCAGGGCGCCAAGCCCGGCGAAGGCGGCCAGCTGCCCGGCGGCAAGGTGTCCAAGTACATCGGCAAGCTGCGGCACTCGGTGCCCGGCGTCGGCCTGATCTCGCCCCCGCCGCACCACGACATCTACTCGATCGAAGACCTCGCGCAGCTGATCCACGACCTGAAGAACGTGGCGACGCATTCCTCCATCAGCGTCAAGCTGGTGTCGGAAGTCGGCGTGGGCACGATCGCCGCCGGCGTGGCCAAGTGCAAGGCCGACCACGTGGTGATCGCCGGCCATGACGGCGGCACGGGCGCCTCGCCCTGGTCGTCGATCAAGCATGCCGGCTCGCCCTGGGAGATCGGCCTGGCCGAGACCCAGCAGACCCTGGTGCTGAACCGCCTGCGCGGCCGCATCCGCGTGCAGGCCGACGGCCAGATGAAGACCGGCCGCGACGTCATCATCGGCGCGCTGCTGGGCGCCGACGAATTCGGCTTCGCCACGGCGCCGCTGGTGGTCGAGGGCTGCATCATGATGCGCAAGTGCCACTTGAACACCTGCCCGGTGGGCGTGGCCACGCAGGACCCCGTGCTGCGCAAGAAGTTCTCCGGCAAGCCGGAGCACGTCGTCAACTACTTCTTCTTCATCGCGGAAGAAGTTCGCCAGATCATGGCGCAGCTGGGCATCCGCAAGTTCGACGAGCTGATCGGCCGCGCCGACCTGCTGGACATGAAGAAGGGCCTGGCGCACTGGAAGGCGCGCGGCCTGGACTTCAGCCGCCTGTTCGCGCAGCCCAAGGTGCCGGCCGACGTGCACCGCTTCCATTGCGAGGAGCAGGACCACAAGCTCGAGAAGTCGCTGGACAAGGTGCTGATCGAGAAGTCGAAGGCGGCCATCGAGCGCGGCGAGAAGGTCCAGTTCATGGAGCACGCGCGCAACGTCAACCGCTCGGTGGGCGCGATGCTCTCCGGCGCGCTGACCAAGGTGCATCCGGAAGGCCTGCCCGACGACACGCTGCGCATCCAGCTGGAAGGCACCGGCGGCCAGTCGTTCGGCGCCTTCCTGGCCCGCGGCATCACGCTGTACCTGATCGGCGACGCCAACGACTACACCGGCAAGGGCCTGTCCGGCGGCCGCGTGGTGGTGCGTCCCTCGATCGACTTCCGCGGCGAAGCGACCAAGAACATCATCATCGGCAACACCGCGCTGTACGGCGCGACCACCGGTGAAGCGTTCTTCTCCGGCGTGGCCGGCGAGCGTTTCGCGGTGCGGCTCTCGGGCGCGACGGCGGTCGTGGAAGGCACCGGCGACCACGGCTGCGAATACATGACCGGCGGGACGGTGGCGGTGCTGGGCAAGACCGGCCGCAACTTCGCGGCGGGCATGTCCGGCGGCATCGCCTACGTCTACGACGAGGACGGCAAGTTCGCCAGCCGCTGCAACACCTCGATGGTGTCGCTGGAGCGCGTGGGCACGACGGCCGAGCAGCAGTCGGGCGCCGGCCGCACCCGCCTGCACCGCGACCAGACCGACGAGGCACTGCTCAAGAAGCTGCTGGAAGACCACAACCGCTGGACCGGCAGCCGCCGCGCCCGCGAGTTGCTGGACGACTGGGCCAATGCCCGCATGAAGTTCGTGAAGGTGTTCCCGAACGAGTACAAGCGCGCGCTCGCCGAGATGTACGAGCGCGAGGTGGAGCTGGCCAGCACGGGCAACAACGCCCAGGTCGGCATCAAGCACGAACAGAAGCAGCCGGCGCCGGCCAAGTAAGCGGAGCGAAAAGAAATGGGAAAAGTCACCGGCTTCATGGAGTACGAGCGCGTCGAGGAGGGCTACAAGCCCGTGCCCGAGCGCGTGAAGCACTACAAGGAATTCGTCATCGGCCTCACGAACGAGCAGGCCAAGGTGCAGGGTGCGCGCTGCATGGATTGCGGCACGCCCTTCTGCAACTCGGGCTGCCCGGTCAACAACGTGATCCCGGACTTCAACGACCTGGTGTACCGCCAGGACTGGCAGGACGCCTTCACGGTCCTGGACTCCACCAACAACTTCCCGGAGTTCACCGGCCGCATCTGCCCCGCGCCCTGCGAGGCGGCCTGCACGCTGAACGTGAATGACGAGCCGGTCGGCATCAAGTCGCTGGAACACGCGATCGTCGATCGCGCGTGGGAGCACGGCTGGGTGACGCCGCGCGCCGCGCGCGTCAAGACCGGCAAGAAAGTGGCCGTGGTCGGCTCGGGTCCCGCGGGCATGGCTGCCGCGCAGCAGCTGGCGCGCGCCGGCCACGACGTGACGCTGTTCGAGAAGAACGACCGCATCGGCGGGCTGCTGCGTTACGGCATCCCCGACTTCAAGATGGAGAAGCACCACATCGACCGCCGCGTCAAGCAGATGGAAGCCGAAGGCGTGACCATCCGCACCGGCGTGATGATCGGCGAGCTGCCCAAGGACTCCAAGGTCACCAACTGGGCCAAGGAAACCATCTCGGCCAGGCAGCTGCAGCAGGATTTCGACGCCGTGGTGCTGACCGGCGGCGCCGAGCAGTCGCGCGACCTGCCGGTGAAGGGCCGCGACCTCGACGGCATCCACTTCGCCATGGAGTTCCTGCCGCAGCAGAACAAGATCAATGCCGGCGACAAGGTGAAGAACCAGCTTCGCGCCGACGGCAAGCACGTGATCGTGATCGGCGGCGGGGACACCGGCAGCGACTGCGTGGGCACGAGCAACCGCCACGGCGCCAGGTCCGTGATCCAGTTCGAGCTGATGCCCATGCCGCCCGAGCAGGAGAACAAGGAGCTGACCTGGCCGTACTGGCCGTACAAGATGCGCACGTCCTCCTCGCACGAGGAAGGCGTGACGCGCGAGTTCGCCATCGCCACCAAGGAGTTCATCGGCGCCAACGGCAAGGTCACCGGCCTGAAGACGGTGCAGGTGGAATTCAAGGACGGCAAGTTCGTCGAGGTCGCGGGTACCGAAAAGGAGTACAAGGCCGACCTCGTGCTGCTGGCCATGGGCTTCGTCAGCCCCGTGGCGTCCATCCTTGAAGGCTTCGGCGTCGACAAGGACGCGCGCGGCAACGCCAAGGCGACGACCGACTTCGCCGGCGGCTACGTGACGAACGTGCCGAAGGTGTTCGCTGCGGGCGACATGCGCCGCGGTCAATCGCTGGTGGTATGGGCGATCCGCGAGGGCCGACAGGCGGCCCGCGCAGTGGACGAATTCCTCATGGGGTTCAGCGATTTGCCTCGCTGACGCGAGGCTCACGCCACCCCATCGGGGCGTCACGGGAGCGCCGGCTTGCACGCCGGCGCGGCGACCTGCCGCATTAAAGCCACACCCGAACGGGGGAGCTCAGCCTTGGCTCAGGCTGCGTTTGAGTAAACCCCCTATCATCATCTGGTTTCAATTTCCAGCCGGGCAGCGTCCCGGCTTTTTCACCGGATGATGGACCCGGACACCAGCGCGCTCGTCGAATGCCGCAATCTCAGCTTCGGCTACGACAAGCGACGCATCCTCGATGACGTGACCTTCACCGTGCCGCGCGGCAAGGTAACGGCGCTCATGGGCGCGTCCGGCGGCGGCAAGACCACCGTCCTGCGCCTGATCGGCGGGCAGGCGCGGCCGCAGGCCGGCGAACTCCTGTTCGATGGCGAGAGCATCCCGGCGCTGGACCGCGAGGGCCTGTACCGCATCCGCCGCCGCATGGGCATGCTGTTCCAGTTCGGCGCGCTGTTCACCGACCTGACCGTCTTCGACAACGTGGCGTTCCCGCTGCGCGAGCACTCGGGCCTGTCCGAGAACCTGGTGCGCGACATCGTGCTGATGAAACTCAATGCGGTGGGCCTGCGCGGCGCGCGCGACCTGATGCCCAGCCAGGTGTCGGGCGGCATGGCGCGGCGGGTGGCGCTGGCGCGCGCGATCGCGCTCGATCCCGACCTCGTGATGTACGACGAGCCCTTCGCCGGCCTGGATCCGATCTCGCTCGGCACCGCCGCGCAGTTGATCCGCAGCCTGAACGACACGCTGGGCATCACGAGCATCATCGTGTCACACGATCTCGAGGAGACCTTGCGCATCGCCGACCACGTGATCGTCCTCGCCAACGGCCGGATCGCCGCGCAGGGCACGCCGCAGCAGGTGCGCACGTCCGACGACCCGCTGGTGCACCAGTTCGTCAACGCGCTGCCCGAAGGCCCCGTGCGTTTCCACTACCCCGGCCCCTCGGTGGCCGAGGACTTCAGCGGGGGCCTGCAATGAGCTGGTGGAAACCGGCCGACGTCGGCTTCGCCACCCGCAGCAAGTTCGGCGACTACGGCTATTCGGCGCGCCTGCTGTGGAGCCTGCTGGCGACGGTGGGGACTACCTTCGGGCGCGGGCGGCTGCTGCGCGACCAGGTGCATTTCCTGGGCAACTACTCGCTGGCGATCATCGGGGTGTCGGGCCTGTTCGTCGGCTTCGTGCTGGCGCTTCAGGGCTACTACGTGCTGCAGCGCTACGGATCGTCGGAGGCCCTGGGCCTCATGGTGGCCCTGAGCCTGGTGCGCGAGCTGGGGCCGGTGGTGACGGCGCTGCTGTTCGCCGGCCGCGCGGGCACCTCGCTCACCGCGGAGATCGGCCTGATGAAGGCGGGTGAACAGCTCTCTGCCATGGAGATGATGGCAGTCGATCCGGTGCAGCGTATCCTCGCTCCGCGCTTCTGGGGCGGCGTGATCGCGATGCCCTTGCTGGCCTCCGTGTTCAGCGCGGTGGGCATCGTCGGCGGCTGGGTCGTCGGCGTCGTGCTGATCGGGGTCGATCCCGGCGCCTTCTGGAGCCAGATGCAGGGGGGCGTCGACGTGTTCAAGGACGTCGGCAACGGCGTGTTCAAGAGCCTGGTGTTCGGCATCGCCGTCACCTTCATCGCCGTGCTGCAAGGCTACGAGGCGAAGCCGACGCCCGAAGGCGTTTCGCGCGCGACGACGCGTACCGTGGTGATGGCCTCGCTGGCGGTGCTCGGCCTGGATTTCGTGCTGACCGCGATGATGTTCAGCATTTGATGGGGGAGTGAAGAGATGGAGCGCAACAAGAACGACGTGTGGGTGGGACTTTTCGTCCTCATCGGTGGCGCGGCGCTGGTGTTCCTCGCGCTGCAGGCGGCCAACCTGCTGACGCTGAGTTTCCAGCCGACCTACCGCGTGGTGGCCAAGTTCGACAACATCGGCGGACTCAAGCCGCGCACGGCCGTGAAGAGCTCGGGCGTCGTCGTCGGACGTGTGGAATCCATCACGTTCGACGACAAATCGTTCCAGGCGAGGGTCACCCTGGCGCTGGAAAACCGCTATCAATTCCCGAAGGACAGCTCGCTGAAGATCCTGACCAGCGGCCTGCTCGGGGAGCAGTACATCGGGATCGAGGCGGGGGCGGACGACAAAGCGCTCGCGTCCGGGGATACGATCACCACCACGCAGTCCGCGGTGGTGCTGGAAAACCTGATCGGCCAGTTCCTGTACAACAAGGCCGCCGAGGCTCCGGCACCCGGGGCGCAGAAGAAATGAAACTTGCCCGCCTGAAGGCGCACCGCCCGGTCGCCGCCCTGCTGATCGCGCTGACGCTCGCGGCGCTGCAGGGATGCGCCACCGCGCCCGGACGCGAACCGAACCCGCGCGACCCCTTCGAACCGTTCAACCGCCAGGTGACGGAGTTCAACGACGGCGTCGACCGCATCGTGCTGAAACCCTCCGCCACCTGGTACCGCGAGAAGGTTCCGCCGCTGGTGCGCACCGGCGTGTCGAACTTCTTCAACAACCTGGGCGACGCCTGGTCGGCCGTCAACGCGCTGCTGCAGTTCCGCCTGCAGGACGCCGAGGAAAACTTCGCGCGCTTCCACCTGAACACCATGTTCGGCGTGTTCGGCATCTTCGACCCGGCGAGCGACCTGAACATCGAGCGCCATCGGGAGGACTTCGGGCAGACGCTGGGTCGCTGGGGCGTGCCCGCCGGCCCGTACATCGTGCTGCCGCTGCTGGGACCGTCCACGCTGCGGGACACCCTCGCGCTGCCGGTCGATTCGCGCTACGACCCCGTGAGCTTCATCGATCCGGCGCGCACCCGCACCGCCATGTACACGCTGCGCATCGTCGACCGCCGCTCCAATCTCCTGCGCGTGAGCAACGTGCTGGAGGAGGCGGCCCTGGACCGGTATTCCTTCACGCGCGACGCCTTCCTGCAGCGCCGCCGGGCGGAGATCTTCCAGGCCGAGGAGGACCAGGACGTGCCGCCGCCGCTGCCGGACGAATCCAACGTGCCGTCCGAACCGCCCGCCGCCACGCCGGCCGCGCCCGGACAACCACAAGCCACTCCCGCGCGTTGAGGAACCAGCGTTGCATGCTGTTGCGTTCGTTTGGCGCAACGACTGAACCCGGCGCCTCCGGTGGGTTCCAATGCAGGAAACCGGGCTCGGCCCGGCTGAAAGGAAACAGATGAACCGACGTACCCTGGGCCGCTTCGCGGCCGCCGTGCTGGCGACCGGCCTGATGGCCGGCATGCTGCCGCTGGCGCATGCCGCGGAAGAAGCCCCCGATGCCATGATCAAGCGCCTCTCCGACGAGGTGCTGGGCACCATCCGCAAGGACGCCGCCATCCAGGCGGGCGACATCAACAAGGTGATGTCGCTGGTGGATGCCAGGATCATGCCCAACGTGAATTTCCCGCGCATGACCGCCTCCGCGGTCGGCCCGGGCTGGCGCCAGGCCACGCCGGAGCAGCGCCAGCGCCTGCAGCAGGAGTTCAAGCTGCTGCTGGTGCGCACCTATTCGGGCGCGCTGTCCCAGGTGTCGAACGAGGAAGTGCAGATGAAGCCGCTGCGCGCGCAGCCCACCGACACCGACGTGCTGGTGCGCAGCGAGATCCGTGGCCGCGGCGACCCGATCCAGCTGGAATACCGCCTCGAGAAGACGGCCGAAGGCTGGAAGATCTACAACCTGAACGTGCTGGGCGTGTGGCTGGTGGAAACCTACCGCAGCCAGTTCACCCAGGAAGTGAACGCCAAGGGGATCGACGGCCTGATCGCCTCGCTGTCCGAGCGCAACAAGGCCAACGCCGCCGGCAAGAAGGGCTGACGCCCCGTGCTGGTCCTGCCCGCCGAACTGATGCACGCGCAGGCGCCGGCATGCAGCCGCATGCTGGCGCAGGCCCTGCGCTCCGAACCCGGCACCCGGGCGGTGGCGGATGCATCGCCGCTGCGCGCCTTCGATTCATCCGCGCTCGCCGTGCTGCTGGAATGCCGGCGCGAGGCGCTGGCGCTGGGCAAGAGCTTCGCGGTGGCGCACCTGCCGGCCAAGCTGCGCCAGCTCGCGGGCTTGTACGGCGTGGCGGACCTCCTTCCCGACGCCGGCGCTTGACGGGAAGGGTGGGCAAGCGAGCCTGCCCACCCTACGGGGCCCTCGTGACCGCGCGGCCCACCGTCTTTGCTGCCACCCCACGCCGAGCCGGGCCATCCGCCCTCGCTAAAATCGCGGGTTGCCCATGCCCGCCGTCTCCTTCCAGTCCGTCTCCAAGACCTATTCCACCGCGCGAGGCAGCTTCCAGGCGCTGGACGGCGTCGGCTTCGACATCGCGGAGGGCGAATTCTTCGGCCTGCTCGGTCCGAACGGCGCCGGCAAGACCACCCTGATCAGCATCCTCGCCGGCCTCGTGCGCGCCACCTCCGGCCAGATCCTCGTGCGCGGGCACCACGTGCAGAAGGATTACGCCAACGCCCGGCGCCAGCTGGGCGTGGTGCCGCAGGAGCTGGTGTTCGATCCCTTCTTCACCGTGCGCGAGGCGCTGCGCATCCAGTCCGGCTACTTCGGCGTGAAGAACAACGACGACTGGATCGACGAACTCCTCGCCAATCTGGGCCTGGCCGACAAGGCGCAGTCCAACATGCGCCAGCTCTCCGGCGGCATGAAGCGCCGCGTGCTGGTGGCGCAGGCGCTGGTGCACCGTCCGCCGGTGATCGTGCTCGACGAGCCCACCGCCGGCGTCGACGTGGAACTGCGCCAGACGCTGTGGCAGTTCATCGCCAAGCTCAATCGCCAGGGCCACACCGTGCTGCTCACCACGCATTACCTCGAGGAGGCGGAAGCGCTGTGCAGCCGCATCGCGATGCTCAAGCAAGGCAGGGTGGTGGCCCTGGAGCGCACCAGCGACCTGCTGAAGGCCGCATCCAGCAACGTGCTGCGCTTCAAGCTCGATGGCGCCCTGCCGCAGGAATTCGAGGGCAAGGCTCGCGTCACCGGCCGCATCGTGCAGCTGCCTGCCCACGACGCCCACGAGATCGAGCAGCACCTGGCCGTGATCCGCGAGGCGGGACTGCGCGTGGAGGACGTCGAGATCCGCAAGGCGGACCTGGAGGACGTGTTCATCGACGTGATGACCGCGGACCGGCAAGGAGTGCCCGCATGACCGGCTGGCAAACCCTCCTCTACAAGGAAGTGCTGCGCTTCTGGAAGGTGAGCTTCCAGACCGTCGCCGCGCCCGTGCTCACCGCGCTGCTGTACCTCCTGATCTTCGGCCACGTGCTGTCCGGCCAGGTGAAGGTGTACGACCGCATCAGCTACACCGCCTTCCTGGTGCCGGGGCTGGTGATGATGAGCGTGCTGCAGAACGCCTTCGCCAACAGCTCGTCGTCGCTGATCCAGAGCAAGATCATGGGCAGCCTGGTGTTCGTGCTGCTCACGCCGCTGTCGCACTGGAGCTGGTTCATCGCCTACGTCGGCTCCTCGATCGCGCGCGGCCTGTGCGTGGGCCTCGGCGTGTTCCTCGTCACCGTGTGGTTCACCAAGGTGAGCTTCGTGGCGCCGCTGTGGATCCTGGTGTTCGCCTTCCTCGGCGCCGGCATGCTGGGCGCGCTGGGACTCATCGCGGGCCTGTGGGCCGAGAAGTTCGACCAGATGGCCGCATTCCAGAACTTCGTCATCATGCCGATGACGTTCCTCTCCGGCGTGTTCTACTCGATCCACTCGCTGCCGGCGTTCTGGCAGCAGGTGAGCCACCTCAATCCCTTTTTCTACATGATCGACGGCTTCCGCTACGGCTTCTTCGGCGTCAGCGACGTGTCGCCCTGGCTGAGCCTGGCGATTGTCGGCAGCGCCATGCTGGCCGTGAGCGCCATCGCCGTCCATCTCCTGCGAATCGGTTACAAGATTCGTGGGTAGTCCCCGAGCTCTGCCATGACCGCCGACGACCTCCGCTCCCTCATCGCCTCCGGCCTGAAGTGCCACCACATCGAGGTCGATGGCGACGGCCGCCACTGGTCCGCGGTGATCGTGTCAGCGGAGTTCGCAGGATTGCGTCCTATCCAGCGTCACCAGCGGGTCTACGCCACGCTCGGTGCGAGAATGCACACCGACGAGGTGCACGCCTTGTCGATGAAGACATTCACGCCCGACGAATGGGCAGCCCTTCCTCACTGACGCACAGATGGACAAGCTTTTGATTCGCGGCGGCAAGCCGCTGCGTGGCGAGATCCGCATTTCCGGCGCGAAGAACGCGGCGCTGCCCGAGCTGTGCGCGGCGCTGCTCACGCCCGGTCCCATGACCCTGCAGAACATCCCGCGCCTGCAGGACGTCGCGACCATGCTCAAGCTGATCCGCAACATGGGCGCGTCGGCGGAATTCAGTCCCGACGGCACGGTGGTGATCGACTCGAAGGAACTGCATTTCCCGGAGGCGCCGTACGAGATGGTGAAGACCATGCGTGCCGCGGTGCTGGCGCTCGGCCCGCTGCTGGCGCGCTTCGGCGAAGCCACCGTCTCGCTGCCGGGCGGCTGCGCGATCGGTGCGCGCCCGGTGGACCAGCACATCAAGGGCCTGCAGAAGATGGGCGCCGAGATCGTGATCGAGCACGGCTACATGATCGCCAAGCTGCCCAAGGGATGGACCCGCCTGAAGGGCGCGACCATCCGCACCGACATGATCACGGTGACCGGCACCGAGAACTTCATGATGGCCGCGGCGCTGGCCGAAGGCGAGACCATCCTCGAGAACGCGGCGATGGAGCCCGAGATCACCGACCTGGGCGAGATGCTCAATGCGATGGGCGCCAAGGTCGAAGGCCACGGCACCGAGCGCATCCGCATCGTCGGCGTCGACAAGCTGCACGGCGCGACGCACCGCGTGGTGTCCGACCGCATCGAATGCGGCACTTTCCTCTGCGCGGTCGCCGCCACCGGCGGCGACGTGTTCCTGAAGGACGGCCGCGCCGAGCATCTCGGCGCCGTCATCGACCTGTTGAAAGCCGCGGGCGCCACCGTGGAGGCCGTCGACGGCGGCATCCGCGTGAAGTCCGAAGGCCGGCTGGAGGCCCAGAGCTTCCGGACCGTGGAGTACCCCGGTTTCCCCACCGACATGCAGGCGCAGTTCATGGCGCTCAACTGCATCGCCGAGGGCGACTCCAAGATCACCGAGACCATCTTCGAGAACCGCTTCATGCACGTCAGCGAGCTGGCGCGCATGGGTGCGCACATCGACGTCGAGGGCAAGGTCGCGCTCACCCACGGCGTGGAACGCCTGTCCGGCGCCACCGTCATGGCCACGGACCTGCGCGCTTCCGCCAGCCTGGTGATCGCCGGCCTGGTGGCCGACGGCGAAACCCTGGTCGATCGCATTTACCATCTCGACCGTGGCTACGAGCAAATGGAAGCCAAGTTGCGCGCGCTCGGGGCGGACATCGAAAGAGTGACATGACATCTGCGGGCAAGCCCGCCATCACATTGGCCCTCTCCAAGGGGCGGATCTTCGACGAAACCCTGCCGCTCCTGAAAGCCGCAGGGATTTCGGTTTTGGAGGATCCGGAGAAGTCCCGCAAGCTGATCCTGCCGACCAGCGACCCCGGCCTGCAGGTGGTGCTGGTGCGCGCCACCGACGTGCCGACCTACGTGCAGTACGGCGGCGCCGACCTCGGCGTGACCGGCAAGGACACGCTGATCGAGCATGGCGCCCAGGGCCTCTACCAGCCGCTGGACCTGCAGATCGCCAAGTGCCGCGTCAGCGTGGCCGTGCGCTCGGACTTCGACTACGCCTCCGCCGTGCGCCAGGGCGCCCGCCTGAAGGTCGCCACCAAGTACGTAAGCATCGCGCGCGACTTCTTCGCCGCCAAGGGCGTGCACGTCGACCTGATCAAGCTCTATGGCTCCATGGAGCTCGCGCCCCTCACCGGGCTGGCCGATGCCATCGTGGACCTCGTGTCCACCGGCGGCACGCTCAAGGCCAACAACCTGGTGGAAGTGGAGCGCATCATGGACATCAGCTCCCGCCTGGTGGTGAACCAGGCCGCGCTCAAGCTGAAACAGGAACCGATCCGCCAATTGATCGACGTCTTCGCGAAGACCGTCGCCGCCTCCTCGAAATGACTTTCTCCGCCCGACCCCTGCGCCTCGCGACCACCGACGGCGGCTTCGACGCCGCCTTCAAGGCGCGCCTGCACTGGTCGGCGGACACCGATGCGGGCATCGAGCAGGCGGTCGCGGGCATCCTGGCCGACGTGCAGAAACGCGGCGACGCCGCGGTGCTGGAGTACACGAACAAGTTCGACATGCAGGCCGGTTCCATGGCCGCCCTCGAACTGAAGCCCGCCGAACTGAAGGCCGCCTTCGACAGCCTGCCCGCGAAGCAGCGCGACGCCCTCGAGGCCGCGGCCCAGCGGGTGCGCACCTACCACGTGGCGCAGCGCAAGGCGAGCGGCGAAAGCTGGAGCTACCGCGACGCCGACGGCACGCTGCTCGGGCAGAAGGTGACGCCGCTGGACCGCGTGGGCATCTACGTGCCGGGCGGCAAGGCAGCCTATCCGTCGTCGGTGCTGATGAACGCGATCCCGGCGCACGTGGCCGGCGTCGGCGAGATCGTCATGGTGGTGCCGACGCCGCGCGGAGAGCGGAATCCGCTGGTGCTGGCGGCGGCGCACGTCGCCGGCGTGCATCGCGCCTTCACCATCGGCGGCGCCCAGGCCGTGGCCGCGCTGGCCTACGGCACCGAGACCGTGCCGCGCGTGGACAAGATCACCGGTCCCGGCAACGCCTATGTCGCCAGCGCCAAGCGCCGCGTCTTCGGCCAGGTGGGCATCGACATGATCGCCGGCCCCAGCGAGATCCTGGTGCTGGCCGACGGCACGACGCCGGCCGACTGGGTGGCGATGGACCTCTTCTCGCAGGCGGAGCACGACGAGCTGGCGCAGAGCATCCTGCTGTGCCCCGACGCGAAGTACATCGAGCAGGTGCAGGCCGCGATCGACCGCATGCTGCCCGAGATGCCGCGCGCGGAGATCATCGCCAAGTCCCTCAACGGCCGCGGCGCCCTGATCCACGCGCGTTCGATGGAAGAGGCCTGCGAGATCAGCAACCGCATCGCCCCCGAGCACCTGGAGATCGCCAGCGCCGACCCGCACCGCTGGGAGCCGCTGCTGCGCCACGCCGGCGCGATCTTCCTGGGCGCCTACACCAGCGAGTCGCTGGGCGACTACTGCGCGGGCCCCAACCACGTGCTGCCCACCAGCACCACCGCGCGCTTCTCCAGCCCGCTGGGCGTGTACGACTTCCAGAAGCGCAGCAGCCTGATCGAGGTGAGCGAGGCCGGCGCCCAGGCGCTGGGCGTGATCGCCGCCGAACTGGCCTACGGCGAGGGGCTGCAAGCGCATGCCCGCGCGGCGGAGATGCGGCTGAAGCGCTGATAGCCCCAACACCCGGACGCAGAGGGCGCAAAGGGTACGCAGAGGACGCAAAAAAGAAGAAAAGGGATAATTGGTTCCCTTTTGCGCCCTCTGCGTATCTTTCGCGTCCTCTGCGTCCGGAAGTTCTTTCTTCGCAATCCATGACCTCCCGCCTCGACCAACTGATCGCCACCCGCATCCGGCAGGACGTGCAGGGCATGCATGCCTATGCCATCCAGGACTCCCGGGGCATGGTCAAGCTGGATGCCATGGAGAACCCGCACCGGCTGCCGCCGGAGCTGCGCAGGGAGCTGGGCGAACGTCTCGCCGAAGTGGCGCTGAACCGCTATCCGGGCGAGCGCGTCGACGACCTCCGCGCGGCGCTGGCCAGGCATGCGCAGGTGCCGGCCGGCTTCGACCTGATGCTGGGCAACGGCTCGGACGAACTGATCTCGCTGCTGGCCATGGCCTGCGACGTGCCGGGTGCCACGATCCTCGCTCCGCTCCCGGGCTTCGTCATGTACGCCATGAGCGCGCAGCTGCAGGGCCTGAAGTTCGTGGGCGTCGACCTCACGCCCGACTTCGAGCTGGACGAGAAGGCGATGCTCGACGCGATCGGGCGCGAGCAGCCCGCCATCGTCTACCTCGCCTATCCGAACAACCCCACGGCCAACCTCTGGAACGACGCGACGATCGAGAAGATCGTCGAGGCGGCGCCCGGCCTGGTGGTGATCGACGAGGCCTACCAGCCTTTCTCCAGCCGCAGCTACCTGGACCGGATCACGAAGCACGAACACGTGCTCCTGATGCGCACCCTGAGCAAGTTCGGCCTGGCCGGCGTGCGCATCGGGTACATGCTCGGTCGCGCCGAACTGGTCGCGCAGGTGGACAAGGTGCGGCCGCCGTACAACATCAGCGTGCTCAATAGCGAGGCCGCCCTGTTCGCGCTGGAGCACGAGGACGTGTTCGCGGCCCAGGCCGCCGGCCTGAAGCGCGAGCGCGAGCGCCTGCAGAAGGCGCTGAAGGAAATGGGCCTGAAGACCTGGCCCAGCGACGCCAACATGATCCTGGTGCGCGTTCCCGATGCGGCGCGCAGCTTCGAGGGCATGAAAGCCCGCAAGGTGCTGGTCAAGAACGTTTCTAGAATGCACCCATTGCTGGCCGGGTGCCTGCGCCTGACCGTCGGCACCCCCGAAGAGAACACGCAGATGCTCGCCGCCCTGCAGTCCACCCTATGAGAACCGCAGAAGTCACTCGCAACACGGCGGAAACGCAGATCACCGTCCGGGTCAACCTCGATGGCACCGGCGAGGCGAAGCTCGCCACCGGCATCGGCTTCTTCGACCACATGCTCGACCAGATCGCCCGCCACGGCCTGATCGACCTCGAGATCGACGCCAAGGGCGACCTGCACATCGACGGCCACCACACGGTGGAGGACGTCGGCATCACCCTGGGCCAGGCGGTCTACAGGGCGGTGGGCGACAAGAAGGGCATCCGCCGCTACGGCCATGCCTACGTCCCCCTGGACGAGGCGCTGTCGCGCGTGGTGATCGACTTCTCCGGCCGTCCCGGCCTGGTCATGAACGTGCCCTTCAAGAGCGGCATGATCGGCACCTTCGACACCCAGCTGGCGCACGAGTTCTTCCAGGGCTTCTGCAACCACGCTTTCGTGACCCTGCACGTGGACAACCTCAAGGGCGAGAACGCGCATCACCAGTGCGAGACGGTATTCAAGGCCTTCGCCCGCGCGCTGCGCGCGGCGCTGGAGCTCGATCCGCGCGCGGCCGGCACCATTCCTTCGACAAAGGGATCGCTTTGAGGACTGTCGCGGTCGTCGACTACGGCATGGGCAACCTGCGATCGGTGTCGCAGGCGGTGCAGCACGTGGCGGCGCAGGATCCATCGATCCGCGCCATCGTGACCTCGCGCCCCGAAGAAGTGCGTGCCGCCGAGCGCGTCGTCCTGCCGGGGCAGGGCGCGATGCCCGACTGCATGCGCGAGCTGCGCGACTCCGGCCTGCTGGAATCGGTGCTGGAAGCGGCGGCGAGCAAGCCGCTGTTCGGCGTCTGCGTCGGCATGCAGATGCTGCTCGATCGCAGCGAGGAAGGCCCCACCGGCGGCCTCGGCCTCGTCCACGGCGACGTCGTGCGCTTCCAGCTCGCGGGGCAGCTGCAGCCCGATGGCAGCCGTTACAAGGTGCCGCAAATGGGCTGGAACCGGGTCCGCCAGGCGCAGCCGCACCCGATGTGGGCCGGCGTGCCCGACGACGGCTGGTTCTATTTCGTGCACAGCTTCTATGCCAGGCCGTCGGACCCGCGCCACAGCGTCGGGGAATCCGAGTACGGCGTCCGCTTTACCTGTGCGGTGGCTCGCGATAATATTTTTGCGACCCAGTTCCACCCCGAGAAAAGCGCCGACCAGGGCCTCATGCTCTATCGCAACTTCCTGCACTGGAATCCCTGACCGCCGCGGAAAGCGGTCTCCCCAGCTCCAGCTGTCCAAACCTCCATGCTCCTGATTCCCGCCATCGACCTGAAAGACGGCCACTGCGTACGCCTGAAACAAGGCGACATGGACCAGGCCACCACCTTCAGCGAGGATCCCGCCGCCATGGCGAAGACCTGGCTGCAGCGCGGTGCCCGCCGGCTCCACCTCGTCGACCTCAACGGCGCCTTCGCCGGCAAGCCGCAGAACTTCAACGCCGTGCGCTCCATCCTCAAGGCGGTGGGCGACGAGATCCCGGTGCAGCTCGGGGGCGGCATCCGCGACCTCGACACGATCGAGCGATACATCGACGGCGGCCTGCGCTACGTGATCATCGGCACCGCCGCGGTGAAGAACCCCGGATTCCTGAAGGACGCCTGCACGGCCTTCGGCGGCCACATCATCGTCGGCCTCGACGCGAAGGACGGCAAGGTGGCCACCGACGGCTGGAGCAAACTGACCGGCCACGAAGTCGTCGATCTCGCCAGGAAGTTCGAGGATTGGGGCGTCGAATCCATCATCTACACCGACATCGGCCGCGACGGCATGCTCACCGGCATCAACATCGACGCCACGGTGAAGCTGGCGCAGTCGCTGTCCATCCCGGTCATCGCCTCCGGCGGCCTGTCGTCCATGAAGGACATCGAGGCCCTGTGCGCCGTGGAGGACGAGGGCATCGAGGGCGTGATCGCCGGCCGCGCGATCTACTCGGGCGACCTCGATTTCGCCAAGGCCCAGGCGCGGGCGGACGAATTGAACGGAGGTTGAGCGTTGAGGGTTGAGCGTTGAGCGGAACCACGCTGAACGCCCAACGCCCAACGCCCAACGCAAACATGCTCGCCAAACGCATCATCCCCTGCCTCGACGTCACCGGCGGCCGCGTCGTCAAGGGCGTCAACTTCGTGGAGCTGCGCGATGCCGGCGACCCGGTGGAGATCGCCGCGCGCTACAACGAGCAGGGCGCCGACGAACTCACCTTCCTGGACATCACCGCCACCAGCGACGGCCGCGACCTGATCCTGCACATCATCGAGGCGGTCGCCTCGCAGGTGTTCATCCCGCTGACCGTCGGCGGCGGCGTGCGCACCGTCGAAGACGTGCGCCGCCTGCTCAATGCCGGCGCCGACAAGACCAGCTTCAACTCCGCCGCCATCGCCAACCCGGACGTGATCTCCGCGGCTTCGGCCCGCTACGGCGCGCAGTGCATCGTGGTGGCGATCGACGCCAAGCGGCGCAGCCCCGAGGATGCCGCCACGCGCGGGCCCGGCTGGGACGTGTACAGCCACGGC
Organism: Ramlibacter sp.; assembly: GCF_036383835.1. Taxonomy (GTDB): domain Bacteria; phylum Pseudomonadota; class Gammaproteobacteria; order Burkholderiales; family Burkholderiaceae_C; genus Ramlibacter. Next base: position 29,213 of record NZ_DASVNN010000013.1, read on the forward strand.
GGGCGCCGCAACACCGGCCTCGACGCCGTGGCCTGGGCCGCCGACATGGCGCGGCGCGGCGCCGGCGAGATCCTGCTCACCAGCATGGACCGCGACGGCACCAAGTCCGGCTTCGACCTGGAACTCACGCGCGCGGTGAGCGACGCGGTGACGGTGCCGGTGATCGCCTCCGGCGGCGTCGGCAACCTCGACCACCTCGCCGACGGCATCCAGAAGGGCGGGGCGGACGCCGTGCTGGCCGCCAGCATCTTCCACTACGGCGAATACACCGTCGCGCAAGCCAAGGCGCGCATGGCCGAGCGGGGGATCCCGGTACGGCTCTGAGCTGTCATTCCCGCGAAGGCGGGAACCCAGGGCGCCCTGGATCCCCGCCTCCGCGGGGATGACGTTGGTGGACAATACGGCCATGGACTGGCTATCGGAAGTGAAATGGGACGAGAAAGGCCTCGTCCCCGTGATCGCGCAGGAGGCATCCACCGGCGACGTGCTGATGTTCGCCTGGATGGACCGTGAGGCGCTGGCGAAGACCGCCGAGACCGGCCGCGCCGTCTACTTCAGCCGGTCGCGCGGCAAGCTGTGGTTCAAGGGCGAGGAGTCCGGCCACGTGCAGCAGGTCCACGAGATCCGCCTGGACTGCGACAACGACGTGGTCCTGCTGAAGGTGACGCAGCTCGGTCACGATCCCTCGATCGCCTGCCACACCGGCCGCCACAGCTGCTTCTTCCACGTGTACCGCGATGGCGCCTGGCAGGCGGTCGAGCCCGTGCTGAAGGACCCGTCCACCATCTACCCGAATCCCGCATGACCGCACCCGACCCGCTGGAGCGCCTGGCGCAGGTGATCGACAGCCGCAAGCCTGGCGCCGGCGGCAACCCCGACGCGAGCTACGTGGCGCGCCTGCTGCACAAGGGCCCCGACGCCTTCCTGAAGAAGATCGGCGAGGAGGCCACCGAGGTCGTGATGGCCGCCAAGGACGTCGACCACGGCGGCGACCGCCAGAAGCTGGTCGGCGAAGTGGCCGACCTCTGGTTCCACAGCATGATCGCGCTCGCGCACTACGGCCTGCGGCCGGCGGACGTGATCGCGGAGCTCACGCGCCGCGAGGGCCTGAGCGGGCTCGAAGAGAAGGCCTTGCGCAAGGCGCAGGCCCGCGAGGACAACGGCGACTGACCCACCCGGAGGCACCCGCATGGCCGAGACCGACTACGCCACCCTGGACGACAAGAGCCCCGGCGACCGGACCGTGATGCACGTGCTGTACGCGCTGCACACGATCGCGCCCTTCACGATGTGGACGCTGTCGGTGGTCGCCGTGATCATCAACTACGTCAAGCGATCGGACGAGGGCGACCCGCTCTACGCGCGGCACCACGACTACATGATCCGCACCTTCTGGTGGGCCGTGCTCTGGCTGGTGCTGACCTCGCCGCTGTGGCTGCTGCTGTGGATTCCCGGCGCGCTCGCCTGGATGGTGATCGGCGCCTGGTACCTCTATCGCTACCTGCGCGGCTGGCTGCGCTTCAACGACCAACAGGTCCCTCCGGTATGAGCTCCGATCCCAACTGCATCTTCTGCAAGATCGCCGAAGGCAAGATCCCCGCGAAGAAGGTCTACGAGGACGACGAGATCGTCGCCTTCCACGACATCCATCCCTGGGCGCCGGTGCACTTCCTGCTCGTGCCGAAGGAGCACATCGCCTCCATGGCGCACGTGGAGGACAAGCACGCCCCCCTGCTGGGCAAGATGATGAGCCTGGTGCCCAGGCTGGCGAAGCAGGAAGGCACCCGGCCGTATCCCGAGGGCGGCTTCCGCGTGGTGATCAACACCGGCGGCGACGGCGGCCAGGAAGTGCCGCACCTGCACGTCCACGTGATCGGCGGCCCGCGGCCCTGGTTGAAGGGTTGAAGGGCTGAAGGTCCACAACCTTTCACGGAATGCCCGGCCGCAGGGATGAACTTCCCTGCCCGACTAGAATCCGAGCCGTATTACAGGAGAAATCCATGGGTTCCTTTTCCATCTGGCACTGGCTGGTCGTCCTGCTGATCGTCGTGCTCGTCTTCGGCACCAAGAAGCTGAAGAACATCGGCACCGACCTGGGCGGCGCCGTCAAGGGCTTCAAGGACGGCATGAAGGACGGCAGCCAGCCGGACACCCCGGTGCCCCCGGCCAGCCAGGTCACGGCCTCGCAGGGCCCGTCCGCCGCGCCCGCGGACAAGACGACCATCGACGTCGAAGCCCGCAACAAGTCCTGATCCGGTAAAGCGTGCTCGACCTCGGCCTCTCCAAGATGGCGCTGATCGGCGCCGTGGCCCTCATCGTGATCGGGCCGGAGAAACTTCCGCGCGTGGCGCGGACGGTGGGCACGTTGCTGGGCAAGGCCCAGCGCTACGTGAACGACGTCAAGGCCGAAGTGAACCGCTCCATGGAGCTCGACGAGCTCAAGAAGATGAAGGAGACGGTCGAAAGCGCCGCGCGCGACGTCGAGACCTCGGTGTCCACCGCCGCTTCCGATTTCGAGAAGCAGTGGCAGGACGCCACCACCACGGCGCTCGCGGAGCCGCCCGCCTTCCCGGAATACAAGCACCCGAAGAAGAAGTGGCGCGTGAAGCAGGGCGCCGTGCCGCACTGGTACAAGGCCCGCACCGGCGTGCGCACCCGCGCGCTGTCCGGCGCCGCGCGTGTGGCAAAGTACCGCCCGCAGAAGTTCAACTGAAAGCGGGGCCGGCAGCGCCGGCGGCCGTTCCCCTATGTCCACCACTCCCAACGACCAGGACGACGAGCTGGCCGGCACCGAGCAGCCCTTCGTTTCGCACCTCATCGAGCTGCGCGACCGGCTGATCAAGGCGACCATCGCGATCGCGGTCGTCGCCGGCGTGCTCGCGATCTGGCCCGGGCCCGCGGCCCTGTACGACATCCTGGCCGCGCCGCTCGTGGCGCACCTGCCCAAGGGCGCCACGCTGATCGCCACCTCGGTGATCTCGCCCTTCATCGTGCCGCTGAAGATCCTGCTGATGGCGGCCTTCCTGATCGCGCTGCCGGTGGTGCTGTGGCAGGTGTGGGCCTTCGTGGCGCCGGGGCTCTATTCGCACGAGAAGAAGCTGGTGCTGCCGCTGGTGGTCTCCAGCACCATCCTGTTCTTCATCGGGGTGTCCTTCTGCTACTTCTTCGTGTTCGGGCAGGTGTTCTCCTTCATCCAGAGCTTCGCGCCCAAGAGCATCACCGCCGCGCCGGACATCGAGGCCTACCTCAGTTTCGTGCTGACCATGTTCCTCGCCTTCGGCGCCGCCTTCGAGGTGCCGATCGTGGTGGTCGTGCTGGCCCGCATGGGCCTGGTGTCGGTGGAGAAGCTGAAGGAATTCCGCGGCTACTTCGTCGTGCTGGCCTTCATCATCGCCGCCGTGATCACGCCGCCGGACGTCGTGTCGCAGCTGGCGCTGGCCCTGCCCATGTGCCTGCTGTACGAGGCGGGCATCTGGGCGGCGCAGGTGTTCATCAAGCACACCAAGGCGCCGGAGGAAGCGGGCGAAGGCGCGAAGCCCTGATTTCGTCATCCCCGCGCAGGCGGGGATCCAGGGCATCGAGAAAAAGCGGCGCAGTACGCCGCTTTCGCTTTGGAAGCTCTGGATTCCCGCCTCCGCGGGAATGACCGTATCAGCGTCCCGGCAGTCCCGGCACCGCCTGCCCGTTCTGCGGCTTGGGCTTCGGCCGGCGGCCCGGGGTGACGGTGGCCTCGACCGTGTCGTCGCGGCGCTGCACCTTGAACTGCGTGGGCGTGCCGGGCTTGAGCGCCGCCACGGTGGACAGCAGCTCCGACACGTTGGCGACGTCCTTGCCGCCCACCTGCGCCACGACGTCGCCGGGGCGGATGCCGGCCTGCGCGGCCGGGCCGTTCTGCAGCACGCCGGTGATCAGCACGCCCTTGCGGGCCTTCACGCCGAAGGTCTCCATCAGCTCGGGCGAGAGGTCGGCGGGCTCGACGCCGATCCAGCCGCGCGTCACCACGCCGTCCTTCACGATGCCTTCCAGCACCAGCTTGGCGGTCGACACGGGGATCGCGAAGCCGATGCCCATGCTGCCGCCGGAGCGCGAGTAGATCGCGGTGTTGATCCCCATCAGGTTGCCGTTGACGTCGACCAGCGCGCCGCCCGAGTTGCCGGGGTTGATCGCCGCATCCGTCTGGATGAAGTTCTCGAAGGTGTTGATGCCCAGCTGGTTGCGTCCCAGCGCGCTGACGATGCCGCTGGTGACCGTGAGGCCGACGCCGAAGGGGTTGCCGATCGCCAGCACCTGGTCGCCCACCTGCAGGGCGTCCGAGTTGCCGAGGGTGACCACGGGCAGCCGGTCGAGCGCGACCTTCAGGATCGCGAGGTCGGTCTCGGGATCGGTGCCGATGATCTTGCCGCGCGTCTTGCGGCTGTCGTTGAGGGTCACCTCGATCTCGGTCGCGCCTTCCACCACGTGGTTGTTGGTGAGGATGAAGCCGTCGGGGCTGATGATGACGCCGCTGCCCAGGCCGCTTTGCGGCACGCCGCCCTGGTCGCCGAAGAAGAAGCGGAACCACGGGTCGTTGGAGGAGGGCTTCTCGCCGGCCTTCAGCGTGTTGATGCTCACCACCGCCGCCGAGGCCTTCTGCGCCGCCTGCCGGAAACTGCCGGGAGGCGGCGGCGCGTTGGGCTGCTGGGGCGCCTCGCTCAGCGCGACGCCGGTGCTGGCGGAAGTCACCGGGCGCTGCTGCAGCCATTCCGGCTTCATCGTGAGGACCACGAAGTACGCCGCCAGCAGCACGGTGACGGCTTGGGAGAAGACCAGCCAGAAACGTCGCATGTCGTTCCGATAGGGGAAAGCCCGAGTTTATGCCTCCCCGGCCTGCCGGTCAGCCCGCGGCGCGGTGCAGGGGCACGACGTTGTGGCCGGGTTCGGGCGGCAGGTGCCGGCGGCCGAATTGGGCCTGTTCCGCCGGCACGATGGCCCGGCTCGCGGGATCGACGATCGCCGCCCGCGAGCGCATCGCCCGGGCGGCCTCGGCCAGGCGCTGCGCTTCGTCCAGCACGTCCTCCGCCTCCGCGTGCCGGGCGCGCAGGTGCACGATGCCCACGCCCACGTCGAAGCGCACCTGCACCGGCTCGCCGCCGCGGCCGGTCACTTCGACCGGCCGGCGCACGCTGGCCGCCAGCCGCAGGCCCAGGCCGCGCAGCGCCACCGGCGCCGGGATGGCCTCCACCAGCGCGACGAAGCAGCGCTCCCAGTAGCGGCCCACCGGGTTGACCACGCCGACCTGCCGCTGGATGCGCGCCGCGATCGTCATCCAGGCTTCGTTGAGTCCGGCGCCGCCCACCAGGGCCGTCACGCGTTCGGCATCGAAGATCGTGACGGCGAGCAGGGCGCCGTCGCGCCGGGTGCGCCCGCGGCGGCGCTGCGACTCGACCAGCCGGTGCACCAGCGCCGCGCTGCTGTACAACTTGGTGACGGGGTCCACCGCCGGCACGCTGCCGCGCTCGCGGGTGCGCCATTCGTGGCGCTCGCGGCGCCACAGCACCGCGCCGGTCAACCCGTTGCTGAAGGCGGCGCAGGCCGCGACCGCCGCCTGCGCCGGCCAGCCCCACTGGCCCAGGCGCATGGCCAGTGCGTACAGGCCCGCCAGGGCCGGCAGCGTGAGCAGGCAGCCCAGTGCCATGGCGAGCGCCAGCCGGTCGCCGAAGGTCCAGGCGCGGAAGGTGAGCCAGCAGGTGAGGGCGCTGCCGCCCACGGCCAGGGCCGCGGCCGCGGGCAGGCGCTGGTGCGCCGGCAGCCAGAGGGCGGCGACCGCGAGCAGCGGCAGCGCCAGCGCGGACAGGCGCAAGGCCGCGGCCATGAAGCGGTCGCGGTGGGCCGCGCCCAGCCAGCCGTGGATCCAGAAATTGGACAGGGCCACGCACAGGGGGCCGGCGAGCACCTGCAGCATCTGCAGCCGCCCGCCGCCCGTGGCGCCTGCCTTGTGCAGCACGCCGCTCAGGACGAGCACCAGCAGGAGCACGCTCAGGTGATAGCTGACCGCCCGCAGCTGCGACACGCTCGGCCGCGCGAGCAGGTCGCCCGCGCGCGCCACCGCGACGGCGGCGATCGCCCCCAGGGCCATGCTCCACACGATCAGCGACTGCACGTTCATCGCGGCTCCTCTCAGCGGCCGTGATGGTGGTCCCGGGCCGGCCGTGGCCGCCGTAGCAGAATGGGGGCTGGATTTGTGCCCTATTCCCCATGCGTTCCCGGCAAGACCTCCAGCAAGCCTTCGACACCCTGCTCGCCCCCGAGCGCTTCAAGGACTACGGGCCCAACGGCCTGCAGGTGGAGGGGCGCGAGCAGGTGCGCAAGATCGTCTCCGGCGTCACCGCGAGCCGGGCGCTGATCGAGGCGGCCGTCGCCCGCGGCGCCGATGCGGTGTTCGTGCACCACGGCCTGTTCTGGCGCGGGCAGGACGGCCGCGTGACCGGCTGGATGAAGCAGCGCCTGGCGCTGCTGCTGGCGCACGACATCAACCTGTTCGCCTACCACCTGCCGCTGGACGCGCACCCGGAGCTGGGGAACAACGCGCAGTTCGGCCGGCAGCTGGGGCTGGTCGCCACCGGGCGCTTCGGCGAGCAGGACCTCGGCTTCCTCGGCGGGCGCGGCGACGGCGCGGTCTTCACCGACACCGAGGCGCTCGCCGTGCACGTGCGCAAGGTGCTGGGCCGGCCGGTCATCTCGGTCGCGGGCGCGCGCGGGCCGCTGCAGCGCATCGCCTGGTGCACGGGCGGCGCGCAGTCGTACTTCGAGGCGGCGATCGCGGCCGGCGCGCAGGCCTTCCTGACCGGCGAGATCTCCGAGCCGCAGGCGCACTACGCGCGCGAATGCGGCGTGAGCTTCATCGCCTGCGGGCACCACGCGACCGAGCGCTACGGCGCACCGGCGGTCGCGGAACACGTGGCGCGCGAGCTGGGGCTGGCGCACGAGTTCGTGGACGTGGACAACCCGGCATGAAATGCTTCGCCGTGACGATGGGCGATCCCGCCGGGATCGGCCCGGAGATCATCGCCAAGGCCTGGCGGCAGCAGCCGGCGGCGATGGCGGGCTGCTTCGTCGCGGGCGATGTGGAATGCCTGCGGCGCGGAGCGGCCGTCGTCGCCCACCCGCCACTCGCCATTGCCCGCATCGCGTCGCCGGCCGAAGCGGCGGACGTCCCGCCGCGCTGCATCCCCGTGCTGCAGGTGGGCGAGCCGGCGCGCACGTTGCCGCCGCTGGGCCAGGTGAGCGCCGCCGCCGGCCGCATGGCGGCCGATGCGGTGCTGTGGGCGACGCGCGCCGCGCTGCGCGGCGAAGTGGCCGCGGTGGTCACCGCGCCGCTGCACAAGGAAGCGCTGTCCGCGGCCGGCCTGCCTTACCCCGGTCACACCGAGCTGCTGCAGGCCGAGGCTGCCGCCCACGCGGGCGTGCCGCTGGATCGCATGCCGGTGCGCATGATGCTGGCCAACGACGAACTGCGCACTGTGCTGGTGAGCATCCACGTGGCGCTGCGCGCGGCGCTCGATGCCGTCACCTTCGACCAGGTGCTGGAGACCCTGCGCATCACCGACGAGGCGCTCACGGCGACGCTCGGCACGCGGCCGCGCATCGCGGTGGCGGGCCTCAATCCGCATGCGGGCGAGGGCGGGCTGTTCGGCCGCGAGGAGATCGACACCATCGTGCCCGCGATCCAGGCGGCGCAGGCCCGTGGCATCCGGGCGACAGGGCCGTTCGCGCCCGACACCGTCTTCATGCGCGCACGCCGCGGCGAGTTCGACGCGGTGGTCGCGATGTACCACGACCAGGGGCTGATCCCGGTGAAGTACCTGGGGGTGGAGAAGGGCGTGAACGTCACCCTGGGGCTGCCGCTGGTGCGCACGAGCCCGGATCACGGCACCGCGTTCGACATCGCGGGCAGCGGCAAGGCGGATGCTTCGAGCCTGCTGGAGGCCGTGGCGATGGCGAGGAAGCTGGTTCGCTCGTAGACGGAGTGCGACGTAGGCTGGGGTGCAAGCCCAGCGGTTCCGCGCACCGCTGGGGTTCCACCCCAGCCTACAAGACTCTAGCGCGCGCGCAGGCTGTCGCGGATCTCGCGCAGCAGCAGCACGTCTTCCGGCGGCGGCGCCGGTTCGGCCGCCACCTCGGGCGGCCCGGCCTGCCGGCGCAGGCGGTTGATGGCCCGCACCATCAGGAAGATGATGAAGGCGAGGATCACGAAGTTCAGGGCCACGGTGACGAAGTTGCCCCAGGCCAGCACGGGGACGCCGGCCTTCTTCAGCGCCTCCAGCGTCATCGGCGTGCCCGCCGGTGGTTGCGCCAGCACCACGAACAGGCTGGAGAAATCCAGCTTGCCGACGATGCGGGCGATGACCGGCATGACGACGTCGCCGACCAGCGAATCGACGATCTTGCCGAACGCCGCGCCGATGATCACGCCGACCGCGAGGTCGACCACGTTCCCCTTGATCGCGAATTCGCGAAACTCCTGCAGCAGTTTCATTGGGCCGCTCCTCTCCATTGGAACGGGCGCAGTATGCAGCACGGGGCCCGGCTGGAATCCCCCATACACGACCCGCTACAATCGCCGGTTGGCTAAACAGCAGAGATCCTTGAGGACCCCATGAGCAACTCCACGGTCGACGCCAGCAAGCGGACCTGGCTGATCGCCTCCGGTTGCGCGGGCGCGGTGGGCGCAGGCTTCGTTGCCGTCCCCTTCGTCAGCAGCTTCGAGCCTTCCGAGCGCGCCAAGGCCGCCGGTGCCCCCGTCGAAGTCGACATCTCCGCGCTGCGTCCCGGCGAGAAGATGACGGTCGAATGGCGCGGCAAGCCCGTGTGGATCCTGCGCCGCACGCCGGAGCAGGTCGCCGCCCTGCCGAAGAACGACGGCCAGCTGGCCGACCCGAAGTCCGACCGCACGGCCTACCCCACGCCGGACTACGCGAAGAACGAGGGCCGCTCGATCAAGCCCGAGTACTTCGTCGCCGTGGGCATCTGCTCGCACCTGGGCTGCTCGCCCACCGACCGCCTGCAGTCCGGGCCGCAGCCCTCGCTGCCGGACGACTGGCAGGGCGGCTTCCTCTGCCCCTGCCACGGTTCGACCTTCGACCTGGCCGGCCGCGTCTACAAGAACAAGCCCGCCCCCGACAACCTGGAAGTGCCCCCGCACATGTACCTGTCGGACACGCGCCTGGTGATCGGCGAAGACAAGAAGGCCTGAACCCATGGCTGAATTCAAGGAAATCTCGCCGAACGCCTCCGCGCCGGCCAAGCTGGACAACTGGCTGCGCAACCGGTTCCCGACCGCGTTCGACGCCTACAAGGTCCACATGTCGGAGTACTACGCTCCGAAGAACTTCAACTTCTGGTACTTCTTCGGCTCGCTGGCGCTGCTGGTGCTGGTGATCCAGATCGTCACCGGCATCTTCCTGGTGATGCACTACAAGCCGGACGCGGCCGTCGCCTTCGCCTCCGTCGAGTACATCATGCGCGACGTGCCGTGGGGCTGGTTGATCCGCTACATGCACTCCACCGGTGCATCGGCCTTCTTCATCGTGGTCTACCTCCACATGTTCAAGGCGCTGATCTACGGCGGCTACCGCAAGCCGCGCGAGCTGGTGTGGATCTTCGGCTGCCTGATCTTCCTGATGCTGATGGCCGAGGCCTTCTTCGGCTACCTGCTCCCGTGGGGCCAGATGTCCTACTGGGGCGCGCAGGTGATCGTGAACCTGTTCGCCGCCGTGCCCTTCGTCGGCCACGACCTCGCCCTGCTGATCCGCGGCGACTACGTGGTGTCCGATGCGACGCTGAACCGCTTCTTCAGCTTCCACGTGATCGCGATCCCGCTGGTGCTGATCGGCCTGGTCGTGGCGCACCTGTTCGCGCTGCACGACGTCGGCTCCAACAACCCGGACGGCATCGACATCAAGGCGAAGGACTACCCGAAGGCCGCCAACGGCTTCTCGGTGGACGCCATCCCCTTCCATCCGTACTACAGCGTGCACGACATGATGGGCGTGGGCGTGTTCCTGATGGTGTTCAGCGCGATCATCTTCTTCGCGCCGGAACTGGGCGGCTACTTCCTGGAGTACAACAACTTCATCCCGGCCGACCCGCTGAAGACGCCGCCGCACATCGCGCCGGTCTGGTACTTCACGCCGTTCTACTCGATGCTGCGCGCCACGACGTCCGTGATGGTGTACGTGTTCTGCGCCATCGTCGTGCTCGCCGTGCTGTTCGTCTTCCTGCGCAGCCGGCTTTCCCTGATGGCCAAGGTCGCGGTCGCGGTCGCCGGTGCCATCGCCATCGCGCTGCTGCTCGCCTTCGACGCCAAGTTCTGGGGCGTGGTGATCATGGGCGCCGCCGTGATCATCCTGTTCTTCCTGCCCTGGCTGGACAAGAGCCCCGTGCGCTCGATCCGCTACCGTCCGGGCTGGCACAAGTGGGTCTACGGCATCTTCGTGATCTGGTTCCTGGTGCTCGGCTACCTGGGCATCCAGCCGCCGTCCGACGGCAAGACCCTGCTCGCCCAGATCGGCACGATCTACTACTTCGGCTTCTTCCTGCTGATGCCGTGGTGGAGCCGCCTCGGCGAGTTCAAGCCGGTGCCCGACCGCATCACCTTCGCCGCGCACTGACGAAGGAGCGCCCGAGAAAATGAAAAAACTGATCCTCACCGTGCTGGCCGCCTTCGGCTTCGCTGCCGGCGCCCACGCCGCCACCGAAGGCATCCACTGGGACAAGGCGCCCGACCGCACCAACGACCTGCCGGCGCTGCAGAACGGCGCCAAGCTGTTCGTCAACTACTGCCTGAACTGCCACTCCGCCGCCTTCATGCGCTTCAACCGGCTGGCGGACATCGGCATCTCCGAGCAGCAGATCAAGGACAACCTGCTGGTGGGCACCGACAAGGTGGGCGACGTGATGAAGTCGTCCATCGACCCGAAGGAAGCCAAGGAATGGTTCGGCGGCAACCCGCCCGACCTGACGCTGATCGCGCGCTCCCGTTCGGGCCATGGCGGCACCGGTGCCGACTACCTCTACACCTACCTGCGCAGCTACTACCGCGACGCGGCCAAGCCCACGGGCTGGAACAACCTGGCGTTCCCCAACGTCGGCATGCCGCACGTGCTGTACGAGCTGCAGGGCGATCGCGAGCCGCAGTTCGACACGATCGAGGCGCACGGCCACGAGACGCACGTCTTCAAGGGCTGGAAGCAGGTGAGCCCCGGCGCGCTGACGCCGCTGCAGTACGAGCAGGCGGTGGGCGACCTCGTCGGCTTCCTGCAGTGGATGGGCGAGCCTTCGCAGAACCACCGCGTGCGCGTGGGCGCCTGGGTGCTGATGTTCCTGGCCGTGCTGACGGTCATCTTCTGGCGCCTCAACGCGGCGTTCTGGAAAGACGTGAAATAAAGTCGGGTACGCGGTCCGCTCCCCGGACACGCGTGCTTCCGAGGATTAGAGTGGGTGTCTTTGCGCCCACTCTTTTTGGTTTTTAGAGGACATTCAAGATGATGGTGCTGTATTCGGGCACGACCTGCCCCTTCTCGCATCGCTGCCGCTTCGTGCTGTTCGAGAAGGGCATGGATTTCGAGATCCGAGACGTCGACCTGTACAACAAGCCGGAAGACATCAACGTGATGAACCCGTACGGCCAGGTCCCGATCCTGGTCGAGCGCGACCTCATCCTGTACGAGTCGAACATCATCAACGAGTACATCGACGAGCGCTTCCCGCATCCGCAGCTGATGCCCGGCGACCCGGTGGACCGCGCCCGCGTGCGCCTGTTCCTGCTCAACTTCGAGAAGGAACTGTTCGTGCACGTGTCGACGCTCGAGTCGCGCGCCTCCAAGGGCAACGAGAAGGCGCTGGAGAAGGCGCGTTCGCACATCCGCGACCGCCTCACGCAGCTCGCTCCGGTGTTCCTGAAGAACAAGTACATGCTGGGCGACAACTTCTCGATGCTCGACGTCGCGATCGCGCCGCTGCTGTGGCGCCTCGATTACTACGGCATCGAGCTGTCGAAGAACGCGGCGCCGCTGCTGAAATATGCCGAGCGCATCTTCTCGCGTCCCGCGTATATTGAAGCGCTGACCCCGTCCGAAAAGGTCATGCGCAAGTAAGGCATACTGCCTGCAGAGCAGTACCCGCCAAGGCATGAACGCACTGGAATCGACGTCCACCCGCCCGTACCTGATACGGGCCCTCTACGAATGGTGCACCGACAACGGCTTCACGCCGTATGTGGCGGTGCTGGTGGACGACTCCGTGCATGTGCCGCGCGAGTACGTGAAGAACGGTGAGATCGTGCTGAACATCAGTTACGACGCCACCAGCTCGCTGAAACTGGGCAACGACTTCATCGAGTTCAAGGCGCGCTTTGCCGGCTCCGCGCGCGAGATCATGGTCCCCGTGAACCGGGTGATCGCGATCTATGCGCGCGAGAACGGCCAGGGCATGGCCTTCCCGGTGCCGGTGGCGGGCACGCCGTCGGACGAACCGAGGCAGCCTTCGCCGCTGTCGAAGGTGCCGGCCGCCCCGGCCGAACCGTCCGACGGCCGCGTCGTGCAGCTGGTCACGCCGGAAGAGGGCGGCAAGCCGCCGGAGCAGGAACCCCCGAAGCCGCCCGCGGGCGGCGGCCCGCGGCCGGCGCTCAAGCGCGTCAAATAAGCCGGCTGGTTTTTGTCGTTGCGGGCTCGGCCCGGCAATCCATGGATCCCGGGTCAAGCCCGGGATGACAGGATCCCTACAATCCCCGCATCGCCGGTTTAGCTCAGTTGGTAGAGCACCCGCCTTGTAAGCGGAAGGTCGTCCGTTCGATTCGGACAACCGGCACCAATCCATCGCGTCGATTCTCCCGGCGCCACTCCACCGCACGCTCGAGAAAACGCAAGCGCGACACGGCACTTTGCGTGGCGCGCCGCATGGCGAACTCCTCAGGGGAAAAGCACACGAAAGTTCTGACATGTCGCTCATGTGACAGTAGAATGCCGCGCCGCAACATGACTGATCGAGGAGGCGCGCTTTGTTTCCTACCTACCGGCGGGCGGGCCGGCCCCACCTGAAGCAGGTGCCCGCATGAGCCCTCGCAAGCCCTTGACCTTGCACCGCCTGCGCGAGATGCACGCGGGCGGCGAGAAGATCGCGATGCTCACCTGCTACGACACCACATTCGCGCGCGTCCTGGACCATGCAGGCGTCGACTGCCTCCTGGTCGGGGATTCGCTCGGCATGGTCCTGCAGGGCCAGCCGGGCACCGTGCCGGTGACTCTCGAGCAGATGGTCTATCACACGCGGTGCGTGGCGGCCGGCAATCGCAGCGCCTGGCTGATCGGGGACCTTCCCTTCGGCAGCTACCAGGAGTCGCGCGAGCTGGCGCTGCGCAGTGCCACTGCCTTGATGCAGGCCGGTGCCCACATGGTCAAGCTGGAAGGCGGCGGCTGGACCGTCGAGACCGTGCGTTTCCTGGTCGAACGGGGAGTGCCGGTGTGCGCGCACCTGGGGCTCACGCCGCAGTCGGTGCATGCCCTGGGAGGCTGGCGCATCCAGGGCCGCGACGATGCCGCCGCCGACAAACTATGCCGCGATGCCCGCGCACTGTCGGACGCGGGCGCGTCCATGCTGGTGCTGGAGCTGATGCCCTCGGTCCTCGGCGCGACGATCTCGCGCGAGCTGCCGATCCCCGTCATCGGCATCGGCGCCGGACCGGGATGCAGCGGCCAGGTGCTCGTGCTTCACGACATGCTGGGGCTCGCACCCGAGCGGCCGCCCCGGTTCGTCCGCGACTTCATGGCGGGAGCGGGCGGCATCGCGGACGCCGTGCGCCAGTACGTGCTGGCCGTGAAGGACGGCTCCTTCCCCGACCCGACCCTGCACTGCTACTGAGGATTCCATGCACATCGTCCACACCATCGCGGAGCTGCGAGATCGGCTCGCCCGCTTTCAACGCCCGGCGTTCGTGCCCACCATGGGCAACCTGCACGAGGGGCACATGGCGCTGGTGCGGCAGGCGAAGCCGCTCGGCGACGTCACCGTGGCGAGCGTCTTCGTCAATCGCCTGCAGTTCCTGCCGCACGAGGATTTCGACACCTACCCGCGCACGCTCGCGGCCGACGCGGCCAAGCTCGCCGGCGCCGGTTGCGACCTGCTGTTCGCACCCAGCGAAGGCGAGCTCTATCCCGGCCCGCAGACTTTCAGGATCGTGCCCGACCCGGCCATCGCCGACATCCTGGAAGGCCACTTCCGCCCCGGGTTCTTCACCGGCGTGTGCACGGTGGTGATGAAGCTGCTGCAGTGCGTGCAGCCGCGCGTGGCGGTGTTCGGCAAGAAGGACTACCAGCAGCTCATGGTGATCCGCCGCATGGTGCGGCAGTTCGCACTCCCGACCGAGATCGTCGCCGGCGAGACGCAGCGCGCGGCGGATGGACTCGCGCTCTCGTCGCGCAACGGCTACCTGTCCGCGCAGGAGCGGCAAGAGGCGGTATCCCTCCACCGCGTCCTCACGCTCATGGCGCAGCGCGCTCGTGCTGGCGAGGCGCATGCCCCGATCGAGAGCGAGGCGATCGAGACTCTCCGTCAACGGGGGTGGAAGCCCGACTACCTCCTCCTGCGCCGGCGCCTCGACTTGCAGCAGCCCGCGGCGGGGGATGACCTGGTCGTGCTGGGTGCCGCACGCCTCGGCGAGACGCGGCTGATCGACAACATCGAAGTGTGATCTAACGCACCAGCCGCGGCGCCAGCTCGCGGATGCGTCCGGCGACGTGCCGGGCCGCGCGGGACAGGGGGCGCTGCGTCGTGACGGCGAGGACGATCGTGCGCCGGATCGCCGGCTTCACGATGGGCGTGGCCGCAAGGGTGCCGCGGGCCAGTTCCTCCTTCACGGCCATCAGCGGCAGCAGGGTGTAGGCGTGGCCGCTGAGCGCCACGTCCTTCATGCTCCCGGAGCTGTCGACTTCCATCACGATCTCGAGCCGCAGGCCATGCCTGCGCGCCAGCTGGTCCAGCATCGCCCGCAGCCCGTTCGGCGCCGAGGGCAGGACCAGAGGAACGCCGGTCAGCGCCTTGAGCGGGACGCCTTCGTCGGCCAGCAGCGGCTGGCCGGTCTTCCCGATCAGGTAGGTGTCCGCGCTGCCCAGCACCTCCTCGCCGCGCCCGGGGGTCGGGCCGTAGCGGTTGATGACGGCGAGGTCCAGCCGTCCGCTGGCCAACTGCTCGTCCAGGTTTCCGCTGAAGCCCTCCGCCGCATGGAGGGTCACGCCGGGCGCAGTCGTCCGCAGGTCGGCAAAGAGCAGCGGCAGCAGCTGGCGCGCCAGCGACGGCAGCACGCCGACATGCACGGTCCCGGTCGGCACGCCGGCGGATTCGCGCGCGATCGCATCGAGCCGCGTCACCTGTTCCAGCGCCGCCCGCACCTCCGGCAGCATGCGGCGCCCGAATTCCGAGAGGGCCATGCCGCGGCCGGTGCGCTCGAACAGGCGGTCACCCCAGGCCGACTCCAGCGCGGCGATGTGGCGGCTGATCAGGGATTCGGCCAGGTCGGTCGCCGCCGTGGCGCGGGCGAGGGAACCCTGCTCGGCGACATGCACGAA
>NZ_DASVNN010000014.1:0-24364 GCF_036383835.1 Ramlibacter sp.
GGGGGGAGCGCCCCCACCCCAGCCCTCCCCCGGAGGGGGAGGGAGCAAGAAGAACTTCCAGGCGGCGCGCGAAATCGACCACGATGTCCCAGTCGTGCCGCGCGCTTCCGGGCGCCGGCACCGCCGCGCGGACGCGGCTGATGCGGCGTTCGCTGTTGGTGACGGTGCCTTCCTTCTCGCCCCAGGTGCTCGCCGGCAGCAGCAGGTCGGCGTAGTCGCAGGTCGACGTCGTGACGAAAGCCTCTTGCACCACGACGAACTCCGCGCGTTCCAATGCGCGGCGCACGGTCTTCTGGTCCGGCATCGATTGCGCCGGATTGGTGCAGGCGATCCACAGCGCCTTGATCTCGCCGTCGGCGGCGGCCTGGAACATCTCCACGGCGGTCTTGCCCGGCTTGTCGGGCACCGAAGGCACGCCCCAGAGCGCCGCGATTTCGGCCCGGTGCTGCGGATTGGCCATGTCACGGTGCGCCGAGATCAGGTTGGCCAGTCCGCCCACTTCACGGCCGCCCATGGCGTTCGGCTGGCCCGTGAGCGAGAACGGCCCGGCACCGGGTCGGCCGATCTGCGCGGTGGCGAGATGCAGGTTGATCAGCGCCGCGTTCTTGGCCGTGCCGTTGCTGGACTGGTTCAATCCCTGGCAGTACAGCGACAGCGTCGACGCCGACGTCGCGAACCACTTCGCCGCCGTGTACAGGTCTTCCTTGGCGATCCCGCAGGTCTGCGACACGAGGTCCGGCGTGCAGTCGCGCACCACCGCCTTCAGCGCGTCGAAGCCGTTGGTGTGCGCCGCGATGTACTCCGGCTGGGTCCAGCCTTCCCACAGCATGATGTGCAGCAGGCCGTGGAACAGCATCACGTCGGTGCCGGGCTGGACGGGGAGATACAGGTCGGCCAGTTCCGCCGTGTCGGTGCGGCGCGGGTCGCAGAAGATGACCTTCATCTGCGGCCGCTTCGCCTTGGCCTCCTCGATGCGCCGGAACAGGATCGGGTGCGCGAAGGCCGTGTTGCTGCCGACGATGAAGATGCAGTCCGCATGGTTCACGTCGTCGTAGCAGGCCGGCGGCGCGTCGGCGCCCAGGGTGAGCTTGTAGCCCGCCACCGCGCTGCTCATGCAAAGCCGCGAGTTGGTGTCGATGTTGTTGGTGCCGACCAGGCCCTTGGCCAGCTTGTTGAAGACGTAGTAGTCCTCGGTGAGCAGCTGGCCGGAGATGTAGAAGCCCACGGCGTCCGGCCCGTGCTCGCGGATCACCTGCGAGAAGTTCTCCGCGGCGAAGTCCAGCGCGCTGTCCCAGAAGACGCGATGCGGCGCCTGCTTGCGGTGCTCGCGCCGCATCGGGTGCAGCAGCCGCGTCTGCCGCGTCACTTCCGCCGAAGCGGTGAGATGCAGCGTCGAGCCCTTGGTGCACAGCCGGCCGAAGTTGGCCGGATGGTCCGGGTCGCCGCGCACGCCGGTGATCTGGTCGCCCTCCGACCGGATGATCACCCCACAACCCACGCCACAGTAGGGACAGGTGGACTTCGTTTCCGTCATCGGCACGGTCCCGCCGTCGGCGCTTCCACGTCGAGCGCGAGGGTCGCGAGTTCCACGGGGTCGAGCAGCACGTTGCCTTGTTCCACGCGGCAGGTGAAACGCTGCGTGCAACCGTCGTCCGGCGCCTTGGCGCAGCCATCGGCCAGGCCGATCGTCCAGTTGTGCAGCGGGCAGGCCACGCTGGTGCCGAACACGATGCCCTGCGACAGCGGACCGCCCTTGTGCGGGCAGCGATCGAGCAGGGCGAAGACCTGGTCCTCACCGTTGCGGAACACCGCCACGTCCATGCCCACCGGCCGCGCCACCCGGCGCGAACCCAGCACCGGAATGTCCTCCACGCGGCAGACCACCTGCCAGTCGTTCGACTTCATGCTTCCTGCCCCTCCGCCTGCAGCTTGGTGAATTGGCGCGTATCGACCGCGGCCTTGTCGTGTTCGAACCAGGGATCGGGTTCGCCGTCCAGGGCGAACTGCAGCCGTTCCCACAGCGCCTTGCGGCCGGCGTGGTCGTCGAGGATCTTCTTCTTGATGGAGTCGAGCCCCACGCGCTGGATATAGTGCACCGTGCGCTCCAGGTACCAGCCTTCCTCGCGATAGAGCTGCAGGAAGGCGCCGCTGTATTCCAGCACCTCCTCGGCGGTCTTCAGCTTGCAGAAGAACTGGCCGGCCTCGGTCTTGATGCCGCCGTTGCCGCCGACGTAGATCTCCCAGCCGGAATCGACGCCGATCACGCCGACGTCCTTGATGCCCGATTCGGCGCAGTTGCGCGGGCAGCCGGACACCGCCAGCTTCACCTTGTGCGGCGCGTACATGCGCCACAGCGCGCGCTCCAGGTCCTTGCCCATCTGGGTGGAGTCCTGGGTGCCGAAGCGGCACCACTCGCTGCCCACGCAGGTCTTGACCGTGCGCAGCGCCTTCGCATACGCATGGCCCGAAGGCATGCCGAGGTCCTGCCACACGTCGCGCAGGTCTTCCTTCTTCACGCCCAGCAGGTCGATGCGCTGGCCGCCGGTGACCTTCACCGTCGGGATCCGGTACTTGTCGACCACGTCGGCGATGCGCCGCAGCTCGGACGCCGTGGTCTCGCCGCCCCACATGCGCGGGATCACCGAGTAGGTGCCGTCCTTCTGGATGTTCGCGTGGCTGCGCTCGTTGATGTAGCGCGACTGCGGATCGTCCTTCGCCTCCTTGGGCCAGGTGGAGATCAGGTAGTAGTTCAGCGCCGGGCGGCAGGACGAGCAGCCGTTGGGCGTGCGCCACTCCATGAACTGCATGGTGTCGGCGATGGTGACCAGCTTGTTGGCCCGGATCGCATCGCGCACCTCCTGGTGCGAGTGGTCCGTGCAGCCGCACATGGCCTTCTTCTTGGGCGCCGCGGAGTAGTCGCCGCCGGCGGTGAACATGATGATCTGTTCGACCAGGCCGGTGCAGGAGCCGCAGGAGGCGCTCGCCTTGGTGTGCTTGCGCACCTCGTCGAGCGTGAACAGGCCCTTCTCCTTGATGGCCTTGCAGATCGTGCCCTTGTTCACGCCGTTGCAGCCGCAGACCTCGTCGGCATCGGACAGGGCCGCCGCCTTGTTCTGGCCCTGGTGGCCGGCGTCGCCGAGATTCGATTCACCGAACATCAGCTTCTCGCGGATGTCGACGATCTTGCGGCCCTCGCGCAGCAGCTTGAAGTAGTAGCTGCCGTCCACGGTGTCGCCGTACAGGCAGGCGCCGACCAGCTTGTCGTCCTTGATCACCAGCTTCTTGTAGACGCCGCCGAAGGGATCGCTCATCACGATCTCCTCGGTGCCGTCGCCGCCCATGAAGTCGCCGGCGGAGAACAGGTCGATGCCGGTGACCTTCAGCTTGGTGGAGGTGAGCGAGCCGGTGTAGCGGCCGATGCCGAACTGCGCCAGGTGGTTGGCCGCCACCTTGGCCTGCTCGAACAGCGGCGCGACCAGGCCGTAGGCGATGCCGCGGTGCGCGGCGCACTCGCCGACGGCATAGATGCGGGCGTCGGTGGTCGTCTGCATCGTGTCGTTCACCACGATGCCGCGGTTGCAGTGGATGCGGGACTGCTCGGCCAGTTCGGTGTTGGGGCGGATGCCGACGGCCATCACCACGAGGTCGGCCTCGGCCTGGGTTCCGTCTTTGAACTTCACCGCTGCCACGCGGCCGTCGGAGCCGCCCACCAGTTCCTGCGTCTGCGCGCCGATCATGAATTTCAGGCCGCGCTCCTCCAGCGACTTCTGCAGCAGCTTGCCCGCCACGTCGTCGAGCTGGCGCTCCATCAGCCAGGGCATCACGTGCACCACGGTGACGTCCATGCCGCGCTTCATCAGGCCGTTGGCGGCTTCCAGGCCCAGCAGGCCGCCGCCGATCACGACCGCCTTCCTGTACTTCTGCGCCGCTTCGATCATCGCGTTGGTGTCGGCGATGTCGCGGTAGGCGATCACGCCCTCCAGGTCCTTGCCGGGCACCGGCAGGATGAAGGGATTGGAGCCGGTGCACAGCAGCAGGCGGTCGTATTCCTCCTCGGTGCCGTCCTCGGCGCGCACGATGCGGTTGCGGCGGTCGATCTGCACCACCTTCCTGCCCGCGTGCAGGGTGATGCGGTTCTGCTCGTACCACTCCCAGGAGTTCAGGACGATCTCGTCCAGCGTCTGCTCGCCGGCCAGCACCGGCGACAGCAGGATGCGGTTGTAGTTCGGGTGCGGCTCGGCGCCGAAGACGGTGACGTCGTACAGCTCGGGTGCGATCTTCAGGAGCTCCTCGATCGTGCGCACGCCGGCCATGCCGTTGCCGACCATCACCAGTTTCGATTTCTTCATGGGGACTCCTTGAGGCTGTGGATCGGGTTCAGGCGCCGGCCATGGCGGGCTGCACGCGGGCGCGGCCGCCGCGCTCGGCCCAGGTGCGCGTCCAGCGCGACTGCATCGCGCGCATCACCGCGAGCACGAGCAGTGCCAGGACGGCGAAGAGGAAGAAGCCCCAGGCGTAGCTGCCCAGGTATTGCCTGGACAGGCCCATGGTGCTGGGGACCAGGCCGCCACCGAGGGCGCCGATCTCGCCGATCATGGAACCGGCCACCGCGGTGGTCGTCGGCCAGCGCAGCGGCACCAGCTGGAACAGCGCGCCGTTGCCCGCGCCGAGTGCGGCGAAGCACAGGATCAGCAGGGCGGTGGTGAGCACGATCGAGTGGCCGGTGAAGCCGACCAGCACCAGGCTGGTCGTCACGACCAGCAGCACCACGGTCAGCGTGTTGAGGCCGCCCCAGCGGTCGGAGATCCAGCCGCCCACCACGCGCATGGCCGCGCCCATGAAGGCCGCCAGCATGGTGAGCTGGCCCGCCTGCACCTTGCTCACGCCGAACTGGTCGAAGTAATAGGAAGGCAGGAAGCTGGTGAGGCCGATGAAGCCGCCGAAGCTGACGCAGTAGATGATGCTGAACACCCAGCCGTCGTGCTCGAACAGGCAGGCCACGTGTTCGCGCAGGGTGCCTTGCTTGTTGACGTCGCCGGGCTCCTTCGCGATGAAGATCATCACGGCGGCGGGGATCAGGATGCCGACGGCGGCGATGCCGTACACGGCCTGCCAGCCGAGCCATTGCGCCAGCGGCGGGGCGAGCAGCACGGAGACCGCCGTGCCGACGTTGCCGGCGCCGACGATGCCCATCGCCAGGCCCTTGTGCTGCGCCGGGAAGGAGCCGGAACCGAGCGACAGCGCCACGCCGAAGCTGGCGCCGGCGATGCCGAGCAGCACGCCCATGGCCAGCAGGTCGTTGAAGGTGTGGACGAAGAAGAGGCCGAACACCATCGCCGCGGCGATCATCCCCATCTCCACCAGCGTGGCCGCCTTGCGGCCGATGTACTGGGCGAGCAGGCCGAGCGGGAAGCGCATCAGCGCGCCGGCCACGATCGGGATCGACAGCATCAGGCCCATCTGCGCGGCGGAGAGCTGGTAGGCCTCCTTGATGAAGGGCGCCATCGCGCCGTTCAGCACCCAGACCGCGCAGGAGAAGGCGAAGTACAGGAAGGCCGCGAAGAGGGTGGGCGAGTGGCCGGACCGCAGGAAATTCTGGAAGGCGCGCATCGTTCGTGTGTCTGGACCGGGGCGCGGCCGGTGAGGCCACGCCCTTGGCGTTGGGTACGGGTCGGCACACCGCTTCGTGCGCATGGCCGGCGGTACGATGCACGGCCCGGGTGCGTCATCACACCCATGGCCTGTCGATTGCAGGGACCGTGCCAGCTTCCTTGCTCTATCCTTGCGCGCCTGCACGAGCTTTCGAATTGACCACCGTCCTCCTCCTCTCCATGCCCGATCCCGGTGCACCCGCGCTCGCCGCCGACTTCGCCGCGGCGGGCTTCGAGGTGCGCGGCGAAGGCGATTGCGCCCATCTGGTGCGCGAAACGCTGCGCGCGCAGCCCGACGTGCTCGTGTGCTGGGCGCCGCGCCCCGGCCCGGAGCTGTTGCACTCGGTCACGACGCTGCAAGCCCAGCAGCCGGTGCCGGTGGTGGTCTTCACGAACGACAGCGACGCCGAAGCGCTGCAGCGCGCACTCGAAGCGGGCGTGCACGCCTGGGTGGTGCAGGGTTATGCGCCGCAGCGGCTGCGTCCGCTGGTGCACCTGGCACAAGCGCGCGAGAAGCACGAACGCACGCTGCGGGACCGGATCGGCGAACTCTCCGACAAGCTGGAGGAGCGCAAGTGGGTGGACCGCGCCAAGGGCATCCTGATGCGCGCGCAGCAGGTCAGCGAGGAAGAGGCCTTCCAGCTGCTGCGCAATGCCTCCATGCACGGCAACCAGCGGGTGGGGCAGGTGTCGCGCCAGGTGATCGACGCGGCCAGGGTGGCCGAGGCGATCAACCGCGCGGGGCAGCAGCGCATGCTGTCGCAGCGCCTGGTGAAGCTCTACGCGCTCGCCTGCAGCCGCACCGAGGCCGCGGCGGCGGCGGTGCTGATGAAGGAATCGGTGCAGCGGGTGGAAGACAACCTCGCCGCGCTGGAGGCGGAGCTCTCGGCCGCGACCTACGGCGACCTGATCGTGGCGGCCCGCCGCGGCTGGGGCGAACTGCGCAAGCTGCTGGACGCGCCGGCCAAGCCAGCGGAGCTCGCGAAGCTGGACGAGCGCGCCGAGATGGTGCTGGCGCAGGCCGACGCGCTGGTGTCTGCGCTGGAATCGTCGGGGCTGGCGACGAAGGTGCACGTGATCAACGTGTCGGGGCGGCAGCGGATGCTGTCGCAGCGGATGGCGAAGCTGGCCTTGCTGCAGGCGGAAGGGACTTCGTGGGTCGAGACTGCCGCCGCATTCGAGCAGGGATTGGCGGAACTGGCAGCGGCGCCGCTGTCCACGCCGCAGATCCGCGCGCAGCTGGAGCAGGGGCGCGAAGCCTGGGAGCAGCTGCGCGCCGCGGTGCCGTCGGCGGCGCAGCCGGCGGGGCGGATGAAGGTCGCGGCGGCGAGCGAGGAGTTGCTGGAAGTGTTCGATCGGCTGACGGAGGCGTATCAGCGGAGCATCCAGGTGTTGATCGGCTAGGCCGTCATCCCCGCGGAGGCGGGGATCCAGGGCATTCAGGGCGCCGCATGGAAGCCCTGGATTCCCGCCTTCGCGGGAATGACGATCATCGCCGTTCCATGTCGATGCACACCACCGCCGGCTGGTGGTTCCACCGCAGCGTGATCGCATAGGGGTGCTTCCTCACGCGCGCCTGGATCCCCGAACTCCCATGCAGCCGCACCGGCACCGAGATGTTCAGCGAGGCCCCCAGCGTCTTGCGCGCGTTCCCGCCCAGCGTGTTGGCGATCTCGCCGACCGCGTCCAGCAGGTTGCCCTGCGACACGTCCGTCTCGCCTTGCAACAGCAGCAGCTCCTTCAACAGCTGCCCCGGCATCGACACGATCACGTGGCCGTTGTACGAGCCGGAGAAGGTGACGATGCCGTTGTACTCGTGCCCCTGCAGGTCGCCGGTGGCGAGGAAGGCGGAGGTGATCTGCGGTTCCTGCCGGGTCAGCACCTTGAAGTACTGCCGCACCGATTCGACGAACAGCTTCAGTTCGTTGGCGTCGAGCGATTCCATCCTTACTTCCCTTCCATCACGTCCAGCAGCGCGATCTTCAGCTCGTCGTCGCTGAAGGGCTTGGCCACGAAGCCGCGGGCGCCCAGGCGCAGTGCCTGGATCGCGGTGCTCTTGTCCGAGAGGGCGCTCACCACCAGGATGTTGGTCCGGGGCAGGATGCGCAGCATCTCCTGGATGCATTCGATACCGTCCATCTCCGGCATCGTGAGGTCCATGGTCACCACGTCCGGCTGCGTGGCGCGCGCGATGCGCAGCGCCTCGGCGCCGTTGCGGGCCAGGCCGACCAGCGACACGTGCGCCAGCCCGCCGTTCTGCACCACCCGCGAGATGCGCGAGCGGATCATGTTGGAGTCGTCGACGATCAAGAGTCTCATGGCAGTCCCCGTCAGGCGGCGAAGCGGATGCGGAATTCGGTGTGTTCGCCGGGGGTGGATCCCAGCGTCATGCGGGCGGCCAGCTTCTGCACGTTGGCCTGCACCACATCGAGGCCGATGCCGCGGCCGGCGTGCATCGACACGCCGCTCGCCGTGGAGAAGCCCGGCTTGAAGATGTGGCCCACGACCTGGCGGTCGTCGAAGCTGTCCAGCTGTTCCTGCGTGTACCAGCCCAGCTCGAGCAGCTTGCGGCGGATGCGCGGGGCGGAGAGGCCGGCGCCGTCGTCGCGCACGGTCAGCTGCCACTCGGCCTCGATGCGCGCGAGCTGCACGGCGACCTGCCCCGCTTCCGGCTTGCCGCTGGCGGTGCGCGTGACCGGCGCTTCGACCCCGTGGGTGATCGCATTGCGCAGCAGCTGCACCGCGATTTCGCGGGCGAGGTCGGCCTGTCCGGACGGCAGGTCCGCGAGGGCGCCGACGGCGACGCTCGCCTGCACCTTCTTGCCGCAGTCGGCGGCGACCTCCTGCGCCAGCCGCGCCAGCAACGCGTTGACGCCTTCGGTCCCCGGGGAGGCGCCCGCCGGACGCGACAGCCCGGTCAGCGTCTTGAGCGACGCCACCTTGGTCAGCAGGTCCTCCAGCGGCAGCGGGAGCGACAGCAGCGCCTGGCCCAGGTCGCCGGCGCCGCCGCCCTGGCGGATGCGGTCCAGCGCGGTCTCGAACTGGTGCGCCTGGCTGGCGAGCGTCTCCAGGCCCAGCGTCGCCGCATCGCCCTTGACCGCGTGCACCCGGCGGCGTGCCTCGTCGATGCGCTGCAGGATGGCGGATTCGCCCTGTGCGCTCGAGGTGCTGCGCAGCATGTCGTTCACTTCCAGCAGGTTCGCTTCGGCGCGCTGCACGAACTGGCGCAGCAGCGCCGGGTCGGCGTCCACCGCCTTCAGCAGCATCTCGAACTCCTTCTGCGAGCGCTGGCGTTCGGACTGCAGCTTGTGCTCCAGTTCCACCCGCGCCGATACGTCCTGCACGGTCACCAGCAGGTGACGCACCGCGCCGTCCTCCACCACCCGGTTGAAGTGGAAGGAGAGGTGGCGGATCACGTCGTCGCCGAGGCGGTTCTTCACCATCGCCTCGACTTCGGACAGGGGGTTGATGCCCTGGACCAGCGCTTCCTTCACGTGCGGCGCGAACAGCAGCTGCACGTAGTCGCGGGCGTCGTCGAGCGTCTTGTCGGTGAGCAGCGGCTCCAGCAACTTGAAGAAGTCCTGGCCGGGCGCCAGCGAGCGGCCGAACAAGGCGTGCGCCGAGCGCGACAGCTGCGAGCCGAGCTTGAAGTCGGGCGTGATCAGGAACAGGCCTTCGCGCACCGCCTGCAGGATTTCGTCGTTCTCCTCGTTGGCCGCCTCGATCGCGGCGTCCGAGGTCTGCAGCCGGCGCAGGAACTTGAACAGGATGAAGGCGAAGTTCAGCAGGGCCAGCACGATGCCGCCGGTCTGCACCATGCGCAGCGTGCTGGCGCGCGAGGCGCCGATCTGCTGCGTCTCGGTGACGAAGTCGTTGGCGACCGTCAACAGGCGGATGTTGTTGGCCTGGCTGTAGGCCAGCGCCGCCGACAGGTCCTCTGGGCCGAAGCCGTCGCGCATCAGCGGCTGCAGCTTCTCGAAATAGGGATTCCACAGCTGGTCGACCTGCGCCTCCAGCTGGCGGCCGCGTTCGGAAGTCACCGCGTCGAGAAACACCGGCTTGCCGTCGCCGCCCGGCACCGTGGCGCCCGCTTTGAAGGCCTTGTGCGACTGGTCGAAGATGCTGGCGCCGGAGCGCAGCTCCGCCAGTGTCTCGTTGCGGTACGCCTGCCCGGCGGCTCGCGCCGCATCCAGCTCCAGCAAGGTGCGCGCGATGCGCTGGGAGACGTAGCGCTGGCGGCCCGCCAGGTTGATGGCCACCGTGTCCTGGTCGATCTGGAACGAGGTGTAGAAGTTCAGGACCAGCACGCCCAGGTCGAACAGCAGGAAGAACGCCACCGCGATGATGATCTCGCGGTACTTGCCGAAGCGGAAACCCTGGCGCGCCTTGCGCCGGGTGCCGCGGCGCGTCTGCGCCGCCGGGGTGGACGTGGAAGGATCGAGGGGCAGGACGGCGGCCATCGTGGGGGCGGCGCGCTCAGGCGGCCGCCTTCTCCTTGCGCGTGAAGGTGCTCGCCGTGCGCGCGGAGATCGGCTCCACCTTGCGCTGCTTCTCGTACAGGAAGCTCAGGATCTCCTGCCGGCAGTGGTTGTAGGTGGGGTCCTCGGCGAGCGCGATGCGGTTGCGCGGACGCGCCAGCGGCACGTCCATCAGCTGGCCGATCGTGGCCGAAGGGCCGTTGGTCATCATCACCACGCGGTCGGACATCAGCACGGCCTCGTCGACGTCGTGCGTGATCATCATCACCGTGTTGCCCAGCTCGCTCTGGATGCGGATCACCTCGTCCTGCAGGTGGGCGCGGGTGAGCGCGTCGAGTGCGCCGAAGGGTTCGTCCAGCAGCAGTACCTTGGGCTCCATGGCCAGCGCCCGGGCGATGCCCACCCGCTGCTTCATGCCGCCGGAGATCTGCGACGGCAGGCGGTCCAGCGCATGCGACATGCTGACCATGGCGAGGTTGTGCAGGATCCACTCCTTGCGTTCGGCGGAGGAGCGCGTGTCGCGGAAGATCTTGTCGACCGCGATCTCCACGTTCTGGTAGACCGTGAGCCAGGGCAGCAGCGAGTGGTTCTGGAACACCACCGCGCGATCCGGCCCCGGCGCGTTGACTTCCTTGTCGTCCACCAGCACGCCGCCCGAGGTGGCGCGCAGCAGGCCGGCCACGATGTTCAGCACCGTGGACTTGCCGCAGCCCGAGTGCCCGATCAGCGAGATGAACTCGCCGCGCTTCACGTCCAGGCTGATGTTCTTCAGCACCGGATTGCCGCCGTTGGGGCCGGGGAAGGTCATGTCGACCTGCGAGAGGGAGAGGTAGGCTTTGCCCATGGTGTGCCCCATTAGCTTGCGGAGGTGCCGCGGGTGACCTTGCGGCCGATGAAGGCGACGATGCGGTCGAGCGCGAAGCCGACCAGGCCGACGTAGACGAGCGCGAGGATGATGTCGCTGATGCGCGAGCTGTTCCACGCGTCCCAGATGAAGAAGCCGATGCCCACGCCGCCGATCAGCATCTCCGCCGCGATGATCGCCAGCCAAGAGAGGCCGACGCCGATGCGCAGTCCCGAGAAGATGAAGGGCGCGGCCGCCGGCAGCATGATCTTGGCGAAGTACTCGATGCCATTCAGGCGGATCACCTTCGCGACGTTGCGGTAGTCCTCGGGGATGTTGCGGATGCCGATCGACGTGTTGATGATGATCGGCCAGATCGACGTGATGAAGATGACGAAGATCGCCGACGGATGCCCGTCGCGGAAGCCGGCCAGCGAGATCGGCAGCCAGGCGAGCGGCGGCACGGTGCGCAGCACCTGGAACAGCGGGTCGAGCCCGCGCAGCGCCCAGGTGGACTGGCCCACCAGCACGCCCAGGCTCACGCCCGCCAAGACCGCCAGCGAGTAGCCGTAGGCCACGCGCTTCAGGCTGGCGAGCAGTTGCCAGGCGATGCCGACGTCGTTGCCGCCGCGGTCGTAGAAGGGCTGGGTGATCAGTTCCCAGGTGTCCTGCACCACCTTGGTGGGTGCAGGCAGGGTGGCGCCGGGACGCGAGCCCAGCACCTGCCAGATCAGCACGAGGAAGCCGATGATCACCAGCGGCGGCAGCACGTGGGTGGCGAAGCTGCGCACCAGCCATGTCGTCCCGGACTTGATCCGGGACCCATGGTCGGCGATGCGCGTGGATGGATGCCGGGTCACGCCCGGCATGACAGCTTCCGTGTTCGACATGTCGTTCTCCTTACGCCGCCTTGACGTACTTGATCTCGAGCGACTCGAGATACTTCTTCGGGTTGGCCGGGTCGAACACCTTGCCGTCGAAGAACTTCTCGATGCCGCGCGAGGTGGACGTGGGGATGTCCTTGGCGGCGACGCCCAGTTCCTTCGCGGCGGCGCGCCAGAGGTCCTCGCGGTTCACCTTGGCGACCAGCGCCTTGGTGTCGAGGTTGGGCGGCAGGTAGCCCCAGCGCTGGTTCTCGGTGAGGAACCACAGGTCGTGCGACTGGAAGGGATAGGACGCCTGGTCCTTCCAGTAGCGCATCTGGAACCTGCTGTTGGCCTCGACGCGGCCGGTGCCGTAGTCGAAGTCGCCCTTCATGCGGTCGACGATGTCTTCCAGCGGCGCGCTGATCCAGCGGCGGCGCGAGCAGATCTCGGCGACTTCGGCCCGGTTCTTCGGGTCCTCGCAGTACATCTGCGCTTCCATGATCGCCTTGAGCAGCGCCTTCGTGCTGTTCGGGTTGGCCTGCACGTAGTCGGCGCGCATGGCGAAGGCCTTCTCCGGATGGTTCATCCAGAGCTCGCTGGTGGTGAGCGCCGTGTAGCCGATCTTCTGGTGAATGAGCTGCAGGTTCCAGGGCTCGCACACGCAGAAGGTGTCCATCGAACCCACCTTCATGTTCGCCACCATCTGGGGCGGGGGCACCGTGATGGTGTTGATGTCGCGGTTGGGGTCCACGCCGCCGGCGGCCATCCAGTAGCGCATCCACAGGTCGTGCGTGCCGCCGGGGAAGGTCATGGCGGCATTCACCGGCTTGCCGGTCTTCACGCGCTTGGCCAGCAGCGCGCTCTTGAAGGCCTTGTTGTCCAGGCCGACCTTCAGGTCCTTGTATTCGTTGGCCACCGAGATGCACTGGCCGCCGAGGTTCAGGCGCGCCAGGATGTTGATCGGCACTTGCACGTTGTTGGCTGTGACCGCCCCCGTGGAGATCAGGTAGGGCATGGGCGTGAGGATGTGCGCGCCGTCGATGCCGTTGCTCTTCGAGCCGAGCACCAGGTTGTCGCGCGTGGCGCCCCAGGAGGACTGCTTGGCGACTTCCACTTCGGTCATGCCGTGCTTCTTGAAGAAACCCTTCTCGTCGGCGACGAACAGCGGCGCGGCGTCGGTGAGCGCGATGAAGCCCAGCTTGGCGGCCCTGGTTTCCAGGGCAGTGCCCTGCGCCATGACGATGCCGGGAAAGAGGCCGGCGCCGGCGGCGGCCGCGGCCCCTTGCAGGACGGTGCGGCGGGAAACCGTGGTGGTGGGGTTGTGCATCGTGAGCTCCTGGTTGCGAAGAAGAAAAACAAAAACGGCGTCCATCGCACTGCGCGCCTGGGCACGCAGGGATGGACGCCGTTGTCCTGTGGTTCGGTTTGGTTCGCGCGCCGCCTTTAGCGCCCGTTCGGGAGAAGCTTATGCAGGGACCGTGCCAACCCTGGCTTCGTCATTCCCGCGGAGGCGGGAATCCAGAGCATTCAGAAGGCGGACGCCCTGGATCCCCGCCTGCGCGGGGATGACGGAGTCGACGTTGCGTGCACCGCCGCAGTGCATCAGCGCGACCCGCCGGGCAGCACGTCCGCCAGCGACAGCACCGCCTCCGCCACATCCACCAGCCGGCGGTTCTGGTTCATCGCCATCTGGCGCAGCGCCTTGTACGCCTCGTCTTCGCTCATCTGACGGTGCGCCATCAGCAGGCCCTTGGCGCGTTCGACCAGCTTGCGTTCGGTGAGCGAGGCGCGCACCGCGTCGAGCTCGTCGCCCATCGCCTGCAGGCGGCGCGACTGCTCCTGCACCAGGGCGAGCACCGAGCGCTCCAGCTGCGGTCCCAGGGGCGCCTTGCCGTCGGCACCAGGGTAGGGCGCCTCGCGCGCCAGCGCCTCCAGCAGTGCGCGCTGGTCGCGCAGTTCGGTGCGCGCCTGCGCGATGCGGGTCTCGCAGAGATGGCGCAGGTGGGCGGACAGCACTTCCTCGACGCCGCGCATGGCATCCATGCGCCGGCTGGACCACGCATGCCACTCGGTGCTCAGGTCGCTGTCGAGGGCGCCCGGGCGGCCCGCGCCGCCGATGCGGCGCAGGCGCTCCACTTCGGCGATCACCACCGGGTCGCGGCTCGCCTGGTCCGCGCGCAGCACCTCGGGGTCGGAGAAGTCGGCGAACACCTGGAAGCAGCCCTGCTGCGCGTCGATCAGGTGCCGCCACTGCTGCTGGCCCGCGAGATCGATGGTGCCGGACGCGAACAGGCTGGCGCCGAGGGCGCGCTCCTGCCCCGCGAACTCTTTCCCCTGCATGAAGTTGAAGAGCGCCACGAGCGCGCGCGACACCTCGGGGTCCGACGCGCTGTCGGCCGCCTCGAACACCACGGCGAGCAGGCCGGCGAGCAGCTTGCTGAACGCCGCCATCGCATCGCCCGCCGAGGCCGCCTGGTCCGCGATGCGCTCGCGCAGCCCCGGCAGGCCGTCCAGGGCGTGCAGCACCACCGCGACGCGGCTGAAAAGCCTCGCGCCATTGCGTGCCTGCACCGAATCCGTGTCGAGTCCTTCGAGCAGGGCGCGCACCTGCGCCTCGGCCCGGACGCTTTCCGGGACTTGCCGGCGGCGCTCTTCGGCGAAGCGGCGGCCCTGCGAGCCGAGGAAGAGGTTGGAGAGGCCGCGCTCGTTCTGCAGCGCGTGGACGAAGCGGCCGATGGCGCCCACCAGCTCGCCGGTGCGGGCGAGCTCCTCCAGGTCGGCGATCTCGCACTGGCGGGCGGCAAGCAGGAAGGTGGATCCGGATTTCACGGGGTGACTGCAGCAACAAGCGTGCCGTACCATCCCGCGGACCATGACCCTCCCACTCCAGGCGCAAGTCCTGATCGTCGGCGCCGGACCGGTCGGCCTGACCCTGGCCACGGACCTGGCCCAGCGCGGCATCACCGTCGTCGTCGCCGAAACGCGGCACCGCGGCGAGCCGCCGAGCGTGAAGTGCAACCACACCTCGGCGCGCTCGATGGAAATCTTCCGCCGGCTGGGCGTGGCGAAGGCCCTGCGCGAAGCGGGCTTGCCGGCCGATTACCCCAACGACGTCGCCTATCGCACCACCTTCACCGGCGAGGAGCTGTCGCGCATCCACATCCCGGCACGCCGGGACCGCTACACCGACAAGAGCGGGCCCGACGGCTGGTGGCCGACGCCGGAGCCGCCGCACCGCATCAACCAGATCTACCTCGAGCCCGTCCTCTTCGCGCACGCGGAAGCGACGAAGGGCGTCAGCATCCTGAGCCGCACCCGCATCGACGGGTTCACGCAGGACCTGGACGGCGTGCATGCGCAAGGCGTCGATCTCGATAGCGGCGAAGAGGTGCAGGTCCGCTGCGACTACCTGGTGGGCTGCGACGGCGGCCGCTCGGGCGTGCGCAAGGGCATCGGCGCCAGCCTGTCCGGTACCGACGTGGTGGGACGCGTGCAGTCCACGTACTTCCGTGCTCCGGACCTGCTCTCCCGCGCGAATCGTTCGCCCGCCTGGGCCACGTTCTCGCTCAATCCCCGCCGCAGCGGCAACGTGTACGCCATCGACGGCCGCGAGACCTTCCTGCTGCACAACTACCTGCGCCCGGACGAAACGGACTTCGATGCCGTCGACCGCGACTGGGCGATCCGCACCATCCTGGGTGTCGGCCCCGATTTCAGGTACGAGATCCTTTCCAAGGAGGACTGGATCGGACGCCGGCTGGTCGCCGACAAATTCCGGGACCGCCGCGTGTTCATCTGCGGCGATGCCTCCCACCTGTGGATTCCCATGGCCGGCTACGGCATGAACGCGGGCATCGCGGACGCGATGAACCTTTCCTGGCAACTGGCCGCGCGCCTGAACGGCTGGGGCGCGGAGGGCGTGCTCTCGGCCTACGAAGCCGAGCGGCTGCCCATCACCGCGCAGGTCTCGAAGTTCGCGATGAACCACGCGCTGGCGCTGCAGAAGGAGCGCGAGGGCGTGCCGCCCGGCATCGAGGCGCCGGGCGCCGCCGGCGAGAAGGCGCGCGCCGAGGCCGGCCGCTCGCTGTACGACCTGAACGTGAAGCAGTACTGCTGCGGCGGCCTGAACTTCGGCTCCTTCTACGACGCGTCGCCCCTGATCGCCTACGACGGCGAGGTGGCGCCCGCGTACACGATGGACCAGTTCACGCCGTCCACCGTGCCCGGTTGCCGCACGCCCCACGTCTGGCTGGAAGACGGGCGCTCGCTGTACGACGCGATGGGGCCGGAGTTCACGCTGCTGCGATTCGATCCCCAGGCCGACGCGCGTCCGCTGCAGGAGGCCGCAGCGCGTCGTGGCGTGCCGCTCGAAATGCTCGACGTGCGCTCGCCCGAAGCGGCCGGCCTCTACCGGCATGCCTTCGTGCTGTCGCGGCCGGACCAGCACGTCGCCTGGCGTGGGGACCGCATGCCCGACGATCCGCTCGCCCTCGTGGACCTCATCCGCGGCCAGGGAAAAGGGGCGCCCGGTAAACTCGCCGCATGATCGTTCTGGGCATCGAGTCGTCCTGCGACGAGACCGGCGTGGCGCTGGTGGATACCGCGGGCGTGACGGTCCCGCGATTGCGCGCGCACGCGCTGCACAGCCAGATCGAGATGCACCAGGCCTATGGCGGCGTGGTGCCGGAACTCGCCAGCCGCGACCACATCCGTCGTGTGCTGCCGCTCGCCGAACAGGTGCTGGCCGAGGCCAGCGCCACATTGCGCGAGATCGACGTCGTGGCTTACACCCGCGGACCCGGCTTGGCCGGTGCGCTGCTGGTCGGCGCGGGGGTGGCCTGCGCGCTGGGCGCCGCGCTCGGCAAGCCGGTGCTGGGCGTGCACCACCTGGAAGGCCACCTGCTGTCGCCATTCCTGAGCAGCGACCCACCCGAATTTCCCTTCATTGCCCTGCTGGTCTCCGGCGGACACACGCAGCTGATGCAGGTGGACGGCGTCGGCCGCTACACCCTGCTGGGCGAAACCATCGACGATGCCGCCGGCGAGGCCTTCGACAAGTCGGCCAAGCTGCTCGGCCTCGGCTATCCGGGCGGACCGGCCCTGTCGCGGCTCGCGCAGCAGGGCGATCCGGCCGCGTTCAAGTTGCCGCGACCGCTGCTGCACAGCGGCGACCTGGATTTCTCCTTCGCCGGGCTGAAGACCGCCGTGCTGACGCAGGTGCACAAGCTCGGCCCGGCACTGGAAGAGCGCAAGGCCGACCTGGCCGCGTCCACCGAGGCAGCGATCGCAGACGTGCTGGTGAAGAAATCCATGGCCGCGCTGGAACGCAGCGGGCTGCAACGCATCGTCGTGGCCGGCGGCGTCGGCGCCAACCGGCGGCTGCGGGCCCAGCTCGACGCTGCCTGCGCCAGGCGCGGGGTGCGCGTCCACTATCCGGAGCTGTCGCTGTGCACCGACAACGGCGCCATGATCGCCCTGGCCGCGGCCATGCGGCTGCAGGCGGGGGTGCAGCAGGCCGTGCCGAACTACGCCTTCGACGTCAAGCCGCGCTGGCCGCTGGAGTCGCTGGCCGCCGAACGGCCGGGCAGCTAAGGAAAACTCCTCAAGCGGAAAGCGTGGGACCCCCGCCTAACATGGCGGCATGAGCGCCCAGCCCCCGTTCACCGACCCGGCCGGCACCTGGAACCAGCGGTTCTCGGCCGCGGGCTACCTGTTCGGCACCGAACCCAACGCCTGGCTGCACGAGCATGCCGATCTCTGGCATGCGGGGCAGCGCGTGCTGAGCGTTGCCGACGGGGAAGGGCGCAACAGCGTCTGGCTGGCGCAGCGCGGCCTCACGGTGGATGCCTTCGACATCTCCGAAGTCGGTGTGCGCAAGGCGCGCAACTTCGCGCGCATCACCGGCGTGAAGGTGAACTTCGCGGTGGCCGACGTCGCCACGCTGCAGTGGCCGGTGAGCATCTACGACGGCGTCGCGGCGATCTTCTTCCAGTTCGCCGATCCGGAACTGCGCGCGAAGATCTTCTCCGGCATCGTGCACTGCCTCAAGCCGGGCGGCACGCTGGTCCTGCAAGGCTACGCGCCGAAGCAGCTGGAGTACCGCACCGGCGGCCCGCCGATCGCATCGCACATGTACACGCCGGAGCTGCTGCGCGAATCGTTCCACGACATGGAGATCCTCGAGCTGCTGGAGTACGAGGCCGAACTCGCGGAAGGCACGGGGCACAAGGGGCACTCGGCGCTGGTCGGGATGGTGGCGCGAAAGAGGGCGTGAGCGTTTCGTCATTCCCGCGCAGGCGGGAACCCAGGGCGTTGAAGGCAAAAGTAAAGCGGCCCCGCGGGGCCGCTTTTCCTGAATGCCCTGGGTCCCCGCCTCCGCGGGGATGACAGGGATCCTTACTTCACCTCGATCTGGCGCGACGTCACCACCGGCTTCTTCTTGCCCAGGGTGAGGGTCAGCACGCCGTTCTCGAGCTTCGCGCTGGTCGCTTCGGCATCGATCTCGGCCGGCAGCTCGTAGGCGGCCTGGTACTGGCGCACGGCGTCCTGGGTGGTGGCCACGCGGACCACGGTGCCGTCGACGTCGATGGTCAGCTGCTCGCGCGAGACGCCGGGCACGTCGAGGGTGACGGTCCAGGCCTCTTCGTTCTGTTCCACCTTCACGCCGGAAGTCGACGGGGAGAAGAAGGACTCGTTGAGGAAACGCTCGAAGGAGCGGTCGAACGCACGGGCGGGAACGTAGGCGCGGGTGCGGAGGGCGGGTGCGAAGAACATCTGAAATCTCCTTGACTGGAATGGAGGGGGACGCGGCACGATCGGTGTCCGCACGTCCCTTACACTGCGCGGCTTTCGTTCGTGATCGCCGCCTGCACACAATCTGCGCACCCCGCGGCACTTTTCAAGAGAAAACCTGGCATGAAAAATTCGCGTCGCGCGGTCTTGAAATCGTTGGCCGCGGTGGCATTTCTTCCCGCCTTCGCCCATTCCCAACCCGCTGCCGGCCCCGTCAAGCTGGCGATGATCGAGGGCCTCTCGGGCGGCAACGCCAACGGCGGCGAAGCGGTGTTCCGCAACCTGGTGTGGGCCGTGGAGCGCGTCAACCAGCGCGGTGGCGTGCGCACCCGGGGCGGTGCACGCCAGCTGCAGCTGGATCGCTACGACAGCAAGGGCCAGATCGAGGAAGCGCTGTCGGCCTTCCGCGCGGCGATCGACGACGGCGCGCGCGTGATCCTGCAGGGCAACTCCTCCGCGGTCGCGGCGGCGCTGATCGATGCGGTGAACAAGCACAACGAACGCGAGCCGGACAAGCGGGTCGTGTTCCTCAATTACTCCGCGGTCGACCCGATCCTCACCAACGACAAGTGCAGCTTCTGGCACTTCCGCTTCGACGCGCATGGCGACATGCGCCTGGCCGCGCTGATGTCGGTGATCCGCGAGGACAAGGCGATGAAGTCCGTGTACCTCATCGGGCAGGACTACAGTTTCGGCCAGGCGGTGCTGCGCGAGTCGCGCCGCCAGCTCGCCGCGCAGCGTCCCGACGTGCAGGTGGTGGGCGACGAGCTGCACCCGCTGCTGCGCATCAAGGACTTCGCGCCCTACGCGGCCAAGATCAAGGCGAGCGGCGCCGACGCCGTGATCACCGGCAACTTCAGCAACGACCTCACGCTGCTGGTGAAGGCCGCGCGCGAGGCCGGCTTCGACGGGCGTTTCTACACCTTCTACGGCAATGCGCTCGGCGCGCCGGCCGCGATCGGCGAGGCGGGCGTGGGCAAGGTGGTGGCGATCGCCGACTGGCTGCCCAACTGGCCGTCGCGCGAGAGCGAGGCTTTCTACCGGTCCTTCCGCCAGCGCTATCCCAAGCCTGCCGACGACTACGTGCATATGCGCATGCAGCTGATGATCGAGGCGCTGGCGCAGGCGATCGAGAAGGCCGGCACCGACGAGGCCGCGCCGCTGGCGCGGGCGCTCGAACAGGCGAGCGTCACCTTCGCCGGCCAGACCGGCCGCATGCGCGCGGCCGACCACCAGTTCCAGCAGCCGCTGGTGGTGGGCGTGATGGACCGGCAGGGCACGCCGGGCGTGCAGTTCGACGTGGAAGGCTCCGGCTACGGCTTCCGCGTGGTGCGCACGATCCAGCCGCAGCAGGCGGAAATGCCGCACTCTTGCAGGATGGTGCGGCCGTAGCGAGGAAAAACGAACTACCGGACGCAGAGGACGCAAAGGTTTCGCAGAGACCGCAAAAAAAAAGAAAGCAGAAAAAAGCCTTTCACTTTTCGGTTTCTTCTGCGTCCTCCGCGGAACCTTTGCGTCCTCTGCGTCCGGATGCTGGGTTTTCCGCTTTCCCCGACAATCGAGCCATGCGCCAGACCGTCCAGAACCTCGAAGAATCCAAGATCCGTGAAGTCGCCAACGCCGGCATGGGGCGCAGCGACGTGCTGCCCTTCTGGTTCGGCGAGAGCGACGAGGTCACGCCCGACTTCATCCGCCAGGCCGCGATCGCCTCGCTGCAGGCGGGCGAGACCTTCTATGCGCACAACCTGGGCCTGCCGGAACTGCGCGAGGCGATCTCCGCATACGCCGGCAAGCTGCATGGGCCCGTCGGTGTCGAGCGCATCGCGGTCACTTCCGGCGGCGTCAACGCGCTGATGCTGGCGTGCCAGGCGGTGGTGGATGCGGGCGACGAGGTGGTGGCGGTCACGCCGGTGTGGCCCAACCTGACGGCGCAGGCGCTGATCATGGGCGCGAAGCTCAAGCGC
The DNA here is from genome assembly GCF_036383835.1 of Ramlibacter sp. GTDB lineage: Bacteria > Pseudomonadota > Gammaproteobacteria > Burkholderiales > Burkholderiaceae_C > Ramlibacter. The sequence continues at coordinate 20,596 of NZ_DASVNN010000014.1, forward strand.
GTGTCGCTCACGCCGAAGCACGGCGCCTGGACGCTGGACCTGCCCAGGCTGCTGGACGCGATCACGCCGGCGACGCGTCTGCTGATCGTCAATGCGCCGAACAACCCGACCGGCTGGACGCTCTCCCGCGACGAGCAGCGGGCGATCCTGGAGCACTGCCGCAAGACCGGCACCTGGATCCTGGCCGACGAGGTGTACGAGCGGCTGTACTTCGAGACGACGCCCAACCATTGCGCGCCGAGCTTCCTCGACGTGGCGCAGGCGGACGACCGACTGATCGTCGTGCACAGCTTCTCCAAGAGCTTCCTCATGACGGGCTGGCGCCTGGGCTGGCTGGCGATGCCGCCGGCGCTGACCCACCACATGGGCACGCTCAGCGAATTCAACACCTCCTGCGCCAGCGGGTTCACGCAACGGGCGGCAGTGGAGGCGATGCGCCGCACCGACGAGGTCACGCCGCGCGTCGTGGCCCACCTGAAGACCTGCCGTGACACGCTGGTGCCGCTGCTGCAGGCGCTCCCCGGCGTGGAACTGACGCCGGCCAAGGGCGGCATGTACGCCTTCTTCAAGCTCGACGGTTTCGACGATTCGCTGGCCCTGGCCAAGAGGCTGGTGGCCGAGGCGGGCATCGGCCTGGCGCCCGGCAATGCCTTCGCGCCCGAGGCGCAGGGCTGGCTGCGGTGGTGCTTCGCGTCGAAGGACGTGGCACGGCTGAGGCAGGGCGTCGATCGCCTGGCCACCTGGCTGTCCAGGTAGGCGTCACCCCCGCGGAGGCGGGGATCCAGAGGATCCGGAAGCCCGGGATTCCCGCCTCCGCGGGAATGACAAGACCCACTCCGCTATAATCCGCCGGTTCTGCACTCCGCAGATCGCACGCCAGGCCGCAGTCCCGCAGCCTCGCGCAAGTCAACAACTTTCAAGGACATCCCCATGACCGCCATCAACAAGGCAGAGATCGTGGCCGCCAACGCGCGCGGCGCCAACGACACCGGCAGCCCGGAAGTGCAAGTCGCCCTCCTGACCGCCCGCATCAACGAACTCACCCCGCACTTCAAGACGCACGCCAAGGACCACCACGGCCGCCGCGGCCTGCTGCGCATGGTGAACCGCCGCAAGAGCCTGCTCGCCTACCTGAAGAACAACGACGCCGAGCGCTACACGGCACTGATCGCCAAGCTGGGCCTGCGCAAGTAAGCGCGCAGCCCGCACGAGACGCCTGAGACAGTTCTAGCGACTGCTCAGGCGTTTTTTACTTCGGAGCGGCAGGACCGGATACGCGCTGTGTCATTCCTGGGGGGCTCGGCCTCCCGAACCCCGCAGGAATGGCATCGTGTTCGGCCCCCATGCTCCGGCCAACCCAGAGAAGAAAGAGGACATGCCATGAGCATCTTCAACAAGGTCACCAAGACGTTCCAGTGGGGCAACCACACCGTCACGCTGGAAACCGGCGAGATCGCCCGCCAGGCCGGCGGTGCCGTGCTGGTCAACATCGACGACACCGTGGTGCTGGCCACCGTGGTCGGCTCCAAGACCGCCAAGCCGGGCCAGGACTTCTTCCCCCTGACCGTCGACTACATCGAGAAGACCTACGCCGCCGGCAAGATCCCCGGTTCGTTCTTCAAGCGTGAAGCCAAGCCCTCGGAACTCGAGACGCTGACGTCGCGCCTGATCGACCGCCCGATCCGCCCGCTGTTCCCCGAGGGCTTCTACAACGAGGTGCACGTGGTCATCCACACCATCTCGCTGAACCCGGAAGTCGACGCCGACATCGCCGCCCTGATCGGCGTGTCCGCCGCGCTGTCCATCTCCGGCATCCCGTTCAATGGCCCGATCGGCGCCGCCCGCGTGGGCTACGTCAACGGCGAGTACGTGCTGAACCCCGGCCCGTCCGCCCGCAAGATGTCGGACCTCGACCTGGTCGTCGCCGGCACCGAGTCCGCCGTGCTGATGGTGGAATCCGAGGCGCAGCAGCTGTCCGAGGAAGTGATGCTGGGCGCCGTGGTGTTCGGCCACGAGCAGGGCAACATCGCCATCAACGCGATCCACGAGCTGGTGCGCGAAGCCGGCAAGCCGGTGTGGGACTGGCAGCCCGCCGCCAAGGACGAATCCTTCGAAGCCAAGGTCCGCGAGGTGGCCGAGGAGAAGATCCGCGCCGCCTACCAGATCCGCAGCAAGCAGGCCCGCACCCAGGCCCTGCGCGAAGCCGGTTCCTCCGTGCAGTCCGCGCTGAAGGAGCAGGGCATCGACTTCGACCCGATCAAGGTCGACAACCTGGTGTTCGAGATCGAGGCCCGCACCGTGCGCAGCCAGATCCTCAACGGCGAGCCGCGCATCGACGGCCGCGACACCCGCACGGTGCGCCCGATCGAGATCCGCACCGGCGTGCTGCCCCGCACCCACGGCTCCGCGCTGTTCACCCGCGGTGAGACCCAGGCGCTGGTGATCTCCACGCTGGGCACCGAGCAGGACGCGCAGCGCATCGACGCGCTGGCCGGCGAGTTCCAGGACCGCTTCCTGTTCCACTACAACATGCCTCCTTTCGCCACCGGTGAAACGGGCCGCATGGGCTCCACCAAGCGCCGCGAAGTCGGCCACGGCCGCCTGGCCAAGCGCGCGCTGATCCCGCTGCTGCCCAGCAAGGAAGAGTTCCCCTACGTGATGCGCGTGGTCTCCGAGATCACCGAGTCCAACGGTTCCTCGTCGATGGCTTCCGTCTGCGGCGGCTGCCTGGCGCTGATGGACGCCGGCGTGCCGATGAAGGCCCACGTGGCCGGCATCGCCATGGGCCTGATCAAGGAAGGCAACCGCTTCGCCGTGCTGACCGACATCCTGGGCGACGAGGACCACCTCGGCGACATGGACTTCAAGGTGGCCGGCACCGTCAACGGCGTGACCGCCCTGCAGATGGACATCAAGATCCAGGGCATCACCAAGGAGATCATGCAGGTCGCCCTGGCGCAGGCCAAGGAAGCGCGCATGCACATCCTGGGCAAGATGCAGGAAGCGCTGGGCGAGGCGAAGACCGAGGTGAGCAACTTCGCGCCGCGCCTGTACACGATGAAGATCAACCCCGAGAAGATCCGCGACGTGATCGGCAAGGGCGGCGCGGTGATCCGCGCGCTGACCGAAGAGACCGGCACGCAGATCGACATCGCGGAAGACGGCACCATCACCATCGCCTCCACCGACGCCGACAAGGCCGCCGAGGCGAAGAAGCGCATCGAGCAGATCACGGCGGAAGTCGAGATCGGCAAGGTCTACGAAGGCCCGATCACCAAGATCCTGGACTTCGGCGCGCTGGTCAACCTGCTGCCCGGCAAGGACGGCCTGCTGCACATCAGCCAGATCGCGCACGAGCGCGTCGAGAAGGTCACCGACTACCTGTCGGAAGGCCAGGTCGTGAAGGTCAAGGTCCTCGAGACCGACGACAAGGGCCGCGTGAAGCTGTCCATGAAGGCGCTGACCGAGCGTCCGGAAGGCATGCCCGAGCGCGAGCCCCGTGGCGACCGTCCCCCGCGCGGCGAGTACCGCGGTGACCGTGGCGATCGCGGCGACCGTGGCGATCGCGGTGACCGCCCCCCGCGCGAGTTCCGCGAGCCGCGTGAACCCCGCGAGTCGCGCGAGCAGCGCGAGCCGGCGCCGGTGCAGGACAACGCCGGCAACAACGGCAACGAGCCGCAGCAGTAAGGCCGTTCCACGTTGAGCGTTCAGCGTTCAGCGTGGAATCCGCTCAACTCTCAACGCTCAACGCTTAACGATGAAAGCCATC
>NZ_DASVNN010000015.1:0-15838 GCF_036383835.1 Ramlibacter sp.
GGATCGCCGGGCGAACGGTGCGCGCGCCGGCGGCGGAAGATGCTGTAGACCACCTCGATCGTCGGGTAGCCGCAGATCAGCACGCTTGCCCACGGCGACACCTGCGGATTGCGCGCCAGCACTTCGACCGACAGCCAGGCCAATGCGAAGCCCGCGAAATAGGCGCCGCCGTCGCCCAGGAACAGCTTGCCCCAGGGGAAGTTCACCAGCCAGAAGCCGCCGACCGCCGCGGCCAGCGCCAGTGCGACGACGGCGAGCGGCGTGTCGCCGACCGACTGCGCGATCGCGGCGAGCGCCAGCGAGGAGATGATCAGCGTCCCGCTCGACAGGCCGTGGAAGCCGTCGATGATGTTGAACGCGTTGGCCACGCCGCCGACGGCGAACGCCGTGAACAGCACGGCGAGCGGCCAGATCGACAGCAGCAGGTCCGCCGGCGGGATGTCCACGCGCGTGAGGCCGATGCCGGTGAGCAGCGCGGCGAGCCCGCCGCTGCCCATCGTCACGAGCAGGCGGGTGCGCACCGACACGCGCTTCGTGACGTCTTCGGCCAGTCCCACCAGGAGGGCGGGCATGCCGGCGAGCACCACGGTGGAGAGCATCTTGCGTTCCGCCGCGCCGGGCAGCAGCACCCAGGCGACGGTGAGCGCGACGTAGATCGCGATGCCGCCGACGCGCGGCGTCGGCGCCGAATGGAACTTCTGCACCCCGCTCGGCAGGTCCATGGTGAACTGGCCATGCTTGGATGCGCTGAGCACGAGGGCCTGCGCGAGCGCGAGCGACACGAACAGCGTGAGCGCGAGGGTCAGGGCGGAGCTCATCGAGTGCATCGGGAGGCCCTTTCGCGAGCGGTGACCAGGGAAAAGATGCACGGCTTTCGCGTGCGCCGTTCCTGCAGTCTGCCCAATCTACGTCGCGGTGCGCGCGCGTGCCATCCACCACTCGTGGGAGACGGTGATGCTCCATGAGTGACCTGCTCGACCTTGGAACTGCTCGACGGATCGAGGGCGGCGGCGCGCATTCGTGTCCTCCCTTGCTGAAGGCGAGGGAGCGAATGTGCCGCAAGTCGGCGCGTTTGGGGGACGAAACCGATGCCGCGCGATGCTGGTCGCGGGTAAGTCCTTGGTGCCGGAGCCCGGAATCGAACCGGGACGGTGTTGCCACCGGCAGATTTTGAATCTGCTGCGTCTACCGATTTCGCCACTCCGGCAGCGGGGAAGATGCAAGGAAAAATTATGGCACAGTAGCCCGCATGAACTATCCGACCATCGAGGACGCGATCGGACGCACGCCGCTGGTGCAGCTGCAAAGGATCGGCACGGCCGGGAACGCGAAGCGCGGCAACGTGATCCTCGGCAAGCTGGAAGGCAACAACCCCGCCGGTTCGGTGAAGGACCGGCCGGCGCTTTCCATGATCAAGCGGGCCGAGGAGCGCGGCGAGATCAAGCCGGGCGACACGCTGATCGAGGCCACTTCGGGCAACACCGGCATCGCGCTGGCCATGGCCGCCGCGGTCCGGGGCTACCGCATGGTGCTCATCATGCCGGAGGACCTCTCGGTCGAGCGCGCGCAGACCATGAAGGCGTTCGGCGCCGAGCTCGTCCTCACGCCCAAGAGCGGCGGCATGGAGTACGCGCGCGACCTCGCCGAGAACATGCAGCGCGAGGGCAAGGGCCGCGTGCTCGACCAGTTCGCCAACGGCGACAACCCGCGCATCCACTACGAGACCACCGGCCCCGAGCTGTGGGACCAGACGCAGGGCCGCATCACGCACTTCGTGAGCGCGATGGGCACGACGGGCACCATCACGGGGGTCTCGCGCTTCCTAAAGGAAAGGAATCCGGCGATCCGCATCGTCGGCGCGCAGCCCAACGAAGGCTCCCGCATCCCCGGCATCCGCAAGTGGCCGCAGGAATACCTGCCGAAGATCTACGACCCGAGCACGGTCGACGAGCTCATCTACGTGAGCCAGGACGAAGCCGAGGAGATGTGCCGCCGGCTGGCGCGCGAGGAAGGCATCTTCGGTGGCATCTCGTCGGCGGGCGCGCTATGGGTCGCCCTGCAGGTCGCGCAGCAGGTCGAGAACGCGACCATCGTGTTCGTCGTGTGCGACCGCGGCGACCGTTATCTCTCGACGGGGGTGTTCCCCGCGTGAGCGCCGCACGGCCGCCCGAAGGTGCTCGCCCCCTCCGCTTGCGGAGGGGGGAGGCGCTGCCGCGCAGCGGCAAGCCTGGGGGAGGTTCCTGATGCAGGCGGAGTACAGGTTCTGCCCGCAGTGCGCCACGCCGCTCGCGTGGATCGCGCAGCAGGAAGACGGAGGCGAGAAGCAGCGGCTGCGCTGCCCCGCCTGCGGCTGGACGCACTGGAACAACCCGACGCCGGTGCTCGCCGCGGTCGTCCAGTACCAGGACCGGATCCTGCTGGCCCGCAACGCCGCCTGGACGCACAAGATGTACGCGCTGATCACCGGCTTCATGGAAGCCGGCGAGACGCCGCAGGACGGCATCGCGCGCGAGATCGCCGAGGAAACGAACCTGCGCGCGACGTCGCTGGACCTGATCGGGGTCTACGACTTCCAGCGCATGAACCAGGTGATCATCGCCTACCATGCCGTGTGCGAAGGCGAGGTGAAGCTCTCGCCCGAACTCGTGGACTACCGGCTCTTCGCCTATGAACAGGTCCGCTGCTGGCCGGCGGGCACGGGTTACGCGCTGGCCGACTGGCTGCGCGGCCGCGGCTTCGAGCCGCAGTTCATGGAGCCGGTGGCCCGCTGAGGAGAAGTCATGCAGATCGACAAGGAAATCGACACCCGCGGGCTCAATTGCCCCTTGCCCATCCTCAAGGCCAAGAAGGCGCTGACCGACATGCAGAGCGGCCAGCTGCTCAAGGTGGTCTCCACCGACAGCGGTTCCCTGCGCGACTTCCAGGCCTTCTGCAAGCAGACCGGCAACGAGCTGGTCGAGCAGCAGACCGTCGGCGAGGATTACATCCACGTCCTGAAGCGGCGCTGAGCGGGCAGCCGGTGACCGCGGCCGACGACGCACGGGTCCTGCTGCGCAACCGCGCCGGCGACAGCGCCCGGGTGAGCCTGCATGGCGGCCAGCTGCTTTCCTGGCAGCCCGCGGGCGACCGCGAACAGATCTACCGCAGTCCCTTGTCGGCGCCGGCCGCGGGCAAGGCGCTGCGCGGCGGCGCGCCCATCTGCTTTCCCCAGTTCTCCGATCGCGGGCCGCTGCCCAAGCACGGCTTCGCCCGCACCAGCCGGTGGGAGCTGCTCAGTCCTTCTGCGTCCGACGCGGAGGTCGCCCAGGCCAGCCTGCAGCTGGACTCCACGGCGGCTTCCATGCGCTGGGAGCATGCTTTCACCCTGGTGCTGGTGGTTCGGATGGGACCGGGCTGGATCGAACTCCAGCTGGAGGCGGCGAACACCGGGCGGGCCGCTTTCGCGTTCACGGCGGCGATCCACACCTACCTCGCGATGCAGGACGTGCGCACTGCGAACGTCCGCGGCCTGCAGGGTCAGGCCTATGAAGACGCGCTCGATGGCCTCGCGCTGAAACAGGAAGGCGCCGCGACGCTCGGCTTCCCTGGCGAAATCGACCGCGTCTATCGCGACGTGCCGGAAGCGCTGGCACTGGAAGGCGGCGGCATGCCGCCGCGGCGCATCCTGCAGCGCGGCTTCCCGGACACCGTGGTGTGGAACCCCGGACCGGACAAGGCCGTCCGGCTGGGCGACATGCCGGCGCAGGACTGGCTGCGCATGCTGTGCATCGAGGCCGCGGCCGCCCACCCGGTGGAACTCGCGCCGGGCAAGACGTGGCGCGGGCTGCAGCGGCTGGAGCTGGCCAGCCGCGAACCGGGCTCCTAGGCCTTCAGCCGGCGCAGGTACCCGCAAACATCCGCGCCCACCACGAGGTGCTGCAGCGCAGCCGCAGGTTCACTGGTCCCGTGGCGCCGATGATCCTCCATCGCACCCGCACGAACGTTCCCGTTTCGGGGGACACATCGTCCAATGGGAAGCTGCACGGCGCGGCCGAACACGCAATCCGCTTCTCGGCCGCCTTGTCCAGGCCGGCGGCATCCGCTGCCCCGGCAACGAAGGCTTCCACCGCGGTTGCCGAACCGAAGTCGATGAATTTCACGCCGGATGGCAGCGAGTCGCGCCGGAACACGATCCAACCGGAAGGGCCCGCTCGCCACCCCTGCGGGCCGAGCGCGAGCGCGGGCATGTTGTTCGTCGACATGCTGGCAGGATCCGCCACGACGGCCCCGTAAGGTTCCAGCCGCACCGGGTAGACACCCTTGATCGCGGTGTTCTCGTTGCCGTTGTCCGCCTGGATCACCACCCGCAGGTAGCGGGCACGCACCGGCGCCCAGCTGACCAGGATGCGTTCGGATCGGTTGTCGGTGACCTCGGCGACCCGCTGGTACTTTCGGTCGTTCGTGGAAGCCTCCACGAAGAACTTGCGCGGCGCCGCTCGGGCGGTGTGGGCCACGATGTGGAGTCCCTTGACGGTGAAGGCATCGCCCATGTCCACGCGCACCCAGGTCGGGAACTCGCCATGCGACCAGTAATCGTTGCCCATCACCATGTTGAGCCGGTCGGGGCCGTTCGATTGCGGGGCCGCGGAACCCTTCGTGGCGATGCCCAGATCGGGCGTTTCGTACTGGGCGAAGCGCAGGGCAAAGTCCAGGAACATCGGCCGGCGCGTGAGTTCGTACAGGTTGGCGAGCTGGATCACGTGCACCGCGTTGTAGCCCACCCGCCCGGAAGGCTCCCATTCCTCGCGATGGCCGACCGGATATTGGGCGTAATAGCTCAGGTACCCGGCGTCGAACAGGCGCAGGTTTTCCTCGACCGCATTCACGTGCTGGTCCCAAAGCCGCTGGTACACGGCGTCGGGCCGCCAGGTGATGAAATTGCGCAGGCCTTCCGCCGCGGTCATGTGGCCGTTGAGGATCCGGATCGGAGGGACGCCCGCCTTGGCGGCTTCCTCGAACCAGGCAGAGTCGCTGCCGAACAGCGTGACGCCGCCGGCGGCGACCGGAATACGCAGGCCGTTGTATGCAAGGCGCGCGCCGGCAAGATATTCGCGCGAGCCGGTGGCGTCGGCTCCACAAGCCAGGGCCGCGCCGACCAGGGACTGCGCAAAGGCCGAAACCCATGGCGCGCGCAACTTGAACTTCACCCATTCGAAGGTATATGGGTACATCCGCGCCTCGATCCCTTGCCAGCGCAGTTTCGCCCCGTGCGCGAGCAGCCAGTCGAGCTGTTTGCGCGCACTCGCCAGCGCCTGCTCGTCGCCCTTCTCGACGAAGGTGCGGCAACCCGAGAGGGCAAAGTTCGCGATGAAGGCCGGGTTGTATTCCCGTCGCGGGCCGGCTTGCCCTGGGCGATCGCGGTACAGCGTGACGAGGACGCCGCCCTCGTCCAGCACGTACAGGCCGGCATTGCTTTCCAGGTAGACCTGCGGCGTGATCCTCGGACCGATCCAGTGATTGGCGGGCATCGAAGGCGCCGCGAAACCGGCACTGGCGATGCAACAGGCAAGAGCGCAGGCGAAAGCGCGCAGGGATTGAAATGGCATTCGGTCGACGTTTCCCGGCCGAGCCCGGCCATCGACCTGAACTGTACGCGACCCCGGGGACCCGTTCGCCGCCGGAGCTCTCGTCAATGCAAGGAGAGGTTCTCCAGGAACTCGCGGAAGTCGGCGCCGACCTCCGGATGCTTCAGCGCGAATTCGACCGTCGCTTCCAGGAAGCCGGCCTTGCTGCCGCAGTCGAAACGCCGGCCTTCGTACAGGTAGGCGTGCACGCCTTCGGACGCGATCAGCTGCGCGATGCCGTCGGTGAGCTGGATCTCGCCGCCGCTGCCGCGCGGCTGGTTCTCGATGCGGTCGAACACCGCGGGCGTCAGAACGTAGCGCCCGGCCACGCCCATGCGCGAAGGCGCCTTCTCCGGCGACGGTTTCTCCACCATCTGCTGCACCTTCACCAGGCGGTCGCCGGCGGGCTCGCCGGCCACGATGCCATAGCGCTTCACGTGTTCGAGGGGCACCTCCTGGACGGCGAGCACGGAGGTCTGCACCTCGCGGAACACCTCCACCATCTGCGCCAGCACGCCCGGGCCGCCCTCGTTGCCCGTCATCAGGTCGTCGGCGAGCAGCACCGCGAAGGGATCGTCGCGCACGATGTGGCGGGCACACAGCACCGCATGCCCGAGGCCCAGCGAGCGCGGCTGCCGCACGTAGGAGCAGTCCATGTCGGCCGGGGCCAGCGTGCGCACCAGCGACAGCAGTTCCTCCTTGCCGCTGGATTGCAGCTCGCTTTCCAGCTCGTATGCCGTGTCGAAGTGGTCCTCGATGGCCCGCTTGTTGCGGCCCGTGACGAAGATCATGTGGCGGATGCCGGCCTCGTAGGCTTCTTCCACCGCGTACTGGATCAGGGGCTTGTCGACGATCGGCAGCATCTCCTTCGGCTGCGCCTTGGTCGCCGGCAGGAAGCGCGTGCCCAGGCCGGCGACCGGGAAGACGGCTTTGGTGACGCGTGTGTACTTTTTCATCGACCACCTGTCATGTTGGGGCTAAAGTGTGCAGCAAGAGGGCGGGACCGTGTTGTAGCGAGGAAGCGGCCCCGGTGGCGAAGGCAACGAAGGCCTGATTTGGAAATTCTCCTGCTCGAGCGGCTGGTCCCGGAGGCGCGTGCCTGGCTGGAGGCCCGGCACCAGGTGGCCTACCGGCCCGAGCTCGCCGCCGATCCGGTGGAGCTGCGCAAGCACCTGTACAACGTGCAGACCGTGGTGCTCCCGCGCAAACTGGTGGTCACGCGGGAGTTCCTCGATTTCGCCCCGGTGCTGCGGGCCGTCGCCCGCATGCACATCGGCACCGACAACACCGATCTGCAAGCGTGCCGCGATCGCAAGGTGCGCGTGATCCAGCCGATCAACGCGCACGTGCGGTCCAACGCCGAATACCTGCTGGCCGGCCTGCTGCTGCTGCTTCGCCGCGGCATCGGCGCCACCCTGCGCGGCGAGCGGCACGCGACCGGCGCGGTGGGCCGCGAACTGCATGGCAGCACGATCGGCATCCTGGGGCTGGCCCCGTCCGGGCAGGCGCTCGCGATGCTGCTCGACATGCTGGGCGCCAGGTTGATCGGCTACGACCCCGCGGTTCACCACACCGCATCCACCTGGGAGCGGTTGAAGATCCAGCCGGTGAAGCTGTCCGAACTCCTGGCGAAGGCCGATGCGGTCTCCGTGCAGGTGCTCTACTCCTCGCGCTACGAGCACTTCATCGACGAGAACGTGCTGACGCATTGCCGCAAGGGACAGCTCTGGGTCGGCACCACGCGCTCGGCCCTGTTCGAGCCCCACGCGTTCGCGCGCGCGCTCACCGACGGCCGCATCGAGGCTGCGATGTTCGATGGCGCCGAACCGGGCTTCGCCTCGGCCGACAGCCCCTTGCACGGCCTGGGCAACCTGTTCCTCACGCCGCGCGTGGCCTCGCTGACACGCGAGTCGAGGGTGCGGGCCAGCTGGTACGTGGCGCAGCGCCTGCACGAGACGCTGATGGGCCCGCGCCATTCCGGATTCGACTCGATCCTGAGCATGCCGGCCGGGCTCGATTCGGTGCCTCCCGACAGCGAGCCGGCCCCCCTGTCGAGGCCGTTCCCGCTGGCGGGCGACCCGAACTGAATCAGCCCAGGCGCTGCAGCTGCGCCTTGATCTTTTCCAGGGCCGCCGCGAAGTCGGCGATGCGCTTGCGCTCCTGCTCGATCACCGCGGGCGGCGCCTTGGCGACGAAGGCCTCGTTCGACAGCTTGCCGTTCGCCTTGGCGAGTTCCGTTTCGAGGCGCTTCTCCTCCCTGGCGAGGCGCACCTTTTCCGCGGCGACGTCGATCTCCATGTACAGGCACAGGCGCGCATCGCCCGCGACCGCGACCGGCGCCGCCTGGGCCGCGGCGGACCACGAGGCTTCGTCGTCGAACACGCGCACTTCGCTCAGCTTGGCGAGGGCCTGCAGCACCGGCGCGGCTTCGCGGATGAACGCGGCGTCGCCGACCACGTAGGCGGGCAGGCGGGTGCCGGGCGAGACGTTCATCTCGCCGCGCAGGTTGCGGCAGGCATCCACCACCGACTTCAGCTTGGCCATCCAGGCTTCGGCGCCGGCATCGATGTTGGCCGCATGGGCCTGCGGGTAGGGCGCGACACCGATCGATTCGCCGGTCTTGCCGGCCACCGGCGCCACCCTCTGCCACAGCTCCTCGGTGATGAAGGGGATCACCGGGTGCGCGAGGCGCAGGATCGCTTCCAGCACGCGGATCAGCGTGCGGCGGGTGCCGCGCTGCTGCGCGGCGTCGCCGACCTGGATCTGCACCTTGGCGATCTCCAGGTACCAGTCGCAATACTCGTCCCAGACGAACTGGTAGATGGTGTTGGCGACGTTGTCGAGGCGGTACTCGGCGAAGCCCTTGGCGACGTCGGCCTCGGCCTTCTGCAGCAGCGAGATGATCCAGCGGTCGGCGGCGGTGAGCGTCGCGTCCTGCCCGGCGAGGTCGTGGCCCTCGCAATTCATCAGCACGAAGCGCGTGGCGTTCCAGAGCTTGTTGCAGAAGTTGCGGTAGCCCTCGCAGCGCTTGGCGTCGAAGTTGATCGAGCGGCCCAGCGTGGCCAGCGCGGCGAAGGTGAAGCGCAGCGCGTCGGCGCCGTAGGCCGGGATGCCTTCGGGGAATTCCTTCTCGGTGTTCCTGCGCACCTGCGGCGCCGTCTCCGGCTTGCGCAGGCCGGTGGTGCGTTTCTCCAGCAGCGGGGGGAGGGCGATGCCGTCGATCAGGTCCACGGGATCGAGCACGTTGCCTTCCGACTTGCTCATCTTCTTGCCGTGCGAGTCGCGCACCAGGCCGTGGATGTAGACGTGGCGGAACGGCACCTGGCCGGTGAAGTGGGTCGTCATCATGATCATCCGGGCGACCCAGAAGAAGATGATGTCGTAGCCGGTCACCAGCACGGTGGACGGCAGGTACAGGTCCATGTCCTGCGTCTTCTCCGGCCAGCCCAGGGTGGAGAAGGGCACCAGGGCGGACGAATACCAGGTGTCGAGCACGTCGGCGTCGCGCCGCAGCTTCTTGCCGGGCGCCTGCGCCTGCGCCTCGGCTTCCGAGGCGGCGACGTACACCTCGCCCTGCTCGTCGTACCAGGCCGGGATCTGGTGGCCCCACCAGAGCTGGCGCGAGATGCACCAGTCCTGGATGTTGTTCATCCACTGGTTGTAGGTGTTGACCCAGTTCTCGGGCACGAAGCGCACGGCGCCCGATTGCACCGCGTCGATCGCCTTCTGCGCGATCGACTTGCCGGTCGGGTCCTGCTCGCTCACCTTGGTCATCGCCACGAACCACTGGTCCGTGAGCATGGGCTCGATCACCTGGCCCGTGCGGGCGCAGCGCGGCACCATCAGCTTGTGCTTCTTCGTCTCCTCCAGCAGGCCCAGCGCCTGCAGGTCGGCGACGACCTTCTTGCGCGCCTCGAAGCGGTCCATGCCGCGGTAGGCGGCCGGGCCGTTGTCGTTGATCTTCGCGTCGAGGGTCAGCACGCCGATGATCGGCAGCTGGTGGCGCTGGCCCACCGCGTAGTCGTTGGCGTCGTGCGCGGGCGTCACCTTGACCACGCCGGTGCCGAAGGCACGGTCCACGTATTCGTCGGCGATGACCGGGATCTCGCGGTCGCACAGCGGCAGGCGCACCGTCCGGCCGATCACGTGCCGGTAGCGTTCGTCTTCCGGATGGACCATCACGGCGACGTCGCCCAGCATGGTCTCGGGCCGCGTCGTCGCGACCGTCAGGTGGCCGGAGCCGTCGGACAGCTCGTAGCGGATGTGCCAGAGGAAGCCGTCCTCCTCCTCGCTCTCCACTTCGAGGTCGGACACGGCGGTCTTCAGTTCCGGATCCCAGTTGACCAGCCGCTTGCCGCGGTAGACCAGCCCCTGCCGGTACAGCTGCACGAAGGTCTCGGTCACGATGTTCGAGAGCTTCTCGTCCATCGTGAAGTACTCGTGCGACCAGTCCACGCTGTCGCCCATGCGGCGCATCTGCGTGGTGATGGTGTTGCCGGACTTCTCCTTCCATTCCCAGACCTTCTTCACGAAGTCCGGGCGGCCGAGGTCATGGCGGCTGGTGCCCTGCTCCTGCAGCTGGCGCTCCACCACGATCTGGGTCGCGATGCCGGCGTGGTCGGTGCCGGGGACCCACAGCGTGTTGAAGCCGCGCATCCGGTGGTAGCGCGTCAGGCTGTCCATGATGGTCTGGTTGAACGCGTGGCCCATGTGCAGGGTGCCCGTCACGTTCGGGGGCGGCAGCTGGATGGCGAAGGAGGGCTCGCCGGTGTCCGGCGCGCCGGTGCCGCGATGGCCCGCGCGGGCGTAGCCGCGCTGTTCCCACAGCGGGCCCCACTTCGCCTCGATGGCGGCGGGCTCGAAGGATTTGGAGAGGCTGTTCAGCCCGGGTTGTTGGGTGCTCACCCGGGGATTTTATCGGTGACCCTATTCCGGCACGGCGCGCGCGGCTTCGACGCACTCCTTGAGCACCCTGGCGTCCCCGACCTGGTTGGCCAGCAGCAGGATCAGCCGGGCGTTCAGCAGGGCCGACTGCTGGTCGCTCAAGCCCTGGTGGGCATCCAGCAGCTGCTCGTAGAAGCCGTCGGCGTCGGGCAGGTTCAGGCTGGTCTTCATGTGGATTCCTCCTCTTCCAGCCGGGTCCCGAGGGCCAGGCCGATGGCGTGGACCAGCGAGGCATCGACGGTTTCGCCCGTGGCGGCGACATAGCTGTCCGGCCGGACCAGCGCCCAGGCATGGCCGAACACGTGGCAGGCACCCTGCAGGTGGCCCTTGGGATCGCGCACGTGCTCCAGCGCCCCGGCCGGGTCGTCCGGGCCGAGCACCTGCACGCAGCGCACCGGGGCGCTCTCGGCCAGGTTCTGCAGCCGCTGCAGGGCCGAGCCCGAGGCGGCGCCGAACACCAGCAGCAGCAGGCGGCCGTCGGCCCAGCGCAGCAGGTCGTTGACCGTGCCCGGCTTGCCGTCCGGCCAGTCGAAGGCGACGTTCTGCACCGACTGCCCGCCGCCGTGCTCGCAGGCGCTGGAGCGGGTGTACGGGTTGGCGACCGCCATCCGGCCGGTGTTGACGAACTGCCGCGCGAACACGTGCTGCCGCGCGAGGCCCAGCGCCGCGTCGCGGAACAGCTTCTCGACGGGCGTGGCCGGCCGCAGGAAGCGCGTCGTGCGATTGGTGACGAGCACGTTCTGCTGCGCCGCCTCGTGCCGCTCCTCGTTGTAGCTCTCCAGCAGCGTGGGTGCGGCGCGCCCCTTCATCACGGCCGCCAGCTTCCAGGCCAGGTTGTCGGCGTCCGCGATGCCGGTGTTGCCGCCGCGCGCGCCGAACGGGCTCACCACCTTGGCCGCGTCGCCCATGAGGAACACGCGGCCGTGGCGCATGCTGTCCACGCACTCGCTGCGGTAGGCATAGGGCCCGACCCACACGATCTCGATGTCGGCGTCGGCGCCGAACTGCTTTGCGAGGCGCTGCCGCACCACTTCCTCGCGGCTCACCTCGGAAGGATCGCAGTCGGGCGCCATCTGGTAGTCGATCCGCCAGACCTGGTCGCCCATCGGATGCTGCCAGACGGCCCGGCTGTCGTTGAACGGCGCTTCGATCCAGGTGTGGCGCTCGGTGGCGTGCGGCGCCTGCTTGCGGAAGCGCACGTCGGCGATGCACCAGCGGTCGTCGCCCTTCTTCGCCGTGAGCGAAGCGCCGACCCACTGGCGGAAGGGGCTGTGCGAGCCGGTGGCGTCGATCACGTGATCGGCGCGCAGCCGGTAGTCGCCGGCCGGAGTGCTCACCGTGAGGGTCGCGCATTCCTGGTCCTGCTCGAAGGCGGCGACCCGGTTCTTCCAGCGCAGTTCCACGTTCCCGAGCGCGTGGATGCGCTCGACCAGGTAGCCCTCGATGTAGAACTGCTGGATGTTGATGAAGGGCGGCTGGGTGGACAGGTTGTAGGCGTTCTGCTGCTTCAGGTCGAACGAATAGACCTCGTCGGTGCCGGCGAAGGTGCGACCTACGCTCCACTCGATCCCCCTGGCGACGATCCGGTCGTAGATGCCCAGGCGCTCGAAGATCTCCAGCGACTTCTGCGTGTAGCAGATGCCGCGCGAGGACGCGCCCTTCACCCCCACGGTGTTGTCCTCGTCCAGCAGCACGGCCGGCACGCCGAGTTGCGCGAGGGCGCAGGCCACGGTCAATCCCGTGATGCCGCCGCCCACGATCACGATCGGATGGTGGCTGGCCTGGCCGGAGGCGATCTCCGGCGGAGCGGTGAACGGGTATTCGGGCAGCTCGTAGCCGCTGCCCTGGGTGAACTCGTAGCCGTTGCTGTACGCCGTCTCGGCGTAGGGATCCGCCATGTCTTCCTCCGACGAGGTCACTTCTTCACGAACTCGGGTCGGTCATTCTGCTGCGGCTTGAGCGGCGCCGCCACCTTGCCGGCGGCGCGGTCCTGGCGCCACTGCTCCTTGCGCGCGGTCCACTCGTCCAGCCGCGCATGGGCGGTCCTGCTCTCCTGCAGCATCTGGAACTCGTCGGCGAGCTGGGCCGTGAGCTCGAGCCGGATGCCGTTCGGGTCGAAGAAATAGATGCTGTGGAAGATGTGGTGGTCGGTGATGCCCAGCACCTCGACGCCGTGCGCCTCCAGGCGGGCCTTCATGGCTTCCAGGTCGCCGATCGAGTCCACGCGAAAGGAGATGTGGTTCACCCACTTGGGCGTGTTGGGCGAGGGCTCGGCCGCGCAGTCGTCGCCGAGGTCGAAGAAGGCGATGAACGAGCCGTCCTGCAGGCGGAAGAAGAAGTGCGTGTACGGGCAGTACTCGCCCGTGCTCGGCACGACGTCGCTCTGGATGATGTGGTACAGGGGCAGGCCGAGGATGTCCTCGTAGAAGTGGCGCGTCTCCTCGGCGTCCTTCGCCTTGTAGGCGTAGTGGTGCAGCTGCTGGATCGGGGCGGGCGCGGGCAGGGCGCTGGTGTCTTGCAGGACGGCGGCCATGGTGACTCCTCGGTTTACCAATGCGTAATGCGTTTACTGTAGCGTAATGCGCGCGGCTGGGGCAGGCGGGGCGGAAGGGGTGTTCGACAATGCTTATCAACTGTCGCGTTGCAATAGGCATACGCGATAGGGTGCATTGAGTGGGGCTATTAGACGGCGCCCCGGCGGCTCACTACGCTGTGCACCGTCCTCGGCCGCGCCGCGGCCGGGGCGCGCAGGTTTCCCACCTACTGAAGGAGAGATCGATGGCATCACTCAAGGGCTCCAAGACGGAAGAGAACCTGAAGGCCGCCTTCGCGGGCGAGTCGCAGGCCAACCGTCGTTACCTGTATTTCGCGAACAAGGCCGACGTGGAAGGCCAGAACGACGTGGCGGCGCTGTTCCGCTCCACCGCCGAAGGCGAGACCGGCCACGCGCATGGCCACCTCGAGTGGCTGGAGCAGGTCGGCGATCCGGCCACCGGCCTGCCGATCGGCGGCACCCGCGACAACCTGAAGGCTGCCGTCGCCGGTGAAACGCACGAGTACACCGACATGTACCCGGGCATGGCCAAGACCGCGCGCCAGGAAGGCTTCGACGAGATCGCCGACTGGTTCGAGACGCTGGCCAAGGCGGAGCGCTCGCATGCGAACCGCTATACCAAGGCGCTGAACGAACTGGCCGACTGAGTTCAGCGTTGACCGTTGGGCGTTCAGCGTGCTGAGCGCCCCTCCCTGAACGCCGAACACTCAACGCTGAACGGAGAAAAGATGGCCGTCCGCGAAGGCAGCCTCGAAGCGCCCACCCGCCACCCCATCGACTGGCAGTCGCCCGAGTACCACGACGAAGGCGCGGCCTTCAAGGAGCTCGAGCGCATCTTCGACATCTGCCACGGCTGCCGCCGCTGCGTGGGCCTGTGCGGCGCCTTTCCCACGCTGTTCGACCTCGTCGACGAGGGCAGGACGGGCGAGATCGACGGCGTCGAGAAGAAGGACTACTGGAAGGTCGTCGACCAGTGCTACCTGTGCGACCTCTGCTACATGACCAAGTGCCCCTACGTGCCGCCGCACCAGTGGAACGTGGACTTCCCGCACACGATGCTGCGGGCCAAGGCGATCAAGTTCAGGCAGGGCGGGGTGGACTTCGGCTCGAAGTTCCTCTCATCCACCGACGTGCATGGCCAGTTCGCGGGCATCCCGATCGTGGTGCAGGCCGCCAACGCGGTGAACCAGACCAGGCCGATGCGCGCGCTGATGGAGAACACGCTGCACGTCGACCGCAACGCCTGGCTGCCGGCGCTGGCGACGCGCAAGTTCCGCAAGGCGGCGCCGAAGTCGGCCGAACGGCCGGTGAAGGACGGCGAGCGCACGCCCGGCAAGGTGGCGATCTTCTCCACTTGCTACGTCAACTACAACGAGCCGGGCATCGGCCTGGACCTGCTGAAGGTGCTGGCGCACAACGACATCCCGTACGTGCTCGTCGACAAGGAGAAGTGCTGCGGCATGCCCAAGCTGGAGCTCGGTGACCTCGCGTCGGTGGACGAGAGCCGCGCCGCGAACATCCCCGTGCTGATGAATTACGTGCGCGAGGGCTACGCGATCCTCTCCGCGGTGCCCAGCTGCACGCTGATGTTCAAGCAGGAGATCCCGCTGATGTTCCCCGGCGATGCCGACGTGCAGGCCGTCAAGGAAGCGATGTGGGATCCCTTCGAATACCTCGCGGCGCGCCGCCGCGACGGCCTGCTCAAGACCGAATTCCCGCAGCCGCTGGGCAAGGTGAGCTACCACGTGCCCTGCCACACGCGCGTGCAGAACATCGGCAAGAAGACCGAGGAGCTGCTGAAGATGGTGCCGGGCACCACGGTGCACACCAACGAGCGCTGCTCGGGGCACGCCGGCACCTTCGGCGTGAAGAAGCCGTATCACGAGGTGGCGATGAAGATCGGCAAGCCGCTCTTCAAGCGCATGTCCGAGCATCCCGCCGGCGGTGCGCCGGATTACATCAGCTCGGACTGCCCGCTGGGCGGCCACCACATCGCCCAGGGTTTCGACCGCAACGCGCTCGGCGCGCCGCGACTGGAACATCCGATCTCCCTGCTGCGTATCGCCTACGGACTTTGACCATGCAACTCACGGGCAAGATCACCGCCGACAGCCTGATGACGCTGGAGGCGTACGCGAAGTGGCGCAAGCAGCACCAGGGCGACGTCATCGCCCACCGCAGGTTGCGCAGCGTGGCGCTGGGCGAGAACCTCAGGGTGCAGTTCGAGAGCGAGCTGACCATGCGCTACCAGGTCCAGGAGATGCTGCGCGTCGAGAAGATCTTCGAGGAGGAGGGCATCCAGGCCGAGATCGATGCCTATGCCCCGCTGGTGCCGGACGGCGCCAACTGGAAGGCGACGCTGCTGATCGAGTACCCCGACGAAAACGAGCGCCGGCGCGAACTGGCGCGTCTGATCGGGGTGGAAGACCGGATGTTCGTGGAAGTGGAAGGCCGCGAGCGCGTCTACGCGATCGCCGACGAGGACCTCGATCGGGAGAACGACGAGAAGACGTCCTCGGTGCATTTCCTGCGCTTCGAGTTCACGCCGGCGATGCGGGCGGCGATGAAGGCGGGAGCGGGAGTGAAGCTGGGGTGCGACCACACCCACTATCCGGCGCACGTGGCGCTGGCGCCGGAGACGCTCGCTTCGCTTGCGGGGGACTTGCGCTGAATCCGTCGGGGTTCGCCTTCGGGCTCACCACCGACCTACGGGGGACACCGGCTGTTCGTAGGGCGG
>NZ_DASVNN010000016.1:0-47916 GCF_036383835.1 Ramlibacter sp.
CTGCAGCGGCTGCGGCGCCGGCGGCATGCGCTCGATGCCGGCGTCGCGCAGCACCTGCGCCAGCAGCGCCTCGTCGATGTGCGGCGAGTCGCTGCGCATCGCGGCCTGCTCCAGCACGTTGCGCAGTTCGCGGATGTTGCCGCGCCAGCGCTGCGACGACAGCATCGCCACCGCGTCCGGCCCCAGCTCGAACGGCGCGGTGCCGTTGCGCATGGCGATGTCCTCGATCAGCACTTCGGCCAGCGCCGGGATGTCGGCACGGCGCTCGCGCAGCGGCGGCACCTTGACCGGCAGCACGTTGAGCCGGTAGTACAGGTCCTCGCGGAACCTGCCTTCGCGCACCAGCGCGCCGAGGTCGCGCGAGGTGGCGGCGATCACGCGCGCGTCGAAGGGCACCAGCCTGTTGGAGCCGAGCGGCTCGATCTCGCCTTCCTGCAAGGCGCGCAGCAGCTTGGGCTGCAGGGCGAGCGGCATGTCGCCGATCTCGTCGAGGAACAGCGTGCCGCCGTCGGCCAGCTTGAACTTGCCGTCGCGGCCCTTGCGGTCGGCGCCGGTGTAGGCGCCGGGCGCCACGCCGAAGAACTCCGCTTCCAGCAGCGTGTCGGGGACGGCGGCGATGTTGACGCTGACGAAGGCGCCGCGCGCGCGCGCCGACGCGGCGTGGATCGCATGCGCCAGCAGTTCCTTGCCGGTGCCGGTCTCGCCCAGCAGCAGCACGGGGCTGGAGGACTGCGCGGCCTTGCGCGCCTGGCGCTTCACTTCGACCGCGCCCGCGCTGGTGCCCACGAAGCTCGCCAGGGTGTACTTGCTGCGGCGCTGCGTCGCCAGTTCGCGCTTGGCGTCATCGAGCTCGCGCTGCAGGTTGGCGAACTTGTGGATCAGGGGCTGCAGCGTCGTTTCCGGATGGTCGAACAGCACGATGCCCAGCGCGCCGATCACCTTGCCCGCTTCGTCGCGCAGCGGGATGCGGCTCACGACGAAGGTGCCCGCCTTGTTGGACAGCAGGTCGATCAGGATCGGCTTGCCGGTCTCGATCACGCGGTGCATCTGCGTGTTGTGCACCACCTGCGAGACGGGGTGCCCGACGAAATCCTCCACCCGTTCGAAGCCCAGCGCCGGCAGGAAGCGCTTGTACTGGTCGTTGATCCAGACCACCCGGGCGTCGCGGTCCACCAGCAGCATGCCTTCGCTGGCGTTCGCGAACAGGTCGAACATGGAGCGCGCGGCGAGCTCCAGGATGCGCTGGCCGTCGAGGGGCAGCGAGGGGTCGGACTTCATGGGCGGATGGTAGCCGCCCCCGTCATTCCCGCGTAGGCGGGAACCCAGGGCTTCCCAAGGAAAAAGGCGGCCACTGGCCGCCTTCTTGAACGCCCTGGATCCCCGCCTGCGCGGGGATGACGGTCTCTACGCCGTCGCGAGCCTTTCCTTCCGCGCCTGCATCCGCTTGTAGATCCGCGGCAGCAGCAGCACCGCCGCGATGATCGCGATCAGGCCGATCGACATCGGGCGTTCCACGAACACGTGGGGGCTGCCCTCGCCGATCGCCACCGCGTTGCGCAGCTGCGCTTCCGCGAGCGGGCCCAGGATCATGCCCACGACCACCGGGGCCGTCGGGAAGTCGAAGCGGCGCATCAGCACGCCGACCAGGCCGATGCCCCACAGCAGCACCAGGTCGAAGGCGCTCTGGCGCATGCCATAGGCGCCCACGGTGGCGAAGATCAGGATGCCGGCATAGAGCTGCGGCTTGGGGATCTTCAGCAGCTGCACCCACACCTTCACCATCGGCAGGTTCAGGATCAGGAGCATCAGGTTGCCGATGTACAGCGACGCGATCAGCGCCCACACCAGGGCGGCCGAGGTCGTGAACAGCTGCGGGCCCGGCTGGATGCCGTAGTTCTGGAAGGCCCCCAGCAGGATGGCCGTGGTGTTGGACGTCGGGATGCCCAGCGTCAGCAGCGGGATCAGCGCCGTGGTCACCGTGGCGTTGTTCGCCGCTTCGGGACCCGCCACGCCTTCGATCGCGCCCTTGGTGCCGAACTCCGCCTTGTCCTCGCCCTTGGCGAGCTTCTTCTCCACCGCATAACTGAGGAAGGTCGGGATCTCCGTGCCGCCGGCAGGGATGCAGCCGAAAGGCGCGCCGATGAAGGTGGCGCGGATCCAGGCCGGGATGGAGCGCGCCCAGTCGCGCTTGCTCATGTAGACCCGGCTCATCATGTTCTGGGTCTCGACGACGCGGCCTTCGTACATCGCGAAGTACAGGACTTCCGCGACGGCGAACAGGCCCACGGCCACCAGCACGATCTCGATGCCGTCCAGCAGTTCCGGCTGGCCGCCGGTGTAGCGCGCCTGGCCCGAGATCTGGTCCATGCCCACGCAGCCGATCGCGAGGCCGAGGAACAGCGAGGTCATGCCGCGCACCGTGCTCTGCCCCAGCACCGCGCTCACCGTGGTGAAGGCCAGCACCATCAGCAGGAAGTACTCCGGCGGGCCCAGCTTCACCGCGAAGTCCGCCACCGTCGGCGCGAACATCGTGACGATCACGGTCGCGATGGTGCCCGCGACGAAGGAGCCGATGGCGGCGGTGGCCAGCGCCTGGCCGGCGCGGCCGCTCTTGGCCATCTTGTTGCCCTCCATCGCCGTCACCATGCTGGCGGTCTCGCCGGGCGTGTTCAGCAGGATGGAGGTGGTGGAGCCGCCGTACATCGCACCGTAGTAGATGCCGGCGAAGAAGATCATCGACGCGGTGATGTCCACCTTGGCCGTGATCGGCAGCAGCATCGCCACGGCCACCGCGGGACCGATGCCGGGCAGCACGCCGACGGCGGTGCCGAGCACGCAGCCGACGAAGGCCCACACGAGGTTGATCGGGCTGACCGCGGTCGCGAAGCCCTGCAGGAGTGCGTTGAAGATGTCCATGGGATCAGATCCAGCCGGTGTTGGTCAGGCCCGGCAGGTTGATCGCCAGGAATTGCGTGAACATCCAGAACACCGGCGCGGAGATCGCGGCTCCGGTGATCGCGTCCACCGCCAGCGTGCCGGCGCCCGACGGCTGCCCTTGCGCCCGGCGCAGTCCTTGCACCGCCAGCAGGTAGCACAGCGTGCAGCTGAGGATGAATCCGATCGTGGTGATCAGCGCCGCGTTCGCCAGCAGTCCGGCGGACACCCACACGAGGCCGGGCCACCAGGCACGCTCGCCGCCCGAGGGCTCCCCCATGTCGCGAAAGCCGCCGGTGAGCGCCTCGCGCACGATGAGCACGCCGCAGATGAACAGGACGATGGACACCACCCAGGGCAGGAAGTTGGGGCCCACGCCGCCGTAGCCCGCTTCACCCGGGATCTTGAGCGCGCCGGCGGCCAGCCCCAGCGCGGTGAGCGTCACGGCCGCTCCCACGAGGATCTGGGCGGTGGGCCGGGAAGATGGTTGTGTCATGGTTCTGCCCTCCATGGGCCCTCACGCGAAAAGAAAAACGCCCGGCGAACCGGGCGTACTGCTGACGGCGTCAGCCTCAGACCATGCCGGCCTTCACCATCGTGGCACGGAGCATGGCGAATTCGTCGTCGACGAACTTGTCGAACGCCGGGCCCGTCAGCACGGCGGGCGTCCAGTCGTTCTTGTCCATGGCTTCCTGCCAGGACTTCGTCTTCAGCGACGCCAGCACGAGATCGGTCAGGTGCTTGCGCTGCTCGGCGGAGATGCCGGGGGCGCCGTACACGCCGCGCCAGTTGCCCAGCACCACGTTGATGCCCTGCTCCTTCAGCGTGGGAATGGCGATGCCCTTCAGGCGCTCGGGCGAGGTCACGGCGATGGGACGCATCTTGCCGGCCTTGATGTACTCGGAGAACTCGCTGTAGCCGGAACCGCCCACCGTGACGTTGCCGCCCAGGATGGCCGCGGTGGCCTCGCCGCCGCCACGGAAGGCGACGTAGTTGATCTTGGCGGCGTCGACGCCCACTTCGCGGGCCAGCATGGCCGCGGCGATGTGCTCGGTGGAGCCGCGCGAACCGCCGCCCCACTTCACGCTGCCCGGATCCTTCTTCAGCTGGGCGACCACGTCGGCCATCGTCTTCAGCGGCGAGTTGGCCGGCACGACGTACACGTTGTACTCGCTGGTCAGGCGGGCGATCGGGGTGGCCTGCGTCAGGTTCACCGGCGGCTTGCCGGTGATGATGCCGCCCAGCATGACGGCGCCCATGACCATCAGCGCGTTCGGGTCGGCCTTGCTTCCGTTGACGAACTGGGCCAGGCCCAGCGCGCCGGCGGCGCCGCCCTTGTTCTCGTAGGTCACGCTGTCGGCGACCTTGGCGTCCTGCAGCGCCTTGCCCAGTGCGCGGCCGGTGGTGTCCCAGCCGCCGCCCGGGTTGGCGGGGATCATCATCTTCAGGTTGGTGGCGGCACGGGCCGACAGGGGCAGCGCACCCGCGGCGGCCAGGGCGGCCAGGCTCTTCAGGAATTCGTCACGACGCACGGTTCTTGTCTCCTTGCAGTTGGAACAGGCCGGATGGTGATCCTCGTCGCTGTCGATTGGCTGTCCAAAGCATTAGGGAAAGTGCTAATGTGCCGGCCGCGTTATGGTTCCGGACATGAAGTTGCTGCTCGTCGAAGACGATCCGTCGATGCAGACGGCCCTGCGCCGCACCCTGCAGAACCGGGGCATGGAGGTCGAGCTGTGCAGCGACGGCCGCCAGGCGCTCGAGCGCTGGAAGGCGAGCCCGCCCGACGTCGTGATGCTCGATCTCACCCTGCCCGGCATGGACGGCCTGCTGGTGCTGGAGGAGGCGCGCCGCAGCGGCCTCCCCACGCCGGTGCTGATCCTCACTGCCCGCGGCACGGTCGGCGACCGCATCGTCGGCCTGAACGCGGGCGCCGACGACTACCTGCCCAAGCCCTTCGACCTCGACGAACTCGAAGCGCGCCTGCGCGCGCTGCACCGCCGCCGCGCGGCGCCCGGTCGCGCGCCCGCGACGCCCTCCGTCGGCGGGCTGAGCGTGGACCGCGAGAGCGGCGCGATCCACTGGCGCGACGAGATCCTGGAACTGGCCCCGCGCGAAGGCGCGCTGCTGCAGGCGCTGCTCGGGCGGGCCGGCCACGCGGTGACGAAGGAACGGCTGTTCGAGCTGGTGTTCCCCGGCGAGCAGGACGTGCAGTACGAAGCGATCGAGGTCGTCGTGTACCGCCTGCGCAAGAAGCTCGCGCACACCGGGGTGAAGCTGGTGACGCTGCGCGGCCTGGGCTACCTGCTCAAGGCAGGTGAATGAACCTGCGCTCGGTCTCGCTTCGCACCTACCTGCTGGCCGGCATCCTGCTGCCGGTGGCGATCGTCGTGCTGGTGAACGCGGTCTCGCTGTACCGCAAGACGCTGCAGGCGGTGAACACCGCCTACGACCGCACCCTGCTCGCTTCGGCCAAGTCGATCGGCGAACAGCTCGACGTGCACGGCTACGACGAGGATGCGCAGCTGCGCGCGATCGTGCCCTACTCCGCGCTGGAAGCCTTCGAGGCCGACGTGCAGACGCGCCTGTACTACCGCGTGTCCAACCTGCATGGCGAGCTGATCTCCGGCTTCGGCGACCTGCCCGTCTGGCAGGGACGCATCCCCGCGCAGCCGCCCTATGCGGCGCTGGTCGACTTCTACGACACCGACTTCCGCAACAACCAGGTGCGGGTGGCGGTGCTGCTGCAGCCGGTGGCCAGCCCCACCGGCCGAGGCATGGCCGTGATCCAGGTGGCGGAGACGCTGGAGCTGCGGCGGCGCCTCACGCGGCGGATCCTCATCGACTTCCTGTGGCAGCAGGTCCTGCTGGTGGTGGTGATCGCGATGGTGGTGCTGTACGTCGTGCAGCGGGCCACGCGGCCGGTGCGGCGCCTGAGCCGGGAGCTGCAGGCGCGTCCCGAAGGGGACCTCACCGCGCTGCCCGCGGCGGACGCGCCGCGCGAGCTGCTGCCGCTGGTGGATGCCACCAACGAGGTGATGTCGCGGCTGGCCCACCTGCTGGAGAACCAGAAGCGCTTCGTGCGCGACACCTCGCACCAGCTGCGCACGCCGCTGGCGGTGCTGAAGACCCAGGTGCAGTCGGCGCTGCGCGGCGACGTCGAGCCGCGGCAGGCGCTGCACGAGATCGAGGACACGGTCGAACGCGCCACCGTGCTCGCCAACCAGATGCTGTCGCTCGCGAAGGTGGAGCAGCTGCGCCAGCAGGCCGACATCCAGGTCAGCGATCTCTCGGAAGCGGTGCGCAACGTGGCCCTGGAACTCGCGCCGCTGATCGCGGACAAGGACATCGACTTCGACATCGAGACGGCGCCCGCGGCCGTCAACGCCCACGAGTGGATGCTGCGCGAGCTCGCGCGCAACCTGCTGCACAACGCGGTGAAGCACACGCCCGCCGGCGGCACGCTGTCGGTGCGCGTGCTGGCCGATGCGCAGGCCGCCGCGCTGGTGGTGAGCGACAGCGGCCCGGGCATTTCGGCAGAGCTTCAGCCGCGGCTGTTCCAGCCCTTCTCGGCCGGGGACGTGCGCAGCGGCTCCGGGCTGGGCCTGGCGATCTGCCACGAGATCGTGCGTGCGCTGGGCGGCACGATACAGCTCGAAAACCGTGAAAAGGACCACCGCACGGCCGGGCTGGATGCGACCGTCCGCCTGCCGCTGGCGGACAATCCGACCTGAATGGACAGGATGCGGATCGACAAGTGGCTGTGGGCCGCGCGCTTCTACAAGACGCGCAGCCTGGCGGTGGACGAGATCGACAAGGGCCGCGTCGCCGTCAACGGCGCGGACGCCAAGCCCGCCCGCGAGGTGAAGGTCGGCGACACCGTGGCGCTGCGCCGCGAGGGCATCACCCGCACCGTGATCGTCAAGGGCCTGTCCGGGGTGCGCGGGCCCGCGCCCGTGGCGCAGCAGCTCTACGAGGAAACGCCGGAAAGCATCCAGGAACGCGCGCGCGCCGCGGAGCAGCGCCGCTATGCGAGCGAGCCCGCGTTGACGATCGAGCATGGCCGCCCGACCAAGCGCGGCCGGCGCGACCTCGACGCCGCGCGCGGCTGGGGCGACCGCTGGAGCGCGTCCATCGACGACGAGAGCGATCCGCCCAAGCGCTAGCCGCACGGAACTTTCCCGCACTGCACAACGCGCGGGCGTAGCGCATGTCAGATACCGCTGACCTCACGTCGTGTCCGGCTCTGTCATGGCGCCCCCCTGGGGCTCACCCATACTGCGTGCACTGCAGTCACACGAAGCAAGCGAAGAAGCAGTAGCAGTACAGGGAAAAGAAGAATGAGCGATACGAGAACGGTGGCGATCCTGCAGCGGGTGCCCGCCATCCTGGCGGTCACGGCGAATTCGTACGGGCTGGCGTTGCAGTCCCGCGATTCGCGCAGGCCGGAAGCCGCGGGGCCGCGCCGCCACGCACGCGGCAGGACGGGCGACAAGCCCGCCGCACAGGGATAACAAGGACGCGTTCAGGGAGAGAAAGGCCGCCTTCGGGCGGCCTTTCCATTTTCCCCGGCCGGGGCCGGCTTGCCGGTTCAGCGCGCGGGGACCCCGGTCTTCCACTGTGCCCAGTTCGCCACGATGTGGTCCACCACCCGCGTGCCGACCAGCGCGATGTTCTCCACCGTTTCGGCGAAGCCGCCGGCAGTCTCGCCCGGGGCAGGATCCAGGTGCTGCAGGGTGGTTTCGCCCGGGTTGCCCTGGTCGAAGTTCACCGCGCCGCGCAGGCTCATCACGCGGTCCGTGCCGTGCGAGCGCTTGATCACCAGGGTGACGGCGGCCGCCTCCATTTCGGTGATCACGTAGTCGTCCGCGCCATAAAGCCTGGCGATGTACTGGGCCTGCTTCGACATGCCCGGGCCGTGGAAGAAGGTGTCTCCCGTCATGTGGGTGCCGGTGCCCACGAAGGGGGCGCGCCGCGCGGCCGCATCGGGATAGCGCAGCCGGTACCGGCGCGCCGCCTCCGAGTCCTTCAGCGCCGTGCCGGCGGAGAGCTTCATGGTCCAGTCGACGAGCGCCGGGTTCAGCTTGAAGCGGCGGAATTCCTCGTAGCCCTTGCGCGGCATGAAGGTCGGCTCGCCCGGCTTGTTCTCTTCCGGCGCCCACCGGTGGCCCAGGTCGTAGTCGACGAGCCAGGTGGCCCAGTTCACCTCGCCGATCGTTCCGCGGGAGGGCGGCGTGCCGGCCACGCCGGAGATGACGTAATACGCGTGCGCGAAATCGAAGTTCCGGTTCTGCAGGATGGCCTGCATGGACGACGAGGAGTTCACCTTGCCCATCCCGAGCACCGAGCCGCACACGCCCTCCGCATTGCAGTACACCGGGTTCAACGCGCCGGGCACCGTGATGGGCGCGGCGCCCTTCCAGTAACGCTCGTACCAGTGCTGGAACTCGCCGGCGCGGTCGCCGGTGTTCTGGCCGATCTCGAACATCGCGCCGACGAACACCTTCACGGGAATGGGCGAGGTCCTGGCTGCCGGCGTGGCGGGCGTGACCGTCGAGCAGGCTGCGAGCAGGCCTGCGACCAGCAAAAGGGCGGCCGCTGCGCTGCGCGACGAAGAGAAGAGTTTCATGAGCACTCCTGGAGAGTTACTTGCGCTGGCGCCGCTCGCGCGCGCGGCGCATCTGCCGGCTCTCGCCGACCCGCCGCGCCTGCTCTTCTTTTTCCTTGCGCTTCCTGCGCCAGTTGCGCGAGAGGTAGCGCGCGACGGTGAAGGTGACCACCGAGGTGAGCACGAGCAGGAGGAGGCTGGCGAGATCCGTGGGCATGGCGCGCGTCCGGTCCTGGAAAAAAGAAAGCCGCCCGGAGGCGGCCTGTTTGGCGGAGCGAGAGGGATTCGAACCCTCGATGCAGGTTTTGGCCCGCATAC
Organism: Ramlibacter sp.; assembly: GCF_036383835.1. GTDB lineage: Bacteria > Pseudomonadota > Gammaproteobacteria > Burkholderiales > Burkholderiaceae_C > Ramlibacter. The sequence continues at coordinate 8,858 of NZ_DASVNN010000016.1, forward strand.
TCCCTTAGCAGGGGAGCACCTTCGGCCTCTCGGTCATCGCTCCGAAGGTTGGGATGATACCTGAACTCCAGGCAGGCCCAGCGGGTTTTGCGAGGTCCCGGCCTGCGCCGGGACGGCCGCGCATGCGCCGCTTCGCGGCGCTTTACGCGGCCGGCTGGTCCAGGTCGAACGCGCGGTGCAGTGCCCGCACCGCCAGCTCCATGTACTTCTCGTCGATCACGACGGAGGTCTTGATCTCGCTGGTGGAGATCATCTGGATGTTGATGCCCTCTTCGGACAGCGCGCGGAACATCTTGGAGGCGATGCCCACGTGGCTGCGCATGCCGATGCCGACGATCGACACCTTGCAGATCCTGGTGTCGCCTTCGATGCGGTCGGTGCCCAGCGAGGGAACGACCTTCGTCTTCAGCACGTCGACCGCGCGCGCGTAGTCGTTGCGGTGCACGGTGAAGCTGAAGTCCGTCTTGCCGTCGTGGGAGACGTTCTGGATGATCACGTCCACCTCGATGTTGGCGTCCGCCACGGCGCCGAGGATCTGGTACGCGATGCCGGGCCGGTCGGGCACGCCCAGGATCGAAATCTTGGCTTCGTCGCGGTTGAAAGCGATGCCGGAGACAACGGCTTGTTCCATCTTCTCGTCTTCCTCAAAAGTGATCAGCGTGCCGGAAACCGCTTCCTCCGCGATGGGGATGTCCCACGGGGTGAAGCTGGACAGCACGCGCAGCGGAACCTGGTACTTGCCCGCGAATTCGACCGAACGGATCTGCAGGACCTTGGACCCCATGGAGGCCATCTCCAGCATTTCCTCGAAGCTCACGGTGCTGAGGCGGCGCGCCTCGGGCACCACGCGCGGATCGGTCGTGTACACGCCGTCCACGTCGGTATAGATCAGGCACTCGGCCGCCTTCAGCGCCGCGGCCACGGCCACCGCGGAGGTGTCGCTGCCGCCGCGGCCCAGCGTGGTGATGTGGCCCAGGTCGTCGATGCCCTGGAAGCCGGTGACCACCACCACCTTGCCCGCATCGAGGTCCTTGCGCACGCGCACGTCGTCGATCGAGTCGATGCGGGCCTTGGTGTACGCGCTGTTGGTGCGCACGGGCACCTGCCAGCCGGCGTAGCTGACCGCGGGCACGCCTTCGGCCTGCAGCGCGAGGGCCAGCAGGCCCACGGAGACCTGCTCGCCGGTGGAGGCGAGCATGTCGAGTTCGCGCAGCACCGCGTCGTCGGCCTTGGCCGGCTGCAGGTCCTTGGCGAGGCCCAGCAGGCGGTTGGTTTCGCCGCTCATGGCGCTGGGCACCACGACCATCTGGTGGCCCGCGCGATGCCACTTGGCGACGCGCTTGGCGACGTTGCGGATGCGCTCGGTCGAGCCCATCGACGTGCCGCCGTATTTGTGAACGATCAATGCCATCGGTCTGGGGAAGTGAAAGCTGCGCCGCCCGGATGAAAAAGGCCCGCTGGATCAACGGGCCGTGCGCGCAGAACCTCGGGATTATACCTACGGTGTCAGTGGCTCCTCACGTGGGAAGCGCGCCGTACGCCAGCCGCTCGCCCTGCCGTTCCACGAACCCGTTCCCCACCTTGATCCGGATCCTGTGGCCGCGCGTCGTGCAATCCGCCACCTGGTCCAGCAACTCTTCCAGTTGCGCCGCGCTCGCGCTCGCCGCGTGCGCGCTGCGCAACCAGTGGCGCAGCACGTTCGCCTGCCGCGCGCGCGGCAGGTGCTGCAGCGCGGTGATCGCCGGCACGCCGCCCATGCGCGCGAGGTCTTCCACCGCCACCGTCTCCAGCAGCTCCTGCGCCTGCGCCGCATGGCGCGAGGACCGCGCGAAGGTCTCGCGGTATTGCGGGAAGGCCTGCTCCAGCGCCGGCAGCAGCTGATGCCGGATGCGGTTGCGCGTGAAGGCGGTGTCCTCGTTGGTCGGGTCCTCGATCGCGGCCACGCCCTGCTCCGCGATCCATTCGCGGATCGCGCGGGCCGACAACGCCAGCAGCGGCCGCACGAACAGCATGCCTTCGCGCTGGAATACCGGCGGCATCGCGGCGAGGCCGGGCAATCCCGCGCCGCGGCTCAGGGCCAGCAGCAGCGTCTCCACCTGGTCGTCGGCGTGCTGCCCCAGCAGCACGGCCTGCGCGCCGGCATCGCGTGCCGCGCGCGCCAGGGCCTGGTAGCGCGCCTGCCGCGCCGCATCCTCCGGGCTCTCGCCCGGCGCGTTGCGCGCCGCGACACGCCGCACGTCGAGCGGCACGCCGAGCTCCGTGCAGACGCCGCGGCAATGCGCTTCGAATGCATCGGCCGCCTCCTGCAGTCCGTGATGGACGTGGATGGCGCATACCTGCCCCGGCCAGCGTTGCGCCGCGGCAAGGAGGAGGACGGTGGAATCGGCGCCGCCGCTGTAAGCCACCGCGAGTGGCAGCGGCAACTGCAACCCGGCGAGCGCTGCCGCCGCCGGATTCATCTGAGCCCCTCGTGACGGCCCACAGGGCATGGCGCATGGGTCCGCACGCGCCAACCGCGGGCCACCGCGGAACCGGCTTTGCCGGGCCGCTGGTGGCGCCCCCTTGAGGGGGAGGCGGCCGCAGGCCGCTTCGGGGGTGGGCCGTTACGCAGCGTCGGCCTTGGTGTCGGAGAAGCGGCCATAGCTTTGCAGCCGCTCGTAGCGCCGCTCCAGCAGTTCGCGGACCTTGAGGTCGCTCAACTGGCGCCAGGCATCGTTCAGCGCGCGCTTGAGGAAGGCGGCCATCTGCTTGTGGTCGCGGTGGCCGCCGCCGACGGGCTCGTTGACGATCTTGTCGACCAGGCCGAGGGCCTTCAGGCGGTGGGCCGTGATGCCCATCGCATCGGCCGCGTCCTGCGCCTTCTCGGAGGTCTTCCAGAGAATGGAGGCGCAGCCTTCCGGCGAGATCACCGAATAGATCGCGTACTGCAGCATCAGCACCTGGTCGGCCACGGAGATCGCCAGCGCGCCGCCGGAGCCGCCCTCGCCGATGATGGTGGTGATGATCGGCACTTCCAGCTGCGCCATCTCGTAGATGTTGCGGCCGATGGCTTCCGACTGGCTGCGCTCCTCGGCGTCGATGCCCGGATACGCGCCGGGCGTGTCGACGAAGGTGAAGACGGGAAGCTTGAACTTCTCGGCCGTCTTCATCAGGCGCAGCGCCTTGCGGTAGCCCTCGGGACGGCTCATGCCGAAGTTGCGCGCGGCGCGCTCCCTGGTGTCGCGGCCCTTCTGGTGGCCGATGACGACGCACGCATTGCCGTTGAACCGCGCCAGGCCGCCCACGATGGACTGGTCGTCCGCGAAGTGGCGGTCGCCATGCATCTCGACGAAATCGGTGAAGATCTCGTTGAGGTAGTCCATGGTGTACGGCCGTTCCGGGTGCCGCGCGATCTTGGTGATCTGCCACGGCGAGAGCTGGCTGTAGATGTCCTTGGTCAGCTGCTGGCTCTTCTTGCCCAGCTGCTCGATCTCCTCGGAGATGTCGACGGCGGACTCGGTCTGCACGTAGCGCAGTTCCTCGATCTTCGTTTCCAGCTCCGCGATGGGCTGTTCGAAGTCCAGGAAAGTTCGTTTCGCCAAGCTTTGCTCCTCAGGTTGCCGCCCGCTTTCGTGCCCGGGTCAGTAGGCCACGGGCAGCGGGTCGAGCGATCGCCAAATATACCAAGTCGCCACCGAGCAATACGGGTTCCAGGCGGCGGCCACCTCCCGTGCGTCGCTCCGGGAGACCGGATCGCCCGAGAAATAATTCTTGCTGATGCCGGTGATGAGCCCGACGTCGTCCAGTGGCAACACATTGGGCCGCATCAGGTGGAAGATGAGGAACATCTCCGCCGTCCACCGGCCGATGCCGCGGATGCCGACGAGCTCCGCGATGATGTCCTCGTCCTGCATGCCGCGCCAGGCGTCGACGTGGACCGCGCCCGAATCGAAATGCAGGGCGAGGTCCACGAGGTACTCGATCTTGCGCGCCGACAGGCCGGCGGCGCGCATGTCGTCCACCTTCAGCTTCAGCACGTTGGCGGGCGTCATGCGGCGCGGCAGCGCGGCGAACTTGTCCCACACGCTCTGCGCGGCCTTCACCGAGATCTGCTGGCCCACGATGCTGCGCGCGAGCGTGGTGAAGGCCTCGCCGCGCGACTGCAGGCAGGCCTCGCCGTACTGCGGAATCAGCCGCTTCATCACGCGGTCCCGCCGCGTGAGGTACTTGCGCGCCTCGTCCCAGTATTCGGGGGTGACGCAGCCGTCGTCGGCACTCATGGCTTGGCTTCCCAGGTGGTGCCCGTGGCCGAGTCCTTGAGCACGATGCCCTGCGCCAGCAGTTCCTGCCGGATGCGGTCGGCCTCGGCGAAGTCCTTCGCCTTCTTCGCCGCCGCGCGCGCAGCTATCCTGTCCTGGATCGTGGCGTCGTCGAGCGCGGCGCCGGCGCGCAGGAAGGCCCTGGGATCGCGCTGGAGCAGGCCGATGGTGCCGGCCAGCGCCTTCAGCAGGCCGGACACCTGCGGCGACCTGGTGCGGTTGGCTTCCGCCGCCAGTTCGAACAGCACGGCCACCGCTTCGGGCGTACCGAAGTCGTTGTCCATCGCCGCCTTGAACCGGGCCGCATGGGGTTCGTTCCAGGCTATGCGCACGTCCGCCGGCGGCACGGCGTCGAGCGCCGTATAGAGCCGCCGCAGCGCGCCGCGCGCGTCGTCGAGGTGCACGTCGCTGTAGTTCAGCGGGCTGCGGTAGTGCGCGCGCACGATGAAGAAGCGCAGCGTCTCGGCGTCGAACTTCTGCAGCACCTCGCGGATGGTGAAGAAGTTGCCCAGCGACTTCGACATCTTCTCGTTGTCGATGTTGACGAAGCCGTTGTGCATCCACAGCTTCGCGAGCGGCACGCCGTTGGCGCCCTCGCTCTGCGCGATCTCGTTCTCGTGGTGCGGGAACTGCAGGTCGGCGCCGCCGCCGTGGATGTCGAAGGTGTTCCCGAGCAGCGCGCACGCCATCGCGGAGCACTCGATGTGCCAGCCCGGACGGCCGCGGCCGTAGCGGCTGTCCCACTGGGCGTCCCGCGGCTCGTCCGCCTTGGCGGACTTCCACAGGACGAAGTCCAGCGGGTCTTCCTTGCCTTCGAGCACCGCGACGCGTTCGCCCGCGTGGAGTTCGTCGAGCGACTTGCCCGAGAGCTTGCCGTAGCCGGGGAAGCGGCGCACCGCGTAGTTGACGTCGCCGCCGGCGCGGTAGGCGAGGCCCTTGTCCTCCAGCGTGCGCACGATGTCCAGCATCTGCGGCACGTAGTCGGTGGCGCGCGGGTCGTGCGTGGGACGCTCGATGTCCAGAGCGTCGAAGTCCCGATACATCTCGGCGATCATCCGGTCGGTCAGGGACCGCACAGTCTCCCCGTTTTCCACCGACCGGCGAATGATCTTGTCCTCGATGTCCGTGATGTTTCGCACGAAGGTCAGGCGCAAGCCGCTCGCCTTCAGCCAGCGCTGCACGATGTCGAAGGCGACGTTGGCGCGCGCGTGCCCCACGTGGCACAGGTCGTAGACGGTGATGCCGCACACGTACATCCGGACGTGCCCCGGCTCGAGCGGGGAAAAATCCTCCAGCGCACGCGTCAGCGTGTTGTAGATGCGAAGGCTCATTGGAATCAGGTGTGCGCCGCGGGCTCGGGGGCCGCGGGCAAGGAGTTGTTCTGGTGGCGAGGCAAGCCGCGGCGCGGCCCCGCGACTACAATCGGCACGCAGTATATAGCCCCCCGGACGGGGCTGGCCACGGGTGCCGGGAGAAGAAACCACATGAAGTTCGCGCGCAAGAACCTGTCGAAATCCCTGGCCCTCGCCGCCGTCTCGGCGGCCCTGCTGGCCGGCGGGATCGCGCGCGCCGACGAGTATGGCGACGTCAACCAGCTGCTGCGGAACGGCAAGCCGCAGGACGCCCTGAACAAGGCCGACCAGTACCTCGCCGGCAAGCCCAAGGATCCGCAGATGCGCTTCCTCCGGGGCGTCGTGCTCACCGAGGCGGGCCGCACCGGCGAGGCGATCGCCGCGTTCCAGAAGCTGACCGAGGATTACCCCGAGCTGCCCGAGCCGTACAACAACCTGGCCGTGCTCTACGCGGGCCAGGCGCAGTTCGACAAGGCGCGCGCCGCGCTCGAGATGGCGATCCGCGCCAACCCCGGCTACGCCACCGCGCACGAGAACCTCGGCGACGTCTACGCCAAGCTCGCCAGCCAGGCCTACGGCCGCGCGCTGCGGCTCGATGCCGGCAACGCCGCCGTGCAGCCGAAGCTGGCGCGAATCCGCGAAGTGTTCGCGCCGGACAGCCGCGGAAGTGCCGCCCCGGCCGCGTCGCCAGGTCCAGCTTCGCGATGACGTCCGCGGTGGTAACCTTGCGCGAAGCCGCCCCCGGCGCACGCCGCGGGGCACCGTGAAGATCTTCTACGAAGGAGTGATCGGCTGATGTCGTTGACCACGCGCCGGGCTGCGAGCCTGGCGATCGCCCTTGCCTGCCTGGCCGGAACGGCCTGGGCCCAGAACCCCAAATCCCCCCGCGTGCAGCTTGCCACCAGCGCCGGCGACATCGTGATCGAGGTCTACCCGGACAAGGCGCCGAAGACGGCCGAGAACTTCCTGCAGTACGTGCGCGACAAGCACTACGACGGCACGGTGTTCCATCGCGTCATCGACGGCTTCATGATCCAGGGCGGCGGCATGGACCCGAGGATGGCCGAGAAGCCCACGCGGGCGCCGGTCGTGCACGAAGGCCGCGCGGCGTTCGCCAAGGGCCTGAAGAACGAGACCGGCACCGTGGCGATGGCGCGCACCGGCGACCCGAACTCGGCGACCGCGCAGTTCTTCATCAACGTGGCGAACAACGAGTTCCTCGATCCCAAGGCCGCTCCCGACCAGCCGGGCTACACCGTCTTCGGCAAGGTGGTGAAAGGCATGGACGTGGTCGAAAAGATCAAGGGCGTTGCGACCGGCAATGCCGGCATGCACCAGAACGTCCCGCTCGCGCCGGTGGTGATCCGGTCCGCGACGCTCCTCAAATAACCGACAAGGGCCTCCCATGAATCCGAAGGTGGAACTCCACATCGCCGGCTACGGCGTCGTCACGCTGGAACTCGACGAGCAGAAGGCGCCCAAGACGGTCGCCAACTTCCTGAACTACGTGAAGAAGGGCCACTACGACGGCACCGTCTTCCATCGCGTGATCGACGGCTTCATGATCCAGGGCGGCGGCTTCGCCCCCGGCATGACGCAGAAGCCCACCGACGCGCAGATCGAGAACGAGGCCAACAACGGCCTGAAGAACGACAAGTACACCGTGGCGATGGCGCGCACCAACCAGCCGCACTCCGCATCGGCGCAGTTCTTCATCAACGTGGCCGACAACGCCTTCCTGAACCACACCGCTCCCAGCGCGCAGGGCTGGGGCTACGCCGTGTTCGGCAAGGTGGTGGGCGGCACGGACGTCGTCGACCGCATCAAGGGCGTGCCCACGGGCAACCGCGGCGGCCACGGCGACGTGCCGCGCACGGACGTGGTGCTCGAAAAAGCGGTCGCGGTCTGAGCTCTGAAGGCACGTCGTCCCGGCCCGCGGCGCAGGAACTGCGCGCCGCGCCGGGGTGGCGCACCGTCGAATGCATCTCCGACCTGCACCTGCAGGCCAGCGAGCCCGCCACCTTCGAGGCCTGGCGGCGCTACATGGCCGGCACGCGGGCCGACGCCCTCTTCATCCTGGGTGACCTGTTCGAGGTCTGGATCGGCGACGACGCGCTCGACGCGCCGGGCTTCGAGGCCGATTGCGCCGCGGTGCTGAAGGCGACCGCGCAACGCCTGCCCGTCTTCTTCCTCGCGGGCAACCGCGACTTCCTGGTCGGCGCGCGGCTCGCGCAGGCCACCGGCATGCAGCTGCTCGCCGACCCCACCGTGCTGGTGTTCGGCGCGCGCCGCTGGCTGCTGTCGCACGGCGACGCGCTGTGCATCGCCGACACCGAATACATGGCCTTCCGCGAAATGGTGCGCGCGCCGCAGTGGCAGCAGGATTTCCTCGCGCTGCCGATCGACAAGCGCCGCGCCATCGCCCGCGGCATGCGCGCCGACAGCGAGGAAATGAAGCGCAGCGAGCGCGCCTATGCCGACGTCGACACGCCCATGGCGCTCGCCTGGCTGCGCGAGGCCGCGGCCACGGCCCTCGTGCACGGCCACACCCACAAGCCCGCCGAGCACGCGCTCGATGCGCTGCACTGGCGCATCGTGCTGAGCGACTGGGAGGCCCAGGCCAGCCCGCCGCGGCTGCAGGCGCTGCGCATCGCCGCCTCCGGTGCCACGGAGCGCGTGGGCCTCGCCTGATGTGGGACTGGCTGCGCCGGCGCCGGCGCGCGCCGGCGATCCCCGATGCGCTCTGGGCCGCGACGCTGGAGCGCTATCCCTTCCTCGGCCAGCGCGATCCACGGGACCGGCAGCGCCTGCGCGAGCTATCGGCCGAATTCCTCGCGCGCAAGGAATTCCACGGCGCCGGCGGCCTCGTCATCACGGATGAAATGGCGCTGGCGATCGCGGCGCAGGCCGTGTTGCCCGTCCTGCACCTGCGCCTGGGCCTGGCCTGGTACGACGACTTCGTGGGCATCGTGGTGCATGCGGACGAAGTGGTCGCCCGCCGCAGCACGATGGACGAGGCCGGCGTGGTGCACGACTGGGACGAGGTGCTGGCCGGCGAGGCGATGGAGGGTGGCCCGGTGATGCTGAACTGGCACGACGTGAAGGAAGCCGGCGCCTCCGCCGAGACCGGCTTCAACGTCGTGATCCACGAATTCGTCCACAAGATCGACCTGCGCGACGGCGCGACCGACGGCTGCCCGCCCCTGCCCTCGCGCGCGGCGCGCCGGCGCTGGCTGGAGGCGCTCGAACGCGAGTACCGGCGCTTCCGCGAGGACGTGATCAAGGCGGAGCGCTTCGGCGAACCGCCGCCGTGGCTCGACGATTACGGCGCGACGGCCATCGACGAGTTCTTCGCGGTGGCGTGCGAGGCGTATTTCGTGAACCGGGATCGGTTCACGCAGGAATTTCCGGACCTGACTGTCTTGTTCGACGGTTTCTATTTGCCGAAGCACTGAACCATCCGTCATCCCCGCGCAGGCGGGGAACCAGGGCGTCCCAAAAGAAAAGCGGCGCAATGCGCCGCTTCCCGAATGCCCTGGGCCCCCGCCTCCGCGAGGGTGACGGCGACCTACCGTCGCAGCAAGGCCTTCAACGCGTTCTGCAACCTGCGCGCCGTGTTCGCGTCGTACGACGTCCCCAGCACCTTCGCGACGTCGGCACCCCAGGTTTCCTGCGGCCCCGCTTCGTGGCGCTTGGTCAGCAGCTGCAGCTGCATCTGCCGGCGCGCGGCGATCTGGTCGGCGGGCGTGGGCACGTCGGCCGCGATCTCCAGGCGCAGCAGCGATTCGGAAGCGTCGCCGCCCGAACCCTGCGTCAGCGCCTGCGTCCAGCCCTGGCGCACCTGCGGGCTGACGACCTTGCCGAGTTCCTGGTGGCTCGGCACCTGGTCGGCCGTGCGCTGCTCCCAGGCGGTCATCAGCTGCGTGAGGGCCTCGCCGTGCGCCTGCGCGGCAAGCTTGCGCAGCGTCGCCTGCGCGTGCTCCAGCGCGTCGCGCTGGGCGCGGAAGGCGGTGTCCCCCAGGCGCGGGCCGCGGTCGTCGCGGCGGTCGTCGCGGTCGCGGCCGAAGCCGCGCTTGTCGTCACGCGCATCGCGGTCGCCCGGACCACCCGGCCCGCCGGGACGGCGCGCATCGCCGAAGCGGCCGCCGCGCCCGGCCGGTGCCGCCACTTCGGTGCGCTTCTGGCCGGGGCGGTCGTCGCCGCGCCTCGCGACCACCGGCTTGGGAGCCGCCTTCGCAGGCACCGGGGCCGGCGTCGCCGCCTCCGCGCCCTCGCTCGCAGGCACCGCTTCATCCGCAGGCGCGCCCGCCGGAGCGGCGGCAGCAGCCGCAGCCGCAGCGGCCGGAGCCGGCTCGCCGCCGGCTTCGTCGCGGGCACGCAGCGCCTGCTCCAGCGACGCCATCGCGGCGCGGATCTTGTGCGCGTCGCCGCTGGCCGTCGCTTCTTCCACGGCCTTCGACGCTTCGAGCACGGCGCGGTCGCGGCCGCTCATCGCGGCGGCAGCCTTCTCGCGCTCCGCCGTCTTGCGGTTGAACGCCTCGTCGATCGGCTTGCGGAACGCATCCCACAGCTTCTGTTCCTGCTTGCGATCCAGCGGCACCGACTGCGCCTCGCCCTGCCACCGCTGCTGCAGCGCCTTGACGGCATCGATGCGCAGCATGGGCGCTTCGCCCAGGCCCTTCGCCTCTTCGATCAGCGCGTTGCGGCGCTCGATGCTCGCCTTCTGCGCGCGCTCCAGCGGCGCGGCGGCCTGGGAGATCGCTTCCTTCCATTGCGGCTGCAACTCCGCGAAAGCCTTCTCGCTCAGGTGGCCGGCTTCACGCCAGCGATCCGAGAACTGGTGGATGGAGCGGTTGAACCCCTTCCAGTCGCCGTTGTCCGCATCCGCATGGGCCTGTGCCCAGGCCTTCACCTCGGCGACCAGGGCCAGGCGGGCGGCGCGGTTCTCGGCGGCTTCGGCCTTGACCTTGTCCAGCCACTCCTGCACCACCTTGTAGGCCTCGTTGCAGGCTTCGTCGAAGCGCTTCCACAGCGCGTGATTCGGCGGGCCGCCCTGGTCGACCTGCTTCCACTGCTCGCGCAGGCCGCGCAGCGTCTCCTGCATCTTGCGGCCGCCGAAGCGCGGCTTGCGCAAGGGCGCGGGCGACGGCGCGGGTGCCGGGGCGGCCGCGGGGGCCTCCGCGCTCTCGGCCGCTTCGGCATCCACTTCCGCCGGCGTCGCGGCCGCTGTGGGGGCGGGTGCGGGTGCGGGTGCGGGCGACGGCGCGGGCACGGTCTCGAACAGGGCTTCAGCCTTCGCGACCAGTTCCTGGCGCAGCTGGTCGGCGCGCCAGCGCTGCCAGCCTTCCAGCTCGGTGGCCGCCGCGAGCGCGGCGTGCGCCTGCTGCTCCAGCTTGTCGTCGACCAGCTTGCCGTGTTCCTTCAATGCATTGCGCAGCGCGTTGGCCGCGCCCGCGCTCGCCTTGCCGTGGCCCTGCGCGATCTCCTGTTCCAGCTTCGCCAGCACGTCGCCCACCGCCTTGGTGGCGGCAGCGCGCTGTTCGGGATCGACCTTCGGCTTGGGGGGCTTCGCCGGCGCGGCCGCTTCCACGGGCAGGCCGCGCGCCTGGCGCAGTTCGTCGGCCCACACCGGCACCGGCGGCAGCGGCGCATTCGCATCGGCGGCGGCGGCGATGGCCTGGGCCAGCGCGCTCTGGAAGGCATCCCACACCACCTGCAGCTGCCCGCGCGAGGCCTCCAGCAAGGGCGGGAACTTCGTGTCCACGCTGACCCAGTTGGCATCGTCGACCAGCGCCTGCGCCTGCGACTGCCACTCGGGCACGTCGGTGCGCAGTGCGTCGACCGCGGCCTGCGCGTCCTTCCACGACTTGGTGGAGAGCACCTCGATGCGCTGGGCCAGCAGCACGGCTGCCTCGCGCTGCACCTGCACGCGGTTCTGCAGGTCCTCGATGCCCTTGATGCGCTCGGCGAGCTGCGTCTTCACGCCCGCGAGCGGCTCGCGGCTGAGGGGCGCGCCGGCCTTGGCGGCATCGCGCTGCCAGGCCATCGCATCGGCGATGTTCAGGCGCGGCTGCCCCAGCAGCGCGCGGGCCTTCTCGGCCCATTCGGCGGCGATCGCCTCCTGGCCCCTGGCGCGCTTGATCTCGTCCAGTTTCTCGCGCAGCAGGCGGGCCGCGCCCTTGTCGCGCGCGCTCAGTTCGCGGAACACCTCCTGCATCTGCTCGGTGCTGGGCTCGGCGGCGAGCCATTCGCGCACGCGCGCTGCGCGTTCACCCGAAGTGGGGGCGGAAAAGGCGCCCCCGGTCAGCGCGTCCAGCGCCTGGGTGTCGTGGGTCTTCAAGCTGCTCACAAATTTTCGTTCGAAGGAAAGGAAAGCCCCCGGGCGCGGGGGCAAGGGCCGTATTCTCGCCGCGAATCGGGACCGGCAGGAACAATGGCCGGGCCCGGAAAGAGGAAGCCCGGCCAGGAGCCTGAAGCTGCCTGCCGGGCTGGACGGTGCGACCCGATGTCGTTGCCGTCTGGGTTCGCGACACGGACCGCGGTCTGCGTCGCGCCGGAAGCAAAGATTGCTTCCAAGTGGGGCCGGGGCTGCCACGGAATGTGGCCCTACCGGCTGATGCCCGATCGCTCGGACCCCGTCAAGGTAGGTGAGGCCGGGGCCCATTTCAAATCCGACTTTTCAATGAAGCCGCGATCGCCGATTACAGGTAGCCCAGCCGCGCAAGCCGCGGATGCCGCCTTTCCTGCAGGTTCCTGACGGACGGCGGCCCCAACTCCACCCGCCCGACGAGCGGCGACCGAGCACGGCTGCTCTTCCGCGCGCTTCCAAATCGATAGCAACGGGGCCGCTGTCAGGCATGACTGACAGAGCGCGGAGGACAGTGACTACGGAACTTTGGCTTGGCTCAGCCTTAAATTGAGCGGCGTACATGCAATCTGAGATATATGAAAGAGTCCAAACATCCTTGACCTGGCATTAAGCGGCTCCCTAGAATCCGCCTCGTCCCCAAACCAACCCAGGGGAACGACCAGACAACCCGCTGCCGAACCCGGCGAGTCGGGACCGGAACACACCTCCAGGCGAGGCCCCGGACCGACGGCGTACCAATCCAAACGAGGAGCCGAGGGTGCTTCCACCGCGCAAGCGGTACCCCCTGGATCCACGCGTAGAAAGGAAGTGCTATGACAGCGCTAGGAAAACTGGCCCGCGGCGTGCAGACCTTCGTCGGCGACGTTGCCCAGGGCCTTTTCGAGATCACGCACAACGGCTTCGCGGTAGTGGGGCTGGCGGTGGTGTTTTCCATGCTGACCCTGCTGGCCCGGCCCGACCTGCGCCAGGCGGGCGAATCCCAGCTGATGACCTGGCTGCATGCGCGCCAGTCGCAGTCGCTCGGCCTCGTGCCGGAACTCGATGCGATCGACCGGGCCACGGCCCTCAACCCGAAGGACCTGCCCAAGCAGCAGGCCGCGGTGGCCTACTGGCTGTCCAAGAAGTACCGCGTCGCGCCGGAGCCGCTGTCGGCGCTGGTGGCCGAAGCCTACGAGGTGGGCGAGCGGACCCGGATCGATCCCCTGCTGCTGCTGTCGGTGATGGCCATCGAGTCCAGCTTCAACCCCTTCGCCCAGAGCCCGGTGGGCGCCCAGGGCCTGATGCAGGTCATGACGGGCATCCACAGCGACAAGTACGAGAACTTCGGCGGCAAGCTGGCCGCCTTCGACCCGGTGACCAACCTGCGCGTCGGCGCCAAGGTGCTGCAGGAGTGCATCCAGCGCGCCGGCTCGGTGGAAGCGGGCCTGAAGTTCTATGTCGGCGCCGCCCTGCATCCGGACGACGGCGGCTACGGCGGCAAGGTGCTGGCCGAGTACGGCCGCCTGAAGGACGTCGCCACCGGCCGTGCCGTGCCGCTGATCACGCCGCAGCCGCTGCGCACCGTGGACCCCGTGCCGGTCAAGCTCGAGGAACCCGCCCCGGCCGTCTGACGGGGAGCGGGTAAACTAGCGGCGTACGCGACTGGCGATAGGCGCCCTGCACGGGGCGCTGACGTGGGCCACTTCAACCACTGGGGAGCGTACCGCGGCTCCTCCGAGGCTTCCGCGTTCCGCCGTTCGCCTGGGCAGCCCTTGTCTTCGGGACAGGGAACACGCACGACTGCCATGTACGACCGCAACATCCTCATCGAACAGACCGATCCCGAACTCTGGGCCGCGATCCAGGCCGAGAACCGCCGCCAGGAAGAGCACATCGAGCTGATCGCCAGCGAGAACTACGCCTCGCCGGCCGTCATGGCCGCCCAGGGCACCCAGCTCACCAACAAGTACGCCGAGGGCTATCCCGGCAAGCGCTACTACGGCGGTTGCGAGAACGTCGACGTCGCCGAGCAGCTGGCGATCGACCGCATCAAGCAGCTGTTCGGCGCGCCCGCCGCGAACGTGCAGCCGCACTCCGGCGCGCAGGCCAACGAAGCCGTCTTCCTCGCCTTCCTCAAGCCCGGCGACACCATCATGGGCATGAGCCTGGCCGAAGGCGGCCACCTCACCCACGGCATGCCGCTGAACATGAGCGGCAAGTGGTTCAACGTGGTGAGCTACGGCCTGAACAAGGAAGAAGCGATCGACTACGACGCGATGGAGCGCAAGGCCCGCGAGAGCAAGCCGAAGCTGATCATCGCCGGCGCTTCCGCCTATTCGCTGCACATCGATTTCGCGCGCTTCGCCAAGGTGGCCAAGGACGTCGGCGCCATCTTCATGGTCGACATGGCCCACTACGCCGGCCTGATCGCCGCGGGCGTCTACCCCAACCCGGTGCCGCACGCCGACGTGGTGACCTCCACCACCCACAAGAGCCTGCGCGGCCCGCGCGGCGGCTTCATCCTGATGAAGCCCGAGCACGAGAAGGCGATCAACAGCGCCATCTTCCCCGGCCTGCAGGGCGGCCCGCTGATGCACGTGATCGCCGCCAAGGCGGTGGCCTTCAAGGAAGCGCTGTCGCCCGAGTTCAAGACCTACCAGCAGCAGGTGGTGAAGAACGCCCAGGTCGTCGCCGAGACGCTGACCCAGCGCGGCCTGCGCATCGTCAGCGGCGGCACGCAGAGCCACGTGATGCTGGTCGACCTGCGCTCCAAGGGCATCACCGGCAAGGAAGCCGAGGCCGTGCTGGGCGACGCCCACATGACCATCAACAAGAACGCGATCCCCAACGATCCCGAGAAGCCGATGGTCACCAGCGGCGTGCGCGTCGGCACCCCGGCGATGACCACCCGCGGCTTCAAGGAAGAGGAAGCGCGCCTGACCGCCAACCTGGTGGCCGACGTGCTGGACCACCCCCGCGACGCCGCCAACATCGCGAAGGTGCGCGAGCAGGTCAACGCCCTGACCCGCCGCTTCCCCGTCTACAAATAAAAAAATGACAGCCCCCACGGTCGGCGCTTCGCGTCCTCCCTGCCCCCCGAGGGGGCTCTCGCTTGCTTGGGGCGGCCCGGCGCGGCGCTCGGCGCCATGAAGTGCCCGTTCTGCGGCCACGGCGACACCCAGGTGGTGGAAACGCGCATGGCCGAGGACGGCGACTTCATCCGCCGGCGCCGCCAGTGCGCCAGCTGCGAGAAGCGGTTCACCACCTACGAGCGGCCGGACGTCACCTTCCCCGCGGTGGTGAAGAAGGACGGCCGGCGCATCGAGTACGAACGCGCCAAGCTGCTGGCCTCGTTCAACCTCGCGCTGCGCAAGCGCCCGGTCAGCACCGAGCAGATCGACGGTGCGGTGGAACGCATCGAGGAGAAGCTGCTGAACCTCGGCGTGCGCGAGATCCCGAGCTCGCGCATCGGCGAGCTGGTGATGCGCGAGCTGAAGAAGCTGGACAAGGTGGCCTATGTCCGCTTCGCGAGCGTCTACCGCAGTTTCGAGGACGTCGACGACTTCAAGAGCGTCGTCGACGAGATCCGCCGCTGACGCGCCTCAGCCGCAGGAAGGCAGCTCCACCTTCGTGGTGCGGGGCCGTCCGCTCGCATTCAGGATGATCTGTCGCGCGCCCGCCGGGCCCGCCGACGCGGCGCACACCGTGAGCGTGCCGGCCTGGAAGCCGCCGCCCACCGTCTTCGTGGCCCCATTGGGCGCATAGCTCACGTACCTGGCCACCGGCGCCGTGCCGGTCAGGCGCAGGTTGCCGGACAGCGCCTGCTGCCGGCGCACCAGCGGCTCCTCCGCTCCGCGCACGCCGTCGCCGTTGGCGTCCTCGAACACGATCCAGCCCTGCTGCCAGCCGCCGGTGGCAGTGCACCACTGCCCCTCGGCCGACTTGCAGATCGCCACCCGCGTGCGCCGCTTCATGGCCTCGCTGCGCGTGAGCAGGAGGTCGCCCAGGAGCTCGTTGGAGGCCGCGGTCACGCGCGTGGAGTCGACCAGGTCCTTCATCGAGGGCACCGCCACGGAGGCCAGGACCGCCGTGACCGCGAGGACGGACAGTGCTTCGACGAGCGTGAAACCTTGCAGCTGGCGCATGCGGCCAATCTAGGCCGCGGCGCCGGCCGCCAAAAGCAAATCGGGCCACCCGAGGGGTGGCCCGATTGGGACTTCGTCGTGTCGCGCAGTTCACTAAACAGCGGGCGCGACCGTCGGAGGCGGCGCTACTTCTTGTACCAGTACGTGCGCTTGAGGTTCTTCGGGATGGGCAATGCGCTGTTGCAGTTCTCCAGGGCGGAGGAACACGGCGTGCTGTTGTTGCCTCCCAGCTGCTCGCCCGACACGCCGCAGCCGATGCAGAACTTCTCCTGCGTCGAAGTGGGGTTGCCGTTGCTGTCCGTGCCGGTGATCGTGATCAGGCCGCTCACCGCGCTCGGCGGCAGGCCGCCGCCCTTCAGCTCGTTCTGCACCTGCGCGCCGGTGAATGGGTTCACCGCGTAGGCGCGCGCCGTGCCCAGGTTCGCCGCACAGGTGCCGTCCGGCTGCTTGGGCTGGTTCGTCGCGAAGAACACCTGGCCGTTCACCGCCACCGGCGCATTCACCGCCTTCTCGCCGCGCGTCGGCGTCATCGAAGAATCGGGCTGGTTGGTCGTCTCGTTCCAGGCCGTGCCGATGAAGTTGAGGTAGAAGCCGGCGTCCGTGTAGCCGGTCGCGCCCGACGCCCACGCCGTGTACGTGGCGTTGAACAGGGAGTTCGGGACCACGTTGCGCGTGTTCAGGTCGGTGCTGTTCACCGTGACCCCGTAATCCTTGATCATGAAGAAGCGGTCGTTCGTGAGGAAGGCCGAATTCGTGAGGTCGCTCCGCAGCGGGTGCTCGCGGTCACCCGACGCGATCGACAGCATGTCGTACCCGGTGGGGTCCCCGGCCGGGCGGATCGTCAGCACCGACGGCGGGTAGAAGAACTTCCGCGGCGTCGTCCCGGAAGCGCATTCGCCGGCATTGCAGCCGAGCGCCGCCACTTTCGTGATGCGCCAGTTGCTCACGCTGGCATCGGCCACGTCCGCGCGCCACAGGTTGCCGCCGAGGTCGCCCCAGTACAGCTTGTCGGTGAGGCCGTTCAGGTCACGGTCGACGAACGTGATGTCCGCCGGGGTGGCGTACTTCATGTCCGCGACCTCGCGGCAGGCCGCCGTCGAGGGCGGGCAGGACACGCTCGCGCTGAAGATCTTCTCGCCGGTCAGCGCATTGAGCACGAAGATGCCGCGGCCCATCGTGTCGGCCACCGGCGGCTCCCTGTCCTGCGCTTCGTCGTAGCCTGCGCCGAAGACCAGCACGGGCAACGGGACCTGGCGCGTGGTCGCCGGATTGCCGCCCGAAGCCGGCACGGTTTCCGTCGTGGTCAGGTTCTGCAGCAGGGTGACGCGCGGGCGCGACCACGTGAGGCCGAGCTCGCCGAACCCGGGCTGGTCCGACTTCGCCGCCTGGTCCGAAATGCGCCACAGGACCTGGGGAGCGGCCGGCTGGGTGACGTCGATCGCATACATGAAGCGGCCGCCACGGCGCATCGTCAGGTAGATGATGGCCCGCGTGATGACGCCGCGATCGTCGATCTTCTGGTACACGCCGGTCGGCCCGTCGACGAAGTAGGTCTTGGGCTCGGCCAGGGACGAGAAGGTCCCGGGGTACTTCACTTCCGGCAGGTTCGTGCGGTAGCGGTTGATGAGGCCGAAGTGCTCCTGCAGGATCAGGCCCCAGAACTCCCCGCCCGCCGGAACCGTGACGCCGCTGTTCGTCGTGGGGTCCGACTGCCGCCCGTTCACGGCGCGGTACACGCCGTCGTTCGAACCGTAGAACACCACGATGCCGCGCGAGTCGCCGTAGTTGATCACCAGCGGCCGCGAGTGGAGCACGTCGCCGTGCACGGAGGGGCGAACCGTGATCGTGTCGGGGTTGGGAGTCGGCCCCAGCTCGTCGCCGTGGTTGTCCTCGCCGCGCAGCCAGCGGATCATCGCGTCCCGGTCGGGGGCGGTGTTGCCGCTGAAGGCCTGCATGTTGCCCGTGGCGGACAGGGGCGGGTTCAGGACGATCGGGCCGAACGTGAACGTCGAGCACGGCGACGCGCCGACGCACGTGATCTGCCATTGGTTGACGTAGGCGGCCTCGTTTTCCTGGGGCGTTCCGCTCGGGCTGATCACCACGGTCTGGCCGTTCGCGAACGTGCTGCCCGCGGGCAAGGTCGCCGTGACGGTGGTCCCGCCGTTGCGATTGAACGCGTTGGCGCCGACCGTGACGGGCGGCTGGGCCGTATCGGCCAGCGTCACCCCGCCGCCGGTGCCGCCCATCGAAGGCGTCACCGCGATCGGGATCGTGAAGGTCGTGCAGGGGCTGGTGCAGGTGATCCGGAACGTCCCCGCGTAAGCGGATTCGTTGTTGTTCGTGCCGGTGCTGGAGATGATCACGTTCTCGCCGTTCCGGAACCAGTTCTGCGAGGCGACGCCGACGCTCGCCGTCGCGCCGCTCACGACCGTCGTCGTCCGGCTGATGGTCGCGGCCTGGGCCGTCGAAGAGGCCGCGATCGTGCCGCCCGCACCGACGTCCCGGGCGCCGGTGACGACCCCGATCCGGATGGTCTTGCCGTCGCTCAGGATTTCCGTGACCCTGTGGCTGACGTTGTAGAGGTCCTTGTCGCCGCCCTTGACGCCGACGATGGTCACCGTCTCGCCCACGTGGAAGTCATGCGTGCCGGTGACCGTCACCTTGTAGCCGGCGGCGTCCGCCTTGATGCCGGAGATGCTCAAGGGCGTGGTGGAGGCGTGCGCCACGGCGTAGGTGTTCCGCGGAGGCGAGACGGGGGCGATGTCGACCGTGAACGTGAACTGGTTCGACGTGACCGTCTCGATCGTCCAGCTCCGGTTGTAGTCCGCGCCCGTGTTTCCGGTGACGGACACCAGCTGGCCGACCGCGAACCCGTGGACGTCGGCGGTGGTGACGGTCACGATCTCGCGGGAGCCCCCGGTGGCGGCGCGGCTGATGCTGGTGATCGTCTTGCTGCCGCCGGAACCGGGCACGCTGATGGTGTAGCTGCCCTGGGACGGGGAGACCGGCCAGTCGCGCACGGCCATGGTGAACTTGTTGGGGAAACCGCTGACCGGCTCCACCGCCGCCGTCTGGTTGTAGGCCGCCTGGTCGGCACCGCGGACGGTGACGATCGAACCCGACCGGAATCCGTGCGCGCCCCGCGTCGTGATGGTCGCGACCGCCCCCGTGCGCGTGATGGACTCGACGGGCACCGTCAACGACGAGCCGAAGTCGGCGGCCACGATGTTGGCGTTGCTGGTCGCGAAATCGTTCAGCGCGTTCGTCAGGTTGCGCTCGCACGTCGCCGCCTGGTCGGGGCAATACGTGTACACGCGGCGGGGGTTGGCCGTGGTCCCGCTCGCGCCCGCGAAAGTGGCGCTCAGGTTCTGCTTGCGCAGTTGCTGCGCGACGCCGCCCTTCTCGACGACCTCGCCGTCGGCGCTGTCGAAGCCGCTCGCCGGCTCGCCCTTCGGGTCGTTGGCGAAGAAGCCACCGGCGCTGTCGGGCAGGACTGCGTCGTCCCGGTAAGTCCAGAAGCTGATGGCGTTGGGCGAGAGGAAGCCGGTCGAGCTGTTGATGGCCGCACGGCTGTTGACGTCGCCCATCACCAGGGTGCCGGCGTTGTTGCGCACCAGCTGGTACTGCTTCAGGTTGCCCAGCCAGCGCGGGGCGCCGGTGCCGTCCGGCCGGAACATGCCCAGGAAGATCTGGTTGAGGTAGCTGCCCTCGGCGTTCACCGATACGGGGAGCGAAGCGGACGAGAAGACGCTGTTGGTCGCCTGCGCCTCGTTCAGGGCCGACGCCACGGCCTCCTTGACGGCGCCCGCGTCGCCCACGCGGTACGCCTGGCCGCCGCTGACCGTCGCCATCGACTGCAGCAGCGCCGGATAGGCCGCCGTGCACTGGTTGCTGCCGTTGTCGATGATGCCGATGGTGTAGGTCGTGATGTTCTGCTTGCCCAGCTGCGCCTCGGTGCCGCCGTCCTTGAACTGCAGGAAGCGCGCCCACTCGTCGGCCCAGTTGGAGGACCAGTCGTTGGAGTTGGATGCCGCCACCGCCGTGTCGATCCGGCCCGGGCAGATCGGGGGGTCGAACACCTGCGTCTTGGTGATCTTGTCGGCCAGCGTGCCGCTCGTCCCGTAGCGGATCGTGTTGGCGCCGGCCGTGGTCAGCGCCGTGCCGGAGGGAGTCTCGTTCGCCGGGCTCTTGTCGGTGTTGCCGATGTAGATGATGAAGTTCTTCTGGCAGCCCTGGATGTGGGCCGTGCCGTACGTGCGCCCCGACAGGCCGGTCCGCGCGTAGAAGTACGCGTAGGCCTCCTGCATCATGCCGCCCGCTTCCGCGCTCGTCACCGTGAACGGGAAGGAGGTCGGCGTCTCGCCGCTGTTCTCCTTCTTCCAGCTCTTGATGAAGTTGATCAGGGGCGTCTTGGTATCCACGGCGCCGGTGCCCGTGGTCTTGGCAAGGGTGGTGAAGGGCACCAGCAGGCACCCGCCGCTGCTGCCGACGCACCCCTTCGACGTCGCGAAGTTGTTCGCGCTGCCGGCCAGGATGCCCACCTGCAGGGTGTTGTTCGGCAGCGTGCTGATGGTGTCGACCAGGGCGCACTGGATGATGCCGCCGGCGGTGTTCGTCCCCAGCGACGGCGCACCCGTCCCGTCCGCATAAGCCGCGCAGCCTCCGCCGCCGAAGGTCGATCCCACGTTGGAGCTGTTGTCGATGATGAACAGCACCTTCGGCAGGGCGTCGCCGGCGGAATTCTCGAAGTAGATGTCGATGTCTTCGGCGCGCAGCTCGGACGAGTAGGCCACGGCTCCCAACGCCGCCAGCAACAGGACCGATTGGATGAAGCTTCGGATTTTGGTCATGGTGGATCCAGCGCCCTCTCGCGCCTGTGTGATTAGGGGCATTGCACTTCGGCGCCGACGCGCGTTGCAACGCCCTGCAGAACGGTGGTCCTCGCGCCACTCCGGGCGTCGTTCACGCTTGCCTGCACGTCCCATTGCTGGTTCTTGCAGGCCGTGGGGGTGGAAGTCAGCTTGTTCTCGGACGTGATGATCTTTTCGCTGTCCGCGCCTTCGAAGCACGGCAGGTCCTTGGGATCGGTGGGGTTCAGCTCCGTGTTGCTGATGTTCTTGTTGAACAGGCACGCGGGCTTGGCCACGTTCACGGAATAGTCCTGCCCGCCCGCGGACACCGTCAGGGTGGGCTGGGCCGCGACGGTGCTCATGTTGGGCGTATCGATCATGGTCTTGATCGTCTTTTCCACCGCGAGCTGGGCCGCGACCATGGCTTCCGCCTCGGACTGGACGTTGCCGGTGATCTTCAGGTTGATGTTGCCGAACCGGATGGCCGAGACCACCAGCAGGCTCAGCACGATGAGCATGACGAGGGCGATGACCAGCGTGATGCCGGACTGGCGGCCGCGATTCACAGGGACCTCCGGAAGCTGGGGTTCACGAGCCGCACCGATTGCGAGAACACGTGGCGCTTGTACTTGGCCTCTTCGCCCGCGGCCGGCACCATGGCCCCCGCCAGGCCGAGCGGATAGCTCTTGGCGTCGGTGAATCCCGGGGAGCGCTCGATGCTGCGGGCCAGGATGAACAGCTTCACGCTGACCACCGCCGCCCAGTCGCCGACCGCCGTCAGGGACGAGGCGGCGATGTCGGCGCCGTCGGGCGCGCCGTCCTTGGTGGCCGCCGCGTCGAATCCGTACTCGACCTGCAGGTTCTCGACGCCCTCGGAAATCGTGACCGGGTCGGCCCAGGCGAGTTCGCCGGCGGTCGCGCCGCCCTTGTCCAGTTCGAGCATCTTGAGGCTCGGGATCGCATCCGGCGTGCCGCTGCAGACGCTGCAGGTGCTCACGTAATAGATGCGCGTGACGAACCTGCGCACGGTGGCCATGGTGACCTTGTCCTTGCGCTTCAGCTCGAAGGCCGTCGCGGCGTTGGCGCCCAGGTCGAAGCGGGTCTCGAACAGGCTGGTCGTGGGATTCAACCCCGCCTGCGTGAAAAGGCGGTTGCCGTTCGCGGCCGCTCCGAGCGTGCCCACGACCGGGACGCCGGAGCCGTTTTCGTACGGCGTGGAGTTGGAGTCGGCGTGCCGCACCACCAGGACATCGGTGCCGGGCTTCAGGTTCGGCAGGCAGGACAGCGTGACGTTGCCGCCCCCCGCAAGCGCCGGCAGCGCCGCCGTTCCGTTGTACCCGGGGCGCGCCGCGGTGCCCGGCACGTCGAAGCCGGTGATGTGCAGGCCCATGGCGGCCACCTGCTCGGCCTGCGTCGGCACGGCCGGATTCGCCCCGCAAGGATCCGCCCAGGCCGCGGGCGCGGCGGGCGACAGGGAGATTTCACCCCAGTAGCCCGCCATCTGCAGTTCGTCGGCCAGGACGCGCGCCGAATACCGGCCGCTTTCGATCAGCCGGCCGGCCCGGTCGACCTCGGCCCGGTTGCTGCTCTGGTCCGCGATCAGGGTGGCGAGCGCGGCCACCACGATCATGCCGATCGCGATGGAGACCATGAACTCGACGATCGTGATGCCGCGCTGGAGGCGGCGCGGGACGAGGTGGAAGTGCGAGGTGCGCATGCTCAGCTCGATACCGGGGGAATGAGGGTGAGCCCGACGGCGCGGCGCTTGGTCTCGTCGCCGTACTGGCCGGAGCCGCAGGTGATGGCCGCGGGCGGGCCTCCCAGGGTCTGGCCCCCCTGCCAGGCGACGCTGACCATGAAGACGCCGGTGGTGGCGTCCTTGGCGATGCAGCCGCGCGCGCCCAGCATGGAACCCACGTTGCTGCCGCCGATCTGTTCCGTGCTGCCCAGGAGGAGGTCCTGCCATTCCCGCAGGTCGCGCGTCGCGCGGTCCTCGCGGGCCGCCTTCTCGGCGACGGTTCCGCTCGCGCAGCCCGGGGTGACGGCCGCGACGGTGCCGTGGTCGGTCCCGAACATCACGCCGGCCGCCTGCGAATAGCATTCCGACGCCATCCGGTTGCCGCCGATGCGGGCGGCCATGTCCTGCACCAGCAGCAGCGCCTGCGCGCGCTGGTACGACTCGAGCTGCGCCCGCTGGCTCTCGATCATCACGCCGATGAGGCCCAGCAGGCCGATCATCAGGATGACCATCGACACCAGCACTTCGATCAGGCTGGCGCCCAGCTGGGACGACACGCGCCTGGGGGTCTTCCTGCTCATGAGCAACTCGTCGTGGTGGTGTTGGGCACGCCGCTGACGCCGATGGTCACGCAGCGCACGGTCTGGGTATCGGCAGCGCTGAACTGGAAGCGCATCGTGTTCGGGACGCGCCCGTTGCCCTGGAAGGGGACGCTGGTGAAGGCCACGTCGTTCGGGGTGATGGTCACCTGGGTGGGGGCCTCCCGCGTGACCAGCGTCGTGCCGCCTGCGGCCACCGTCCAGCCCTGCCAGTTGGCGCCGGTCTGCGCCACGCTGATCGAAGTGTTGCGCTTGACGGCCTCGCTGCGCGCCAGGAGCAGCGCCGCGGCGAAGTCGAAGGCCGTGTTCTTGACCCGCTGGGCCGCCATGAACTCGCGGAACGAGGGCACGGCGATGCCGGCCATGACGGCCGCCACCATCACCACCATCATCAGTTCGATCAGCGTGAAGCCGCGCTGGGTCCGCATGGTCATGCTCCCGTCACCAGCACGTCCCGGCGCTGCCGGTCGCTTCCTTGGCGCCCGTGCTGCGCAGGGTCAGCGTGCCGCAGCCCGCGTCCTGGCTCGACTGGGGGCTCTTCGGCGCCGCGGTGACCGAGTGGCTCGGCGGCGCGCCGGTGGCGTTGCTGGAGGTGACCGTCAGGTCGTAGTTGCGCGTCACGTCGGCGGGGATGTTGACGCCCAGGTTGGCCATGATCGTGTCCGCGTTGGTCACGCTGCCGCTCACCGCGGGGTAGTACGTCCGGGCGTTCAGGATGTACATCTCCTGCCGGCTCGCGATCGCCTGCATCACGGCCTGGGCCGCCGTCCGTTTCGACTTCGCGACGTGGCTGGTGTACGACGGGTACGCCACGGCCGCGAGGATGCCGATGATGGCCACGGTGACCATCAGTTCGATGAGCGTGAAGCCCCGCTGCTTGCGTTCCAAGGCGTTCTCCTGAGACCCACTTTTGTTCATTGGCCGCGACCTTATCGGACCCCCCGGTGGCATGCCACCCGACCCCTGACAACCGGTCGGATCGACTGCGCGAATGGCTCTGCGGCTGCCGAGTGGATGAGAATGCGGGGATGAGCGTGTCTGAGCCGCATGTTTTCCGGGCGCTGGAACTGGCCCGCCGCGCCGTCGGCCGCACCGAGCCGAACCCCCGCGTCGGCTGCGTCCTGGTGAGCGCGGACGGAGCGCGCGTGCTCGGCGAAGGCCATACGCAACCGGCGGGGCAGGCGCACGCCGAGATCGTGGCTCTGCAGGATGCCGCCGCCCGCGGCGAGGACGTGCGCGGTGCCACCGCCTACGTGACGCTGGAGCCCTGCGCCCACCATGGCCGCACCGGCCCGTGCTGCGACGCCCTCGTCGCGGCAGGCATCGCCCGGGTCGTCGCCTCCCTCGCCGATCCCAATCCGCTGGTGGGCGGCCAGGGCTTCGCGCGCCTGCGCGCCGCGGGCGTGGCGGTGGAGGTCGGCCCGGGCGCAGCGGAAGCGCGCGAGCTGAACCTCGGCTTCCTGAGCCGCATGGTCCGCGGCCGGCCCTGGGTGCGGATGAAGGTCGCCGCCTCGCTGGACGGCCAGACCGCGCTCGCCAACGGCCGCAGCCAGTGGATCACCGGCGAGGCGGCGCGCGCCGACGGCCACGCCTGGCGCGCCCGCGCGGGCGCCGTGCTCACCGGCATCGGCACCGTGCTGGAAGACGATCCGCGGCTGGACGTGCGCCTGGCGCCGGTCGGCATCCAGCCGCCGCTGGTGGTGGTCGACAGCCGCCTGCAGACGCCCCCGTCCGCCGCCCTCTTCCGGGTGCCGCAGCGGCCGGTCTGGCTCTACGCCGCCGAGGACCATCCGCAGGCGCAGGCGGCGCTGGAGGCATGCGGGGCGACGGTGCTCCACCTGCCGGGTGCGGGCGGCAAGGTGGACCTGGCCGCGTTGATGAAGGACCTGGCCGGCCGGGGCGTCAACGAGCTGCACGTGGAGGCCGGTTTCAAGCTGAACGGGTCGCTGCTGCGCGAGGGGCAGGTCGACGAATTGCTGGTCTACCTGGCGCCGAAGCTGCTGGGCGCCGGCCAGGGCATGGTCAACATCGGCCCGCTCGAGGAGCTCACCGGGGCGGCCGGACTGGAGTTCGCGGAAGTGTCGCGCGTGGGACCCGACTTGCGCATCCTCGCGCGCATCCCCGGGCGGGCCGACTTCCAGGCCGATTGACCCATCCGGGAGAGCAGGCCGCACGAACCTGCCAAAATGGCGGGATGTTCACCGGCATCATCACCGGCGTCGGGCGTATCGCCGCCATCGACGACCTCGGATCTTCCTCGCAGCACGGCAAGCGGCTGGCCATCACCGCCCCGGCCGGCTACCTGGACGATGTCGGACTCGGCGACTCCATCGCCCTCAACGGCGCCTGCATGACGGTCACTTCGCTCGACGCGAACGCCGGCCGCTTCACGATCGACATCTCCGCCGAATCGCTGGACAAGACCGCCGGCCTGGCCGATTTCGGCCCCGTGAACCTCGAGAAGGCGCTGCGCCCGCAGGACCGCCTGGGCGGCCACCTGGTCTCGGGCCACGTCGACGGCGTCGGCACGGTGACGAAGATGGAGCCGGTCGGGGAGAGCTGGGAACTGCGCGTCCTCGCCCCGCAGGCGCTGGGCAAGTACCTCGCGTACAAGGGCTCCATCACCGTCAACGGCGTGAGCCTCACCGTCAACACCATCGCCGATTCGGCGCAGGGCACCGAACTGAGCATCAACCTCATCCCGCACACGGTGCAGAACACAGCGCTGCACGCCCTGAAGGCGGGCAGCCGGGTCAACCTGGAGATCGACCTGATCGCCCGCTACGTCGAGCGCATGCTGAGCGCCGGAAAGGTCAACGCATGAACGCCAGAGCGCCGCTCACCCCGGTTCCCGTCTCCTCGGTCGAGGAGATCGTGGAGGAGATCCGCCAGGGCCGCATGGTCATCCTGGTGGACGAGGAGGACCGCGAGAACGAGGGCGACCTCGTGCTGGCGGCCGACCACGTGACGCCGGATGCGATCAACTTCATGGCCCGCTTCGGCCGCGGGCTCATCTGCCTGACGCTGACGCGCGAACGCTGCGAGCGGCTGCAGCTGCCGCCCATGGTGGCCCGCAACGGCACCAAGATGGGCACGGCCTTCACCGTCTCCATCGAAGCGGCCGAGGGCGTGACCACCGGCATCTCCGCCGCCGACCGGTCCCGCACCGTGCAGGCCGCCGTGGCGCGCAACGCCAAGGCGCAGGACCTCGTGCAGCCGGGCCACATCTTTCCCCTGCAGGCGGTGGATGGCGGCGTGCTGATGCGCGCCGGCCATACCGAGGCGGGCTGCGACCTCGCCGGGCTGGCGGGCTACACGCCCGCCGCCGTGATCTGCGAGATCATGAAGGACGACGGCACGATGGCGCGGCTGCCGGACCTGCAGCTGTTCGCCGCGGAGCACGGCCTGAAGATCGGCACCATCGCCGACCTGATCGCCTGGCGCAGCCGCAACGAGACGCTGGTGGAGAAGATCGGCTCGCGTCCGCTGGTGACGGCATACGGCGAGTTCGTGGCGCATGCCTGGCGCGACAAGCCGAGCCAGGAGCTGCACCTGGCGCTGGTGAAGGGCGAGTGGCAGGACGGCGACGTGGTGCCGGTGCGCGTGCACGAGCCGCTGTCGGTGCTCGACGCGCTGGAGCTGGCCCGCCCGATGCACTCCTGGAGCCTCGACGCCAGCCTCAGGCACATCGCGGCCACCGGCCGCGGCGTCGCCGTGCTGCTCAATTGCGGCGAGAGCGCCGAGCAGCTGCTCGCGCAATTCGAAGGCACGGCACGCGCATCGCACGCGCCCGAGCGCGGACGCATGGACCTGCGCACCTACGGCGTGGGCGCGCAGATCCTGCGCGACTGCGGCGTGCGCAGGATGAACCTCATGGGCACGCCCCGGCGCATGCCCAGCATGACGGGCTACGGCCTCGAAGTGGCGGGCTACACGCCCCGCCCGGACGCATAACAAGGAACACGAATGTTTGGCGCGAACAAGGGCACGGCCGACCGGCTGGACGGCAAGGAATTGGTGATCGGCATCGTGCAGGCCCGCTTCAACCAGGAGATCACCAACGCGCTGGCCAAGGCGTGCTGGGAGGAGCTGCTGGCCCACGGCGTGCAGGAAAAGCACATCGACCACGTGCAGGTGCCGGGGGCGCTGGAAGTGCCGGTCGCGCTGCAGGCGATGGCGGAAAAGGGCGGCTACGACGCGCTGGTCGCGCTGGGCTGCGTGATCCGCGGCGAGACCTACCACTTCGAGCTGGTGGCCAACGAGTCGGCCGCCGGCGTCACGCGCGTGTCGCTGGACTACCAGCTGCCGATCGCCAACGCGATCCTCACCACCGAGAACGAGGCGCAGGCCGTGGCCCGCCAGGACGAGAAAGGCCGCGACGCGGCGAAGGCCGCCATCGAGATGGCCAACCTGCTGGAATCGCTCGAATGACCGCCACGCCCCGCAAGACGTCGGCCAAGCCGCCGCGCAGCCGCGCGCGCGAGTTCGCCGTCCAGGCCCTGTACCAGCACCTCGTGGGCCGGCAGGACGCCGAATCCATCGACCAGTTCACCCGCGGCCTCTCGGGCTTCCACAAGGCCGACTCGGTGCACTACGACGCCCTGCTCCACGGCTGCATCCGCGAGTCGGCGGAGCTCGACGCGCTGATCCTGCCGCTGCTCGATCGCAAGCTGGAGGAGATCTCCCCCATCGAGCGCGCCGTGATGTGGATCGGCACCTACGAATTCCTGCATGCGGCCGACGTGCCCTGGCGCGTGGTCCTCAACGAATGCATCGAACTCGCCAAGGAGTTCGGCGGCACCGACGGCCACAAGTACGTCAACGGCGTGCTGAACGGCCTGGCGCCCAAGCTGCGCAGCGTCGAAGTGGAGGCCGATCGGGCGACCGGGAAGGCGCGACCGTGAAGGTATCGCGCAGAGCGGAGCGCATCGAACCCTTCTACGTGATGGAGGTGGCGAAAGCCGCCTCGCAGCTGGCACGCGAAGTCGCCGGCACGGCCAACCCGATGATCTTCCTGAACATCGGCGAGCCGGACTTCACCGCGCCGCCGCTGGTGCAGGAAGCCGCCGAACGCGCGATCCGCGACGGCCGCACCCAGTACACCGACG
This sequence comes from Ramlibacter sp., assembly GCF_036383835.1. Lineage (GTDB taxonomy): Bacteria > Pseudomonadota > Gammaproteobacteria > Burkholderiales > Burkholderiaceae_C > Ramlibacter. Next base: position 37,297 of record NZ_DASVNN010000016.1, read on the forward strand.
CCACCGGCCTGCCCGCGCTGCGCGAGCGCATCAGCGGCTGGTACGCCCAGCGCTTCGGCGTCGACGTGCCCGCGCGGCGCATCGTGGTGACGGCCGGCGCCTCGGCGGCGCTGCAGCTCGCCTGCCTGGCGCTGATCGAGGCCGGCGACGAGATCCTGATGCCGGACCCGAGCTATCCCTGCAACCGGCATTTCGTGAGCGCCGCCGAGGGCGACGCCGTGCTGGTCCCCACCACGGCCGCCGAGCGCTACCAGCTCAGCGCCGCCAAGGTCGAAGAGCACTGGGGCGCGAAGACCCGCGGCGTGCTCCTGGCCTCGCCCTCCAATCCCACCGGCACCTCCATCCACCCGGACGAACTGCGCCGCATCCACGCCTTCGTGCAGGGCCAGGGCGGCATCACGCTGCTGGACGAGATCTACCTGGGCCTGTCGTACGAGGACACCTTCGGCCACACCGCCCTGGCGCTCGACGACCAGGTGGTGAGCATCAACAGCTTCTCGAAGTACTTCAACATGACCGGCTGGCGCCTGGGCTGGATGGTCGTGCCGGAAGCGCTGGTGCCCGCCATCGAGCGGCTGGCGCAGAACCTGTTCATCTGCCCGAGCACGGTGGCGCAGCACGCGGCGCTCGCCTGCTTCGAGGCACAGAGCATCGCGGAATACGAGCGCCGCCGCCTGGAATTCAAGGCCCGCCGCGACTGGTTCATCCCGCAGCTTCGGGCCCTGGGCCTGCAGGTCCCGGTGATGCCCGACGGCGCCTTCTACGCCTGGGCCGACTGCAGCGAAGCCGCGCGCCGCCTGGGCGTGCAGGGCAGCTGGGACTTCGCCTTCGCCGCGATGCGGCGGGCCCACGTGGCCGTGACGCCGGGGCGCGATTTCGGCCACGCCGAGACCAGCCGCTTCATCCGCTTTTCCACCGCGAACTCGATGGCGCAGTTGCAGGAAGCGGCGGCGCGCCTGGGGAAACTCCTGGGATGACGGGGCACGGTCCGGTCTTCACCTGGCCGGTGCGCGTCTACTGGGAAGACACCGACGCCGGCGGCATCGTCTTCTACGCCAACTACCTGAAGTTCTTCGAGCGCGCGCGCACCGAGTGGCTGCGCTCGCTGGGCGTGATGCAGAGCGGCCTGCGCGAAAGCGCCGGCGGCATGTTCATCGTCAGCGAGACCTCGGTGCGCTATCTCGCGCCGGCCCGCCTGGACGACGAACTTCTCGTTACGGCGCGGCTCGAAGCCTCGGGGCGCGCGTCCTTGATAATTGCCCAGCAGGCGCTGCGGGCAGACACCGGCGCTTTACTCTGCGAGGGCACCATCCGCATCGGCTGGGTGGATGCCGCCACCCTGAGGCCCGGCCGCATTCCCGCAGCCGTGCTGGACGTGCTGAATACCTAGGAATGAACCAAGACCTCTCCATCCTGCAACTGGTGCTGGGGGCCAGCTGGGTCGTGCAGCTGGTGATGCTGCTGCTGCTGCTCGTGTCCATCACGAGCTGGGCGGCCATCTTCCGCAAGCTGTTCGCCCTGCGCCGCGTCAACGCGCTCAACGAGGACTTCGAGCGCGAGTTCTGGTCCGGCACCAGCCTCAACGACCTGTTCGCGGCCGCCGCGCAGAACGCCAAGCTGGCCGGCCCCATGGAACGCATCTTCGCCTCCGGCATGCGCGAGTACCAGAAGCTGCGCGAGCGCCGCATCAGCGACGCCGGCCACCTGCTCGATGGCGCCCGCCGCGCCATGCGCGCAAGCTTCCAGCGCGAGCTGGACGCGGTGGAGACGCACCTGTCCTTCCTCGCCTCGGTGGGCTCGGTGTCGCCCTACGTGGGCCTGTTCGGCACGGTGTGGGGCATCATGCATGCCTTCACCGGCCTGGGCGCGCTGCAGCAGGTGACGCTCGCGACGGTGGCGCCCGGCATCGCCGAAGCCCTGGTCGCGACCGCGCTGGGCCTGTTCGCGGCGATCCCGGCGGTGGTGGCCTACAACCGCTTCGCCCGCGACATCGACCGCGTCGCGATCCGGCTGGAGACCTTCATCGAGGAGTTCTCCAACATCCTGCAGCGCAACCTGGGCGCGCATTCCGCGTCCGGCCACTGACATGCCCGGAGTGGCCCACCGCGGCCGCGGCCGCCGCACGATGAACGAGATCAACATGGTCCCGTTCATCGACGTGATGCTGGTGCTGCTGATCATCTTCATGGTGACGGCGCCTCTGATCACGCCCAGCCTGATCGACCTGCCCAGCGTGGGCAAGGCGGCCAAGCAGCCGGACGCCGTCGTGCAGGTGGTGGTGAACAAGGATGAACGCCTCGAGTTCAAGGCCGGCGACAAGACCGTGCCGACGACCCTGAAGGACATCGCCCCCGCCATCCTCGCCGCGCAGACGGGCAAGCCGCAAGGCAGCATCGCGGTGGTGATCAGCGCCGACCGCAACGTGAAGTACGAGACGGTGGTGAAGGTGATGGACACCCTGCAGCGCAATGGCGTGCAGCGCGTCGGCCTCTCCGTGCAGCTCGCGCCGTAGGAACCATGCACGCCGGCGCCGACCGCCCCGAGTTCGCCCCGCCGCCGGAGCCGGCGCTGCTGCGCGCCGCCGCCCTGGCGGTGCTCGCGCACGCCCTGCTGGTGCTGGCGCTCATGCACGGCCTGAAGTGGCAGCGGGAAGCCGACAACTCCGTGGCCGAGGCGGAGCTGTGGTCGGCGATGCCGCAGCAGGCGGCGCCGCGGGAAGTGCCCCAGCCACCGCCGCAGCCCGTCGTCAAGCCGGAACCGAAGCCCGAGCCGAAGCCCGAGCCGGTGGCCAAGCCGGAACCGCCCGTCAACCGCGATGCCGAGATCGCGCTGGAGCGCGAGAAGCAGAAGCGCGATCTCGAGAAGAAGCGCGTGGCCGAGGAACGCGAGGAGCAGCGCCGCAAGCTGGAAGCGCAGAAGAAGCGCGAGGAGGAACTCGCGAAGAAGAAGGAGCAGGAGAAGAAACTGCTCGCCGAGGCGAAGAAAAAGGAAGACGAGAAGAAGCACAAGGAGCAGGAAGCGAAGGAAGCGCGCGAGACGAAGGTTCGCGAGAAGCTGCGGGAAGAGACGATCAAGCGCAACATGGCGATGGCGGGGACTGGCTCGCCGACATCCACTGGCAGCGCAGCGCAATCTTCTGGGACATCGAAGTCCTGGGGCGCACGCGTGAACGCCCGCGTGAGGCCCAACATCGTATTTAGCGAGAGCGTCGCGGGCAACCCCGAAGCAATCGTGGAAGTGCGACTCGCTCCTGACGGAACGATTGTCGGGCGGCGAATCAAGAAATCCAGTGGAAATAAGGGGTGGGATGACGCGGTGCTCCGGGCTTTGGACAAGACCGAGGTACTCCCCAAGGACGTGGACGGACGCGTACCTCGCGACCCCGGCGATCTGATTTTTCGCCCCAAGGATTAGGTCGCCCTGTCATTTCTGACAGGGGTCCGCTTAGGGACCTCACCTCTTCCCCGCCGCCGCCGAGCTGGCCGACACTGCCCCCGAGCGCGCCGGCGAGCGCGCGGCAGGGAGCACCATGCACTATCAGCCCATCACACCGGCCTTCGGCGCGCTCGTCGAGGACCTGGATGTCACGCAGCTCACGCGGCCCGAGCTGCGCCGGCTTTACGAACTCTGGCAGCAGAAGCAGGTGCTCGTGCTGCGCCGCCCGCGCGCGGACCGGCAGGCGCTGCGCCAGTTCGTGGCCTCGCTCGGCGACGGCGAGGCGCTGCCCGGCGTCGCGCCGGCCGAGACGCTCTGGAACGCGGACCAGTCCACGTCCGAGCGGCCCTCCTTCGGCTGCCTGCTGCACAACGTGGAAGCACCGCCCGCGGGCGGCGCCCTGTGGCTGTCGTGCCTGCCCGCGGCGCTGCACTTCATGCCGCCGGACCTCGTCGCGCGCCTGCGCTGGATGGCCTTGCAGCACGGCCCCCAGGTGCATCCCCTGGTCGTGATGCAGCCCGAGACCGGCGAGCCGACCCTGTACCTCGGACAGCGGCGCGGCGCGCGCGTGCTGGGCGTGTCCGAGCAGGAATCGGAGCGCCTGCTGAACATCGTGTGGAGCTACGCCACCGCGGACGCGGTGACCTGGCGGCACCGCTGGCAGCCGGGCGACGTGGTGCTGTGGAACAACCTCACCATGCTGCACCGGCACGAGGCGGTGCCGGCGGGCGCGGCGCGCGTGCTGGAAGGCTGGCGGCTGAAGTGCCGCTACACGCTGACGTCGCCGATCCAGCAGGAAGCCGCCTAGCGCGGAACGGCAGGCCGTTCGTGTTGCAACCGCATTCGGGATGCCGCTGAGCCAGCCCTAAGCGACGCGCCTAACGTCCAGTCGCAAGCGGCCACCTGCTTCATCGCACCGCTCCCGATTCGATAGCGTTATTTGCAAGCATTGGTAAGTTGAGGCCCAGCCCTCCAAATCCCCCTAGGCAACGGCCCTGACTCATCCGGACACTTGCGGGCGCGGCCGAGGGGGTGCGGGAGCACCGGCGCGCAAATAAAAAAGGGGAGGGAGAACGAACATGCAGCGACGCATTTTCCTGGCGCGCAGCGCCGGCCTGTCACTCGCGGCCGGCATCGGCCCGGCCATCGTGCGCGATGCGGCGGCGGCCTCGCCGATCGTGGTGGGACAGTCCGCCGCGCTCACCGGGCCGCAGGCAGGCTTCGGCACCGCGATGCGCGACGGCCTCCAGGCCGCGATCCACGCCGTCAACCGCGCCGGCGGCGTGCAGGGCCGGCCCCTGCAGCTGCTGACGCTCGACGACCAGGGCGACAAGGCGAAGACCGAGACGAACGTGGAGCAGCTCGTGTCCGCCCGCCAGGTGGTCGGCCTCACCGGATTCACCACCCGCCCCTGCTCCGAAGCAGGCGCGCTCCTCGCCGCGAAGGAAGGGATCGCGCTCGTGGGTGCCTTCTCCGGCACGCCGCTGCTGTACGGGGACAAGGCGCCGACCACCTTCACCACGCGGGCGAGCTACGAGCGCGAGCTCGAGGCGATCGTGCGGCACTACCGCCTGCTCGGCGTGCAGCGCTTCGGCTTCGTGCACCTCGAGGACGCGCGCGCCACCAACGTGCCGCTGCTGGAGAAGATCCTGGCACGCCATGGCGGCCAGCTCACCGTGACGGCAGGCGTCGACCGCAAGGGTCCGGCGCTCAACGCGAGCGCGCTCAAGGCGCTGGAGAGCAACCCGCCGGAGATGCTGATCATCCTGGCGAACAACGCGCCGCTCACCACCTTCCTGCGCGAGTACGCACCGCGCACGCTGGTGCTGCCGAAGATGGTGATCTCCTTCGTCGACCGGGAGAAGCTGCTGGCCGAGCTGGGCTCCAGCGCGGCGGGCGTGGGCTTCAGCGTGGTGGTGCCCGAGTACACCAGGGAGAAATACATGGTGGTGCGCGACTTCCTCACGCACGCGCGGGAGATGAAGATCGCCGTCACCCCCGTCTCGCTGGAGGGGTTCATCACCGGGCTGGCGCTCGCCGAGGGCCTGCGCCAGGCGCGCGGCGACGGCCGCGCCGCGCTGATCGAGGGCATGGCGCGCGTGAACGGGCTGGACCTCGGCTACACGAACCTGCGCTTCAGCCGCAGCGAGCGCGCCGGATCGCGCTTCGTCGACCTCTCGCTCGCCTCGCGCAACGCCGGACTGGTTTGAAAGGACAGGCATGACGCTTCGCCACACCCCCCTCACGCCCGCGCTGGGGGCCCGCATCGACGGCGTGGACCTCGCACGCATCACCGCGCCCGAATTCCAGCAGCTGTACGACATCTGGAAGCGGCACCACGTGATCGTGATGCGGGACCAGCAGCTCACCGATGCCGGCTTCGAGCGCTTCTCGGCGATGCTGGGCGAGCTCGATCCGCCGCCCAACCAGGGCGCCGGGCGCAAGAGCGTGCCCGGCCACCCGAACCTCTACGTGGTGTCCAACCGCAAGGACGCCGCCGGCGAGCCGGTCGGCGCGCTGGGCGACGGCGAAGCGGCCTGGCACACCGACATGTCCTACCTGGAACGGCCGCCGCACGCTTCGATGCTGTGGGCGATCGAGCTGCCGCGCAGCGGCGGCGACACCTGGTTCGCCGGCATGCCCGCGGCGCTGCGCAGCATGCCCGCCGACCTGGCCGCGCTCGCGCGCACGCTCACGATCAAGCACGACGGCACCTACGACAGCGGCGGCAACCTGCGCAAGGGCATGGTCGCGAACGACGATCCCACCCGTTCGGCGGGCACGCCGCATCCGGTCGTCATCGTGCAGCCGGAGACCGGCGAGCACACGCTCTACCTGGGGCGGCGGCGCAATGCATGGATCCCGGGCCTGCCGCTGGCCGAATCGGATCGCCTGCTGGACGTGATCTGGGGCTACGCCACCGCCGAAGCGGTGACGCTGCGCCACCAGTGGCGGCTGGGCGACGTGGTGCTGTGGAACAACCTCACCACCATGCACCGGCGCGACGCCTTCCCGCCGGACCAGGTCCGCACGCTGCACCGCTCGCAGATCAAGGGGCGGTACGTCCTCACCTCCCCCATCCACCAGGAAGCCGCATGATCACCCGCCGCAACTTCACCCGGGGCCTGCTCGCCTCGTCCGTCGCCGCAGCCCCCACGGTGCGCGCCGACGACTACCCGAACAAGCCGATCCGGCTGGTCGTAGGCCTGGCGCCGGGCGGCATCGCCGACCAGACCGCGCGCAACATCGCGCCGCGCCTGGGCGAGGTGCTGGGGCAATCCGTGGTGGTGGAGAACCGCACGGGCGCGGGCGGCGCGATCGCCACGCGGATGGTCGCGTCCGGCCCGGCGGACGGCTACACGCTGCTGACCGCCTTCGACGGCACGCACGTGACCATCCCCGCCGCGAACCCCTCGGCCGGCTTCGACCCCCTCGCGGACTTCGCGCCGATCGCCAAGGTCGTGGATTCGGCGGTCCTGATCTCCGCGCATCCCAGCTTCCCGGCGCGCGACTTCGGCGAGCTGGTGCGCCTGTGCAAGGAGAACCTGCGCACGGGCAGGGGCACCATCGACTTCGGCACCTCGGGCGTGGCCAGCACCGCGCACCTGACCATGGAGCTGCTCAAGCTGCGGCTGAACTTCTTCGCGACGCACATCCCTTATCGCGGCGGCGGCGACGCCCGCGCGCAGGTGCTGGGACGGCAGATCCCGCTCATGCTGGCGGCCGTGCCGACCACTTCGGGCGACGTCCGGGCCGGCACGCTGAGGGGCCTGGCGGTGACCAGCGCGAAGCGCACGCCCGCGCTGCCGAACGTGCCGGCGCTCGCCGAGCTGCCCTTCCCCGAGCTCAAGGGCCTGGACATCAACAACTGGGTGGGCCTGGTCGCGCCCGCAAAGACGCCCGCGCCGATCATCGCGAAGCTCGATGCCGCGCTGAAGGAGGTGCTCGCCTCCGAGGACGTGACGAGGCGCCTCATCAACTCCGGCTCGACGCCGGTCAGGAGCTCGCCCGAGCTCTTCGCCCGCCAGATGGCCGCCGACTTCAACCAGTGGAAGCGGGTGATCGCGGAGTCGAAGCTGCGGCTGGACGCCTGAGCGGCCGCCGCGCGGCTTCACCCGCGCACCCGCCACATCCTTTCCGCCGGCTCGCCCGCGCCGACCGCGCTCGCGTGGTCGGCCAATGCGGCCCGGAAGTCGGGCCGGAAGCGGAAGATCACCGGCAGCTGGCTGGCGTAGCAGGCCACCGATTCCAGCTTGGTGTCCATCGACTCCGCGACCGGCGCGGCGATGGCGGGTTCCACTGCATCGCCCACCTGCTCCAGCCTGCGCGCCACGCCTTGCGGCGTGTGGATGGCGTAAGGCAGGTCTTCGTAAGCCCACACCTCCACGCCGCGCCGCGCGAGCACCCGCCCCGTTTCGAAGGCGATCTGGTGGTCCACGTGCGCACCCACGGCCAGCGGCACGAAGACCTGGTTGCCCGGGCGCCATTCCGGCAGGTGCATGAGCTCTTCGCAGAGATGCTCCGCGAAAGCGAGTTCCTCCGCATGCAGGCCGCCGTACAGGTCCGCGTCGCTGGCATAGCGATCGCCGCGGTAGATCGCGTCGGGCAGGCCCAGCCAGCGCACGTCGCAGCCGAGGACGGCGGACGCGCACGCGTCCTCCTCCCGCCGCGCGGCGGCGACCGCCTCGGCATCCTCCAGGCCCCAGCGCTCGTGCTTCCATTCGGCGAAGGGCCCGACCATCGCATCGAGCACCTCGCTCGCGAACACGGTCACGATGCGCGGCTGCAGGCCCAGCGACGCGAAACGCGCGGCCGTGCCGCCGCAGGACAAGGCCACGTCGTCGTAATGCGGCTGGATGAACAGCGCGGGCGCAGGGCGCATCGCGCGATCAGCTCTCGTAGACGATCTGGGCCAGCCCGCCATGGGCCTGCGCCATCCAGCTCGCGAGCGCCGCGTCGGTCGGGTAGAACTTCGCCTGTTCCCCCAGCTGCAGTTCCGCCGTGGCGGATTCGCGCTGCACCAGCAGCCGCACGCCCAGCCCGCGCAGCAGCTCGCCCTGCTCCGTCTGTTCCTTCCTCGGCGGGAAGTCGCGCACCAGCCGCTGGATGTCCGGCGCCGTGCCGTTGACGGCCACCTTCAGGTACTTGCCGAAGCGGCAGCGCGCCGTCGCCAGGTCCCAGATCTGCTGGATGTTGAGGCGGAAGCCGCCGGAGAAGCGGTCCGGCTGCAGCTTGGCCTGCACCACGATCAGCTCGTCGTCCTTGAACCAGGAGCGGTGCGGGCTGTACACGGATTCGTCCGCCGCCGCCTCGATCACGCCGCTCTTGTCGTCCAGCTTGAACAGCGCCAGCTTGCCGCGCTGACCGTTGATCACGCGCAGGTCGTTGACGATGCCCACCAGCATCAGCGGCTCGCGCGTGTCCACCAGTTCCTCGATCCGGCGCTTGCAGAAGCGGCGCACCTCGCGCTCCACCTCGTCGAACAGGTGGCCCGAGAGGTAGAAGCCGATCGCCGTCTTCTCGTTGGACAGGCGCTCCTTCACGCCCCAGGGCATGACTTCCACGAGATCGGGTTCCTGCGTGCTGGCCGCATGCGAGTCGCCCATGTCGAACAGGCCGCCCTGGTTGGCGTTGGCCTCGGTGGTGGCCGCGAAGTCGAAGGCGCGGTCGATCGACGCCACCAGCGCGGCGCGATTCATGTGCAGCGAATCGAAGGCGCCGGCCTTGATCAGCGCCTCCACCGTGCGCTTGTTGATGCGCGCGCGGTCCACGCGGCAGCAGAAGTCGTACAGGCTGGTAAATGCGCCCTGTTCCCGCGCCGCCACGATCGCCTCGACCGCCGACTGGCCGGTGCCCTTGACCGCGCCCAGGCCGTAGCGGATGGCCTTGTTGGAGATCGGCTCGAAGCGGTAGGTGCCGCGGTTGATGTCCGGCGCCTCGAAGGTCATGCCGAACTTGTTGACCGCGTCCTCGAACAACACCTTCAGCTTGTCGGTGTTGTCCATTTCGATGGTCAGGTTGGCGCAGTAGAACTCCGCCGTGTAGTGCACCTTCAGCCAGCCCGTGTGGTAGGCCAGCAGGGAGTAGGCGGCGGCGTGCGACTTGTTGAAGCCGTAGCCCGCGAACTTCTCCATCAGGTCGAAGATCTCGTCGGCCTTCTCCTGGGGGATGCCGTGCGTCTTGTCGGCACCGGCGCGGAAGCGCTCCCGGTGCTCGGCCATCTCCTCGGCCTTCTTCTTGCCCATGGCGCGGCGCAGGAGGTCGGCGCCACCGAGCGAGTAGCCCCCCAGGATCTGCGCGGTCTGCATCACCTGTTCCTGGTAGACCATGATGCCGTAGGTCTCGCTGAGCATGTCGGCCACCGCGGGATGCGGATATTCCACCGTCTCGCGGCCGTGCTTGCGGGCCACGAAGCTGGGGATCAGGTCCATCGGGCCCGGCCGGTACAGCGCGTTCAGCGCGATCAGGTCCTCCAGCCGCGAGGGCTTCGCGTCGCGCAGCATGCCCTGCATGCCGCGGGATTCGAACTGGAACACCGCCTCGGTCTTGCCGTCGGTGAACAGCCGGTAGGTGTGCGCATCGTCCAGCGGGATCTTCTCGAAGGCGAAGCCTTCCTGGCCCGGGTGGCGCTTGACGATGAACTCGCGCGCGAGCTCCAGGATGGTCAGCGTGGCCAGGCCCAGGAAGTCGAACTTCACCAGGCCGGCGGCTTCGACGTCGTCCTTGTCGTACTGGCTGACGGCGGAGTCGCTGCCCGGCTGCTGGTACAGCGGCGTGAAATCGGTGAGCTTGCCCGGCGCGATCAGCACGCCGCCCGCGTGCATGCCGATGTTGCGCGTCATGCCTTCGAGCTTCTGCGCGAGATCGAGCAGCGTCTTGACCTCGTCTTCCCGCTCGTAGCGCTCCTTGAGGATCGGCTCCTGCTCCAGGGCGTCGGCGATCGTGATGTGCGTGCCGGGCTTGTTCGGGATCAGCTTGCTGATGCCGTCGCAGAAGGTGTAGCTCATGTCGAGCACGCGGCCGACGTCGCGCACCGCCGCCTTCGCGGCCATCGAGCCGAAGGTCGCGATCTGCGAGACGGCGTCGGCGCCGTATTTGTCCTTCACGTACTGAATCACACGATCGCGGCCGTGCTGACAGAAGTCGATGTCGAAGTCGGGCATCGAAACCCGTTCCGGATTCAGA